>CAWFSD010000053.1:0-193349 GCA_963818245.1 uncultured Planctomycetota bacterium
CCGGCGATGGCCACCTGCAGCACGTCGCCGCTGCTCTGGAAGCGGAAGACGAGCAGCGTGGCCTCCGCGGGCGGCGCGTCGGCCGCGGTGCGCGGGCGCGGCGCCTGGACCGCGAGCTGGTCGAGCGCGTAGGCGACCTCGCCACGGCCGCCGCGTCGGCGACCTCGCGGCCGCCGGCCCACACCACGTCCCACTGGCTCTCGCCCTTGAGCTCGTCGCGCAGGCCGTGCTTCTCGAGGCGCAGCACGGCGGCGCCGCCGCGCGTCACGGCCACTCGCGACCGGGTTGCCGGCGAAGTCGCGCGCGAGGTTGAACAGGTAGTCGCGGTCGAGGTCGGCGAGCGCCGCCTCCCACTGCGCGAGCTGCGCCGCGGGCAGCGCCTGCACCGGCAGGTCGTCGACCTGGGCGCGGCCGGCGGCGGCCCCCGGCGCCGCGGCGGCGCCTCCGGGCACCGCGTCGGCCAGCCCGGGCGCGCCGCGCCACACGCGCACGGTCTGGTGCGCGCCGCCGCGGGTGGTGATGCGCAGCTCGCCCAGCGGCGGCTCGGCGCCGCGCGGCGGTCCAGCGAAGTCCACCAGCTGCAGGCGGTCGATGAGCGCGAGCAGGCGCAGCGTGCGGCGCGTCAGCGGCGGCCGCCCGGGAGCGCCCGCGTCCACCCAGTCGGCGCGGGCCGGCACGATGCGCAGCCCGCCGCGGACGAGCTCGACGACCGCGTCGGTGGGCACCAGCGTCAGGACATCGAGGCGCCCGACGCGCTGGTCGAGCGCCCTGATCGTGTTGGCGGGGAAGGCGGCGAGGCGGTGCGTGCCCCCCTCCCACAGGTAGCCGGTGTCGCCGCTCACGCCCCAGCGCAGGTGGTAGGCGCCGGCGTCGATGGCGCGCGCGCCGTCGATGCCGTAATCCGCCAGGCGCTCCTCCGCGACCTTCTCGACCACCCTGGCGGCGGGCGCGCGCAGCTGGGTCAGGACGGTCCACAGGACGTCGAGGTGGTCGGCGGCGAGCGGCCGCAGCACCCCCTGGATGCGCACGCCCTCGGGCACCACCTCCTGGACCAGGCCGCCAGCGCGCACGGTCATGGCCGGGGGCAGCGGGCCGGAGACCAGCGCCACGCCATCGCCGGCGGCGCCGCGGTCGGGCCACAGGACGTAGGCGGCGAGGGGCGAGCATGACCAGGCAGATGGTGAGGTAGGCGGTGCGGGTCACGGGCAGCGTTCGGCGTTCGGGGTTCGGCGTGCGGCGTCACCCAGGGAGACGGCGCCGGCGGACCTTCACGGCCGACCGTGGAGGCGAGACCCGCCCGGCTCGAGGTCCGGCGAGCGGTACACCGGACGCCGGACGCCGGACACCGGACGCCGCCCCTCATCCCACCCCAACTCGTGCTTGCGGGGCAGGTCCTTCCCCAGGCCGAAGCGCGAGCTGCCCACGCGCCTGTCCAAGAGCGCGCTCGAGACCCTCGCCATCGTCGCCTACAAGCAGCCGCTGACGCGCGGCGCCATCGAGGACATCCGTGGCGTGCAGTGCGGGCCGGTGCTGCGCCAGCTCATGGACCTCAAGCTGGTGCACGTCTCCGGCCGCGACGAGTCCGCGCTCGGGCGGCCGCTGCTCTACGGGACCACGGACGCGTTCCTGTCGCGCTTCGGCCTGGGGAAGCTCGACGACCTGCCCCGCAAGCACGAGTTCGGGGTGGGATGGGGGGAGGGGCGGCGTTCGGCGTTCGGCGTTCGACGTCCGGTGTACCGCTCGCCGGACATCGCCCAAGGTCGAGCGGCGCGCCACGTCTCCATGGTGGACCGTGAAGGTTCCTCTGGCGGCGCCGTCTCCCGGTGTAACGCCGCGCGCCGCACCCCGCACGCCGAACGCTCCCATGACCCGCACCGCCTACATCGTCATCTGCCTGGTCATGCTCGCCCTCACCGCCTACGTCCTGTGGCCCGACCGCGGCGCCGCCGGCGATGGCGTGGCGCTGGTCTCCGGCCCGCTGCCCCCGGCCATGACCGTGCGCGGCGGCGGCTTTGTCCAGGAAGTGGTGCCCGAGGGCGTGCGCATCCAGGGCGTGCTGCGGCCGCTCGCCGCCGACCACCTCGACGTGCTGTGGACCGTGCTGACGCAGCTGCGCGCGCCCGCGGCCAAGGTCGTCGACAAGGTCGCGGAGGAGCGCCTCGCCGACTACGGCATCGACGGCACGCGCGCCATCGACGCCGGCGCCTACCGCCTGCGCTGGGGCGTGAGCGGCGACACCGGCTACCTGTGGGAGGGGGGCACGCACCGCCTCGCCGCCTTCCCCGCGAACACGATCAGGTCGCTCGACCAGCGCGTCGGGCGCCTGGACGTGCTGACGCTGGTGCCCACCGACGCGGTCGTCGAGCTCGCCAGCGGCGCGCTGCGCATCGTCCAGGGCCGCGCCGAGTGGGTGGACGCGGGCGCGCCCGGGCGGCCGCCGCTGACGCGCCGCACGCTGCGCCTGCTCGCGCTCATCGACCGCCTGCAGCTGGTGGACTTCGCTGGACCCCCGCGCGGCGCGGAGCCGCCGCTGGGCGAGCTGCGCCTCACCACGCGCGGCGGCGCGCACCAGACCGTGCGCGTGTGGCGCGGCGCGCCCCGGCTGGCCGACGCGGTGCCCGGCGGCGCCGCGGCGGCGCCGGGGGCCGCCGCCGGCCGCGCCCAGGTCGACGACCTGCCGGTGCAGGCGCTGCCCGCGGCGCAGCTCGCGCAGTGGGAGGCGGCGCTCGCCGACCTCGACCGCGACTACCTCTTCAACCTCGCGCGCGACTTCGCCGGCAACCCGGTCGCGGAGCTGGCGGTGACGCGCGCCGGCGTCGCCGTGCTGCGCCTCGAGAAGCACGGCCTGCGCGACGAGCTCAAGGGCGAGAGCCAGTGGGACGTGGTGTGGCCCGGCGGCCGCGAGGTCGCCGACGTGTCCGCGGTGGCGCGCGTCGCCTACGCGCTCGACCAGCTCGCGGTCCAGGCGCCGCGCCCGCGCACCGCGGCCGACGCGCCGCCCGCGGAGGCCACGCTGCTCGGCTTCCGCTTCCAGAGCAGCGGCAACGTGCTGCAGGTGGCCATCGCCGGCGACCGCATCTGGAGCCCCACCCACGTCGCGACCGTGGCGGCGTGGCCCGAGGACCTGCGCGACCTCGGTCCCGACCGCATGCTCGACACGCGCCTGACCACGCGCGCGCTCGAGCGCGTGGTCAAGCTGCAGCGCCTGGTCCACGACGAGCAGCCGCCGCGCGCCGAGCTCTACGCGGTCGCCGGCGCCGCCGGCTGGCGCCAGGTGCTGCCGGTCGCGGGCGCGGTCAACCAGCTCGCCGTCGAGCGCATCGCGCGCGCCATCTGCACGGCGCGCGCGCAGAGCGCGCGCCTCGCCACCGCCGCCGACCGCGCCCTGCTCGCGGCGCCGGCGCTGGAGATCAGCCTGCGCTTCGCGCCGGCCCGCGCGGCGCGCTCCAACGACGACAGCCGCGTCGGCGAGACCATCGACCAGGACCTGGGGCTGGCCTTCGCGCGCGAGGGCGACGGCTGGCGCGCGCTCGACAGCGACGGCGGCGTCAGCTTCCTGGTCGATCCCGAGCTGGTCGAGCTGCTGCGCCTGCCGGTGCTCGACGACCTGGTCTTCCCGCTGGTGCCCAGCCTGGTCGAGCGCATCGAGGTGCAGAGCGGCGCGGGCCGCTACCGCGTCGCGCGCAGCGGCGACGGCTGGACGCTGGCCACGCTCGGGCCGGACGGCAAGCCGGACGCGGCGGGCGCGCGCGCCGCCGATCCGGTCCAGGTGCGCCGCTACCTGCGCCTGCTCGCCGGCCTGCGCGCCGGCCGCAGCGACGCCCAGGCCGGCCCGCTGCTGCCCGCGGAGCTCGCCGGCAGCGTCCTCTGCGCGCTGCCCGGCCGCGACCGCGGCATCGGCGCCGAAGAGCAGCTGGTGCTGGCCGTCGGCCGGCCCGCCGCCGACGGCAGCGTGCCGCTCCACGCCGAAGCGGGGCGCGGCGAGCGCGGCGGTCCGCAGGGCCGCGCCTGGGTCACCGCCGCCGAGGCCGCCGAGCTGATCTGGCCGGAGGCGCGCTTCCTGCCGGCCGCGGGGGCCCTGCCCGCCGCGCCCGGGCCGCTTCCCGTCCCCGCGCCGCCCCGCCGCCCCGGCGGCGCCATGAGCGACCTGCGCCAGCGCGTCATCGCCGAACTCGCCGCCGCGGGCCTCGCGCCGCTGCACCGCCTCGGCCAGAACTTCATGGTCGACGACGGCGCGCTGAGCGGCCTGACCACCGCGCTCGGCGCCGCCCCCGGCCAGCGCGTGGTCGAGATCGGACCGGGCACCGGCCTGCTCACCGAGCGCCTGCTCGACGCCGGCTGCACGGTGCTGGCGGTCGAGCTCGACCGCGGCCTGCACGCGCTGCTGCAGGCCGCGCTGGTGCCGCGCGGCCTGCAGCTGGTGCACGGCGACTGCCTGGCGAGCAAGAGCGTGCTGCACCCGGCGATCGCCGCGTTCGCCGCCGCCGGTCCGTGGCGGCTGGGCGCCAACCTGCCGTACGACGTCGCCCTGCCGGCGCTGCTCAACGCGGTCGCGCTGCCCAACCCGCCCGAGGCGGTCGCCGTGACCGTGCAGTGGGAGGCCGCCGAGCGGCTGTGCGCCAAGCCCGGCGACGACGCCTGGGGCGCCAGCGCGGCGGTGCTGCAGGCCGCGGGCGTCCCGCGCCTGGTGCGGCGCCTGCCGCCGCAGTGCTTCCACCCGCGCCCGCGCGTCGACAGCGCGATCCTGGCGTGGACGCCGCGCGCCGCGCTGCCGGCCGGCTTCGGCCGCTGGTGCCGCGCGGTGTTCTCGGCGCGCCGCAAGGTCCTGCCCGGCGCCCTGCGCGACGCGGGAGTGACTCGCGAACAGGCGGTGCGAAGCCTGCGCGGCTTGTGGCCTGGACACCCAGCGCAGGCTCGAAGCCCTGTCCGCCGCCGAGCTGCTCGCGCTGTACGCCGCGCTCGGCCCGGCCGCCATCCCACCGCTGCAAGGCGCCGCCGATGACTCCTGACCGTCCGCTCCTCCTCCGCCGCCTCCGTCCCGTCGCCGCCCTGGCGGCCGCGGTGCTGGTGGGCAGCCTGGCCACCTGCGCCGAGACGTCCCAGGCGCCGGCGCCCGCACCGACGCCCGCCGCGCCGCCCACGGCCGCGTCGACCCTGGCCGAGCCGGTCGCGCTGATCGATGGCAAGCCGCTGACCCTGCGCGACGTCGAGGACGCGCTGCTCAAGAAGGAAGGCGTCGAGCAGGTCGAGGAGCTGATGCACCAGCAGCTCGGCCGCGTCGACTGGGCGGCCCTGCGCGACGACTCGGTGGTGGTGCAGGTCGCCGACTGGCGCCTGACCCGCGGCCTGCTCGCGGTGCAGCTGCTGCGCGACGGCTCGGCGAAGGTGCGCGAGGAGCTGATCAACATCCGCCTGGTCGAGGCCGCGCTCGTCAAGGAGGGCGTGGTCATCGACGCCGCGGCGATCGACGCCGAGGTCGGGCGCATGGCCAAGCGCCTGCAGGAATCGCTCAAGGCGCGCGGCCAGCCGCAGGTCGACTTCCCGACCTTCATCCAGCAGACCCAGAAGATGACCATCGCGCAGTTCACCGCCGAGCCCGGCTTCCGCATGCTCACCGGCCTGCACCTGCTGGTCGCGCGCCGCGCCCACGCCGAGATCGAGGAGGACGGCCTCAAGGCGTGGTTCGTCGAGCACATCGACCGCTACCGCCAGCCCGAGGCCATCGACCTCTCGAGCCTGTGGATCCCGTACGCGCCCAAGGACAAGGACGGCAAGGCCATCCCGCCCGAGGTCGAGCACAAGCGCCTGATGGAGGTGATGGTCCAGCTGCACGGCACCATGACCGCCGGCCGCCTGACCTTCGAGCAGGTGTGGAACACCTTCGGCAAGGGCTACGACCCCAACCTGGTCGACGGCCACCTCGGCTTCGTGCCGCGCAGCGGCGACCGCGGCGAGCTCGGCGCGCGCGTGGTCGAACCCATGTCGATGTCCGCCGCCTGGGCCATCAACCCGCCCTACCCGCAGATGCTCCCGCCCATCGCCGGCGCCACCGGCGTCGAGATCCTCATCGTCCACGGCCGCCGCCCCGCCAAGGAGCCGGTCTTCGCCGAACTCAAGGAGCGCATCCTCCAGGACGTGGTCGACGCCGAGATCGAGCCGCGCACCACCCGCCTGCTCGGCGACCTGCGTCGCGCCTCGACCATCGATTACAAGAGCCTGCCCGCCTTGGTGAACCAGAGGCTTGCTGAAACGGGCGTCCCGGCCGCACCGGGGAAGTAATCGCTTACGGGCCACTGCACGCTTTCGGCGTTGAGACCCTGACCCTGACCCTGACCCTAGACCCTAGACCCTAGACCCTAGACCCTAGACCCTAGACCCTAGACCCTAGACCCTAGGCACTGGTGCGAGGTTCCCTGGTCGTCTCAATGTCATCGGACTGGCGGCGGGCCAACGGACAACGACCTCGGGTCTCCGTTCGATTCAGCGCTGGACTCGCAAATGCCCCCCGGACGACGACCTAGGGTCTAGGGTCTAGGGTCCAGGGTTCCAGGGTCCAGGGTCCAGGGTCTCAGGCGCGACTCAGCGCCCTCCGCCATGCGGAGTCAGGGCTGACCATGTCCCCAGGTATATCACGCGCCCCCCCGCGGAGGTCACACACCAGGGCAACGGCCTCGCGCCGGTGCCGTTGCCGACCCCGCGGGGCTACCATGATGGTGGTCGAGGGTGCCCATGTCCTATGATATGAACCAGCTGCTGGAAATCTGCCTCGCGCAGAACGCGTCGGACATCCACATCACCGTCGGGCGGCCGCCGACCTTCCGCATCCACGGCAGCGTCAAGAGCTTGAAGTCGCCGGTCCTGACCGCGGAGGACACCACCCAGCTGATGAAGCAGATCACCAGCGAGCGCGGCCAGACCGAGATCTCCGAGGTCGGCTCGACCGACTTCGCCATCGGCTACCTCGACAAGGCGCGCTTCCGCGTCAACGCCTTCAAGCAGAAGGGCCGCATCGCGATGGTGCTGCGCCAGATCCCGCAGAAGATCCTGACCTTCGAGCAGATCGGCCTGCCGCCCCACATCAAGGACATCTGCACCCGCCCGCGCGGCCTGGTGCTGGTCACCGGCCCGACCGGCTCGGGCAAGTCGACCTCGCTGGCGACGATGATCGACTTCATCAACAGCGAGGAGGAGGGGCACATCATCACCCTCGAGGACCCGATCGAGTTCTACCACAACCACAAGAAGTCGCGTGGTCAACCAGCGCGAGATCCACATCGACTGCCCGTCCTTCGAGGAGGGCCTGCGCCGCGCCCTGCGCGAGGACCCCGACGTCATCCTGGTCGGCGAAATGCGCGATCTGGCCACTATCTCTGCGGCCATCAGCGCGGCCGAGACCGGTCACCTGGTGTTCGGCACCCTGCACACCACCGGCGCCTCGCGCACCGTCGACCGCATCATCGACGTGTTCCCGACCAACCAGCAGGAGATGGTGCGCACCCAGCTCGCCGGCAACCTGGTCGCGGTCATCTCGCAGGCCCTGGTGCCCAAGGCCGACGGCAAGGGCCGCGCCGCCGCCTTCGAGATCATGCTCATGAACCCGGCGATCTCGAACCTGATCCGCGAGAACAAGAGCTTCCGCATCGACAGCACCATCCAGACCAGCGCGAACCAGGGTATGATCCTGCTCGACGACTGGCTCTTCAAGCTCTACCAGGCCGGCACCATCAACTTCGCGGACATGATGATGTACGCGAAGGACCAGGGCTACCTGCAGCGCAAGGTCCAGGAGGCCGGCAGCGGCGGCGCCGCGGGCACCGCCGCCAAGGCCTGACGGGCGCAGGGGACGCACCGGCCGCAAGGTCGGTCCGCCCGGGGTTGGATTCCGGCCTTCCGCCGCCATCATGGCCGGCAGGCATTCCAGGCGGGCACCGGACGGACCGGGGCGCGCGGACGACGCGCGGGGCTGGTCCCCCAGGAGCATGCGGTGATCAGAGTCGAGGCCAAAGAGCTGCTCAAGGCCCTCCACAAGATGGAGGAGGTGGACCAGGCCACGGCCCAGAAGATCTACAACGACCACCGCAAGAACGGCACCGACATCATCGAGGCCTGCAAGGCCGGCGGCATCCGCGAGGACGCCGTGCTCTACGCCGTCGCGCAGCTGCTCGGCATGGACTCGGTGCAGCTCGGCGGCATGGTCCTGCCCCCGGCGCTGATCGAGAAGGTCCCCGCGCACGTCGCCAACTCCTACCGCATCATCCCGGTGCGCATGGAGGACAAGACCCTGGTCATCGCCACCGCCGACCCCGACAACCTCGCGGCCATGGACGACCTCAAGTTCATGCTCGGCGTGTCCAACGTGCGCTCGGCGCTGACCAGCGAGAGCGCGATCACCGACGCGCTCGAGCAGTACTACCAGTCGTCGGTCGACGAGGACGAAGAAGGCCGAGCTCGACAAGCTGATGAACTCGCTCGGCACCGAGGAGAGCACCCAGGACCCGCGCAGCGGCCAGGAGACCTTCTCGATCGACGTCAACGCCCTCGCCGGCCTCGACACCAGCGACGTCAACGCCGCCGCCGAGTCGGCGCCGGTGCGCAAGCTGCTCAACCTCATCCTGCTGACCGGCGTCAAGGCGCAGGCCGCGGACATCCACTTCGAGCCCTTCGAAGAGGTCTTCCGCGTGCGCAACCGCATCGACGGCGTGCTCTACGAGATGCTGCCGGTGCCCAAGAACCTGTCCGCGCCGCTGGTCGCGCGCATCAAGGTCATGGCGCACCTCGACATCTCCGAGCGGCGCATGCCGCAGGACGGCAAGATCCCGGTCAAGATCGGCGACCGCGAGGTCGACCTGCGCGTCAGCTGCCTGCCGACCATGTTCGGCGAGTCGGTCGTGATCCGCATCCTGGACCGCCAGGTGGTGAACCTGGACCTCGACAAGGTCGGCTTCCCCGACGAGCTGCTCGTCCACTTCAAGAAGGTCATCGAGCGCCCCAACGGCATCGTCGTGGTCACCGGCCCGACCGGTTCGGGCAAGACGACCACGCTCTACTCGGCGCTGTCGCGCGGTGAACGAGGACTCGGTCAAGATCATCACCACCGAGGAGCCGGTCGAGTACGAGATCAACGGCCTCATCCAGGTGCCGGTCGACGAGTCCGTCGGCCGCTCCTTCGCGCAGTGCCTGCGCGCCATCCTGCGCCAGGACCCCGACATCCTGCTGGTCGGCGAGGTGCGCGACCAGGAGACCGCCAAGATCGCCATCGAGGCCTCGCTCACCGGCCACCTGGTGTTCACCACCCTGCACACCAACGACGCGCCGACCGCGGTCACCCGCCTGCTCGACATGGGCCTGGAGCCGTTCCTGCTCGCGGCGACGCTCGAGACCATCCTGGCCCAGCGCCTGGTGCGCACCATCTGCCCGAAGTGCAAGGCGCCGTACCAGCCGAGCGACGAGGAGCTGCTGTCGCTGAACATCCGCCGCGAGGGCGCCAACCAGCGCTTCTACTACGGCAAGGGCTGCGACCACTGCAAGGGCACCGGCTACAAGGGCCGCACCGCGCTGTTCGAGCTCTTCGACATCAACGACACCACGCGCGAGCTCATCCTCGGCAAGGCCACCGCGACGCAGCTGCGCATCGCCGCCGGCCGCGCCGGGATGCGCACGCTGCGCGATTCGGGCATCCAGAAGATCTTCGCCGGAATGACCACCATCGAAGAGGTGGTCAAGGAGACCCTGGCGGCCGAGGACTGAGTCCTCGCGTCCGCCCGTCCAGCACCTGTTTCCCGGGAGCCACCCATGCCAGTCTTCCAGTTCAAGGCCCACGACAAGCGCTCCAACAAGGAGATCACCGACACCATCGAGGCGGTCTCGCAGGTCGAGGCCATCGCCGCGATCAAGCGCCAGGGCTTCCTGCCCATCGAGGTGAAGGAGGCGCGCGCCAAGGCCGGCAAGTCCGGGGCGGCCGCCGCCAAGGGCGGCATGTCGATGGGCGGCGGCGGCATCAAGCCCAAGCAGGTCACGCTCTTCACCCGCCAGCTCTCGACCCTGCAGGACGCCGGCCTGCCGATCGTGCAGTCGCTGCAGATCCTCAGCGACATGCAGCGCCCCGGCAAGTTCAAGCACTCGATCGCCACCGTCACCGACGACGTGCAGAGCGGCACCATGCTCTCCGAGGCGATGAGCCGCCACCCCAAGGTGTGGGACAAGCTCTACACCAACCTGGTCAAGGCCGGCGAGACCGCCGGCGCGCTCGACGTCATCCTGCGCCGCCTCGCCGAGTTCCGCGAGAAGGCCGAGCGCCTGAAGAAGAAGGTGGTCGGCGCGCTGATCTACCCGGCCGCGGTCATGACCATCGCCGGCGCCATCCTCACCTTCATCATGGTGTTCATCGTCCCCAAGTTCGAGCAGATCTTCAAGGAGCTCGGCATCGCCCTGCCCGGCATCACCGAGTTCCTCATCGACTTCAGCCGCTTCATGGCCTCCTACTGGTGGGTGATGCTGATCGGCATCGTCCTGCTCATCGTCGGCATCCGCATCTTCCGCCAGACCGAGAAGGGCGCCAACTTCATCGACCGCGCGGCGATGCGCATGCCGGTGCTCGGCAACATCATCAAGAAGAGCTCGGTGGCGCGCTTCACGCGCACGCTCGGCACCCTGGTGACCTCGGGCGTCGGCTTCCTCGACGCGCTCGACATCACCAAGGCCGCCACGCCCAACGTCGTGGTGCGCACCGCCATCCAGAACGTGCGCGACTCGGTCAAGGAGGGCGAGACCATCAACGAGCCGCTCAAGCGCTCGGGCGTGTTCGACGACATCGTGGTCAACATGATCAAGGTCGGCGAGGAGACCGGCGAGCTCGACAAGATGCTGATCAAGATCGCCGACACCTACGACGAAGAGGTCGACGCCGCCGTCGCCGCGATGATGGCCCTGATGGAACCGCTGCTGATCGTCTTCATGGGCGGCGCGGTCGGCTTCATCGTCATCGCGCTGTTCATGCCGCTGATCAAGCTCATCGAGCAGCTCGGCGCGCAGGCGGGAGGGTAGGGAGACCGGGGGCTCTGGCCGCAGAGGGCGCAGAGGGGAAGGCGGAGGACCGCGGAGGACCGCGGAGGACGGCTAGGCGGAGTGGCGGGGTGTTCCGCCGTGGCGGTACCTCGCTCCAGAGCGCCAACGGCGCGGCCGACCGCAGCCCAGGGCAACGCCCTGCCCATTACCCACATCTCTTGGGATCACGCGCGGTCTTGGAAACGAAGAAACCGCCGGCCGGGAATCGAGAGCGCCAACGGCGCGGCCCCATCCCAGCCCAGGGCATCGCCCTGCGAATGAGATCCCTATAAAAACGTTCACGAGCCCTGCAGGGGCGCCCCAGTCCCCGTGCCGCCAGCGACGATTGGGCCGCCCCCTGCAGGGCTCGGTTCCCATTTTACCGAGGTACCCAGGGCGTTGCCCTGGGCTGGGATCGGGCCGCGCCTCCGGTGCTCTCGATCGCGGGAACAGGCCATGACCCAGGAATAGGGGTGATGGGTGGGGTCGGAGGCTCCGGATCAAAGGTCCGACCTGTCGATCCCCGCAGCACACCCTCCCCCGCTTTCCGCTGGCGGGCAGAGGGGTCGGCCTAAGCTGCCGCTCCATTTGCGGGCCGAAGCACCGGGCTCGCGAGGAGAGCGACCCATGTCCAGCTGGACCCTGCCCAAGACCCCGTTCCATGGCCGCCGCAAGGGGCCGCTGGTGGTGGTGGTGATGGACGGCGTCGGCCTGGGTCCGGACTACGCGGGCAACGCGGTCAAGGCGGCGCAGAAGCCGGTGCTCGACCAGCTCATGAGCAGCTGCCTGTGGACCAAGCTCGCGGCGCACGGCACGGCGGTGGGCATGCCCTCCGACGCGGACATGGGCAACAGCGAGGTCGGGCACAACGCGCTCGGCGCGGGCCGGGTCTTCGACCAGGGCGCCAAGCTGGTGCAGCAGGCCATCGACTCGCGGCGCGCATGTTCCTGGACAAGGGCTGGAAGGAGGTCGTCGCCAACGTCCTCGCGCGGAAGTCGACCCTGCACCTGCTCGGGCTGTTCAGCGACGGCAACGTGCACAGCAACATCAACCACCTCAAGGCGATGATCGTGGCGGCCAAGCGGGCCGGCGTGGCGAAGGTCGCGGTGCACGCGCTGCTCGACGGGCGCGACGTCGGCGAGACCACCGCGCTCGAGTACACCGAGCCCTTCGAGGCGTGGCTCGCGCAGGTCGACCCGGCCTACGGCATCGCCTCGGGCGGCGGGCGCATGCACATCACCATGGACCGCTACGACGCGGACTGGGCGATGGTCGAGCGCGGCTGGAAGACCCACGTGCTCGGCCGAGGGCCCGCGCTTCCCGTCGGCGAGCGCGGCGGTCAAGGCGCTGCGCGCGGCGCAGCCCGGGGTCATCGACCAGAACCTGCCGCCCTTCGTGGTCGAGCGCGGCGGCCAGCCGTTCGCGCCGGTCGTCGACGGCGACTCGGTGGTCTACTTCAACTTCCGCGGCGACCGCGCGATCGAGATCAGCAAGGCCTTCCTCGGCCTGCCGGTGCCGTTCGCGCGCGTGCGCGAGCCGCAGGTGTGCTACGCCGGCATGATGACCTACGACGGCGACACCAACCTGCCGCCGCGCATCCTGGTCACCCCGCCGGCGATCGACCGCACCCTCGGCCAGTACCTGGTCGGCAACGGCGTGCGCCAGCTCGCCTGCTCCGAGACCCAGAAGTACGGGCACGTGACCTACTTCTGGAACGGCAACCGCAGCGGCTACCTCGACCAGTCGCAGGAGAAGTACATCGAGGTGCCCAGCGACCGCGTGTCCTTCGACGAGCGGCCGTGGATGAAGGCGGCCGAGATCACCGACGCGGTGATCGCCGAGCTGCGCGCCCGCCCGTACGGCTTCGCCCGCCTCAACTACGCCAACGGCGACATGGTCGGCCACACCGGCAACTACGTCGCGGCGCGCCTGGCGGTCGAGGTCGTCGACCTCGCGCTGGCGCGCCTGCTGCCCGCGCTGAAGGAGCTCGGCGGCATGGCCATCGTCACCGCCGACCACGGCAACGCCGACGAGATGTACGAGCAGGACAAGAAGGGCGCGGTCAAGTACGAGGGCGGCCGGCCCAAGTCCAAGACCAGCCACACCCTCAACCCGGTGCCGGCGATCATCTACGACCCGCTCTTCGCCGGCGAGTACCGCCTCGACGCCGAGGTCGCCAAACCGGGACTGGCCAACGTCGCCGCCACCGCCCTCGCCCTGATGGGCTACCAGGCCCCCGGCGACTACGAGCGCAGCCTGATCGCCTTCACCTGACCGCTGCATGACCCTCGCAACGCACCTGATGCTGCAGCAGCAAGCCTTTATGCCTTCGCCCGTGGGCCGCGGCGGGGCTTGCCGCGCGCCCCGTTCGTGGGGTAGACTGTCATCGACCCGTTAGCCAGGACCGTCGTGAGAAACTCCGTCAGCAAGCCCTGCGACCCCGTGACCCTGGATGTCCTCCAGGCGAACGTGCAGCTGCTCGCGGAGAACGAGCGCCTGGAGCACGAGCGCAAGCGCCTCATCGAACTCGACCAGATGCGCACCGAGTTCCTGGCGCGCATCAGCCACGACCTGCGCACGCCGCTCAACAGCATCATCGGCTTCAGCGACCTGATGGTCGCCGAGGTCGGCGGGCGCATGAACAAGAAGCACGCCGAGTTCGTCGACGCCATCAACCGCAACGGCCACACCCTGCTCGCCCTGATCAACGAGATCCTCGACCTGTCGAGCATCGAGTCCGGCCACCTGCAGCTGCGCCGCGAGCAGGTCACCCTGCAGGCGGTCGCCGACGACCTGCGCGTCGCCACCGAGCCGGTGCTGGCCGCGGCGCAGGTGTCGGTCAACTGGCCCGACGCCAAGTCCATCGCCGGCAAGAGCGCCTGGGTCGACCGCCGCCGCATCCTCCAGGCGCTCACCAACCTGGTCGACAACGCGCGCAAGTTCACCCGCTCCGGCGGCACCGTGTCGGTGGACATGGACACCGGCGCCGACGAGACGCGCTTCACCGTCAGCGACACCGGCCCGGGCATCCCGCCCGAGGACCGCGAGCGCATCTTCCGCCCCTACTACCAGCGCTCCAGCGCGATGAGCGGCGGCGGCGCCGGCGTCGGGCTCGGCCTGGCGATCGTCAAGGGCATCGCCGACCGCCACGGCGGCCGCATCGAGCTGGACAGCGACATCGGCAAGGGCGCGCGCTTCAGCGTGGTCGTGCCCAGCAGCGCGCGCGCCGGCACCTGAGCGGGCCCATGACCACCACCGACGTGAAGCGCATCCTGGTGGTCGAGGACATGCCGGCCCTGCGCGCGCACGTCGCGGAGACCCTGGGCGACCTCGGCGACACCGTCACCGTGCACACCGCCGCCGACGGGCGCGAGGCGCTCGACAAGCTGCTCGCCGCGCCCGAGCCGTACCACCTGGTGATGTGCGACATCATCATGCCGCGCATGGACGGCGAGGCGCTGCTCAGCGAGCTGCGCGCGCGCGACTACCCGGCGGCGGTGGTCATGCTCACCGCGCTCGGCCAGGACGACATGGTGGTGCGCTGCCTGCGCCAGGGCGCCTGCGACTACCTGGTCAAGCCGGTGCGCATCGAGGACCTCACCGCCGCCGCGGCCAACGCGCTGCAGCACATGCCGCTGCTCGGCCGCACCATCGACGTCGAGTACGATCCGCACGGCTGGTTCGAGGTCTCGGGCTGCAGCGACGCGTCGATCCTCTACCGCTACCGGCGCTTCCTCGGCCTGCTCGACAAGTTCCGCATCGCCGAGCCCGCCGCCAGCGAGGTGCGCCTCGCGCTCGAAGAGCTCGGCCGCAACGCCATCGAGTGGGGCAACCGCAACGACGTCGCCAAGAAGGTGCGCTTCGGCTGCCGCATCCTGCCCGGCAAGATCATCGTCTACATCGAGGACGAGGGCGCCGGCTTCGACCCCGGCGTGGTCCCCGACCCCAGCCTCGACCCGCTCGCCCACATCCAGAACCGCATCGACAGCGGCAAGCGCCTGGGCGGTTACGGCATCCACCTGATCAAGCACTTGATGGACAAGCTGATCTACAACGCCAAGGGCAACCGCGTGGTGGCGATCAAGTACCTGGACCAGCACTGATCCCAGGACTTCCGAGGGTACCCGGCCGCAGCGGGAATGAACGGTTTTTGCCGCAGAGACGCAGAGTTCCGGAGAGGGCCGCAGGGACGTCAGAGGACTGGATCTCCGTCTTCCCGCTCGCGAGAGGTGGAGAGGTGGAGAGGAGGACATCCGCCCCTTCACCTATCGAGGACCGCCATCCTCTTCTCCTCCGCGGCCCTCTCCGGAACTCTGCGCCTCTGCGGCGAAACCCTCAGTGCGCAGGGATCGACACGCTGCCCACGATGGCGGGCTGCAGCATCCCGCCCACCACCGTGAGCAGCTGCGCGTGGTTGAAGGGCTTGGCGATGAAGGCCTGGTCGGGGCCGTTGCCGCGCTCGAGGTCGTCGCTGGCGCCGGTGAAGCCCGACATCAGGACCACGCGCAGGCCGGGCACCTGCTGGCGCAGTGCGTGCGCGAGTTCGCGTCCGCCCAGGCGCGGCATGACCACGTCGCTGAGCAGCAGGTCGACCGGTGGCTGCCCGCCCGCGCGGTGCTCGGCGTGCAGGCGCAGGGCGTCGACGCCGTCCACGGCGGCGAGCACGCGGTAGCCGCGCTCGAGCAGCAGCTCGCGCACCAGGGCGCGGATCTCCGGCTCGTCCTCGGCGAGCAGGATGGTCGCGCCGCTGGCGGTGACGCCGCGCGACGGAGTGCTCGCCGGCGGCGCCGGCGCGCGCTCGCGGGTGCGCGGGAAGAGCATGGTGAAGGTGGTGCCCTTGCCGGGGACGCTGGCCACCTGCAGGTGCCCGCCGCTCTGGGTGACGATGCCGTAGACGATCGACAGGCCCAGGCCGGTGCCCTTGCCGGCGGCCTTGGTGGTGTAGAACGGCTCGAAGAGGTGGGCCAGCACCTCGCTGTCCATGCCCGTGCCGGTGTCGCCGACCGCGAGTTGCACGTAATCGCCGGGCGCCGGCCCACCCGGGACGGGCGTCAGCGTCGGGTCGAGCTCGCGGTTGACGGCGCTGATGGTCAGCCGCCCGCCCTCGGGCATCGCGTCGCGCGCGTTCACCGCGAGGTTCATCAGCACCTGGCCGATCTGCCCCGCGTCGGCGTGGATTCGGCCGATGTCCGCGGGGATGGCCACCACCAGCGCGACCTGCTCGCCGACCAGGCGGCGCAGCACCGCCTCCTGGTCGGCGACCACCGCGCGCAGGTCGAGCACGGTCGGGTCGAGGACCTGCTTGCGGCTGACCGCCAGCAGGTGGCGGGTCAGCGCGGCGGCGCGCTGCGCCGCCTTGAGCACGCTGCCGGCGTTGGCGGCGAGCGGCGGCCGGTCCGCGAGCTGGTTCTGCAGCATCTCGGCGTAGCCGATGATCGCGGTGAGCAGGTTGTTGAAGTCGTGGGCCATGCCGCCGGCGAGGCGGCCGACCGCGTCCATCTTCTGCGCGTGCAGCAGCTGCTCCTGGCTGCGCCGCAGCGCGGTCTCGGTGCGCTGGCGGTCGCTGTCGTTGGTCAGCACCGCCAGCGCGTGGCCGTCCTGCAGGGTCACCGCCGAGAAGCGGATGTCGACCAGGTCGCCGGCGCGGTTCTGGAAGCGGCAGGGCACGCCGCGCACCACGCCGCGGCTGGCGAGCAGCGGCAGGAACTCCCGCTGCGCGAGCGCACGCGATTCCGCGGCCATGAACCCGGTCAGCGGCCGGCCGACCACCTCGGCGCGGGTCCAGCCCAGGCTGTCCAGCCAGGCGTCGCTGGCGTCGACCAGGCGGCCGTGCGCGTCGGTGACCAGCAGCAGCGCCGGGGTGCGGTGGTAGAACTCGGTGATGCGGCTGCTGCTGGTGCGCGCGGCGCCTGCGGCCCCTGCGGTACCGCGCCGCACGTTGATGGCGCTGGCCACCGGCGCGTCATCGGGATCGTCCACGCCAGCGCCGCCTCCGGCGTCCGCGCGCTGGCCGCCCAGCACGCGCACCGCCAGCAGGACGAGCAGGGCGGCGCCCGCCCCGGCCGCCACCGAGGTGAACCACGGGATGCGCAACAGGGGCGCCGCGGCGAGGCCGGCGGCGACCAGCAGCATGCCACCACCGAGCAGCAGCGGCTGCGGGTGCGGGCTCGCGGATCCAGGGTCGCGCACGCTCATGTGGCAGCGTAACCCCAGTCGGCGCAGTTGTCGATGCGCGGTCGGTCGGGTTCCCGGGCCCGACAGCTGACAGCCGACAGCCGACAGCTGACAGCCGACAGCCGGATAGAACCGCAGAGAGCGCAGAGAAGGAAAGCAGAAGGCCGCAGAGGACGGCCGCCAGGAGTGTGCGTGGTACTCAGCCTCGTGGGGCGTCAGGGCACCTGCAATCCGCTCCAGCCAAGAGGATGACCCCTCTGCGGCCCTCCTGTCTTCCAGCTCTGCGGCCTCTGCGGTTCTATCCTGTCTCAAGACGGTGACCCTCTGCGGCCCTCCTGTCTTCCAGCTCTGCGGCCTCTGCGGTTCTATCCTGTCTCAAGACGGTGACCCCCTCGTCCCACCCCCATGGTGGTTGAACCGCCACCCGCCGGCGCGTACAAGACGCCTGCCTCCTGCACCGACACGCACGCCGTACCCAGCGAGCCCCCATGACCACATCGCGTCTCCTGCTCCTGTCGTGGCTCATCCTCGGGGCCGCACTGCTGCTGGGCAGCGGTTGCGAGGGACGCGACCCGATCACCCAGGCCCAGGCCAGCGCCGCCGCCGAGCACCTCCAGCGGCGCGACGACTTCGACTGGGGCGATGCGATCCAGGTGCTGCCGCCGGGCGAGGCCGACGAGCGCGGCCGGCGCTGGTGGCAGGTCCGCTACAAGCCCGGCGAGCAGGGGGTGGCGCGGGTCCTGCTGGTCGATGCGACGAGCGGCTGGGCGAAGCAGCCCCCGCCCGGCTACGTGCTGCGCATCCCCCCGACCGCCCACCCCAGCTCCGACCACCCGGTGACGGTGGAGGACGGCTCGTGGCTGCTGCGCCTGGCGGTGCCCGAGAGCGTCGACAGCACGCGCCACGCCGTGCTCGAGCGCGAGGCCACGCGGCTCAACATCCTGGCCGCCAACACCGGCCTGGTGCCGCTGTTCTCGCTGCGCGACACCAAGTCCGGGACCGTCGAGCTGCTCTACGGCTGGCAGGGCGATCGCGGCATCGCGCGCAACGAGCGCGTCCTGGAATGGGTGAAGCTGCGCACGGATTACCACGCGGCGGAGTGGAAGGACATGGCGGCGCAGTGAGGGGGGCCTTCGGCCAGTTGTGGGCTGCGAGTCGTGAGTCGCGGGTCGCGGGTCGCGAAGTTGAGACCCTAGACCCTACCCGGCACCCATAAGTCCAAATACAGAGACTTCGGTAAAAACGGGGAACTTTGGAACGGAATCGAGAGCGCCAACGGCGCGCCCCAGTCCCAGCCCAGGGCAACGCCCTGGGAAGAACCCCCATTATAACAATCGAGAGCCCTGCAGGGGCGCCCCAATCCGCGTCACGCCAGCGACGATTGGGCCGCCCCTGCAGGGCTCTGCTCCTATCTTACCGGGTACCCAGGGCGTTGCCCTGGGCTGGGGTCAGGCCGCGCCTCCGGCGTTCTGGACAGGTGAACCCGGTCTCAGGCAAAGGATGCGGGTAATGGGTAGCCCTAGACTCTAAGCCTGAGACCGGGTTCGCAGCTCGCCGCTCGCAGCTCGCCGCTGGCCGCTCATCCTCCCTGTCACCACGCTGACACCTTTCGCTTCTCCTGTCGAATGGCAGGGCACCCTGCGCGCCATGCTCGGTGACAGTGCTTCCGTGGTTCCGGAGTTCTCGGTGGTGGTGCCGGTGCGCGACGAGGTGGCGGCGATCCCCGGCTTGGCGGCGGAGATCGCCGCGGCGTGCGCGGCGGCGGGGTTGGCGTGGGAGGCGGTGTGGGTCGATGACGGCTCCAGCGACGGTTCGCGCGCGCTGCTCGCCGCGTTGCCCGCGCCGCACCGCCTGGTGGCGCTGGCGCGCGGGTGCGGGCAGTCGGCCGCGCTGATGGCGGGTGTCCGCCAGGCGCGCGGCGAGTGGGTCGGGCTGCTCGACGGGGATGGCCAGAACGATCCGGCCGACCTGCCGCGGCAGCTCGCGCACGCGCGCGCCGGCGGCTTCGACCTGGTCGGCGGCATCCGCGCGCGCCGGCGCGATTCCTGGCGGCGGCGCCTGGCCAGCGTCATCGCCAACCGCGTGCGCGACGCGGTCACGGGGGACCGCGTCACCGACGTCGGGTGCGCGACGCGCGTGGCGCGCCGCGCCGCGCTGCGCGAGCTGCCGCTGTTCGACGGCCTGCACCGCTTCCTGCCGACGCTGGTGCGCGCCCAGGGCTTCCGCATCGCCGAGATCCCGGTCGGACACCGCCCGCGCCAGGGCGGGCGCAGCAAGTACGGCATCAACGACCGCCTGTGGCGCGGGCTGCGCGACCTGCTCGGCGTGCGCTGGCTGCTGGCGCGCCGCTGCGTGTGGCAGGTCGACCCCGCGGCCGGGGCACCGGCCGCGGGCGCGCCCGATGCGACGCCCGCGCCGGTGGTGCGGTGATGCGCGGCAGACTGTGCCGCGCCGCCCTGCTCGCCGCCGCCCTGCCCGCCACCCTGGCCGCCGCCGGCGACGCCGCGCCGACGGCGGTGCCGGACGGCCTGCCGTGGGCGTGGGTGGCCTTCGGCTTCGCCGGCCAGGCCCTGTTCGGCGCGCGCTTCCTGGTGCAGTGGCTGGCCACCGAGCGCGCGCAGCGCGTGGTCGTGCCGGTGGCGTTCTGGTGGCTGAGCCTCGCCGGCGGCGTCGTCCTGCTCGTCTACTACGTGCGCCGGCTGGAGCCGGTGGGCGTGGTCGGCCAGCTGTGTCCCCTGGCCATCTACGTGCGCAACCTGGTCATCCACCGGCGCAGCGGGCCGTCCGCAAACGACGGCGCCCGCCGGGTGGCGGGCGCGTCGCGAGCGGACGGGGCCTGAGGCCGGCGTCGTTCAGGTCGCGGCCGCGGGCGGCGGCGCCCCGGTATCGGCCGCTGGTGCGACCGGGGCCGTGGGGGCGGGTGCCGGCACGGTCGCGACCGGCGCAGGGACCGGAGCGGCGGCTGCGGGAGCGGGCGCGGCCTGGTCGCGCTTGGCCTCCTCCTCGAGCTCCTTGGCGAGCTTGTCGAGGTCCTCGAGGTCCTCGTCGTCCCAGTAGTCGTCCTCGCGCACCAGCAGGTAGGTGAGCATGCCGCCGGCGATGAAGAGGTTGGCGACGTAGCCGAGGATCAGGGCGAGGATGATGCCCTGCCAGACGCCGGCGATCGGGCCGGTGACGTTCTGCTGGTAGGCGCCGCGCGAGTACGACGAGCCGGACGGGGTGCCGTAGAAGGCCGAGCTGAGCGTCGAGGCGCCGACCTGGAGGAGGGAGTGGCTGGGGTCGACGTGCGCGGAGACATGCTGGTCGAAGCCGTCGAGCACGACCTGGGCGAACTCCTTGGCGCGGCTCTCGGTCTGCTGCACCACGTTGGCGTCGCCGGGCAGGTAGCGGGTCTGGGCCTTGAGCTGGGCCATCGCGCCCAGGCCGATCCAGCTGGCGAAGCCCATCATGATCAGCGACAGCAGCAGGCTCGCCGCCAGGATGTGCGGCTTGGTGCCGACCGCCTCGATGGTGTCGACGACGTTGTCGAACCAGCCGTGCTTGCGGATCGCGATGATGCTCGGGAAGACGAAGGTGCTCAGCCACACCGCGATGGCCAGCAGGAAGCCGAACAGCGAGAACAGGAAGACCAGCGGGTAGAGGATCGCGTAGAGCGTCGGCCCGACGAAGGGGATCGAGCTGGCCAGGGCGGGCAGGTAGATCAGCGCCACGTAGACGCCGCCGAGCAGCGCGACCAGGAACACCGGCACCAGCACCGCCGGGACGACGCGCGTCTTGTACTGCGCGATGGCCTCGCCGAAGGACAGGAACTCGTCATCGAGCAGGTCGGCCTTCAGGAACACCGCCACCAGGCTGGCGCCGAGGCTGAAGATCACCAGCGCGACCAGGCCCCAGGCCCAGTCGATGAGGTTGGACTTCAGGGTGTACTCGTGCGCGAAGTCGCACTGGGCGTAGAGCCAGTACCACAGGCCGATCACCGCCAGGGTGAGGGCCGAGACCACCATGCACTTGGGCTTGAAGGCCAGCATCGGGGCGGTGAAGAGGTCCTTCCACGTCCACTGACGCGGCTCCGGCTTCCACTCGTCGGTGGGCTTGTCGGTCGCCGGCTTGTCCGCGCTCGCGGCGGGGGCGTCGGTCATGGCCTCATCTCCTGGCTGGTTCGGGCGCCGGGACTCTAGGGGCGTGTGGGAGGGGGTGCAACCGTTCCGCCTGTGTCGGAAGGCCCTGGAGATGCTGGAGCCTAGACCCTGGAACCTAGACCCTAGACCCTAGACCCGAGACCCTAGACCCGAGATCGTGGGATCGGGTTCGTCCGGTGGATCCATGGGCACGAGTTGCACGATGCCGTACTCCTCGTGTCAGGGCTCTCCATCCCGAGTCGCGGTGCCTAGGGTCTAGGGTCTAGGGTCTAGGGTCTCTGGTCTCTGGTCTCGGGTCTCGGGTCCAGGGTCAAAGGTCAGCGTCTGTCATCCTCCGAACGCATGCCCCCAACGCGGTCAGGCGCATTGCCCCCGGGGAGCCGAGGATAGGGTGCCGCCCATGCCGTATCAGGTCCCCACCGCGCCCGTCGTCCAGCTGGCGCTCGATTTCCTCAACCTCGAGCAGGCGCTGCGCGCAGCGGCGGAGGCGCTGCCGGCGGGCATCCCCTGGGTCGAGGCCGGGACACCGCTGATCAAGTCGGAGGGCCTGGAGGCGGTGCGCCGGCTGCGCGCGGCCCACCCGCAGGCCACCGTGGTGGCCGACATGAAGGTCATGGACGCCGGCCGCACCGAGGTCGAGGCGGCGAAGAAGGCCGGCGCCGACGTGGTCATGGTCCTGGCCGCGGCCACCGACGCGACCATCCGCGACTGCGTCGACGCCGGGCGCCACCTGGGCGTCGCGATCGGCTGCGACCTGCTCGGCGTCGCCGACCCGGCCGGTCGGGCGCGCGCGGTCGAGGCGCTCGGCGTCGACCTGGTCAGCGTGCACACCCCCATCGACCAGCAGATGCTCGGGCGCGAGGTCTTCGCCACCCTCGCCGAGGTCGCGCAGGCGGTGCGCATCCCGGTGAGCTGCGCCGGCGGCATCAGCCCGGCGACCGCGCCCCGCGCGGTGGCGGCGGGCGCGCGCATCATCATCTGCGGCGGCGCCATCACCAAGGCGCCGGACAACCGCGCCGCGGCGGCGGCCATGCTCGCCGCGGTGGCCAGCGGCATCGCCCCCGAGCAGACCCTCTACCGCCGCGCCGGCCTGGCCGAGGTGCGCGCGGTGCTGGCGCGCGTCAGCACGCCCAACCTCTCCGACGCCATGCACCGCGGCGGTGCGCTGCGCGGCTACGTCAACCGCAACCCGGCCGTGCGCCTGTGCGGCCCGGCCGTCGACCGTGCTCACGGTCGCCGGGGACTGGTCGAAGCCGGTGCAGGCGATCGACGCCTGCAAGCCCGGCGACGTGCTGGTGATCGACGCGGGCGACCAGTACCCGGCGCTGTGGGGCGGCCTGGCCAGCCGCACGGCGGTGCTGCGCGGCCTGGGCGGCGTGGTCATCCGCGGCGCCTGCCGCGACCTCGCCGACATCGCCGCCTCCGGCCTGGCGCTGTGGAGCACCAAGGCCTGCCCCGATGCCGGCGAGCCGCGCGGCCTCGGCGCCATCGGCGTGCCGGTGTCGCTCGGCAGCCACCAGGCGAACCCGGGCGACTGGCTGGTCGGCGACGAGGACGGCCTGGTCATCATCCCGGCGCGCGAGGCCGTCGAGGTCGCCAACCGCGCCCAGGACATCCTCGAGCGCGAGCAGCGCCTGGCCGCAGAGATCGCGGGGGGGAAGACCTTGGCGCAGGTGGCGGAGCTGCGGAAGTGGGAGCAGCGCTGACGCGAGGCGCGAGGCGCGCGGCAACCGCGGTAGGATTCCGGCGCAGGGGGCGGTACTCCGGCAGCGCGCAAGCGCCACTGCGTCAGCATGTGGACCGGGTCCCGATCTGCTCCAGGCAGCGGCGGGGACTCCGCGACCACCGGCCTGCTCCGCCGCTGCCAGTACGGTGGGCGCGGGCGGCGCCACGGGCGCGGCGGGATGGCGGCGGCGGTGGGCAGGCGCGCGCGCAGCGTGGCGCAGCGCCACACGCCGAGCAGCACGCCGCGGTAGCTGCGAACGCTCTCGGGCGGACCGAACCACGGCGGTGCCGGGCGGTGCGCGCCGAAACCGAGGATGAGACGCCCGTCCGGGTGGGCGCGGACCCAGCCGGCGAGCTCGTCGGCGCCGAGGCGCACCACCGGGGCGCGCAGGCGGCCGAGGAACTGGTATTCCCCGTAATAGGGCGTGAGCCGCGCCACCGGGCCCTCCTCCTGCCAGCGGGCGATGTCCTGGGCCAGGGGCCGCAGGTCGAAGGCTTCGCTCGCCATCGGCGCGGCGATCGCGGTCAGCGCCACGAACACGGCGCCCAGCGCGAGGGCGAGGTCGCGGGCAGCGGCGCCGGCGCGGACGGGGCGCGTCAGCCAGGCGAGGACCAGCGGCGCGGCGAGCAGCGGCCCCGCCCACCACGGGATGGCCGCGGCCCAGCTGGCCAGCGAGAGCTCGTGGTTGTCCCAGGCGTAGAAGCGCGGGTGGACGAAGGGGGCCAGGCCGAGCCCGATGGCGCACACGGCGAGCAGGCTGAGCGCCGGGCCGAGGTCGGCGCGCGCGGCCTGCTGCGGGCCGCGCTCCGCCAGGGCGCGGGCGGCGAGCAGGGCCAGCGCCGGCAGCAGCGGCACCAGGTAGTGCAGCTGCTTGCCCCCGATCAGCGAGAAGGCGAGGAAGGCCGGCGCCAGCCACGCCACCAGCAGGCGCGCGCCGAGGTCGTCCCGCAGCGCCCGCCAGCCCGCGGCGGCGCGCCACAGCGGCGGCCACACCGACCACGGGAAGAACAGCACCGGGAGCAAGGGCAGGTACCACCACAGCGGCCGCCCGTGCGCGTTCAGCTCGGGCGCGTTCGCGTCACCGGCCAGCCGCCCGGCGGTCTGGCCCCACAGGATCGCGTCCTGGTAGGCCTGCCCACCGCGGTGCGCGGCGGGCAGCGCCCAGGCCAGCACCAGCATCAGCCCGCAGAGCACGGCGAGCGCCGCCCCAGCGTACCACCGGCCCCACGCCGGGCGCAGCCGGCCGGCCGGGCGCCGCCCACCACGGCGCCAGCGCCAGGGCCGGCAGCAGGTGCAGCAGCGCCACCGGGCCCTTGGCCAGGATGCCCAGCCCGACGCCCAGCGCGACGCGCGTCCAGCCGCGGCGCCCGTCGCTGAGCCCGGCAGCGGCCACGCCGTGCACGCCGACCAGCACGCAGCACGCCAGGAGGCAGTCGAACATGGTCAGGGTGGTGAACACCGCCCAGAACGCGCAGCCGAGCAGCAGGACCGGCGTCAGCCGCGCGCTGCGCCCGCCGTCGTCCGGCCACAACCGCCGCGCCAGGTCCACGCTCAGCAGGGTCGCGCCCAGACCGGCGAGCGGCGCCGCCAACCGGCCCCACCACTCGCTGACGCCGAACAGCCCACCACCCCGCCTCGATCAGCCAGAACAGCAGCGGCGGCTTGTGGGCGTAGGGCTGGCCGAGCAGGTGCGGCACCAGCTGGTCGCCGCCGGTCCACATCTCCCAGGCCACCGCCAGGTAGCGCGTCTCGTCGATCGGCATCGGCGGGCGCAGCCACAGCGCCACCGCCATGAGCACCCCCCACGCCGCCACGCAGGCGGCGCCGGTGCGCCACAGCGGCGGGAGGGAGGCGGTCATGGCCGCGGACGCTAGCGGCGCTCCGTGGGCGGGCCAGCGCCCTGGCGTCCGCCGGCCTGGGGTGGTGGGTGCGGCTCGCGTGGCGGAGGCGACCGCAGAGGCGCCGAGGACGGCCCGCTCGCCAGCTGAAGCGGTGGCTCCCCTCCTGCGGTCCGGTCCACGCCGCATACCGGGACTCCAGGCCATACGCCTCTGCGGCACTCCGCGCCGCTGCGGTCGCCTGCCATGCGCACGGAGGCCAGATCCCGGCAAAAACCTGAGCGCATTGCGCACTGCACGGTGGGGCGCGCGGTTGCCGCGCGGGCGCCGCGGCCATGCTGGGTGGACGAGGATGCCCATGGCCCGCCCGCGCACCGCCCACGCCCCCGACCCGTTCATCACCCGCGAGTTCCTGCTCGGCAACGCCGCGGGGCGCCAGCTCTACCACTGCCACGCGGCCGAGCTGCCGATCATCGACTACCACAACCACCTCGCCCCCGCCGACATCGCCAGCGACCGGCGCTTCGCGAACCTGACGCGCCTGTGGCTGGCCGAGGACCATTACAAGTGGCGGGCGATGCGCGCCAACGGCATCGACGAGCGCCTGGTCACCGGGCCCGCCGACGACCGCGAGCGCTTCCTGGCCTGGGCGGCGACGGTGCCGAAGTGCCTGCGCAACCCGCTCTACCACTGGACGCACCTCGAGCTGAGCATGGTCTTCGGCATCGACCGCCTGCTCGGCCCCGACACCGCTGCGGGCATCTGGGACGAGTGCAACGCGCGCCTCGCCGAGCCCGCCTTCAGCGCGCGCGGCCTGCTCGCGCGCTTCCGCGTGCAGGTGGTGTGCACCACCGACGACCCCGCCGACCGCCTCGAGCACCACATCGCCATCGCCGGGGACCGCTCCTGCCGGGTGCAGGTGCGCCCGACCTGGCGCCCGGACCGCGCCATGGGCATCGACGCGCCCGAGCGCTTCAACGCCTGGGTCGACGCCCTGGCCGCGGCCGCGGACGTGCACATCGGCGACTTCAACGGCTTCCTCGCCGCGCTGCGCGCGCGCCACGACGAGTTCCACCGCCGCGGCTGCCGCGTCAGCGACCACGGGCTGGAGCACTTCCCCGCGCTGGCGGGCAGCGCCGCGCAGGCCGCGCAGGCCTTCGCCACGGCGCGCGCCGGCGGCGCCCTGGGCGTCGACGACGTCGAGCGCTTCCGCGCCTTCATGCTCGACGAGGGCGCGCGCATGGACCACGCGCGCGGCTGGGTGCAGCAGTTCCACCTCGGCCCGCTGCGCAACACCAACAGCCGCCTCCTGCGCCGCGTCGGGGCCGACGCCGGCTGCGACTCGATCGGCGACGCCAGCTTCGCCGTGCCGCTGGCGCGCTTCCTCGACCGCCTCGACAGCGAGAACCGCCTGGCGAAGACCATCCTCTACAACCTGCACCCCAAGGACTACCCGGTCCTGGGCACGATGATCGGCAACTTCCAGGACGGCGTGACCCCCGGCAAGATCCAGCTCGGCGCCGCGTGGTGGTTCCTCGACCAGAAGGACGGCATCAACGCCCAGCTCGACGCGATCAGCAACTTCGGCCTGCTCAGCCGCTTCGTCGGCATGCTCACCGACTCGCGCTCGCTGCTCTCGCAGGCCCGCCACGACTACTTCCGCCGGGTGCTCTGCGACCGTCTCGGCGCCGAGATCGAGCGCGGCGAGCTGCCCGCCGACGAGGCGCTGGTCGGCGGCCTGGTCGCGGACGTCTGCTACCGCAACGCGGCGCGGTATTTCGATTTCGGGCTCAACGCCTGAAAAGTTGCGAGGCGCGAGGAAATCGAGGGAGGACCGCAGTGCCATGGGGAATGCGAGGCTGGTGGCTGCGAGCCCGCGGAGCGGGGGAAAGAAATCAGCCCAGGGCGTGAGCCCTACTCATTACCCACATCTCTCGCCCGTGACCCGCTCCCACTGTCCAGAGCGCCGGAGGCGCGGCCCAACCCCACCCAGGGCAACGCCCTGGGTACCTCGGTACAATAGGAACCGAGCCCTGCAGGGGCGGCCCAATCGTCGCTGGCGGCACGCGGTTTGGGCCGCCCCTGCAGGGCTCGCGAATGTTTTTATGGGGATCTCGTTCCCAGGGCGTTGCCCTGGGCTGGGATTGGGGCGCGCCGTTGGCGCTCTCGATTCCCGGCCGGCGGTTTCTTCGTTTCAAGGGCCGCGCGTGATCCCATGAGATGTGGGTAATGGGCAGGGCTCACGCCCTGGGCTATTTTATTCCGCCCGCTCCGCGGGCTCATTCACACCTGCCATGCGCCTCCCGCTTGCACGACTCCTTCAAACCTGTTCCCTCGCGCCTCGCGCCTCGCGCCTCGCGCCTCGCGCCTCGCGCCTCGCGCCTCGCGCCTCCGCCCGGAGCGCGCTACTTCACCGCCCGCTCCGCCTCCCACGCCTGCAGCCGCTCCTGGTGGTGGGCGAGGTCGGTCCACGGGCTGTCGGGGCCGGCGGCGTCGGGGACGAAGGAGGGGTAGAGGCGCATCAGCAGCGCCATCAGCGCTTCGCGCACCACCGGGTCCTGCTTGGGGTCGCTGGCGCGGTCGGCGAGGTCGTTGACCGAGACCGCGACCTCCCACGAGACCCCGGTGGCCAGCGCCGAGGCGGTGGTCGAGGCGACGGCGCGGTCGGCGTGCACGGTCAGGTCCATCAGCGCCTGCACCAGCTCGCGGTCGGCGTTGCCGCTGATGCGCGAGGTGGCCAGCACCAGGCCGAGCCGGCCCTGGTCGTCGAGCACGCCGCCGCGGCTCTCGGCGGCGAGGGCGAGGATGACCGCGCCGAGCAGCGCCGGGGCGCTCTTCGCCGGGATCGCGGCGATGCCGTGGTTGCGCTCGTCGCCGCTGGTGTGCAGCAGCGCCCAGTCGAGGGCCTGCAGCGTGGCCGGGCTCTGCACGCCCTGGGTCTCCACCAGGTAGTCGAGCGCGCGCATGCGCACCGTGGCGTTGGCCGAGCCGGGCAGGTGCGCCGCGTGGCGCGGGTCGGCCAGGCGCAGCGCCCAGGCCGGCGTGCTGCCCGCGTCGATGAGGTGCATGTCGATCAGCGCCGAGGTGACCAGCGCCGGCTCGTCCTCGCTGGCCAGGAAGGTGCTGAGCAGCGCGAACACCGCTGGCTCGCGCTGCCAGCGCAGCGAGCGCAGGATGGCCAGGCGCACGTCGCTGCTGGTGGCCTTCCAGCGCGCCGCGTTGGTGTTGTCGTTGTCGCGGTGCGTCCACGGTCCGCCGCGGTAGAGCAGGCGCCCCGCGAGCAGGCTGAGGATGAGGTCGTTCTGGTGGATCTCGATGTAGGCGAGCTGGCGCGGGATCCACCCGGGGTTCTGCTCGAAGAGCGCCTCCCACCGCTTGCTCGAGCCGCGGTCCATGCTCACCGAGCGCGGGTTCTCGACGATCGACGGGTCGAGGTCCGCGGCCCGCGCGGCAGGGGCGCAGAGCAGCGCCAGCGCGGCGCAGCGCGCGGCCAGCCGGGCCCAGCGCGGCGGGCGGTTCACGGCGCCGCCCGCACCCACACCGGGCGCAGCTGGGGGTAGCGCTGGCCGAGCGCGGTGAGCACGCCGGGGTCGCGGTCGAAGAACGGGCCGACGTAGACCGCGTAGCCGCTGCCCGCGGCGCCGAGGTAGGCGCGGAAGCCCTGGTGCGACAAGGTGCGCGCGAAGGCCTCGGCCTGGGCCTTCTGCTCGACCGGGCCGCTCGCCACCAGCACCGCCCACAGGCCCTTGGCGGGCGGCACCGGCGGCTGCGCGCTGCGCGTGGCCTCGGCGGCGAGGCGCGCCGCCAGCTCGCGCAGGCGCGGGTGCTGGACGTCGGTGGCCAGGATGCGGCTGCGCAGCGTCGCCAGGCGCTCGTTGTGGCCGCCGTTGATGGCGTCCTCGACCTCGCGGCTGGCCAGGGCCAGGTCGCGCACCTGGCGGGGGTCGTCGTTGGTGCGGCCGGTGGCGGCCAGCACCAGGTCGCAGCGCACGTGGAAGCGGTGGCGGCCGTCCTCGCGCTCGATGCCGGCGAGGCAGCGCACGCTCGCCTGCTCGACCAGGCCCTTGCCGGTGCTGAAGCGGTAGTGGCAGGTCAGGTCGCGGACCTGGACGTAGCGGTTCTCCTCGTTGATCCACTCGACGCTGGGCGGCAGCTTGAGCTCGAACTCCGGGCTCGAGCCGCTGCGCATGCGCCGCACCTTGCCCTGGACCAGGCGCTTGTTGACCGGCAGCGCGGCGTAGACCAGATCGACGTTCCAGGCCTGCTCCGAGCCCGGCGGCAGCGGCAGCAGGTTGAAGTCGAAGAAGCCGAAGGCGCGCCCGGTCTCGGTCGGCCGGGCGGCGGCGTCCAGGGTGCGCGCCGTGCCGCCCGGCGAGAAGGTCATCAGCGTGCTCTGGTCGCGACCCTGCTCCGGGGTGAGCATGACGACATCGTTGTCGGCGCCGATGCAGATGAAGTCGATCTCGCGCTCGCTGACCTGCGCGGGCGCCTCGCTGTTGTCCGCCGCCAGCTCGGCCATCTCGGTGTGCAGGCGGTAGGTGACGAACTGCCCCGGATCGAAGCGCATGCGGCACGGGCGCAGGGCCAGGAAGAACGCCATCACGCCCAAGGCCGCCACCATCAGCGCCCCTACCACCGCGGCGCCGGCGGCGTGGTTCTTCAGTCGCGAGAGGTCCCAGGCCATCGTCAGGCCATGCTGGGCGGAGCGGGGACGGGGCAAGGGGGAGGCGGAGCTTGACGCAGGTCGCGGAAAGTGTTTTGAAATCTGTTTCTCGCACTTGGTGCGGTTGTGAGGCCCTAGGCCCTA
Organism: uncultured Planctomycetota bacterium; assembly: GCA_963818245.1. Lineage (GTDB taxonomy): Bacteria > Planctomycetota > UBA11346 > UBA11346 > UBA11346 > BOG-1363. The sequence goes on from CAWFSD010000053.1 coordinate 29,728, forward strand.
GACCCTAGACCCTAGATCGTTGCTCCGCGTCGCGAATTTCGAACGTCGGATTGCACGCCATTGCCCGTATCGATCAATGAAGACGCGGTGAGCACTACCTAGGGTCTAGGGTCTAGGGTCTAGGGTCTAGGGTCTAGGGTCTAGGGTCTAGGGTCTAGGGTCTAGGACCCGAAGTTCGCGCTGCCCAGAGAGGGCCTCTCGCACTTTTCCCGCCCCCCATATCCTCCCCGCCCATGAAGCCCAAGACCCTGCCCATCGCCCCCGTGACCATCGCAGCGGGCGTCGTCGCCGGCGGGCCGTTGCCGCTGCTGATCATGGGGCCGTGCGTGATCGAGAGCGAGGCGCACGCGCTGCGCATGGCGCGCCTGGTCAAGGCGGCGGCCAGGAAGGTGGGCTTCCCGGTGGTGTTCAAGGCCAGCTACGACAAGGCCAACCGCACCAGCCACGCGAGCTTCCGCGGCAACGGCCTGGACGAGGGCCTGCGCATCCTGGCGCGCGTGAAGGACGCCACCGGGCTGCCGGTGACCACCGACGTGCACGAGACCTGGCAGGTCGTCCGAGGTCGCCAAGGTCGTGGACCTGCTGCAGGTGCCGGCGCTGCTCTGCCGGCAGACCGACCTGGTCGAGGCGTGCGCGCGCAGCGGCCGCGCCATCAGCATCAAGAAGGGCCAGTTCCTGGCGCCGTGGGACTGCGGCAACATCGTCGCCAAGTTCCGCGCCGTGCCGGCGCCGCGCGGGGCGGCCAAGGACCGCCTCATCCTGATCGAGCGCGGGACCAGCTTCGGCTACAACACCCTCGTCAGCGACTTCCGCGCCCTGCCGGTGATGCGCGGCTTCGGCGTGCCGGTGGTCTTCGATGGCACCCACTCGGTGCAGGCCCCGGGGGGCATGGGCACGAGGAGCGGCGGTTCCGGGCACTTCGCCCCGATGCTGATGCGCGCCGCCCTGGCGGTGGGCGTGGAGGGCATCTTCCTCGAGACCCACGACGATCCGCGCCACGCCCTCAGCGATGGGCCCAACGTGGTGCCGACGGGGGAGCTGGCCGGGCTGCTGCGGGATTTCAAGGCCCTGCACCGGGCCCTCGGCCGCCCGGCGCCCCGCCGACCGCGCGGCTATTGACAGCGCTGCGCGAAACCATTGCACCGAAACCGGTGCGATCCGTGTGGGGAAACCCCGCATTCGTGGCGTTGCGCGCGATCGTTCAGAATGCAACGGTGGCCGACCGGCGACTGTGACGCCCTTTCATTCCGGATCCCCCGGTAATGATCCCGGTGGCATGGTGTATAATGTCCGGCCCGGAGCATCCATGCGACTTCACGCCGCGCCTGTCGTCGCCAACCTGCTCGGCTGCCTGCTCGGCCTCGGGAGCGCGGGCGCGGCCGAGAACCAGCTCCAGTTCCCCGTTCTGAAGACCGCAAGCGCGACCCAGCCAGTGGGCGAGCCTCGCCGCGACGCCCGGGCGGTCGGCGTCCGCGGCGGCGACGTACGGACGGGGGCCGACGCCAAGGAGCTGGCCGACACCAAGGCCAAGGTCAAGGCGCTGCTCGCCGACGCGCTCAAGGCCGGCAACCTGTGGACCGTGCTCCAGCTCGAGGCCTACGCCGTGCAGAAGCTGGGCGAGCGCAAGTCGGGCTCGGTGCTCGGCCCTTCCGAGATCATCGGCGATCCGCTCTTCGCCTTCCCGCAGACCATCGTCGCGGGCTTCGATCGCGGTGACACCATCAGCGTGGTCTCGGGCCAGCACTACTACCAGCTGGCGCCCGACGGTCGGCCGCTCGCGCTGCCGCTGGCCCTGCCCTTCCCCGCCCAGCGCGCCGCGCTGTCCGAGGACGCGAAGATGCTCGCGCTGTTCTCGATCCACGCGAACGTCCTCAACATCGCGGTGCGCAACGTCACCGGCGGGGCCGAGGTCCTGCGCACCGAGATCCCGATGCACGAGGAGGAGTACTTCCGACCGGGCATCTGCATCGCCGACGACGGCAGCGCGGTGCTGGTGGCGACCGATGGCGGCACCGGCGACGCCCGCCTGGTGCTCGCCAGCGGCGGCGGCAAGTACACGCCCTTCACCGAGCTGCGCCGCCCGGCCATGGTGGGCTCGGGCGGCGCGTGGCTGATCGCCGAGCCCAAGGGCGGCACCTGGGCCGAGCGCACGCGCGTCCTGTGGCGGCAGGGGCAGGCCGCGGTGTTCGCCACGGGCGGCGCCGCGCTCGGGCCGGGCGCGGCCGCCCTGCTGGTGATCCCGCCGGCGCCGAAGCCGCCGCCCGAGCCGGCCGAGCCCGCTGCGGCGTCCGCCCCCGCAGCGGCCCCCGCCCCCGCTGCGCCGGCAGAGCCGCCCGCCGGCGAGGGGAAGGTCGCCAAGGCCGCCGTGAAGAAGGCGGTCGCTCCGCCGCCGCCGCCGGCGAGCGTGCTCCTGGTCAAGCCGGACGGCAGCACCGTCGAGCTCAACCTGGCGGGCGTGCTGACGCGCTCGTATCCGCGCATCGACAGCGTCGGGCGCTGGCTGGTGGTGGGCGCCGGCCTCAGCCAGACCACCGGGGTCGACACCGATGCCTTCGGCAACCTCGTGCAGGTGGGCGGCCAGGTCTACACCACGCTGTTCTGGCGCTGGAAGGACCTGCTCGCCGACCCGGCCGCGCCTCCCGCCTTCAAGCTCGCCAAGCCCTACGTCACGCACGGGTCCGCTCCCCAGGTCCTGTGCTGGCAGGGGCCCGCGGTGGCGCTGCTCGACCTCTCCGGCGACGACCCGGTCGAGCGCCCGCTGTTCACGGCGTCGGCGGCGCCCGATTACATCGGCGACGGCCCCGGCGGCATGGTCCTGCACTTCGCCGACAATCGCCAGGTGCTGTGCGACGACCAGGGGCACCAGCTGTGGAGCGGCGACGACGAGGGCGAGATCACCAGCCAGCCCTGGCCGTGGGCGCTGATCGGGCACGGGCCGTCCGCGACCCGCACCTACGAACTGGTGCGCCTCGACGCCGATCCCGCCCACCGCGCCAGCCAGAAGGTGCCGCTGCCGCCCGGGCCGTGGGACATCGCCATCGAGCCCGCGCGCGAGCGCCTGATCGCGGTCAACTCCGGGGTGAGCTGGAGCGAGCTCGAGCTGCCGTCCCTGAAGGCGCGGCGCAACGTGCAGTGGAGCGCGGCCAGCCCCGCGCCCGAGCCCCAGACCCTGGGCTACGTGATCAGCCCGCGCTTCCGCGTGCGTCATGCGCGGCTGCTGCCCAGCGACCTCGCCGACGCCGAGGACGCGCCGGCCCACTGGTCGCCGCGCGACGCGTGCCGCGTCGGGCAGGCGCTGCTGGTGCTCGAGCACTCCGGGCGCGTGCTGATCTCGGCCAAGAAGAAGGGACCGTTCCAGCTGCTCGGCTACAGCGACGCCGCGGCGGTGTTCGGCCAGAAGGGCAACGAGCCCTTCCTGCTCGACGGCGAGGACCGCCTGGTCACCGCCATCGTGCCCGGCCCGGCGCTGCTCGAGGACTTCCCCGCCCGCCTCACCGCCGGCGAGCCGCTCCCGCCCGGGCCGTGGAAGGTGAGCGGCCTGACCTTCGCCGGCCCGCATGGCGGCGTGGTCACGTGGGAGGGCAAGGTCGGCTTCACGCCGCGCCACCTGCACAGCCAGGCCGGCAGCCCCGGCCTGCTGGTGGTCACCGACTCGCTGCTCATCGACCTCGACCCGGCCGTGGTGCGCGTGGTCAGCGGCCCCGAGCGGCCGGCGCCGCTGCCGCGCGGGGGTCCTTGAGGGGCGGCGCTGGCGTCGGCCGCGGTAGCGGCGATGCTGCCGCGCATGAACGTCCTCCTCGGCATCGGCGGCGGGATCGCCGCCTACAAGGCGCCCGAGCTGGTCCGCGCGCTGGGGCGGCGCGGCCACGTGGTGCGCTGCGTGCCCACCGCCAGCGCCCTGCGCCTGGTCACCGCCGAGGCCCTCGCCGCGGTCGCGCGCCAGCCGGTCGCGACCACGCTGTGGACCAGCGACGGCAGCATGCCGCACATCGACCTGGCGCGCTGGGCCGACCTGGTGCTGGTCGCGCCCGCCACGGCCGACCTGCTGGCGCGCTTCGCGCTCGGCCTGGCCGACGACCTGCTGGCGACCATCTTCCTGGCCCTCGAGCCCGGCAAGCGCGTGCTGATCGCGCCGGCGATGAACACCCAGATGTGGTCGAAGCCGGTGGTGCAGGGCCACGCCGCGGCGCTGCGCGCCACGGGGGCGCGGCTGCTCGATCCGGTGCCCGGCAACCTCGCGTGCGGGGAACAGGGGATCGGCGCGATGGTGGACGTCGAGGTCATCGCGGCAGCCGTCGATGCCTAGGTCGGCTGCGTCGCGCCACGGGTGGCTCTTCCGTTCCGCCCTGTTCAGCCTGCTGATCGTCATCCTGCTGCCCGCGCTGGTCGCGGTCCTGGCCCAGCGCCTGTGGATCCGCCGCAAGGGCCTGGTCGGCCTGCGCGAGAAGCTCAGCGGGCGCGGCCCGGCACCGCGGCCGGGCGGCGTCCTGGTGCACGGGGTCAGCCTGGGCGAGGTCAACCTGATGCGCCCGCTGGTGCCGCGCCTGGAGGCCGCGCTCGGCGCGCGCTGCGTGCTGTCGACCACCACCGAGACCGGTCGCGCGCAGCTCGACCAGGCCTTCCCCGGGCACGAGCGGGTGTTCTTCCCGCTCGACCTGCCGTGGGCGGTGGCGGCCTTCCTGCGCCGCACGCGTCCGCGCCTGGTGGTGCTGCTCGAGCTCGAGCTGTGGCCGCTGTTCCTGTGCGCGTGCGCGCTGCGCGGCGTGCCGGTGGTGCTGCTCAACGCGCGCCTCAGCGCGCGCAGCTTCCGCGGTTACGGCCGCGGCGGCGCGCTGCTGCGCCCGCTGTTCGCCAGCCTGGCCCTGGTCCTGGCGCAGAACGGCACCTGGGCGGCGCGCCTGGCCGCGCTCGGCGCGCGGCCGGGGCGGGTGCGCGTCGGCGGCTCGATGAAGGCCGACATGGTGCGACCGGCTGACGCGGCGGCCGCCGCCGCCGAGGCCGCGCGCCTCGGCCTGCGCGCCGGGCAGCCGGTGCTGCTGCTCGCCTCGACCAGCGCCGGACCGGTGGTGGAGGAGCGGGCCGTGCTCAGCGAAGGCTGGGCGCAGTGGCAGGAGCGTGGCTGGCAGGTGGTGATCTGCCCGCGCCACATCGAGCGCGCCGACGAGCTCGTCGCCCTGGCCGGCGCGCTCGGCGCCGCACCGCGCCGCTCCAGCCGCGGCGAACGCTGCGACGCCGCCGGGCAGCTGCTGATCGTCGACGAGATCGGCCGGCTGGGGGCGCTCTACGCGTGGACCGCGGCCCAGGCCGGCATCGCGGTGGTCGGCGGCAGCCTGGGCTCCGGCCGCGGCGGGCAGAACATGCTCGAGGCCGCCGCCGCCGGCTGCTGCACCGCGGTCGGACCGGACACCCGCAACTTTCCCGATGCGATGGCGTTGCTGCGGCAGGCGGAGGGGGTGGTGGAGCTCGCGCCCGCCACCATGCAGGCGATCCTCGCGGAGCTCGCCGCCGACCCCGCCCGCCGCGCGCTGCTCGGCGCCGCCGGGCGGCGCGCGTGGGCCGCGGGATTGGGCGCGGTCGAACGCGCAGTCAACGCATTGGCCGCGTTCCGTGGGTGAGCGCGAGGCCTGGAGCAAAAGGTCGGAATCGGAAAGCATCGGCCCGCGCCGAGGACGCAAGGCGGCTGCCTGTGAGCCCGCGGAGCGGGCGGAAGAAAATAGCCCAGGGCGCAAGCCCTCGGAATCCGCTCAGCGCGAGGATCCAAGCCCGCGGAGCGGGCGACACCGTTTCACGCGCAGAGGCGCCCGCATCGGTTCGCGGAGCTGGTCGTAGAGAAATCCTGTCGCCCGCTCCGCGGGCTTGGACATCGCGAGAATCGCAATTCCCAGGGCCCACGCCCTGGGCTGTTTTCTTCCGCCCGCTCCGCGGGCTCATCCGACCCTGGACGGGGTCCGGCCGAATCCTTGAACGGTCCTCTGAAATTGGTGATGCCTTTCCTCGCCCCTCGCCCCTCGCCCCTCGCCCCTCGCCCCTCGCCCCTCGCCCCTCGCCCCTCGCCCCTCGCCCCTCGCCCGTCGGTCTCAGGTTTCGGACGGATCTACCATTCTTCACCTCCCCTTCCCCGATCCTTCCCCATCCAACCGTCGATTGTGCAGCCAGCGGCGCGCCCAGCATGCCGGGCACCCCTATGGCCATGCTCCACATCGACACCGCCCTCGCCGTCATGCAGGCCGTTCCCGCCACCATCGCCATCGCCCAGGGCAAGGAGCCCGCCACGCGGACCCTGTGCGGGGTGCTGCTCGTGGTCGCGCTGTGGCTGGTCCTGGACCACCAATGGGACGTGATCGAGAACCTCACCACGGCGACCCTGCACCAGGTGCTGGCCCTCGCCGCGGCGGTGCTGGGCGTGATCGTGGCCGTGCGCATCCGCCAGCCGGTGCTGGGCACGCTGATCATCACCGGCGGCGTGCTGCTCGCGGCCCTGGCCCTGGACGTCGTGCGTGGCTAGCCCCGGCCCACGCCCGGCCGGTGCGCTCCCTGCTGGCGCTGCAGCAGGCGGGCCTACTCCTGCTTTACTTGCCACGCGCGGGCCCAGACTCCTCCGCACCGTCCATCGCTCCATCGCTATGGAACGATAGACCACATCCAGCCTCCCCCGATCCCGCAGTCCGCTCCGCCTCCACCATCCGCTCGAAGGATCCTTATGGCGCGCTCGCTCTTCACCTCCGAATCCGTCTCCAAGGGCCACCCGGACAAGGTCGCCGACCAGATCAGCGACGCGATCCTGGACGCCTACCTGGCCCAGGACCCGCGCAGCCGCGTGGCCTGCGAGACCCTGGTCACCACCGGTCAGGTGGTCGTGGCCGGTGAGATCACGTCGAAGGGCATCATCGACGCGCAGGACATCGTGCGCCGCACCATCAAGGAGATCGGCTACACCGAGGCCGGCATCGGCTTCGACGCCGACAGCTGCGGCGTGATGGTCGCCATCCACCGCCAGTCGCCCGACATCGCCATGGGCGTCGACGAGAGCAAGAACAAGGAGCAGGGCGCCGGCGACCAGGGCCTGATGTTCGGCTTCGCCGTCGACGAGACCCCCGAGCTGATGCCGCTGCCGGTGTTCCTCAGCCACCGCCTGGTCGAGGAGCAGGCGCGCCTGCTCGCCACCGGCAAGCTCAAGTACCTGCGCCCCGACGCCAAGAGCCAGGTCACCGTCGAGTACGAGAACGACCAGCCGGTGCGCATCCACACCGTGGTGCTCTCGACCCAGCACACCCCCGAGGTCAAGCTCGAGACCATCCGCAAGGACTGGATCAAGATCGCCACCGACGTGATCAACAAGGCGTCGAAGACCAAGGTCGACAAGGACACCATCTTCCACATCAACCCGACCGGCCGCTTCGAAGTCGGCGGTCCGCACGGCGACACCGGCCTGACCGGCCGCAAGATCATCGTCGACACCTACGGCGGCATGGGCCGCCACGGCGGCGGCGCCTTCTCGGGCAAGGACCCCTCGAAGGTCGACCGCTCGGCCGCGTACGCCGCGCGCTGGGTGGCGAAGAACATCGTCGCCGCCAAGCTCGCCCGCCGCGTCGAGGTCCAGGTCGCCTACGCCATCGGCGTGGCCAAGCCGGTCTCGGTCAAGGTCGACAGCTTCGGCACCGGCACGGTCAGCGACGAGGTCCTCGGCGCCGCCGTCGACGCGGTGTTCGACCTGCGCCCCAAGGCGATCATCGAGTCGCTCGACCTGCTCAAGCCGATCTACCGCCACACCGCCTACCACGGCCACTTCGGCCGCAAGGAGTTCAGCTGGGAGAAGACCGACAAGGTCGAGGCGCTCCTCGCCGCGGTCAAGAAGGCCAGCGGCGCCGCGGCGAAGGCCGGCAAGGGCTGAGCCCGCTGCCATCCTGAGCGTGCACGGACGGCGGGGGCCAGTGGCCTCCGCCGTCCTTTCGTTTTGGCGCTTCGACGGAGGGTTTTTGCCGCAGAGACGCAGAGTTTCGGAGAGGGCCGCAGAGGGGAGGGCACGAGGGGAGAAGAGAGGGGGCTGCGGGAGCGATCGTGGAAGGCAGGGTGGTCGCGATCACCCATTTGCGCTGCGGCTGAGGGTTTTGCCGCAGAGACGCAGAGTTTCGGAGAGGGCCGCAGAGGGGAGGATGAGCGGGGGGCTGCGGGAGTGATCGCGGAAGGCAGGGGAGTCGCGAGCACCCTGCGTCCCATCCGGCAGTCCTCTGCGGCCCTCTCTGGAACTCTGCGTCTCTGCGGCGAAAAACGTCGGCTGCCGATGCGGTTCCCAGGGCGGTACGCTCCTGCCGGTCCTGCCTCGTCCATCTCTGCACGGCGGTTGCACTTGCAAATTGACAAGACTCGGGCGCGGCGTGTGATACCAAGCGTCACACCGCCCGACCGGGCAGTTTCCACGCACAATCGCCAAGGGATATCGACGATGGCCAAAGAGAAAGCCAGCCAGGAAGAGATCTACCGCGTCATGCGCTCGGACATCGAGGCGGGCAGCTACCCCGCGTCCACGCGCCTGCCTTCCGTGCGCACCCTGGCCAAGCGCTTCTCGGCGAGCCCCAACACCATCTCGAAGGTGGTCAGCCGCCTGATGGAGTCCGGCCTGTGCACCGCGCGCCGCGGCGTCGGCCTGTTCGTGCGCTCGCTGCCCAACCGCAAGCTCACCCTGCTGGTCGGCTCGACCTTCCCCGAGGCGCGCGACGACTTCAACGGCCACATCGAGCGGCGCATCCACGAGCGCTGCGCCGCCGACGGCATCGAGATCGAGCGCTACCACATCACCCAGTCCGACCCCGCCTACGGCCCCGACGTCGACCGCATCCGCCGCCCGGGCCGCGTCATCCTGTGCATCGGCCTGACCCACGAGCCGCACCTCAAGCAGCTCGCCGACCTGCGCCGCCCGATGCTGATCATCGGCTGCGCGCCGAGCCGCTGCAACGCGTCCTCGATCGTGCCCAACAGCTTCCGCTCCGGCTACCTCGCCGCCCGCCACCTGATCCGCAAGGGCTGCCGCAAGATCGCCTTCATCGGCCGCGTGCGCGAGGTGCGCGGCGTGACCCTGCCCGAGGCGGAGAGCCTGAAGGAGCTGGCCGGCATGCAGTGCGCCTTCATGGAGGACACCCTGCCGCTGAACCCCGAGTTCATCTTCAACGACCTCGCCCAGGTGCCCAACCGCGCCGCCGCGCTGAAGGAGCTGCCGGACGCGGTGATCATGCCCGACCAGGAGGGCGTCGAGGTCATCCAGGCGCTGAAGGCCCTCGGCGGCAAGCTCGAGCGCGTGGTGCTGGGCGACGACCGCATCCTCGAGCGCGTCAAGCGCCCGGCCGCGGTGGTGGTCAAGCGCGAGGACGTCGTCGAGCTCTCGATCCTCGAACTGCACCGCCTGCTCGAGGAGCAGCGCACCTCGCACCGCGCCTTCGTGGTCGACAGCGAACTCCACGAGTCCGCCGGCGGGTGATCCAGGCGGTTCGGAGCCGAAGAGAGAACCGCCAAGACGCCAAGCGCCAAGATCAGAAACCTCGAATGGGGTCGGCCGCAACAGTCGGCTGATATCGGTCAGCTGGTGTCGAAACTGCGGTCGTAGGTGAGACGCTGAGGCGGCGGCCCCGGCGAGCGCAACGATGCGCGTTCCCGCGGAGGACTTTCGTGCGCTGATGTCGGTCCCCTTGGCGCCTTGGCGTCTTGGCGGTTCTATCCTCTCCGCCTCCCCCAACTCACCCCTCGTCGGTGGCCCCGACGGTGGCCGGGGTGTCCTGGTAGCGGGCGAGCTTGTCGAAGAGGGTGCGGCGCGAGATGCCGAGGCTGTCGGCGGCGGCCTGGCGGTTGCCGCCGAGGCGCTCGACGGTGGCGAGGATGTGGCGGCGCTCCAGGTCGTCCATGGTCAGCTCGCCGCCGAGCAGGGCGACGTTGGCGGCGGCGGGAACGGTAGGGGCTGCGGGCGCTGCGGGCGACGGGGTACCGCGGCCGAGCTCGGGCAGGCAGCGGCGCACCGCGGCGGCGTCGAGCGGTTCGGCGCCGTTGAGCACCACCAGGCGCTCGACGATGTTGACCAGCTCGCGCACGTTGCCGGGCCAGCCGTAGGAGGCGAGCAGCTCGAGGCCGTCGGGGGCGAGCCGGGGCTTCACGCCCAGCTCCTTGCCGAACAGGGCGAGGTAGTGCGCGACGATGGCGGGCACGTCCTCGCGGCGCTCGCGCAGCGCGGGCAGGCGCACCGGGATGACGTTGAGGCGGTAGTAGAGGTCCTCGCGGAAGCGCCCGCGCTTGACCTCGGCGAGCAGGTCGCGGTTGGTGGCGGCGACGATGCGCACGTCGACGCTGATCGGCTTGCTGCCGCCGACGCGCTCGAACTCGCGCTCCTCGAGCACGCGCAGCAGCTTGGCCTGCAGCTCGGCGGTGATCTCGCCGATCTCGTCGAGCAACAGCGTGCCGCCGTCGGCGAGCTCGAAGCGGCCGATGTGCTGGTCGCTGGCGCCGGTGAACGCGCCTTTCTCGTGGCCGAACAGCTCGCTGGTCAGCAGGGTCTCGGTGAGCGCCGCGCAGTTGACCTTGACGAAGGGACCGGCGGCGCGCGCCGACTGCTCGTGCAGGGCGCGCGCGACCAGCTCCTTGCCGGTGCCGCTCTCGCCGTTCACCAGCACGGTGGCGTTCGAGCGCGCGCTGCGCGCGATGGTCTCCAGCGCCGCCTGCATCAGGGCGCTGCCGCCGAGCAGGCCGCGCGCCTGGTGGCGGTCGCGCGCCTCGGCCTTCAGCGAGCGCACCTCGCGCACCAGCGCCTGGCGCTCGTTCAGGCGCAGCAGCAGGGCCTCGACCTGCTCGACGCCGAAGGGCTTCATCAGGTAGTCGTAGGCGCCCTGGCGCATCGACTCCACCGCCGACTCGACCGAGGCGAAGGCGGTCATCATCACCACCGGCATCTCCGGCCACTTCTCCTTGGCCTTGAGCAGCAGCTTGAGCCCGCCCATGCCCGGCATGCGGATGTCGCTGATGAGCAGGTCGGCCGGCTCCGCCTCGAGCGCCTTGAGCGCGTGCACCCCGTCCTTGGCCGTGCGCACCGCGATGCCGAAGCGCGGCAGCATCTCCGCGAGCAGCTCGCGGTTGAGGATCTCGTCGTCGGCGATCACGGCGGTGGCTATCGGCATGGGGGGTCCGGCGATCGGGGGGTTCGGGGCGGATGCGCGAGGCGGGAAGCGAGGGAAACGGCCTTCGCGGGTCGGGGTCGGGTGGCTGTGCAGGGTTGTGCTGCCAGCCAACACCGCCCCCGGGTGGGCGGAACGCTTGCGGATAAGGATGGACCAGAAACGCGTGACGCACAAGGAGCGCTCTGGAGGGCGGGATCCAATCGCCATGCTGGCAGAAGGTTACGCAAGTACCTGACGGCCCGTCGGGCCTACCCAAGGCGGACGGGTGTGCTACATTGCCCGGCATGTCCGCGACACTCACCGTTACCGACCTGGTGAAGAGCTATGGCGCGGTCCAGGCCGTGCGCGGGCTGTCGTTCGCGGTCGCGCCGGGCGAGATCTTCGGGCTGCTGGGGCCGAACGGGGCGGGCAAGACCACCACCATCGAGTGCCTGATCGGGCTGCGCGACGCGGATGGCGGCAGCATCACCATCTGCGGGCACGACCTGCGCCGCGAGGGCGACGCGGTGCGCGAGCGCATCGGGGTGCAGCTGCAGGCGACCGCGCTGCCCGAGCGCATCACCGTGCGCGAAGCGCTGCAGCTCTTCGCCAGCTTCTACCGCAAGCGCGCAGACCCGCAGGCGCTGCTCGCGCGCTTCTCGCTGACCGAGAAGGCGGGGGCGCGCTTCGAGACCCTCTCCGGCGGGCAGAAGCAGCGCCTGGCCATGGCCCTGGCCATGGTCAACGAGCCCGACGTGCTGTTCCTCGACGAGCCGACCGCGGCCCTCGATCCCCAGGCGCGGCGCGAGCTGCACGAGGCCATCCGCGGGGTGCGGGCGGCGGGGCGGTCGGTGGTGCTGACCACCCACTACATCGACGAGGCCGAGCTGCTCTGCGACCGCGTCGCCATCGTCGATCACGGGAAGATCATCGCCCTCGACACGCCGGCCAGGCTGATCGCGGGGACGTCCGCCAGCACGCGCGTGGCCTTCACCACCGCGGCGCCGCTGCCGGCCGACGCGGTGCGCGTCCTGGAGGGGGTGGGCGGCGTCAGCGCGGACGGGACGGCGACCGTGCTCGCCACCGCGGCCCCCAACCGCACCATCATCGCGCTGGTGCGCCTCATCGAGAGCAGCGGCGGGGAGCTGGTCGACCTGCAGATCCGCAAGCCCACCCTGGAAGACGTCTTCATCCAGCTCACCGGCCGGGCGCTGCGGGACTGACATGCACGGCTTCCTCACCCACCTGCGCATCTCGCTGATCCTCAACTGCCGGAACCTGCAGGCGCTGATCTTCGGCTACGTGGTGCCGGTGTTCTTCCTGATCGCGCTGGGCAGCGTGTTCGGCGGCCCGAACGGCCTCACCGCGGCGAGCATGGGCCAGGTGCTGGCCATCTCGACGCTGGGCGGCGCCTGCTTCGGCATGCCCATCACCATGGTCGGCGAGCGCGAGCGCGGCGTGTGGCGGCGCTACCGGCTGACCCCGCTCGGCACCGGCTGGTTCATCCTCAGCACCATGCTCGCGCGCTTCGCCATCGTCGCGAGCGCGGCGGTGCTGCAGTACGCGCTGGCGATGGCCGCGTACAAGCTGCCGCTGCCCGCGCACCCGCTCGACCTGGCGATGTCGTTCACGCTGGTCAGCTTCGCCTTCATCGGCATCGGCCTGATCATCGCCACCGTGGCGACCAGCATCGGCGCGGTGCAGGCGCTCGGGCAGACGCTGTTCCTGCCCATGATCATCATCGGCGGCGTCGGCATCCCGGTGTGGAACCTGCCCGCGTGGATCCAGCCGGTCTCGCTCTACCTGCCCGGCCGCTACGCGGTCAACGCGCTGGCCAACAGCATCGCCCCCGCCGGCGCGTTCAAGGCGCCGTACTGCCTGGCCGCCCTGGTGGTGATCGGCGCGGCCGCCACGGTGGTGGGCTGGAAGCTGTTCCGCTGGGAGCCGGGCCAGCGCCTCGCGCGCTCCGCGCCGCTGTGGATCCTGCTCGCCGTGGGCACCTGGCTCGTCATCGGCGCGGTCGCCCACGCCAACCCCGCCTTCGTGCCGGCCCACTAGCCGCGCGCACCTTCCCTGGAGTCCGCCATGCGCCACCCGCCGTTGCTGTCCGCGCTCCTGCTGACCATGCTCGCGGGCGCCGCGCTGCCGGCCGCCGACGCCGGTCCCGGCGCCACGCCTGCGCCCGCGGCGACGCCCGTACCCGCGGTGCCGCCGGCCACCGGCACGGCGGCAGCCACGGCCCCGGCAGCGTCGTCCGCGCCCGCGGACCCCGCCGCCGAGCCGCCGCCGCCCACGGCCGCGGAGATCGCCGCCATCAAGTGGGACGAGTTGCCGCCGGACACCGGCTTCGTCACGCCCTTCGCCAACGACCTGTCCTCGCTGAGCGAGAGCGACGAGCGCCGCAAGGACTGGGACGACCTGCAGAAGAAGATCGACACCTGGGCCCCCGCCCAGGCCCCCGACCCGCTGACGCGCGCGCGCAACCTCATCGCCATCGCTTCGCTGATGGACATCGGCCAGGGACAGTTCGAGCGCGAGCTCGCCTACATGGTCTACAGCCGGCTCAAGGCGCTCTACACCAAGGAGCAGCTGGTGCCGATCCTCGCCACCATCGGGTTGCACCCGGAACGTGGGGAGGTGCCGACCAACGGCACCGACGTGGACATCCACGTCGACGTGGGGCGGGACCAGGTGAACGAGCGGCTGGGGCTCTACGCGCTGAAGATGCTGGGGCGGTTGCTGGGGAAGCTGCCGTTGCCGGACTCGGGGAATTGAAGGCGCCAGGCGCCAGGATCAGCCTCCGCCCGCATCCACCCACAATACCGTGTCGCGCCCGGGCGCCGGGGCCACGATCTCCAGCTCGCCCTGGCCATTGCTGCTCGCGTTCGCGACGCCCTGCTCCTCACCGGTGGTCTGATCCAGCGCGTGCACGCGGAACGCGGTGCCCGCCTGGAACCCGCCGAGGTGGAAGGGCAGGGCCCGCACCAGCTCCGGGCGCGGTTTGCCCTCGACCAGGTGGCGGTACCACGTGTCCGAGCGGATCTGCGGCCAGAGCAGCGCCTGCCGCGGACTCTGCCAACCGATGACGCGCAGGCTGGAACCGGCGTTGGGCTGCAGCGGCGCCAGCTCGCGGTCGTGCCAGTCGATGCGCGCCACCGCTTTCGCGAGGCTGCGGTAGACGTCCCACAGATGGTCCTTGTCGAGGTGCGTGTCCCACCACCAGTCCATGCCGCCGCCGTAGCCGCCCAGCAGGAAGCCGGCCCAGAGCTGCTGGCGCATGAGCAGGCCGGTGGTGTCGAGGTCGTTGCCGGGGTTCTTCTCGTTGCTGCCCTGGTAGCCGAGCTCGGCGAAGCACCACGGCTTGGCGAGGTCGTTGGCGCGCCGCGCGTTGTCGCCGAGCATCGCCACGCCGTCGCGGTGGCCCTGCTTCAGCAGGCCGATGGGGTCGCTCCACTCCAGGACGTAGCTGTGGATCTGGATGAGGTCGATGTCGGGCAGCGCCGCGACCTGGTCCCAGTCGTCGGCGCTCCAGCTGATGGTGCGCGGGCGGCGGTCCTGGTCGAGGCGCGCGAGCAGCGCGGCGGCGCCGGCCGCCCACTTCACGGCCGCGTCGCGGTCGCCCTGGGCGAGGTCGACCTCGTTGTACAGCTCCCACGCGGCGACGGTGTCGTCGCTGCCCCAGCGCGCCAGCACGTAGCGCAGGCGCCGCTCGTACTGGGCGGGCGGCGGGACGGTGAAGAACGCCTGCACCCGCGCGTTGAAGTCGCCGCCGTAGGGCAGCGTGCCGTGCTTGAGGTCGTGGTGGTTGTCGAGCACCAGCGTGACCTTGATGCCGGCGCCGCGCGCGAGGTCGAGGACGCGGTCCATCAGCCACGCCTGGTCGAGGCGGTAGGCGTCGGGCTGCGTGCCCTCCAGCCCGCCGCACCAGCCGGCGAACCACAGCCGCACGTGCGTCGCGCCCGCGGCGCGCAGCGCGGTGAACCAGCGCGCGAAGGTGCCGAGCTGGTCGGGAGCGTTCGCCCAGCACAGGTTCGGCCCGATCGGGATGAACACCGCGCCGTCGCGGAAGCCGAGCAGGCGCAGGTTGTCGCGCGCGACCTGCAGGGGTCCGACGTGCGCGCCGGGGCTGCGCGCCGGCGCGACGTTCAGCTGGCCCTGCGCCAACTCGGCGCCGTCCGGCCCGAGCAGCTTCCAGGTGTGCACGCCGGCGACGCGCGGCGCGTGGCGGACGCGCAGCACCGCTTGCCCACGTGGCGTGGGTG
This sequence comes from uncultured Planctomycetota bacterium, assembly GCA_963818245.1. Lineage (GTDB taxonomy): Bacteria > Planctomycetota > UBA11346 > UBA11346 > UBA11346 > BOG-1363. Next base: position 45,122 of record CAWFSD010000053.1, read on the forward strand.
GAGTCGACGCCGCCGCGGCGGGCGCGGTGAAGTCCTGGTCGAGGTAGGCCGGCCGCGTCCAGGTGCGCCCGCTCGGCGAGGTGACCACCAGGCGCGGCAGGCGCTCGACGTCGAGGACGTTCCACTCCGCCGGGCCGCCGGCGACCTGCCAGGTCACCAGGTCGTCGGCGCACGGCGCGCTGGTCAGCTGGGTGAGCTCGACCGCCGGGCTCCGCACCGTGGCGGCCAGCACCGCCAGCAGCAGCGCCCAGCGCGCCGCGCCCATGCACCGCATGCTCATGACGGTTGCGCCGCCACGCGCGGCGGCTGGCGGCGGAAGCCGCCGGCCATGCGGTTCCAGAAGTTCGCCAGGGCGATGGCGATGCTCGAGCTGGACGATCTCGCCCTCGCTGAAGTGCGCGCGCAGCGGCGCGAACGCGGCCTCGCCGGCGTGGGTCTCGGGCATGCGCGTCAGCGCCTCCGCCCAGTCCAGGGCGCAGCGCTCGCGCGCGGAGAAGAACGCCGACTCGCGCCAGGCGCTCAGGGCGAGGAGGCGCTGGTGGTCGTCGCCACGCGCCACCGCCTCGCGGGCGTGCAGGTCGATGCAGTAGGCGCAGCCGTTGACCTGCGACACGCGCAGCTCGACCAGGGCGCGCAGGCGCTGGTCGAGGGCGAAGTCCTCGAGGCTGCGCGTCTGGGCGCGCATCGCGGCGATGAACGCGGGCTCGAGGCTGGCGTAATCGGGCCGCCGCGGGTCGCTGGCGGGCTGGGGCGCGGTCATGGGGAGCTCCTGGGGCTGGCGGCCACCCGTCCATCCGTCGCGGCCACCGGCTGCTTGCCCGGAACCGCGGCGGGGTTCACCGCCTGGTACATGCGTTCGTAGCCGTCGATCAACCGGTCCGGTTCGAGCTGGCGGGCGAGCGCGGCGGCGCGCGCCTGGCGCGCGCGCCGCAATCCCGCATCGGTCAGCAGGCGCAGGCAGGCGTCGGCCAGGCCGGCCGCGCTGCGCGCGCCGCCCTCGACCGCGCCCCAGCGGATGAGGTCGGCGAGACCGCCGACCGGCGGCCCCACCACCGCCGGCCCCGGGGCGCCGCGCAGCCCGCCCGCCTCGACCGCGGTCAGCGGCAGGCCCTCGTTGCGCGAGGTCAGCAGCAGCAGATCCATGCGCGGCAATGCCTCGGCCGCCGGCACGAAGCCGGTGAAGAGCAGGGGCACGGCCAGGCCGTTCGCGCGCTCGCGCAGCAGCGCCAGACCGGGGCCGTCGCCGCACAGCAGGCCCTGCACGGGCATGAAGCGGTTGAGCTCGACCAGGGTCTCGAGCCACAGGTGGGCGTCCTTCACCGGCACCACGCGACCGAGGAAGCCGAGCACCGGCCGCCCCGGCTGCAGCTGCGCGTGCCAGGGCGCGGCCTGGGCGGTGACCGGCTCCACCGGCACCGGCAGGCAGTGCCAGCGCGCCTGGTTGCCGATGGCGTAGGTGGTGCCCAGTTCGTGGCGCTGCCCGGGGGTCAGGGCGTGGTGGTGGCAGCCGCCGGCGAGCAGGCGCTCGGCGACCTGCGCGGCGCGGCTGGCGAGCGGCGGGAAGTAGCCGCTCAGCACGTGGCCGTGGTAGGTGTGCAGGCAGGGCAGGCCCAGCAGCCGGCAGGCGGTGCGGCCGAGCGCACCCGCCTTGGCGGCGTGGGTGTGCACCACGTCGGGGCGCAGGCGGGCGAGCGTGGCGAGGATGCTGCGGAACGCGGCGAGATCGGCGCGCGGCGCCAGGCCGCGGCCGAGGCCGGGGATGGTGTCGACCGCCAGGCCGCTCGCTCGCAGGCGCGCCGTGAGGTCGGGCTCGTCCGCGGCGCAGCGCCCGGCGAGCACGCGCACCTCGTGGCCGCGCGCCGTCAGCCGCTGGCCGAGCGCCGCCAGCACGCGCGCCGGGCCGCCATCGTTGAGGCGCGCGATGAGATGGAGGATGCGCACGGGTCGCAGGATAGGGGGTCTGCGGGCCGGTACAGCGTGCAGGGCGGACGACCGGCATGCGATGGGCGATCGGACGGCCCGGGGCGCCATGCCTTGACCCGCTCCGCCTGGGGCGAACCATGCCGGCTCCCCCGCCCGCAAGGACCGCCATGGACTCCGCCGACGCCATCAAGACCGTGGTCATGGGCGTGGTCGAGGGCATCACCGAGTTCCTGCCGGTGTCCTCGACCGGGCACCTGATCGTCACCGGCGAGCTGATCGGCTTCGAGGCGGGGCCGGCGCGCAAGGAGTTCCGCGACCTCTTCGAGGTGGTGATCCAGCTCGGCGCCATCCTCGCCATCGTGGTGCTCTACCGCGCGCGGCTGCTGCAGATCGGCCGGGACCTGCTGCGCGGCGGATGCGGCGGCGCGCGGGTTCCTGGTCAACCTGCTGCTCGCCTTCCTGCCCGCGGCGGTGGTCGGCCTGGCCCTCAACAAGTACGTCGAGAAATACCTGATGAACTCGGCGACGGTCGCCGCGGCGCTCGCCGTCGGCGGCCTCGCGATCATCCTCATCGAGCGCCGCCACCCGCAGCCGCGCCACTCCGACCTCGAGCGGCTGCCGGCCCGCACCGCCCTGGCGATCGGCTTCTGCCAGTGCCTGTCGGTGGTGCTGCCGGGCACCTCGCGCGCGGCGGCGACCATCCTGGGCGCCATGCTGCTGGGCGTGGAGCGCAAGGTGGCGACCGACTTCTCGTTCATCCTCGCCATCCCGGTGATGTTCGCCGCCAGCGGCTACAAGCTGTGGAAGGACCGCGAGGTGCTCGCCGCCAACCACGACCACATCGCGGTGCTCGCGCTCGGCTTCGTGGTCTCGTTCGTGGTCGCCTGGGCCGCGGTGGCGTGGCTCCTGCGCTACATCGCCAACCACACCTTCACCGCCTTCGGCTGGTACCGCATCGGCGCCGGCCTGGTGATCGCCGCGCTGCTCGTCGCCGGGCTGATCAGCTTCAAGGACTGAGCCATGCCGCTGATCGTCCTCGAAGGCATCGACGGCTGCGGCAAGACCACCCAGGTCGAGCGCCTGGTGGCGCGCCTGCGCGCGCTCGGCCGACCGTTCCGGAGCCTGCGCGAGCCCGGCGGCACGGCCCTCGGCGAGGAGCTGCGCCGCGTGCTGCTCGACCCCGCGACGCGCGCCGCCCCGGTCGCCGAGCTGTTCGGCTACCTGATGGCGCGCGCCCAGCTGTGCAGCGAGGTCATCGCCCCCGCGCTCGCCGCCGGCGAACTCGTGCTGCTCGACCGCTTCTACCACTCGACCCTCGCCTACCAGGCCTACGGCCTCGGGCCTGGACGTCGCCGCGGTGCGCGCCGCCATCCGCCTCGCCACCGGCGGCATCGTCCCCGACCTGGTGCTGTGGCTCGACCTCGACCCCGCCGAGGCCGGCCGCCGCCGCGCCGCCGCGCGCGGCCTCGACCGCATCGAGGCGCGCGGCCTGGAGTACCTGCGCCGCGTCCACGGCGGCTACCAGGCCCTGGTCGCCAGCGACGGCATCGTCGCCATCGACGCCACCGCCACGCCGGAGGTCATCGCGGCGCGCATGTGGGAGCTGGTCGCGCCGTTCGCAAGGTGACGTGATCGGGTTTCGAGGCGCGAGGCGCGAGGCGCGAGGCGCGAGGCGCGAGGCGTAGGAGACTGGGTGCGGAATGAAGGACAAGCGGTCGCGCTGGATCCGCTGCGTCACGCCAGATGAGCCCGCGGAGCGGGCTCATCGAGCGGTCCTATCAAGTCGAGGATTGGCAAGAACGATCCTTGCATGAGCGCTTTGCCGGAGACCGATCCGCGTCAACGCAACGCTCTTCGCAAACGCGCCTCACTCCCTGAACCGGTAATTGAACCTCCCATTCGGCGCCACGTCCCCCTGGCCGAGCCAGTCCGTGATGTCCCCGCTGTCCCCGACCCCATCGGCCCACTTGAAATCGACGCTGAGCGGACCCTTCGCCGCCTCGACGCCGAGCAGCGCGCGCGGCACCACGACCTGCAGCTCGTTCCCGCGCACCGCGAGGGGCAGTTCGGCGACCGTCTCGAACTTCCACCCGGGGAGGCAGCGCTCCAGCGCGGTCTTCCCGCCGTGGATCGTGCGGTTGAGCACGAAATCATACCCGTTCCAACCATTGCGGTGGTCGCCGTCGACATCGAGGAACAGCAGCATCCAGTGGTGTCCGATGCTCGGCGTGAGCGGCTGGCGGGTGCGCGCGTAGAACGCGACGCTGTCGCCATCGCGCGCCACCTTCATGGTGTCGAGGTCGTTGCGGGCGCTGTCATCGGTCAGCGTGCCGCTGTCGCCGAAGCCGGGGTGGCTGCGGTGGCGCACGTCATCGATGTCATCGAGGAAGTCCGGACCGACCCCGGCCCAGGCGCTGAAGTCGTCGCCGCCGGGGATCCGCCGCGCGGCCGAGGGCTTGGCCAGCGGCCGGCCGCCCTTGAAGCGGCGCACGTTCTCGGCCAGCTGGTAGTAGAAATCGTCGCCGTGGCCGCCGCGCATCGGCTCGATGTCGCGGCTGAACTCCTCGTCGTAGGTGTCGACGAAGAAGCTGCCGCCGTCAGAGGGGGGCGGCCGAGCATGTGCGGGCCGGAGGTGCCGTGGTAGAGGAAGCGCATCGCCACCCACTCGTTCCAGCCGGTGACGAAGACGAACTGGGGATCGACCTCCAGGGCGCGCCGCCACTGCTCGGCGAAGCACGCGCCCGCGGCGGGGTCGCGCTGCTGCGGAGTGGGCTCCTGGAGGTCGTGGAAGCTGCGCCCGAGGTTGTCGACCGGGTGGCCGGCGACGCACACCGGCATCTGCTCGGGCCTGTCCGGTGCCTCGTGCCAGCCGGGATTCTGCGGGTGGCGGTCGAGCCACGCCCAGCGGTCCCTGCCGTCGCCGAACCACTTCTGGCCCTTCGTCCAGGCCCACGACTGGCGGATGGTGAAGAAGTCCTGCAGCTTCGCGTCGAGGTCGTGCGGCTGCGGGGCCTTGGCGTCTTCGACGTGCAGCGGCGCCAGGATCAGCGGCTTGCCCAGCCAGCGGAACCACAGCTCGCTGTAGAGGCCCTTGGCGTAGAGCTCGTCGTAGAGGCTCTGGACCACGCGCGGGCCGCCGGACCAGCAGAGGAAGGAGATCTGCGGCGTGCGCCCGCCCGTGGCGCGGATCTCGCGGTAGATGCGGCAGATGCTGAACACCGTGTCGAGGTAGGTCGGGCCGTTGGTGACGTCGAAGAACACCGCGTCGATCCCGGCGTCGGTCAGCATCTGCGCGTGCTTGCGGATGACCCACTCGTCGTTGCTGCGGTAGTGGCCGAACAGCGGCTCGCCCCACCAGTGGTAGGCCTGCTCGGGGCCGTAGCGGGGATCCGTGGGGTTCTCGCGCAGCATCGCGCCGATGTCGTAGACGTGGTCCGGCCCGTGCCGACCGATCCACAGGAAGTAGAAGATGCCGACCGCCTTGCCGCTGCGCGCGGGCACACTGCCGGGTTCGGGCATGCTGCGGCCGAGCGCGTCCGTCGCCACCCAGGCGTCGCTGCGCGTATCGCGCGCCACCAGGGTCTTCACCTCTCCGGGGCCGTGGGCGAGGCGCTGCAGTTCGGGCGCGGACAGCACGCGGTCGTAGACGCGCAGGTCGTCGAGGCGGCCGATGAAGCCGTCCGGCGCGCCGGGCCGGGCGCCGACCGCCAGGGCCGTCACCGCGCTGCGCTCACCGGTCGGGCCGGTGGCGGTGCGTTCCAGGCGCGCGTCGACATAGATCTTCACCGCGCCGCTGGCCGCGTCGCGGGTCGCCGCCACGTGACGCCAGTCGCCAGCGTCGACGCGGCTGGTGGAGCTCGTCACGCTGTCCGGCAGGCCCTGGCCCAGGGCGAAGCGCCCATCGAGCAGCACCGCGCCGAAGTCCTTGGCATCGCCCGGCGCATCGCCGTCCAGCAGCGGCGGTGCGGTGGACCAGCTGCCGGCCCGCGCCGGCGCGCTCGACTTGATCCACAGCGCGATGGTGACGTCGCCGCGCGCGACGGCCGGCAGCGTCAGGCGCGCCTTGCCATCGAACACCGCGCAGCTGCGCCGGCCCGGATCGCGGTCGGTCCAGGCGCCGCCGTTCACCGCGCTGGCGTCGTGGTGCTGGCCCGAGTCGTCCTTGCCCAGCGTGGCGGCGCTGGCGAAGCGGTACCAGCCGACCAGGCCGGCGCGTTCACCCGGCAGCGGGGCCGCCACCTCGGCGGTGCGCGCCCAGGTCGGGATGGAGAAGAGCAGGCAGATGGCAGCGGCGCGGAGCATGGAGATTCCAGGTGGCGATTCCCGGATAGAAGACCGCCGACATGGCGGGATGTTGGCCGAAATCCTGGGAAAATCAGTGTCGTCCACGCGATGTATGTCGCGCGACAGGCGGTTTGTCCAGGTCCGTCGGGTCGGGTGTGCTCGTGAGGGCGGAAGGTGTGGGTTCTCGTTCGTTTCAAAGCCAGCGTGGGCAGCGTCGGCAGGCCAACGGGACCAGCGTGGGTCAACCGGGCCAACGGGATCAGCGTGTCTGCAGCCCGCGGAGCGGGCGACACATCGTAGCCCAGGGCGTGAGCCCTGGGACCAGCGTCATTAAAGAAATCTCGGAGCCCGCGGAGCGGGCGGCACAGGTGGACCAATGGGTATCCAGGGCACTCGTGCATCCGCCGCTCCAGCAGAGACCATCCCACGAGCCTCACCAGCGCAGGTCATGGGAGCGCGGTCGCCGATGACGCCGATGACGCCCACATCCCACCTGTGCCGCCCGCTCCGCGGGCTCCAAATCATTGCAAAAACACGCAAACCCAGGGCTCACGCCCTACCCCTTACCCACAAGTCCCCTCGTTTCCGCCCTGGATGTCAGCGATTTCGGCTGAAATCTGCGAAATCTCCCCAATCTCCCCAAATTTGCGGATTCTGCTGCGGGTCTTCCGAAGGAGAATCCGCAGATTTGGGGAGATTTGGGGAGATTTGGGGAGATTCAACCGGGTTTGATCACATCCACGGCGGTGACTTGTGGGTAATGAGCAGGGCTCACGCCCTGGGCTACGATGTGTCGCCCGCTCCGCGGGCTTGACGGCGGACTGGGCGGTCACGGCGAACTCGGGTCCCCGCCGTAGAACGACCATGGAGCGGCTTGGAAGATGCTCTGGTCGTTCTGAGAACGGTCCCGGAACGCGCGTCAGAGATCTCCCCTCAGAAATCGAACTGCCCGATATTCTCCTTCGTGAAAACCAGCAAATTGTTCAACAGCACATTGTCCCCCGCGATCGGCTTCTCACCCAGGCGGCCGGCGGTGAAGGTCTTATCACCCGCCTTGAGCTTGCCGTTCGCCAGGTCGTGGGCGACGCGCACGGTGAGATAGCCGAGGTCCATGGTGTTCCACAGCACCACCGACTTCACCGTGCCACCGGTGACGTAGTCCTTCATGCTGTTGGGCGTGGCCAGGCCGGTGACCTGCACCTGGGTGCTGCGGCCGGCCTGCTTGATCGCTTCGGCCGCGCCTGGGAAAGCCACCGAACTGATGCCGAAGATGCCCTTGAGGTCGGGGTAGGCCTTCATCAGGTCCTGCGCGACCTGGAAGGCGAGCTTCTGGTCGTCGTTGGAGGGCTTCACGGCCACCAGTTCCAGCTTGGGATAGGTGGTGGCGAGCCGCTCCTTCATGAACTTCATCCACTCGTTCTGGTTCGCCGCGGTCAGCGTCGCGGTGATGATCGCCACCTGGCCGGTGGGCGTGGCGCCGCCGATGTCCTTGGCCAGTGCGTCGACCAGCGCGTCGCCGATCTGCTCCGAGGTCGCCTGGTTGACGAAGAAGTCGCGGCTGTCGGCGGGCGCGTCGGCGTCCCAGGTGATGATCTTCACGCCCTTGGCGCGCGCGGCCTTCATCGCCGGGGCGAGCACGGACGGGTCGTTGGGCGAGACGGCGATGACGTCGACGCCCTTGAGCGCCCACTTCTCGATCATCGCCGCGGCCTTCTCGGGCGAGCCATCGGTCGGGCCGTCGTAGATCAGGGTGACGTCGCCCAGTTCCTTGGCGGCTTCCTCGGCGCCCTTGGCGCAGGCGCTGAAGTAGGCGATGCCCTTCTTCTTGGGCAGCAGCGCCACGGTGATGTGGTCGGCGGCCTGGAGTGCCGGGGCCGCGGCGGCGCAGATGAAGAGGGCGAGGGAGGCGGCGAGGGTCAGCAGCGGGCGCATAGGGAACCTCGGGGCTGGGAGAAGGTGAGAAGGGAGCGAGGGAGGAGGAAGCGAGGAAGCGAGGAAGCGAGGAAGCAGGGAGAACGGGACCGAGGGGGTCAGCGTCTCACGGACGGAGTGAAGAAGCGGTTGGCGAGCACGGCGACGATGAGCAGGCCGCCGACGACGATGGCGTTCAGCTCGTCCTTGTCGTAGTGCCAGCTGACGAACTTGCGAGTCTCATGGATGAGCGCGACCCCGAGCACGGTGCCGGCGATGCGGCCGCTGCCGCCGAAGATGCTGGTGCCGCCCAGCACCACCGCGGTGATCACGTCCAGCTCCAGGCCGCTGCCGATGTCGGCCTTGGCGGTGTTGCGGCGCGCGACGTAGATCACGGCTGCGAGCGCGGCGATCAGGCCCGAGCAGGTGTAGAGCAGCAGCTTGATGCGGTCGACGCGGATGCCGCTGAAGCGCGCGGCGGTCTCGTTGTGGCCGACCGCGTAGAGCGACAGGCCGAGCGGGGTGCGGGCGAGCACCACGCCCGCGGCCAGCGCCAGCGTCAGGAACACCAGGCTGGGGACCGGGAAGCCGGCCAGCGCGCCGGTGCCGAGCGCGGCGAAGCTGTCCGGGAAGCCGGAGATGGATCGCGCCAGGCTGATGCCCTCGGCCACGCCGCGGTAGGCGGCGAGGGTGGCCAGGGTGACGATCAGCGGGTGCACCCGCACCACCGTCACGAACCAGCCATTGAGCGCGCCGCACGCGGCGCCGACCGCGAGCGCCGCGGCCGCAGCGTTGTACGGGTTCGCGCCACTCTCGAAGAGCAGGCCCAGCACGACGCCGCTCAGCGCCATGGTCGCGCCCACCGACAGGTCGATGCCGCCGGTGATGATGATCAGGGTCATGGGCAGCGCGCAGAGGGCGAGTTCCCAGACATCGCCGAGTTGGCCGAGCTGCGCGGCCGGGCTGATGAACTTCGGATCGACGGCGCCTGCCCAGGTGGACAGGGCGGCGAGGAGCGCGATGAGCACGGCCTCGTGCCAGAACGGGAAGGCGCGCCACGCTCACGCGTGGGCTCCGGCCTGGGCGCGCCGCTGCGCGAGGCGGTCGGCCAGCACCGCGGCGAGGATGAACACGCCCTGGATGGCCCGTTCCCAATAGGTCGAGCTCGGGCCGAGTTGGAGGAAGATCAGCACGTTGCCGATCATCCCGAGCAGCAGCAGGGCCAGGGTCGAGCCGATGATGGTGCCGCGCCCGCCGCTGATCGCGGTGCCGCCGACCACCACGCCCGTCACCACCAGCAGCTCGAGCTGCTTGCCGACGCCGGAGTTGATGGTGCCCTGCTGCGGCACCGCCACCAGCGCGGCGAGCGCGGTGAGCAGGCCGGTGAAGGCGAAGGCGAAGACCTTGAGGCGGGCCGCCGGGAGGCCAGCCAGGCGCGCCGCCTGCGGGTTGCTGCCGACCGCGTAGATGCGCCGGCCGAGCGGGGTCTGCCGGCACAGGATGGTGGTGGCGATGACGCACACCACCGCGACCGCGACCGGGGTGGGCGCGCCGAGCACGCGTCCGACCGCGAAGAAGCGCAGGCCGTCGGGCAGGCCGCTGATGCTCTCGCCGCCCATCAGCAGTTCGCCCGCGCCGGCGAGCAGGGTCAAGGTGCCGAGCGTGGCGATGATGGACGGCACGCGGCCGACCGTGACGAGCAGTCCGTTGAGCGCGCCGACCAGCGCGCCCGCTGCCAGCACCGCCGGCACCACCGCCCACACCGGCCAGCCGAGGTGCTCGGTGGAGGCGAGCAGGCCCATCAGCGCGGCGAGCAGGCCGGTCAGCGAGCCCATCGAGATGTCGATCTCGCCCATCACCATGACCAGGGTCAGTCCGCAGGCGATGATGATGCTCTGGGACGCGGAGATGAGCAGATCGCGCAGGTTGTCGGGGCCGAGGAAGGCGTGGTTCGACGCAGCCGACCCCGATCACAGTGAGCGCGAGCAGCGCGCCGACGCCGTACTCGCGGTGCGCGAGCATCGCCACGAGGAAGCGGAAAAAGCTGATCATCGCGCCGCCCCCGCGGTCGCCGTCAGGGTGTCGCTGGGCATGGCCAGGGCCAGCACGCGCTCCTGGGTGGCCTCGGCGCGCGCCAGCTCGCCGGAGATGCGCCCCTGGCGCATGACCAGCACGCGGTGGCTGAGCGTCAGGACCTCGGGCAGGTCGGAGGAGATCACCAGCGTCGCCATGCCCTCGCGCGCCAGGCGGCGGATCAGGCGGTAGATCTCCGCGCGCGCGCCGACGTCGATGCCGCGCGTCGGCTCGTCCAGGATCAGCACGCGCGGTTTCGCGGCCAGCCACTTGCCGATCACCAGCTTCTGCTGGTTGCCGCCCGACAGCGTGCGCGCGGCGACGCCGTCGTGCGCCGCCTTCACCGCCATCGCCTGCATCAGCTCGCCGGCCAGCGCGCCTTCGCGCTTCCCGGAGCGCAGGCCCCAGGACGTCAGCGACGACAGCACCGCCAGCACCAGGTTGTCGCGCACCGACAGCGGCAGCACCAGGCCGAGGTGCTGGCGGTCCTCCGGCACCAGCGCCACGCCCGCGGCGATCGCCGCGCCGACGCTGCCCCGCGGCAGGGGCCTGCCGTCGACCAGGACCTGCCCGGCGTCCGCGCGGTCGACGCCGAACACCGTGGTGGCGATCTGCGAGCGCCCGGCGCCGACCAGGCCGGCCATGCCGACGATCTCGCCGCTGCGCAGCTCGAAGCTGGCATCCGCGAAGTGCGGCGCGCGCGTCAGCCCGCGCACGCTCAGGCGCACCGGTCCGGGCGCCGCCGGGGCGGGCTCGCCCTGGTCGCTCTCGTCGACGGCGCGACCGACCATCAGGCGGATCAGCTCCTCCTTGGTCAGGCCCTGGTTGCTGCGCGTCTCGACGAAGCGGCCATCGCGCAGGATGGTGACGCGGTCGGCGAGCTCGAGCACCTCGTCGAGGCGGTGGCTGACGTAGAGCACGCTGACCCCGTCCGCGCGCAGCTGGCGGATGATGCGGAACAGCGCCGCGCTCTCGCGCGCCGACAGCGACGCGGTCGGCTCGTCCATGATGATCAGCCGGCTGCGCACCGACAGCGCGCGCGCGATCGCCACCATCTGGCGCTGCGCCACCGACATGCCGCCGAGCGGCGCGCGCGGGTCGATGGCCTCGCCGAGGCGGTCGAGCAGGGCGCGCGTCTCGCTGGCCATGCGCGCGCGGTCGAGCAGCAGGCCGAACGCGCGCCGCGGCTCGCGCCCGACGAAGATGTTGTCCTCGGCGCCCAGGTGGGGGAACGCCGTGGATTCCTGGTGGATCACCGCGATGCCCGCCGCCTCGCTGGCCGGGATGCTGCCCAGGGCGAGGTCGGCGCCGTCGACGGTGATGGTCCCCGCGTCGGCCTTGACCACGCCCGACAGCACGTTGATCAGCGTGGACTTGCCGGCGCCGTTCTCGCCCATCAGCGCGTGCACCTCGCCCGCCGCGATGTCCATGCCGACGCCGCTGAGCGCGCGGACGCCGCCATAGGACTTGCCGACTTCGGTCAGGGTGACGAGCGGTGAGGGCATGGAGGGTGGGCCGAGGGGCGGAGGGAGCGGGCGCCGTGAGTCTTCCGGGACCCGCCGCCTCGGGGAGGTGCGGCCCTCATTCTCGCCGCTGCAGTCGCGTGCAACCGTCTTCCCGGCTGCGGGCACTAGCACGACCTGCGCCTCCATGGCCGCCTGCCGGTGGATGCGCCCTCCCGGCACCGGCCGGGAGGGCGCCCGGTGTCAGCGCTGGAACGCCTCGTGCAGCCCGCCGTCGACGTTGATCACCTGCCCGACCGTCTTGGACGAGCGCTTCGAGGCGAGGAACACCGCGACCTCGGCCTGGTCGTCGGGGGTGATCGGCGACTTGGTCAGGGTGCGCTGGGCGTAGAAGCCGGCGAGCTTGTCGCGCAGCGCCTCGGTGGTCTCGCTCTCGGCGAAGGCGATCTCGTACTTGACCAGCGAGGCGATGACGCGGTCGCGCGGGAACATCGTCGAGCCGGCGACCACGGTCGCGGGCGCGATGGCGTTGACGCGCACCAGCGGCGCCAGCTCGATGGCGAGCTCGCGCACCAGGTGGTTGGCCGCGGCCTTCGACACGTCGTAGCCGACCGAGCCCTTCTTGCCGACCACGCCGTTGACGCTGGTGGTCAGCACCAGGGTGCCGTTCAGGCCCTGCGCCTGCCACACGTTCCGCGCCTCGTCGCCGACGATGTAGCTGCCCAGGACGTTGACGTCCATGGTGAAGCGCCACTGCTGCTCGGTGATGTGGCCGGTGCGGTCGGGGGCGACGAAGACGCCGGCGGTGACGATCAGGTGGTCGATGCCGCCGTAGGCGAGGACGGTCTGGGCGAGCAGCTCCTTGACGCTCTCGCGCTTGGTGATGTCGACCGCCAGGCCGATCGCCGGGCCGCACGCCGAGATGCCGGTGCCGGCCACGCCGATGCCCTGGCCGTAGCTTGTCGGTCAGCTCCTTGGCGGTGGCGTCGGCGGCGTCCGCGGCCGAGGTCGGCGCAGACGACGTGCGCGCCTTCCTTGGCGATGCGGTGCGCGGTCGCCTTGCCGATGCCGTTGCCGGCGCCGATCACCACGACGATGTCGCGCGCGAACTCGTTCTCGGGGGGCATGCGCTTGAGCTTGGCTTCTTCGAGCAGCCAGTACTCGATGTCGAAGGCCTCCTGCTCGGGCAGGGCGATGTAGTTGTCGATGGCCTCGGCGCCGCGCATCACCTCGACCGCGCAGTTGTAGAACTCGGCGGTGACGCGCGACTCGCTCTTGGTCTTGCCGAAGGCGACCATGCCCACGCCCGGGATCAGGATCACGGTCGGGTTGGGGTCGCGCATGGCCGGCGAGTTGGCGCGCTTGCAGCGGCCGTAGTAGGCGGCGTAGTCCTTGCGGTACTGCTCGATGCCGGCGGCCAGCTTGGCCTTGAGCGCGGCGGTGTCCTCGCTCTGCGGATTCCAGGCGACGTAGAGCGGCTTGATCTTGGTGCGCAGGAAGTGGTCGGGGCAGCAGGTGCCGAGCTCGGCCAGGCGCGGGGCGTCGGCGGAGTTGACGAAGCGCAGGATGGTCGGGTCGCTGTGCACGGTGCCGATCTGCTTGGCCTTCTTCGAGACCTGGCCGCGCAGCCAGGGCAGGATCTCGACCAGCACGGCGTCGCGCTTGACCGGGTCCAGCGCCTGGTGCTTGGCGCCGCCGAAGGTCTTGTCGCCCTTGTCGCGCGCCTCGATGAAGCGCGCGGCCTTCTCGATCAGGGTCAGGGTGGTGTCGTAGCAGCCCTTGTTGGTGTCGGCCCAGCTGATGAAGCCGTGCTGCGACATGAGCAGGCCCTTCAGCTTGGAGTTCTCCTGGCAGCGCTTCTGCATCTCCAGGCCGAGTTCGAAGCCGGGGCGCATCCACGGCACCCAGCCGAGCTCGTCGCCGTAGATCTCCTTGGTCAGTTCCTGCGAGCGCTTGGCCGCGGCGATGGCGATGACCGCGTTCGGGTGCATGTGGTCGACGTGCTTGAAGGGCACGAAGGAGTGCAGCGGGGTGTCGATCGAGGTGGCGCGCGGGTTGAGGTTGAAGGTGCAGTGGTTGAACAGCCCGACCATGCGGTCTTCCGCCTCGGTCTTGATGCCCTTGGCCGGGGCGGCGGCGTAGACCTTCTGCAGGCTGATCAGCTTGTCCTGGTAGAGGGAGGAGAAGTTGGCCAGCACGCTGGTGCGCAGGTCGCCGCCCGAGCCCTTCACCCACAGCACCTCGGTCTCGGCGCCGCTGAGGGGGTCCTTCTCGGTGATCTTGGCCGAGGTGTTGCCGCCGCCGGTGTTGGTGATGCGCTGGTCGTTGCCGAGCAGGTTGGAGCGGTAGATGAGCGCCTCCGCCGGGGACAGCTTCGCGGCGACGGCGTCGTCCCACAGGTAGGAGACGTGCTTGAAGGCGTTGGTGGCGGCGGCGGTCATGGCGGCTCCAGGGGTTATGCCCGATTTCTTTGGTTTGTCCCTTGATTGTGCCACGAAAACCATAGAGTCAAGACGAATCGGACATAAACGCAGATTTGCGTCCGCCTCAGCCACCGCCCAGGATCCCGCATGTTCGCCGAGGAACGCCACCTGCAGATCCTGACCATCCTGGAGCGCCAGGGTCGGGTCCGCGTCGTCGAGCTCGCGCGCGAACTGCAGGTCACCGAGGAGACCGTGCGCCGCGACCTGGAGCGCCTCGACCAGGACGGCCGGCTGCAGCGCACCCACGGCGGCGCGCTGCCCGGCAGCGCCCGGCGCGAGCTGCCCTTCGCCCAGCGCCAGGCCAGCCAGCTCGCCGCCAAGACCGCCATCGCCCACGCTGCGCTCGCCCTGGTCGTGCCTGGGCAGGTCATCGCCCTGGACGGCAGCACCTCGGCCTTCGCCATGGCCAGCTCGCTGCCCGAGGGCGTGCCCCTGACCGTGGTCACGACCTCGCTGCCGGTGGTCGGCGCCCTGGCGGACCGCGAGGACGTGCGCGTGGTGTGCAGCGGCGGCACCTTCGATCCGACCAGCCGCAGCTTCCTCGGCCCGATCGCGGCGGAGGCCCTGGCGCGCATCAACATCCACACCCTCTTCCTGTCCTGCATCGGCGTCGACCTCGAGCGCGGCGTCAGCGAGAGCACCGACGACCTGGCCGCGGTGAAGCGCCGCCTGATCGAGCGCGCCGAGCGCGTGGTGCTGCTCGTCGACCACAGCAAGTTCGGCGTGCGCGGGGCGATCTCGTTCGCCACGCTCGCCGACATCGACACCGTGATCACCGAGCGCCCGCTCGACCCCGAGACCGGCGCCGCCCTGGCCGCGCGCGGGACGGCCGTCGTCCTCGCCCGCAGCGATGCCGGCTGAGGGCGGTATGGGCCTGGTCGCCGTCATCCTCATGCTCCTGGTCGTCCTCGCCGTCTCCGCCCTCATCGCGGTCTCCGCCATCGCCGCCGCCATTGCCGTTCCGCTCCTCCTCGGCACCCTCGCGCTCGCCTGCGCGGCCGCCGTGCTCATCGCCATGCTGGTCGCCGTCTCCGTCCTCCGCCGCCTGCGTCACGGATCACCATAACCCATGCGCACCTCCCTGTTCATCCCCTGCTTCGTCGACCAGCTGTCGCCCGGTGTCGGCATCGCCGTGGTCGAGGTGCTGGAACGGCTCGGCCACGAGGTCCTCTACCCGGAAGGGCAGACCTGCTGCGGGCAGCCGGCCTTCAACTCCGGCTTCTGCGACCAGGCGCGCTGCGTCGCCGAGCACTTCCTCGACACCTTCAGGGACGCCGAGCACGTGGTGGTGCCGTCGGGCTCGTGCGCGGCGATGGTCAAGGTCTTCTACCCGGAGCTCTTCCAGGGCACCAGGCGCGAGGCCGAGGCCAAGGCGCTGGCGGAGCGCACCTGGGAGTTCTCGCAGTTCCTGGTCGAGAAGCTCGGCGCCGACGACGTGGGCGCGAGCTTCGCGCGCAAGGTCACCTTCCACGACGGCTGCCACGGCCTGCGCGAGCTCGGCGTGCACACCGCGCCGCGCACCCTGCTGCGCCACGTGCGCGGCCTGGAGCTGGTCGAGATGGGCGAGGCGCGCACCTGCTGCGGCTTCGGCGGCACCTTCGCGGTGAAGTTCCCGGAGATCTCGACCGCCATGGCCCAGGTGAAGTGCAACTCGATCGTCGACTGCGGCGCGCAGACGGTGGTCTCGAACGACCCGAGCTGCCTGATGCAGATCCGCGGCTACTTCGACAAGCACGGCAACGCCCTGCCCTGCCTGCACCTCGCCGAAGTCCTCGCGCAGACGGGATCCCCATGAGCGCCATCACCGACGAGTTCCACCGCGCCGCCGGGTCGGTCGCCGCCGACGACGACCAGCGCGCCTTCATGCGCAAGGCGCTGGGCGGGTACGAGAACACCCGCGCCGGGACCGAGGCGCGCTTCACCAGCTGGCCCGCGGCGCGCGACGCCGCGGCGGCGCTGAAGTGGGACGCGCTCGAGAACCTGCACGCGCTCATCCAGCAGTTCGTCGACAACCTCGAGCGGCGCGGCGTCAAGGTGTGCTGGGCCGAGGACGCGGTGCAGGCGCGCAGCTACATCCTGGAGGTGGTGCGGGCCCACGGGGCGCGCTCGATCATCAAGTCGAAGTGCATGACCAGCGAGGAGATCCACCTCAACGACCTGCTCGAGCACGAGGGCTTCAACGTCATCGAGTCCGACCTGGGCGAGTACATCGTGCAGCTGCGCAAGGAGGCGCCCTACCACTTCGTGTTCCCGTCGATGCACCTGCGCCGCGGGCAGATCGACGACCTGTTCGTCGAGAAGCACGGCTACGCCTCGAACGAGGACCCCGAGGCGCTGACCATGGAGGCGCGGCGGGTGCTGCGCCGCAAGTACCTCGAGGCCGACATCGGCTTCACCGGCGCCAACTTCGGCATCGCCGAGACCGGCATGATCTCGATCACCGAGAACGAGGGCAACGCGCGCCTGACCACCGCCCTGCCCAAGGTGCACATCGCGCTGATGGGCATCGAGAAGGTCATCCCCACGCTCGACGACCTCGGCGCTGCTGCTGCCGATGCTCGCCACCGCCGGCACCGGCCAGCAGCTGACCTGCTACAACTCGCAGTACTCCGGCCCGCGCAGCGCCGACGAGCCGGACGGCCCGGAGGAGTTCCACCTCGTCCTGCTCGACAACCACCGCACGCGCCTGCTCGCCGACCCCGAGCAGCGCGACGCGCTGCGCTGCATCCGCTGCGGCGCCTGCCTGAACGTCTGCCCGATCTTCAAGAACATCGGCGGGCACAGCTACGGCACCACCTACCAGGGGCCGATCGGCTCGGTCATCACCCCGCACCTGCGCGGCCTGCAGGACTGGAAGCACCTCTCGCACGCCTCGTCGCTGTGCGGCGCGTGCACCGCCACCTGCCCGGTGCAGCATCGACCTGCACCACCACCTGCTGCGCAACCGCCGCAACGCCGCCAAGGCCTCGCCGTCGGTGTTCGAGCGCGTGGTCTACGCAGGATTTCGCCGCGGTCATGCGCCGTCCCTGGCTGTACCGCACCCTGACCCGGGGCAGCCGCTTCCTCAACTGGCTGGGCAAGCCGGTCGCCGGCACCGCGCTCGACCCGGTGGGCGCCTGGCGGCGCACGCGCACGCTGCCGGACCCGGCGAAGCAGTCGTTCAAGGATTATTGGAAGCAGCACCGCAAGGCAGGGGACGCGGTGCGCGCCGCCGCGCCCCCATCCCCGCCGCCGCCCGCCGCCGGAGCGCAACCATGAGCCGCGCGACCATCCTGGCGCGCATCAAGGAGGCGCTCTCCGTCCCCACCGACCCGCACGTGCGCCACGGTGGCGCGCAGCCGACCGCACCCGAGGAGTACCGCGCCTTCCTGCCCGCGGTGCCCGCCGCGCCCGCCGACCAGGTCGCGCTGTTCGCCGAGCGCGCCGCCAACCTGCGCGTCGGCTTCCACGCCGTGCCCGACGCCGCCGCCGCGCACGCGGTGCTGCGGGACCTCGCCGTGAAGCACGGCTGGCAGCGCGTCGCCTCGCACGCCGACGCGCTCGCCACCCCGGCCTGCGCCGCGCTCGGCCTGCCCACCATGCTGACCACGCGCGGCTACGACCGCGACGCGCTCGAGGCCTGCGACGTCGGCATCACCGGCTGCGAGGCGCTGATCGCGCAGACCGGTTCGGTGCTGGTGACCAGCCGCTCCAGCGGCGGCCGCGCCCTGACCTGCCTGCCGCCGCACCACGTGGTGCTGGCCAGCGCCGACCAGCTCATCGCCGACCTGCCCGGCGGCTACGCGCTGCTGCGCGCCAAGTACGGGAACGACTGGCCGACCTTCATGGGCCTGATCTCGGGACCCAGCCGCACCGGCGACATCGAGCGCATCCTGGTGCTGGGCGCGCATGGGCCGAAGCAGCTCACGGTGATCATGACGGCGTGGTAGGGGCGCGCCGGAGGCGCGAGGTGCGAGGCGCGAGACATGAGACATGAGACATGAGACAAAGGACGTCGCGTCGGGTGGTTGGGGGCAAGGGGACGGGGTCTGCTCATTGGACGATTGCCCATGAGCCCGCGGAGCGGGCGAAGGAACTGGCCCAGGGCGTGAGCCCTGCCCATTACCCACAATCCCAAGATCATCAGAGCCGACCGTGAAGACGAGGCGATCCCCGGACAGGAATCGAGAGCGCCAACGGCGCGCCCCAATCCCAGCCCAGGGCAACGCCCTGGGAACGGGATCCCCATAAAAAACATTCGCGAGCCCTGCAGGGGCGGCCCAATCCGCGTGCCGCCATCGACGATTGGGCCGCCCCTGCAGGGCTCGGCTGTCATTTTACCGGGGTACCCAGGGCGCTGCCCTGGGCTGGGATTGGGCCGCGCCTCCGGCGCTGTGGACAGTTGGAACGGATCGCGGGTGAGAAATGTGGGTAATGGCCAGGGCGTGAGCCCTGGGAACCCATGCGAGGCGCGGAACAAGCCCGCAGGGCGGGCGACAGAATGGGAACACCGAACGCCTGCTCGGCTGCGTCGGCCCGCTGGTTCCAGTGGAAGCCTCGTCGCCCGGAACGCATCTCGGCTCAGCAGGGTTTCAGGAGGGAGAAATCCTGTCTCCCGCTCCGCGGGCTTGAAACGTCCTGCGATCGGGGGCTCACGCCCTGGGCTATTTTCTTCCGCCCGCTCCGCGGGCTCATCTGCCGGCTTCCGGCACCATTCCGGAATCCGGAGATTACGGAAAACGAACGCGCCACGGGCCCTCCCGGACCCGTGGCGCGCTCTGAACCCGGCGTCGGACGGCCGTCAGCCGCCCGTCCTCACTTCCCCGGTGCCGGCACCAGCGTCTTGGGCCCGGCTTCGGCGCCCGCGACCTTGAGCAGCTCGACCTCGAAGATCAGCACCTGGTTGGGGCCGATCGAGGGCGGCGCGTTCTCGCCGTAGGCGAGTTCGCTGGGCACGTACAGGCGCCACTTGTCGCCTTCCTTCATCAGCTGCAGGGCCTCGGTCCAGCCCTTGATCACGCCGCCGACCTGGAACTCGGCGGGACCGCCGTGCTTGGCCGAGGCGTCGAACTCCTTGCCGTCGATCAGGGTGCCGCGGTAGTTGACGCTGACCTTGTCGTTCGCGGTCGGGGTCTTGCCGGCGCCGCCGGTGATGACCTCGTACTGCAGGCCGCTGGCGGTGGTCTTGATCCCGGGCTTCTTGCCGTTCTCGGCCAGCCAGGCGACGTTGGTCTCCTTGCGGTTGGCGGCCTTCTTGGCCTCGCGCCCCTGGAACTCCTGCTGGTACTGGGTCATGACCTTGTCGCCCTCGCTGGGCGGGATCACGCTGGGCTTGCCGGCGATGGCGTCGCCGATGCCGGCCTGGACCGAGGCGATGTCGAGGTCGAAGCGCTTGATGGCGTCGGCCATCTGCTGGCCGACCAGGTAGCTGGCCTTCTGCTGCAGGGTCCATTCAGCGCCGGCGGCGGCGGGAGCGGGGGTGGCGGCTGGCACGGCGGCAGGCTCCTCGGCGAAGGCGGTGGCGCCGCAGGAGAGCGCGCAGAGGGCGGCGATGAGCGGGCGGAACGGCATGGGACCTCCGGATGAAAGGCGGGTTGCGGGCAGGCCCGGGCATCCACGCGCCGGTCGCCGGGGAAATGAAGGCGTGGATGATCCGAGGCATGCCGGGGGGCACAAAGGGAAAATCCCACCCACGCGCCTTGCTGGGACGCGCAGCACGCTTCCATCTTGCAGCCATCATCTCGGATCCAGAGTGACCGTCGTCCGCACTTCCGGCCCGCCGGCCGAGGGATCCCGCCATGCTCCGCCGCCTCGCCGCCTCGCCCCTGGCCGCGCTCCTGCTGCTCGCCGCCGCGGACGTCGGCGGCCGAGAACATCACCCTGGTGTCGAGCCTGCCGCGCACCGGCAGCGCCAACGTCCAGACCGTCTCCCTGGTCAACGGCATCCGCCTGGCGATCGCCGAGGCCGGGGGCTCCATCACCCTGGGCGGCACCACGTACACCCTGACCTACCTCGACTGGGACGACGCCTCGCCCGAGGCCGGCCACTGGGACCCCGCGGTCGAGATCGCCAACGCCAACAAGGCCATCAACGACCCCGACGTGATGGCCTACATCGGCACCTACAACAGCGGCGCCGCCAAGGTCGCGATGCTGCCGCTGAACCAGGCCGGACTGGCCATGGTCAGCCCGGCCAACACCTGGCCCGGCCTGACCAAGCCGGGGGTGGGCGAGGCCAACGAGCCCGAGGCCTACCGCGACCACGGCCGCATCACCTACTTCCGCGTGGTGCCCGCCGACGACATCCAGGGCCAGGTCGGCGCGCAGTGGGCGAAGGAGCTGGGCGTCGCGTCGGTGTTCGTGCTCCACGACCGCGAGCTCTACGGGCTGGGCATCGCCAAGATGTTCCGCCTGAACGCCGAGAAGCTCGGCCTGACCGTGGCCGGCTTCGAGGGCATCGACGGCAAGGCCGCCAACTTCCGCCCGCTGATCAACAAGATCCGCCAGTCGGGCGCGCAGCTGGTGTACTTCGGCGGCACCACCGAGACCGGCGCGGGCCAGCTCGCCAAGGACCTCTTCAACGCCGGCGTGCAGGCCAAGCTCATGGGGCCCGACGCCTTCTTCAACAAGGCGCTGATGGCCGGCGCGGGCGACAAGGCCCTGGAGGAGCGCGTGCTGGTGACCTTCGGCGGCCTGCCGCCGGAGCAGCAGACCGGCAAGGGCAAGGCCTTCGTCGACGCCTACCGCGCCGCCTACCACGGCGAACCGGAGGGCTACGCGATCTACGCCTACGAGAGCGCCAAGGTCGTGCTCGCCGCCCTCGCCAAGGCGGGCAGGAAGGACCGCGCCGCGGTGGTCGCCGCGCTCGCCGCGATGAAGGACTACGACGGCGCCCTCGGCACCTGGTCGTTCGACGCCAACGGCGACACCACCCTGACGGTGATGAGCGGCAACACCGTGCGCGCCGGGCAGTTCGCCTTCGTGAAGCTGCTGGGGAAATGAGTCCGACCGAGGTCGTCCTCCAGCTGCTGGTCACCGGCCTGTCGAACGGCCTGATCATCGCGCTGATCGCCCTCGGCTACACCATGGTCTACGGGATCATCGAGCTCATCAACTTCGCGCACGGCGACCTGATGATGCTCGGCTGCTTCCTGGCCCTGACCCTGGTCGGGCTGTGCGGCGGCGAGGCGGCCTCGCCCTGGCTGGTCATCCCGCTGCTGCTGGTGGCGGTGCCGGCCTTCTGCGCCGGGTTGAACTGGGCGGTCGACCGCCTCGCCTACCACCCGCTGCGCGCCGCGCCCAAGCTCACCGCGCTGGTCTCGGCGATCGGCGTGTCCTTCGTCTTCGTCAACCTCGGGCTGTTCTGGGGCGGCCTGCCGATGGGCGTGTTCGCCGGCGGCACCCAGGCCGCGGCGCAGAAGGACTTCCCCGACCTGATCGGCTACCGCAACCTGCTCGGGCCGGGCAGCGCGCTGCAGTTCACCCTCAAGGACGTGCTGGTGGTGGCGATCACCGTGCCGCTGATGGTCGCGCTGACCTGGTTCGTGCGGCGCACGCGCCTCGGCACGGCGATGCGCGCGGTCGCGCAGGACCCGCTCGCCGCGCGCCTGATGGGCATCGACACCGACCGCGTGATCTCGGCGACCTTCCTGATCGGCGGCGCGCTCGCCGGCGTGGCGAGCGTGGTGTTCGTGCTCGCCAACAACTCGCTGTCGTTCTGGATGGGCTACCGCAGCGGCATGGACGCCTTCACCGCCGCGGTGCTGGGCGGCATCGGCAACCTGCCCGGCGCGGTGCTGGGCGGCGTGGTCATCGGCCTGGTGCGCGCGACCATGGAGGGCGTGGTGCCGAATGGCGGGGTGTGGAGCAACGCGGTGGTGTTCGGGGTGCTGATCCTGGTGCTGGCCTTCCGGCCGACCGGGCTGCTGGGGTCGCGGGCGAGGGAGAAGGTATGAGCGGCGCTAGGCGCGGGCTGGGAGGCGCGAGGTGCGAGGCGCGTGGCGCGAGGTCCTGGGACCCGGTGCCCGGCTGCGGCGTGCGGGTTGCTGGTTGCGGGTGGCGAGTCGCGACGCGGCGGAGCGTGGAGCCCGCGCCATCACCTGCCCTCGGACTCCGGACCCGGAACCGCGCCGTCGACCAGCGTTTCCACCCCTCCACCACGACCTCGCGCCTCGCGCCTCGCGCCTCGCGCCTGCAGCCGGAGGCGGCCATGACCCGCAGCCGCACTGCAGCACTCATATGCGCCGGTTTCGTCCTGCTCCTCCCCGCCTGCGAACTCGCTCTGCCCGCCGGACTGCGGATCGGAAGCCTGGTGCCGCCGATCCTGATCTTCGCCATCATCGGGCTCGGCCTCAACATCGTGGTCGGGTTCACGGGGCTGCTCAACCTCGGTTCGGCGGCGTTCATGGCGATCGGCGCGTACGCCTTCTCCGTGGTCACCTGCCCGGTGCACCCGTTCCAGATCGGCTTCTGGGCCGGACTGGCGGTGGCGACCGCGGTCGGCGCGCTCACCGGGCTGGTGCTCGGCCTGCCCACGCTGCGCCTGCGTGGCGACTACCTGGCGATCGTCACGCTCGGCTTCGGCGAGATCGTGCAGGACGTGCTCAAGAACCTCGACGCGATCACCAAGGGGACGCAGGGGCTCAATCCGGTGCCGCCGCCGACCCTGGGCGGCTACGCCTTCTCCACGACCAGCTACGTGCCGTGGTACTACCTGCTGCTCGCGCTGCTCGGCGGCGCGGTGTGGCTGTGCGCCAACCTGCGCCGTTCGCGCACCGGGCGCACCTGGGTGGCGGTGCGCGAGGACGAGCTCGCGGCGCGCGCCTGCGGCATCCCGGTGGTGCGGGCCAAACTGCTCGCCTTCAGCCTGGGCGCGGCGCTGTGCGCGGCCGGCGGCGCGCTGTGGGCCAGCCTGCACGGCACCAGCATCGAGCCGGGCTTCTACGACTTCCAGCTCTCGGTGGTGGTGCTGTGCATCGTCATCGTCGGCGGCCTGGGCAGCATCCCCGGCGTGCTGCTCGGCGCGGTGATCATGATCGGCTTCAACAGCATCGTGCTGACCAAGCTCACCGACCTGCTCGCGCGCCACGGCGCCACCAGCGCCAACGTGCTGGCCGCGCCCGGCAACTGGAAGTACCTGGTCTTCGGCCTCGCCCTCATCCTGATGATGCGCCACCGCCCCGAGGGCCTGCTGCCCGCGCGCGAGGTGCGCGACGAGCTGCACCGCGCGGACGGCGCCCCGCCGGAGGCGGCATGAGCGTCCCGGTGCTGGCGGTCGAGGGCCTGACGCTGCGCTTCGGCGGGCTGACCGCGGTCGACGGCGTCGGCTTCAGCGTCGCTCCGGGCGAGATCTACGCCGTCATCGGCCCCAACGGCGCGGGCAAGACCTCGGTTTTCAACGCCATCACCGGCATCCACCCGCCCAGCGCCGGCCGCGTGCTGGTCGGCGGCCGCGAGGTCGCGCGCGCGCTCACGTGGCGCACCTCGCCGGCTGGGCCGCGGTCGGCCTGGCCGCGGCCGCTCGCCAGCGTCGCGGCCGTCGATGGCAACGCGCTGTGGGACGCCGCGATCAACGCCAACAACCTGCCCGGCGCGCCCTTCCCGTGGGGCAGGGCCCTGGACACCGCCTGGCGCGCCCTGCCGCTGGCGTGGACCCTGGGCCCGGCGCTGCTCGGCGGCGCGCTCGGCGCCGCGGCGGCGTGGCGGGTGTGGGTCGGCGCGCGGCGCTCGCCCGAGCTGCTCGCGCCCGCCGGGGTGGCGCGCACCTTCCAGAACATCCGCCTGTTCACCGCGATGAGCGCGGTGGACAACGTGCTGGTCGGCATGGAGCCGCTGCTCGCCGCCAGCGCCCTGGACACCGCGCTGCGCCTGCCGCGCCACGGCCGCGAGGAGGCCACCGCGCGCGCGGCGGCCCGCGCGCTGCTCGCCTTCGTCGGCCTGGCCGACTGCGCGGAGCGCGCCGCCGGCAGCCTGCCCTACGGCCACCAGCGCCGCCTCGAGATCGCGCGCGCGCTGGCGGCGCAGCCGCGCCTGCTGCTGCTCGACGAGCCGGCCGCGGGCATGAACGGCACCGAGTCGGCGGCGCTGATGGAGCTGATCCGCGCCATCCGCGCGCGCGGCACCACGGTGCTGCTCATCGAACACGACATGAAGGTGGTGATGGGCATCAGCGACCGCATCTGCGTGCTGCACTACGGCAAGCGCATCGCCGAGGGCACGCCCGCCGAGATCCGCGCGCACCCGCAGGTCATCGAGGCCTACCTGGGCAAGGACTGCTGATGGACGCCCAGCCCCTGCTCGACGTCGCGGACGTGCACGCCGGCTACGGCCCGATCACCGTGCTCAAGGGCATCGCGCTGCGCGTCATGCCCGGCGAGATCGTGACCCTGATCGGCGCCAACGGCGCGGGCAAGACCACCACCCTGCGCTGCATCTCGGGGCTGCTCGCGCCCACCGCCGGCAGCATCACGCTTCCGCGGCGCCGCCCTGCGCGGGCGCCCGGCGCACGCCATCGTGCGCGCCGGGCTCGCGCACGTGCCCGAGGGCCGGCGCATCTTCCCGCGCCTGAGCGTGCTCGAGAACCTGCGCATCGGCGCCTACGCCCAGACCGACGCCGCCGCCACGGCCGCCGGCCTGGAGCGCGCCTTCGCGCTCTTCCCGATCCTCGCCGAGCGCCGCCACCAGGCCGGCGGCACGCTCTCCGGCGGCGAGCAGCAGATGCTCGCCATCACCCGCGCGCTGATGTCGCGGCCCGCCCTGCTGCTGATGGACGAGCCGTCGATGGGCGTGGCGCCCCTGCTGGTGCAGCGCATCTTCGCCGCCATCCGCGAGCTGAACCGCGAGGGGCTGGCGGTGCTGCTGGTCGAGCAGAACGCGCGCATGGCCCTGCAGCTCGCCGCGCGCGGCTACGTCATGGAGACCGGGCGCATCGTCGCGGCCGCCCCGAGCGCCGAGCTGCTCGACGACCCCAAGGTGCGCGCGGCGTACCTCGGCGAGGAGCCGGGCTCGTGAAAGCCGGCGGCTGACGACCGACAACCGGTGAAACAGGAGGCGCGGCGAGGCGCAGGGTAGGAGAGGGAAGTCGGGCGTGGCTGGACGCGCATTCTGGCAGCCGTCCCTGGCTGTCCTCCTCCGGTCTCCATCGCGCGTCTCTGCGCCTCCTGTTCGACGGCTGTCATGGCGACGGTGGTGGCGGTTGTTGAGCGGCCGCGAGACGCGAAGCTGCGCCGCATGACCGTGTTCCGCCCGTGCATCGACCTCCACGAAGGTCGCGTGAAGCAGATCGTCGGCGGCAGCCTGAGCGATTCCGGCGCAGGGTTGCGCACCAACTTCGTGGCGGAGCAGGGGGCCGAGGTCTTCGCCGCGCGCTACCGGGCGGACGGCCTGGGCGGCGGGCACGTCATCAAGCTCGGGCCCGGCAACGATGACGCGGCGCGCGCGGCGCTGGCGGCGTGGCCGGATGGGCTGCACCTGGGCGGCGGCATCGATGCCGGCAACGCCGCGGGCTGGATCGCCGCCGGGGCGCAGAAGGTCATCGTCACCTCGTGGCTGTTCCCGGATGGCGCCTTCGCGCCCGCGCGCCTCGCCGCGCTGGTCGCGGCGGTCGGCCGCGAGCGCCTGGTCATCGACCTGAGCTGCCGGCGCGTCGGCGCCGGCTGGTGCGTGGCGATCGACCGCTGGCAGCGCCTCACCGGCTTCGCCATCGACGCCGCCAACCTGGCGCTGATCGCCGCCTCGTGCAGCGAACTGCTGGTGCACGCCGCCGACGTCGAGGGCCTGTGCCGCGGCATCGACGAGGACCTGGTCGCCGCGCTCGGGAAGTGGTCGCCCATCCCGTGCGTCTACGCCGGCGGCGCCAAGGACATCGCCGACCTGATGACCGTCGACCGCCTCTCCGGCGCCCGCGTCGACCTCACCTACGGCAGCGCCCTCGACCTGTTCGGCGGCACGCTGGTGCGCTACGCCGACTGCGTCGCCTGGAACCGCGCGGTGGCCTCCCGCCCAGCGCGCGCGCGACGCTGACAGGTATCCTGGTCGAGCTGGCGCTCGACCCTCCCGGCGACGGCGAGTTCAACGGACATCGCCTCGCACCGCTCGTGGTCGCCGGGAGGGTCGAGCGCCAGCTCGACCATCGTGCACCTTCAGTCGCAGGCCCGACCAGTTCGCACTCTGCAGGTGCATCCGCTTCCCGGGAGTCCTGACCGCCGCCCAGGGATGCGCCCTGGCCCGCCGCCCTACGGCTGCCGGTGCGTGAGGATGAACTCCACGACCGGCGCCGGGTCGTCGAGCCCATGGGGGTGGTGGCCGACACCGGGCTTGTGGATCACCGCGATGGTCCCGTCGAGGGCCAGGTAGCGCTGCTCGAGGATGGCGGTGTTCTCCGCCACCGGCACCACGTCGTCGGCGTCGCCGACCACGTGGATGAGGGGAATGTGCGCCTCGGCCAGGGTCGGCAGGATGTCGATGGGGTTGCCCAGGTAGGCGAGCGCGGCGGCCTCGTCGGGGAAGCCGTAGCAGCGCTGCAGCGCCTGCCAATCGCCGGTGCTGCCCTTCCCCTTGCCCTTGCCGCCGGGCCAGCTCTTGAAGTCGCACACCGGCGCATCGGCGTAGATCTCGCCGACCTGGTCGGGATGGTCCGACGCGTAGCGGTAGGCCATCAGCCCGCCGCGGCTGATGCCGATCAGCGCCGGCCGCGGCTCCAGCCCGCGGCGCACCAGCTCGGCGCGGAAGGCGGCGAGGTGGCGGAGCGAGTCCGGCGATCCGAAGGTGTTGCCGACGTCCATGTACGCGTGGTGGTAGCCCGCCGCGAGCAGCCCGGGCGCCGCGCAGCGCTCGGTGAAGGCGTCCGGGAACATCATGCACCACGACCACGGGTTGCCGGCGCGCGCCACCTTCGGCTCGACGACCCAGGCCGGGCAGCCGTCCCAGGTGAAGGAGTGGCGGGTGAAGCCGTGCCAGGTGTCGATGCGCTCGTCGGTGAAGTGCAGGTCGACCGGGACCGCGCGCGCGCTGGCGCCGCAGGAGGACACCAGTGCCGCGATCGCCAGGGTGGCGAGCAGGAAGAGGGTCTGTGGGCGCGGCATGTGGGACTCCGTCGGCGGGGGGTGAGGTGCGAGTCGCGAGCGGCGAAGAACGAGATAACGGGTGACGCAGTGCGCAGCGCAACCTTCTACGGCGGACCCGACGCGTCGCTGTCCGGGTCGTGGGGGTCGGCGAGCCGGTTGCGATCGACGCGCTGCGGAAACGGATGAGCGCCGCGTGATCGCCCGATCACGGGGCGTCGGGTTCGAGCGGGAACCTCGTCATCGCCGCCCACGCCGCCCCGTCCTTCCCATCCTTCACCGCGATGCCCGCCGTGGCCAGGCCATCGCGGATGCGGTCGGAGGCGGCGAAGTCCTTGCGCGCGCGCACCTCGGCGCGCAGCGCCAGGACCAGCGCCATGACGCGGTCGAGCGCGTCGTCGCCGCCGCCTTCCCAGGCGGCGCCGTCCTTGGCGTCCTTGACGGTGATGCCGGCGCCGGTGAGCGCGTCGCGGATGCGGTCGCTGGCGGCGAAGTCGCGCGCGGCGCGCGCGTGCTGGCGCAGGTCGAGGACCAGGGCCATGACGCCGGCGAGCGCCTCGCCGCCGGCGCTCGCCTGCGCGGTGTCGGCGCCGTCGCCGGGCTGGAACAGCCCGAGCAGCCGGCCGAGGTCGCGCAGCAGGCGCAGCGCACCCTGCTGCGCCTCGCCCGCCGCGGCCTTGCGCGCTTCGCTGGCGATGCCGAACAGCGCCGCGATCGCCGCACCGGTGTTGAAATCGTCGTCCATGGCCGCGGTGAACGTCGCCCGGTGCCCGTCCAGCACCTCGGGCAACGGCAGCGCCAGCAGCGCCCCCAGGCCGGCGCCGCCCGCCTCGTCGAGCAGCGCGCCGAGCTGGCGGTGCAGCTTGCCCAGCGCGGTGCGCGCCGCGGCGATCGCCCCCGGCGCGAAGTCGTTCGGCCGCCGGTAGTGCCCCTGCATGAGCAGGAAGCGGATGGTCGCCGCGCCGTAGGTGTCGAGCAGGTGGTCGGCCTTGAACTGGCCGGCGAAGGCCGGGTCCTTCATGCGCGGGTCGGACTTGCCGACCTTGACGCCCTCGTACTGGATCAGGCCGTTGTGCATCCAGCAGCGCGCGTAGCCGCCGCCGTGCGCCTCGCCCTGGGCGATCTCGTTCTCGTGGTGCGGGAACTTGAGGTCGTCGCCGCCGCCGTGGATGTCGAAGGTCTCGCCCAGGGTGCGGTCGGACATCACGCTGCACTCGATGTGCCAGCCCGGGCGCCCGGCGCCCCACGGGCTCGGCCAGGACGGCTCGCCGGGCTTGGCCAGCTTCCACAGCACGAAGTCGGCGGGGTGGTGCAGGGCGGCGTCGCGCTCGATGCGCGCGCCGGCGAGCATGTCCTCGACGCGCCGGCCCGAGAGCTTGCCGTAGCCCTGCTGGAGCTGCACGTCGTAGTAGACGCCGTCGCCGGCCAGGTAGGCGCGGCCGCCGTCCACCAGGTCCTGGATGTAGGCGATCATCGGCGCGATGTACGCGCTGCACTGCGGGTGGTCGGTGACCGTGGTCACGTGCAGGCGCTTCAGGTAACCCAGGTACTGCGCGGTGTAGCGCGCGGTGATCGCCTCCCACGGCTCGCCGGTGGCCAGGCTGCGGTTGATGATCTTGTCGTCGATGTCGGTGATGTTGTTGACGAAGCGCACCTGGTGCCCGCGCGCCGCGAACCAGCGCGCCACCGCGTCGAACAGCACCGGCCCCATCAGGTGGCCGATGTGGCAGTCGTCGTACACCGTCGGCCCGCACACGTACATGCCGACGTGCCCGGCGCGCAGCGGCACGAAGGCCTGCTTGGCGCGGGTGAGGGTGTTGTAGACCTGGATGCTGCCGGGGCTGCTCATGACGTCTCGCGGCGCGCCAGCATGCCGCCACGCCCGCGTCGTCCAGCGGAGAGGGCGCCGCGCCGCTCACTCCCCGCTGAAATCGACCACCAGCGGCACCGCGAACTGCGCCACCAGCTCGTCGCCGGTGATGGTCAGGGCGTGCGCCCCGGGCGGTAGGGTGCGGAAGAACCACAGGCTCTCGCGCGTGTCCTGGTAGCGGTGGTCGGTGCCGACCGGCTGCTCGCGACCGCCGCCTCCGGGCGCGTCGAGCGTGATGGCGGGTTCGCCGCCAGCGTCGTCGCCGCCCTGGATGACGCCCAGCGCGGGGTGCTCCCAGCCGTTGGCCTGGGCCTGGGCCTCGTCGTAGAGCATCGCCACCACCTGGCTGGCGCCCAGCGCCACGCTGCGGCGCTCGCCGGGGCGCAGCATGGCCGACGCGCTCACCGGGGCGCGCAACTGGCCGGTGAAGACGCCGTGCAGCCGGCAGCGGTGGCGTCCGGCGGGCAGGCCGGCCAGGGACACGGACCAGGCCGGCTCGACCTCGGCGCCGGCCGCGCCGTCGCTCTCCGGCGTCGCCACGGGCCCATCCGGGTCGCGGTGCTCATCGGTCAGGGGCGGGCCCACGGCGACGGCGTGGCCGCTGTCGAGGTCCTCGGCGAGCGGCAGCCACTGGATCGCCGTCTCGCGCATGGCCTCGGGGGCCAGGCGCGGCTCGAGGCGCAGCCGCAGCGCGAGGTTTGCGCAGCGGCGCACGCCGGCGCGGCTGCGCAGCGTCGAGCCGGCGCTGCCGGCGATGGTCAGCAGGAACGGGCCGCACGGCTGCAGGTCCCCGGCGCGCGGCCGCCCTGCCCGCGGTGCGCCCAGGCACACCGTGCCGCCGTCGACCACGACCGGCACGCTGACCAGGACGCCGTCGTTGGCTGCCGCCGCGCGCCGTGGCCGCCACCGGCGGGGGGGCAGCACGGTCAGGTCGAAGGCGCGGCACAGCGCGGCCACGCCGCCCCAGAAGGTGCCGTGGAACGCGGGCAGGTCGACGCTGCGCAGCTCGTCCACGCCCAGTTCGAGCACCACGCGGTTGCCGCCGTGCCCGAGCGCCGCGAGGGCCTCGCGCAGGGTGCGCGGTCCGGACGCCCACGACACCGTGGTCGGCTGCTGGGCGCCGAGCCGCGCCTCCGGCGGCGCCTCGTGCGCCGGCAGGTCGGCGAGGCGCAGGCGCAGCGCCAGCGGCAGGGCGATCTGGCCGACGCGCACTGTGCCCTCGGCGCGCACGTGGTACTCGGCGTCGACCGGGTCCTGGCTCAGGCGCAGGGTGTCCTCGATGCGCGCCGCGGCGCCGCGCCGGCGCGCCGGGTGGGTGGACTCCAGGCCGTCCTGGTCGGGCACCGCGCCGTCGCCGACGGTGATGCTCAGGCGCGGGCTGCCGACCAGGGCGCGCTCGGGGTGGCTGAACACCAGGCCGGGCCCGTGGCGGTTCTCGCTGCGCGCGAGCGCGCCGTCGACCAGCCGCAGGGTCACGACGTTGCCCCAGGTCTCGCTGGCGAGCATGCCGCCCGGGTGCAGCACGCCGCTGCACGCCAGGGCGTCGACCACCGCCAGGCGCAGGTGCCCGGCGATGCGGATGCTGCCCACGCCGCCCGGCAGGCGGGTGACCACCAGGTGCAGCAGGTCGCCCTGACCGTCGCCGTTGTCGTCGCTGGCCGCGAGCTGCTCGCCGCCGTCGTCGCCGCGCACCAGCGTCACCTGCGCCGGGCCGAGGTTGGCGGCCCGGGCGTGCGGTTCGAGGCGCAGCGCCAGCTCGAGGTCGCCCCACGCCGCGCTGCCCGGCTGTTCGCCCTGGTGGACGTCGCAGCGCACCACGTCTGCCAGCAGCGGGCTGCCCGGCGCGGCGAGCAGCAGCGGCGGCGGGCCGTCGCCGTGGCGCCCCAGCACCACCGGACCGCCCGCGATGCGCGCCGCCAGGGCGAGCTCGGTGGTGTCGCCACCCTGCTCCTCGCGTCCGAAGTCGCCGGCGTTGCCGGGCTCGGCGCCGTTCGCGCCGGGCTGCAGGCGCAGGTGGAAGACCTCGCACAGCACCAGCACCGCCTGCCAGTAGGTGCCGTCCAGGGCCGGCAGCAGCGCGCGCTGGGCGGGGTCGACGCCGCTCGCCAGTTCAGTGGGATTGCCGCCGGCGTCGAGGCGGGCGACCACCTCGCCCAGGCTGGCCTCGCCGGCCGGCCAGGCCATGGCGGTGGCGCGCGCCAGCCCGGCGAGCAGCGCGGCCCGCTGCGCCTCCGCGATCTCCTGGAGCTGATCGTGGCCGCGCGGCTCGTCGTGGCCGCGCAGCGGGACGCGCTCCTCCTGCCCGTCGGCCCGCCCGACCAGCGCGGCTGCGAGCGCGGCGACCAGCGTCGCGGCCTGCGCGCAGCGCCGCCGGCGCCGTGATGGGCGGCCGGC
This sequence comes from uncultured Planctomycetota bacterium, assembly GCA_963818245.1. Lineage (GTDB taxonomy): Bacteria > Planctomycetota > UBA11346 > UBA11346 > UBA11346 > BOG-1363. The sequence goes on from CAWFSD010000053.1 coordinate 76,563, forward strand.
GGTCACGGCGTGGTGGCGGCGAGGGTGAAGGGCAGGCGCAGGGTGGTCAGGTGCTCGCGCGCGGTCAGCACCAGGGTGTGGACGCCCGGCTCGAGCTCGGGGAAGTACCAGAATGCTCTGCATGCGGCCGCCGCGCGCGTTGTTGCTGGTGCCCGAGCAGCGCAGCGGCTTGCCGAGCGGCGAGCGCACCGTCAGGGCGAAGGCGTCGACGCCGTCGCCCAGGTCCACGACCACGCTGCTGCGGTTGCCGCGCTCTTCGTCGTTGGCGTCCTTGGCGACCAGGCGCACGCCGACCGCGCGGCCGGCGAGCTGCACGGTGGCGTGCTCGCCGACGTCGAGGTGGGCCTCGGCGCGCGCCGGGCGGCGCAGGGTCAGCGTCACCTGGCCGGACAGCGCCAGCGTCGCCGGCACCGCGGGCAGGCCGCCGACGGTGACCGTGCCGGAGGTCGGGCCCGCGCTCTCCGGCGCGGCGTTGTCGATGGGCACGCGCACCATGCGCCGGCCGACGCGCACGAAGCGCATGCGCGGCTGGGCCATGCGCGCCTGGCGCTGGGCCTCGTCCTCGTTGGCCGGGGCGGGCTCTGCGACCACCAGCGGGTGGCCCTCGGCCTGGCCGGCGAGGGTCGTCCAGGTGACCTTGGCTTCGCCGACCAGGGCGGCGTCCAGGTGCGGCTCGAGGCGCAGGCAGTAGCTGATCTCGGCGTTGCGGTTGATCCCGCCCAGGCCCTGGTCGGAGGTCACCGCGACATCGTCGATGCCGACCAGCACCACGCCGCACGCCTGGAACGACTCGGCGCCGCGGCGGTCCGGCCGGCGCAGCCCCAGGCACACCGGGCCACCGGCGACCGAGGGCGGGTGGTCGGCGGCGGCGGTCTGGTCGTCGCCATCGCCGGCCGGGCGCTCCTCGCCCAGCGAGCGCGCGGGCGGCAGGATGGCCAGGTCGTAGGCGCGCGCGACCGCCAGCACGCCCTCCCAGAAGGTGCCGCTGAAGGCGGGCAGGTCGGCGCCGCGCTGCTCGTCGGTGCCCAGTTCGAGCAGCGCCAGCCCCTCGTTGGCGCTGAGCAGGTGCAACGCCTCGCTGAGCGCGCGCCGCCCCGCCGGCCACTCCAGCCGGGTGGGGACCTGCAGTTCGACGCCGCTGCGCGCGCCGGCCTCGGCGGTGGGCAGCTGCGCGAGGTTGACGGTGATGCGCAGCGGCAGGCTCAGCGACAGCACCGCCGCCTGGCCGCTGACCTCGACCGCGTACTCGGCGTCGGTGAAGTTGTGGCCGCGGTAGAACAGGTCGAGGCGCCCGCCGTTCCACTGCGAGCCCTGGTTGCTGAACTGCACCGGCTGGCCGCCGCTGAGCACGCGCACGTGCGGGCGCGAGCCGATCACCTGGGTGGGCAGCGAGACGTTCAGGCCCGGGCCCTTCTGCCCGTTGGGCCCGGTGTCGTTCTCGCCGAGCAGGCGCACGGTGGCCTCCTGGCCGAGCAGGTCGGCGCGCGCCGAGTCCCCCTGGTGCAGGCCGGCGGTCAGCACCACCGGCTCGAGCAGCAGCACGCCGAGGTCGCCGCTCAGCTGCACGCCCGCGAGGCGCTCGGGCAGGTCGGTGAGGTGCACGGCGACGCCGTCGCTGCGCGGGCTGACCGGGGTCTCGCCGCCGTCGAGGTGGCGGCCCACGGTATCGGTGATGCCGGTGACGGTGAGCTGGGTGGCGCCGACGTGCGGCGCCGCCACGCGCGGTTCGAAGCGCAGCGCCAGCACGGCGTCCAGCCAGCGCGCCGGCTGCGCCCCGCGGCGGCTGCGCAGGTCGAGGCTGACCACCTGCGCGAGCAGCGGCCCGCACGGGGCCAGCAGCGCCGGCGGCGTGCCGTCGATGCGCCGGCTCAGCACCACCGGGCCGCCCTGGATGGCGACCGGCAGGGTGGTGCCGTCGGTGCGGTTGGCGAGGCCCAGCTGGCGGCTGTTGTCCTCGCCCTGGTCGAAGAGCTCGCCCGGTTCGATGGTCAGGCCGTAGGCGGCGCAGATGGCCGCGACGCCCTGCCAGTAATCACCGGACAGCGCCGGCAGTTCGGCCTGGAGCGCGTCGTCGACGCCGGGCGCCAGGGTGGTGGTGTTGCCGCCGACGCCGACCCTGGCGAGCGCGTCCTTCAGCGCCGTGCGGCCGGTCGCGAGCTGCACCGGAGTCGCCGCCATCCAGGTGCGCGCCGCCGCCTCGCGCGCCGCCGCCGGCTGCTTGAGCAGCGCGCTGTCGACGGCCAGGGGCAGCTCCGCCGCACCCCCGAGGGCGAACGCGGCCACGACGAGGACGAGCAGTGTGGAAAGGCTCCGGCGCACGGGATGTCTGGTCACGCTGCCTCCCCGCAACAGTGTCCAGTGTGGGTGGGCCGGCGGAGGGTCAACGCGCGCCTGCCCGGCGCTGACCTCGGGAAGACCCTAGACCCTAGACCCTAGACCCAGGGTCCGAAGGTTGCGGTCAGGTGCGAAGCAGCTTTGGTATTCTGGGTTCCGCGGTTGCGGGCGGGTATGAAGGGATGAGCGGCAAAAGGAGTGCGAACCGCGAGCATGGGTGAATCTCATGGCTTCAGCCAATCAGCCAATGGCAAGTACCTAGGGTCTAGGGTCTAGGGTCTAGGGTCTAGGGTCTTCTCCAAAAGAGCTACCCCAACCTCCCGAACCACCGCCACGCCATGCCCATGAACACCCGCGTCCACACCGCGGTGATGCCCAGCGTCCAGGCCAGGCCGACCCCCCAGCGCCAGGGCCCGAAGCCGGGGCGGCCCTCGCTGAGCAGGGGGAAGGCGGCGCCGCACAGCAGCAGGCCGGTGAAGGCCAGGCTGCTCATCAGGTTGATGGTGCCGCCGTAGCCGGCGACCAGCTTGGCGGGGTTGTCCTCGGTGTAGTCGGCCAGGCGCGCGCCGAGCCCGAGTGCGCCGGCGGTGAAACCCACCGCCATGCAGGCGATGGTCAGCGCCTGGTACACGACCACCACCGGGCGCAGCTCGAGCATGGTCCCGGACAGCGCAACCAGTACCACCCCGGCGGGCAGGCCGACGAGCAGGGCGAACACGAACTTGGCGGTGACCACGCGCGCCCGGGGCCACGGCGCCAGGGCCAGCACCCACAGCCGGCGCCCCTCGAGGCTCAGCAGGGGGTAGACGAAGCGGCCGGTGAAGGTCGCCAGCGCCATCGCCACCGCGGTGAGGTTCAGCAGCGACACCGCCGGCCGCCACCACTCGTCGAACAGGAAGGTCTTGCCGATGCGCGGCAGCATCAGCAGGTAGAAGCCCAGGATGCTGAAGAACATGGTGAACTGCAGGACCTGGGCCGGTTCGCGCAGGAACAGGCGCAGGTCCTTGGCCGCGAGCAGGGCGAGGTCGGCTGGCAGCAGCGGCAGCAGCCGCCACGGCCGGCTGCGCCCCGCGCCGCGCGCCTCGGGCCGGCCGGTGAGCGCGTCGAGGTCGAGGCGCAGCCGCCGGCCGGCCAGCCACTCCCCAGCGAGCGCCACGGTGGCGGCGGTGCTCAGCAGCAGGCCGAGGTGGTAGGCCCAGTCCCACCAGCGGCCGTCGAGCGCGGCGCTCAGCCCCTGCTCCGCCCACCACGGCGGCAGGTAGGGATTCTCGGCGAAGCGCAGGTGTCCGACGATCTCCGAGACCAGCAGGGTCGGCTCGCCGCGGCGTTCCAGCGCGCCCAGCGCCACCACCGCGCCGATCGCCAGGGCCACCCCCGCCAGCGCGACGATGCCCTTGATGCCACGCCGCAGCAGCGGGATGAGGCGGGCGAGCAGCAGCGCGCCGACGCCACCCACGGCCACGCAGCAGATCACGAAGGCGAGCAGCGCCGCCGCCGCGCCCGCGGCCATCAGCAGGCCCTCCCCCAGCGCCGGGTGCAGGTGCAGGCGGTCGACCACCAGCGCGGCGATCAGCGGGCAGGCCAGCACCAGCACCGCCCAGCTCGACCACAGCCCACCCTCGGTGGCGGCGCTCCAGAACAGCGCGCGCTCGCCGAACGGCAGCTGCGCGTGGAAGGCGGCGGCGCGGCTGCGGAACAGCGCGCCCCACACCAGCACCATGTCCGAGATCGAGACCAGGAAGAACAGCGTGAAGAAGAACAGCGACAGCAGGCTCTCGACCAGGCTGCGCTTGAAGGCGGCGTACTGGTCCTCGCCCAGGTAGAGCAGTACGCCGAGGAACAGCGCCCCGAGCATCAACCACACCACCGCCAGCACCACCGCCACCGAGAAGCCGCGGACGGGCTGTTCGATGACCAGGTGGCGGAGGCTGTTGTGCCCCGCGCGCCACAGCCGCCACCATACCGCCCGCAACGCCCCTGGTGCCATGCCGGCTCCCCTGGAGGGATGGTCGCCCGGGGGGGTGGGGAAGTCAAATCGGGGGGGGGCGCTAGGCGCTAGGCTCGAGGCGCGAGGCGCGAGGCGCGAGGCGCGAGGATGCCGTCCCTGGTGGGTCGGCTTCCTGAGGTGGATTTCCGCACTCGAGCGGCGCCGAGATGCGAGGTGCGAAGTGCGAGATGCGAGGTGCGAGGGGCTAGGGGCGAGGGGCGAGGGGCGAGGTATGGGAAGACCGTCGGCCGTACGGGGAAGAAACCTGGATAAGCGCAGGGATGAGGTGCAACGCAGCCGGGGCGGCAGTGGTCCTGGGAGAGGGAGGCCGGCTGTTCGGCGGTTGACGCGGGCCCGGGAATCGGCGCCCATCCGGGAACGTGGCCGTGGCCCGCTGGGCCGGCTGCTTTCAGGTGACGGGAGAGGCTGATTCCACCGCATCCGCAGGCTGAGGCTTCCGCGCGGACATGGCCTCAGAATTTGAACGACGCGCCCAGGCTCGCGCTGACGTCGGTGCCGGTCTTGCCCTGGCGGTCGATGGATTCGCGCACTTCGACGCTGGCCCCGGCCTCGAAGCCGTGGTCCTTCCAGCCGATCCCCGCCTGGAGGGAGGCGGCCGCGGCGACGCCGCTGATCGGCTGGGCGACGGCCTTGACCAGGTTGCCGGGATCCCCGGCCCGGGTGTCGGTGGTCACATCCACGGCGGCGCGCAGCGAGGGTTCGACCACGCCCCCCGCCAGCGGGATGGCGGCGCTCAGGCGCGACGAGACGTGCAGGGAGGTCTCGAGACCGGCCTGGTGCAGGCCCTGGCGGTCCAGCGGCAGGATGCCATCGAGGTGCAGCTCGGCGCGGTTGCTCACCTGGGCGTGGCTGCCCACGCGCTCGACCTGGCTGGCGTCCACGCTCAGGCGCACATCGTCGACCAGCGTGCCGGCCGGGGTCCGCGCCACCGCGAAGCCGGGGGTCACCCCCACGCGCAGGTCGCGCTCGTGGATGAGGTCGTGCGTCGTCGCTTCGAGCCGCGGAGCCTGCTGCGGATCGAGCGGCGGACGGGCGTGCAGGCGGTCGGCCACCTGATCGATGGACTCGGCGGCGTGCGCATAGGCCCCGGAGCGCACCGCCAGGTTGGCGCCCACCACCACCGCCGCGGCGGCGGTCGCGGTGACGGCGGCGCTGAGGGCGGGGTGGTCGTGCTGGAACTCGCGGCGGTGCTGCTCGAGCCGGCCGCCGGCCTCGAGGGCCGGAGTCGCGGCGTCGTAGAGGCCATCGACGGCGCCCGCCACGGTGGCGCTCTTCACCACCGCGTCGACGACGCGGAAATCGTGGCTGGCGGTCATCCGGGCACGGTCCGGCCCGACGCTGACGCTGGCGGTGTCGCCATGCAGGCGGGCTTCGGCGGGCACCCCCGCGGGATCCGCCGCCAGCGCGTGGTGGACGTCGACCTTGCCGGCGAGCCGGGTCAGCAAGGTCTCGGCCTCATGGTGGGCCTCGGCGCGGGTGAGCAGGGTGGGCACCTCCTCGTGATGACGGGGATGCGGGGCGGGATGGGGGGCGGGCAGCGGATCCGGGGATGGCCGGGGCTCCGGATCCGGGGCGGGCGCAGGCCTGGGAGACGGCCCGCCCGCCTCGTCGTGACGGGCGGCGGGGGTGAGGATGAAGGGGGAGGTCCGGCCGCCACCGTCGTGGGTGGAACGGGCGCTGGGCAGCAGGCCGGCGTCCGGCTCGGGCTGGTCGGCGGCCGCGGGCTGCGGGCGGGAACCGCTGGCCGCGCTGGCCGGATCGGATGGTGGATGCGCTTCGGACGTGGTGCGCTGCGTGGACATGATCGGCCTCCCCTTGCCGGCCCAGGCTACCTGGTCGCAGCGACCCGGCAAACCTGGCAGGACCGGGTGCCGGACGATGCCCGGCCGGTGTCATGCATCCCGCTCTGCCACGTCGCACGACTGGCCGCTGACAAATCGCCACGGCCATTAGGCTGCTGCCATGCCCGTCGCCGAGACCATGCCCTTCACCTGCTCAGCGTGCGGCAACCAGTTCCGCATCCCCGCCCACCTCGCCGGTCGGACCATGTCCTGTCCGGGCTGCAACACCGCCCAGGTGGTGCCGCAGGTCGCGCTGCCGCCGGCGCCACCCGCCCCGCCCGCCGCCATCCCGGTGGCGCCGCCGGTCGACGACGGGAAGAAGCTCTTCGTGTGCTCGGCGTGCGGCTACCGCGCGCGCATCCCTGGCCACTTCATGGGCAAGGCGGTGCGCTGCCCGCGCTGCGACGGCGCCCAGATCGCGACCAGCGAGGGCACCCCGTCGCCGCGCACCGGCCGCACCGTCAGCATCACGAAGATCGCCACCGCGGCCGCCACCGCGCGCACCACCGTGCGCCCCGGCAACATCCTGTTCTCGTGCGCCACGTGCGGCTTCGAGGCCCAGCTCGCCCGCCACTACCTGGGCAAGGCGATCAAGTGCCCGGGCTGCCACGAGCCGCAGGTGGTGGCCGTCGACCACGCCGCCAGCGAGGGCTCCGGCATCTCCGCCGCGCCCACTCCCACGCCGGCGCCGGAACCGTCGCCCGACGCCGACCCGGCGACCGCCGGCAAGGAGCTGTTCGTGTGCACGGCGTGCAGCTACCGCGCGCGCATCCCCGCCCAGTACATCGGCCTGGCGGTGACCTGCCCCGCCTGCGACCACGTCGGCATCGCGCTGCGCCAGGAGCCGCAGGCCTCGACCGGCGACACCGTGGCGATCAGCCGCATGCGCACCTCGGAACCCGTCGACGTCCCCGCGGCCCCCGCCGACGAGGGCCCGCAGGTCGAGTTCGCCTGCACGTCGTGCGGCTTCCGCACCAAGCTCGGCGCCAGCCTGGCGGGCAAGCCCATCCGCTGCCCGGGCTGCCAGGCCACCCAGGTGGTCAGCAGCACGCGCCTCGACGGTTCGGTGGCCGCTGCGCCCGAGGCGCCTGCGGAACCCGGCACCGGCAGCGCGACCGCCACCACCATGGTCGCCAGCGCCGGCGCGGGCGAGAAGGTGCGCTTCACCTGCACCGCGTGCGGCTTCAAGGCGCGCATCCCGTCGCTGTACGCCGGGCAGACCATCCACTGCCCGGGCTGCAACGTCGTGCAGATGGTGCTGCGCAGCGGCCAGGGCGGCCGTCCGACCGGCAACACCCGCGTGCTCAACGTCGTGCAGCCCGCAGCACCGGCCCCGGCGGACAGCGGTCCGATCGACATCACCGGCGGCATGCCGGACGCGCCGCGCAATCCGGCCAGCGAGACCGTGGAGATCCACGCGGTATCCGTCGCGGCGGCGCCGGCCGCCAGCGCGGCCGCGCCGTCACCGGCTTCGCCCGCGCTGACCGGCAGGACCGCGGCGCGCACCACGACCCCCGCTCCCGCCCCGGTGCCCGTGCCGGCCCCCGCAGCGGAACCACCACCGGCGCCTGCCGTGGCCGTCGAGGATGGCGGCTTCCACCTCGGCGACGACACCCCGGCCGAGCCGCTGAAGGTCGGCAAGGTGGTGCGCCGCGGCAGCGATCGCATGCCGGCGATCAAAGTCGGGAAAGCCGCCCCGGCCCCGAAGCCGACCGCGCCCGAGGCGGACCCCGCGGTCGAGGGCCAGGCCGCACCGGCCGCCGCACCGGCGCCGCAGGACAAGCCGGTGCAGCGTCAGATCGTGGCCATGCCGCTCGCGCGCGGCACGGTGGCTCCGCCGCCGCGCCGCTCGCTGCTGCTGCCGCTGCTCATCCTGGTGGTGGGCGTCGCCGCGCTCGTCGGCCTGGGACTCTTCGCGGCCAACCTCAACGACACCCTCGGCAAGACCAACGCCGAGCTGCAGGCCGCGCACCGCGACACCGAAGCGGCGCGCAAGCAGCACGAGGCCGCCGAGGCCGCGCGCAAGGCCGCCGAGGCCAAGGCCACCGACCTGCAGGGCAGGCTCGACGCCAAGGCCGAGGAGAGCGCGCGCGTCGAGCGCGAGCTCAAGGAGCGGACCGCCAAGCTCGAGCAGGAGGTGAAGGACCTCGAGGCGAAGACCGCCGCCGCGCTGGCCGCCGCCGCCGCCGCCGCCAAGCCGGCGGATCCGGCGCCTGCCGACCCGGTCAAGCCCGCGCCGGAGACCAAGGCGCCCTGAGCGGCCGCTCGCGCCGCGCGCGCGCGAGAACCGAGCGGTGGCCAGGATGTGCGCGTTCTCACGCCAGGAGATGACCCGCATCTCCGACATGCCGCCACGTCCGGCGGCACCCTGCTAGTGTCCTGTCCGGTGAATCCACCGACTATGGCGCCGGTCCCGTCGGCTGGCTGCAAGGCGCATCCGACGCGGCGATAGCAGCGCTATCGCAAGGAGGATGCAACGCAGCAGACGGCCGGCGCGGCCAAGCCAGAGGCAGTGGATTCACCGGACAGGACACTAGCGCCTCCCGAAGATCTTCGTCAACACCTGATCCCCCAGGTCCCCCAGCGTGGCCCGGAACGCGCGCCCGTGGCTGACCTCCACCAGGCGCGCGACGAAGCGCTCCAGGTAGGGATCGCTGGCGACCATGAACACCGACAGGTCGATCTTCAGGCGCGGGTAGCGCGCGCCCTGGCGCAGCGTCGCGGTGACGATCTCGGGATCCAGCCCGTAGCTGGAGTTGATGGTCAGCCGGCGCTTGCCGTCGCGGCCGGGCCCGGTGAACAGCGCAGTCGGCTTGCCGTCGGTGATCATCACCACGCGCTTGTTGGGCTGGTGCTTCTTGCCCAGGATCTCGCCGGCGCGGCGCAGCGCCTCGCAGGTGTTGGTGTGGAACGGCCCGTTGCTGATGTAGGGCAGCTCCTTGACCGTGACCTCCTGGACGTCGTCGCCGAAGAGCAGGATGTTGAGGCTGTCGCGCGGGTAGCGGCGCTGCTGCAGCTCGGCGAACGCCATCGCCACGCGCTTGGCCGGGGTGATGCGGTCCTCGCCGTAGAGCGTCATCGAGTGGCTGACGTCGATCAGCATCACCGTCGCCGCCGCGGTGGTGCGGTCGCGCTCCTGCACCACCAGGTCGCCGTCCTCGAGCTGGTCGCGCCCGCCGCGCAGCGCGCCCAGCATGCTCTCGCGGTAGCTGATGTCGTACGACTCGTCGCCCGGCTGCCACGGGCGCAGCACGCCGTTGGCGTCTCCGCGGCTGCCGATCTTCGGCACCGCGTGGTCGCCGCGGCCGGTGGCCTTCAGCTTGCCGAACACCGACTCCAGGCAGCCGGAGCGCAGCGCCCGCTCGCCCTTGGGGGTCAGGGCGCGGCTGCCCGCCTTGCCGCTGATCAGCTTCTGCTCGCGCAGGCGCTGCTCGAAGTCGCGGCGGTCGAAGCCGAGGTCCTGGCGGAAGCGCCGGCTGAGCTCGTCGAGCCGCTCGAGCGCCTCCTCGACGTCGCCGCCCAGGGCCAGCATCAGTTCGCGGAAGACCTCGTCGATGCGCTCCTCGCGCGCCAGCCGGTTGGCCAGCTCGCGCCAGTCGAAGTGCTGGTAGTCGTAGCGCATGCGGTGGAGGCTAGCCGCCGCCCACGGCCCCGCCATCGCTGCCCACCCGGCATTCCGCAACCAAACCCTTGGGACCCTGCGGTGGATCGAAGGCTTTTACCGCCAAGGCGCCAAGGGCAGCCGGAGAAGAGGACGGCGCTGGCCAGGGGCATGTCGCTCAGCTCTGACCCGAGGACACCGGCCCGGGATCCTGCGCTTGGCCCGCCTTCCTTGGCGTCTGGGCGTCTTGGCGGTAAAAATCCCCGAATCAGGCTGGACCAGGTCGCGCAAACCGCCTCAGCTACCTGCCCGCCTTGGCCTTGGCCTGCTGGGCCTTCTCGAGTTCGTCCAGGCGCGCGTCGATGTCCTTGCCCAGCTTGCTGCCGCGCAGCTCGGCGAACAGCGCCTGCAGGCGGGTGATCTGCACGTCCTCGGGCAGCTGGCGGATCTCGTTGATCTCGTCGACCACCTCCTTGCCGAGGAGCTCGCGCGCGTGCGCGCCGGTCGGGGTGCCGTCCCACTGGTCGGGGAAGCGCGCCAGCGCCCGGGTGCGCGGCGGCCCCGGTTTCAACTTCTCGAAATCCGCCCACGCCTGCTGGGCGAAGGCATCGAGGGCGGCAATGGCCGGTCTGGCCGCGTCGTAGCCGCCCCAGGACTTGATGAAGGTGCGCAGCGCGGGCGCCGTGGGCTTGGCGGCCTCGGCCTTGGCCCACTCCTCGGCGCCGAGCGGCTCGGCCGCGGCGCGCGCGCTGGCCACGCTCGGCAGCTCCGCCGGCCACTTGGCCACGAAGGCGCGCAGCCCGGCCGCCTGCGGCTTGGCGAGCAGCGGCGCCAGCTCCTTGGCCGCGTCGAGGTCGAGGGTGGCGACGACCTTCCGGCGGCGCTCGCGCGCCGCGTCGGCGAGGGACGGGTCGGCGACGCAGTCGAGGGCGGCGGCGTAGCTGGCCAGCGCTTCGCGGTACTTCCTCGCCGCCTCGAGCTTCGCGCCGGCCGCGAGGGCGTCCTTGGCGCGGTCGACGAGCGGAGAGTCGACGAAGTCGACGGCCGCCTCGAAGGACTCCTTGGACGGCGTGTTCGACTGCCAGAGCCCCGGCTGGGGGATGAACTTCGTCACGGCGTAGCCACTGTTGCGGTAGATCTGGTACTGGTCTGCGACGTGCTTGGCGTAGTTGGTGTGCGGCTGGTCCGGGTCGCCGACGAAGGCGTAGCGCAGCTTGCGCGCCTGCTCGAGCAGGCGGTCGGTCATCGCCCGGTCGCGCAGCATCGCGCGGTCGATCATCACGCCGTGCAGGTACATGGCGCCGCCGGTGAAGACCTCGGGGTAGCCCATGATGATCATGCTGCCCACTCCGCTGCTGGCGTAGGAGCGCCCGCGCTGGTCGGCGAGGTAGAGCCGCTCCGGATCGATGCGGTAGCGCTGGACGAGGCCGTGCACCCCGTCGACGAGGATGCGCGCCCGCTCCATGACCGCGCGCTGGTCGCTGAAGCGGGTGGCGCCCATCCAGATCAGGTGGTGGCGATCGCACACGGCCGCGAAATCGGCGCTCGGGGCCCCGCCCGGCACCGGCGCGGCGAACACCACCAGGCCGTACGGCCGCGAGCCGTCGTAGTCCTTCGGCACGTGCATGGCGAACGGCTCGTCGGCGATGGCGTAGGAACGCGCCCCCCCCGGCTCCTTGGCCTGCGCCCCGCTCTCGAGGAAGAAGCGCGCGGACGCCTCGCGCCACGCCGACAGCGGGCCGTTCTCGGTGAAGGCCAGCGTGAAATCGCCCGTGCGCGGCGCATCGGCCGCCCCGGCCCGGGCCCCTCCGCCGAACACCAGGCACACCATCATCAGCGCCAAGTTGGCGCGCTCGCGAGCATCCGTCATGCGGCCGGAGGATGCCGCTCCCGCGCCATGATCAAGCAGCGCCCTGGAACTGGTCAACGCGGGGGGCGCGGCTCCCGTTTCCCCGGCCTCGCGCCTCGCGCCTCGCGCCTCGCGCCTCGCGCCTCGCCTACTCCCGCCGCCGCTTCTTCCCACCCTCCCGCCCCATCATGTGCGCCAGCAGATCCGTGTAGGCCAGCCCCCGCGCGCTGTCCTCGCGCGCCAGCGCGCCGCCGTGGAACAGGCCCTCGACGATGAATTCCATCCACAGCGCGCGCTCGTCGGCGGGCGGCTTCAGCAGCTGGTCGGCGAGCTTGCCCAGGCCCGGCACCGCGGCCAGGGCGGCCTCGTGCTGGGCGGTCGGGCTGCGGTCGGAGAGCAGCACCTTGTTGCCCTTGGCGAACCACGCGAGGATCTCCCGCCACGGTCCCTGGTCGCGCTCGTCGGCGCCGCCCTCGGCGATCACCGGCGGCAGGCGTTCCTTCCACAGCGCCTTCAGCGCCTCGCTGAGCACGTGCCAGCCGACCTTGAGCGGGCCCTCCTGCTCGCCCTCGTAGGCGAGCTCGATCTTGCCGGTCATCGCCGCCAGCGTCGCCGGCAGGTCGACCAGGCGCGCCTGCGGCCGCGCCTCGCCCAGCTGCAGGCCGCGCGCCAGCACGTTGGCGTGCAGCATCTCCAGCGCCGCGATGGTCAAGCGCGTGCTGACGCCGCTCTTGGCGTCGACGAACTCGCTGCCGCGCGCGGCGCGCGCCGCCTCCTCGATGAGCAGCGGGAACAGCGCCGGGATGCGCGGGCTGCAGCCGCCGGCCGGGGCGGTGTGCGCCTCCTGCGCCATGATGCGCACGCCCTCGTCGCGGCTCTTCGGGTAGTGGGTCAGCACCTGGGCGCCGATGCGGTCCTTCAGCGGCGTGATGATCTGGCCGCGGCTGGTGTAGTCCTCGGGGTTGGCGGTGAACACCAGCATCAGGTCGAGGGGCAGGCGCAGCGGGATGCCGCGCACCTGCACGTCCTGCTCCTCGAGGATGTTGAACAGCGCGACCTGGATGCGCGGCGCGAGGTCGGGCAGTTCGTTGACGCAGAAGATGCCGCGGTTGGTGCGCGGGATGATCCCGAAGGTCACCGCGCGCAGGTCGCCCAGGTCGTACCCTTCGCGGCTCGCGCGGATCGGGTCGACGTCGCCGATCAGGTCGGCGACCGAGACGTCGGGGGTGGCGAGCTTCTCGCCGTAGCGGTCGCCGTGGCCGAGCCAGGTGACGCGCGCCGCCTCGCCGTCGCGGGCGATGATCTCCTCCGCCACCGCGCCGACGGGGGCGAGCGGGTGCGAGCGCAGCGGGTCGCCGGCCAGCGCCGGGACCTGCGCGTCGAGGAAGCGCACCAGGGCGCGCGCCATGCGCGTCTTGGCCTGCCCGCGCAGGCCCAGCAGCAGCAGGTCGTGCCCGGCCAGCACCGCGTTCACCACCTGGGGGATGACGGTGTCACCATAGCCGATCAGCCCGGGGAACAGCGCCTCGCCGCTCTGCCCGGCGGCCAGCGCCGCGACCAGGTTGTCGCGCAGCTCGGTCTTGAGCGGGCGCGGCGCGAGGCGCGGCTGGGCCAGGGCCGCGGCGCGCAGGGCGCCGAGGGTGGCGGGGAGGGCTGACGCTGGCTGCATGCGGGAATCCCCTGGGGACGCCTTCGTAACCGCAAGCGGGGGACCGGCCAGGGGGGGACCCAGGATACGTTCGACTACGCCCGCGTCCGGCCAGTTGCACCCCGCACGCAGGCGCCCAAGCTCGCCCAACTCCCGATTGCGGCACCGCCGCGAGGTCCGTCATGACGCTCCAGCCGTCCCGTTCCCCCCGTCCCGGCCTGCCCCTGCTCGCCCTCCCGCTGCTCGCCATCCTCGCCCTCGGCGGCTGCCAGACCCGCCATGGCGAGGTCGAAGCCCCGGCGCCCCCGCCCAAGGTGTGGACCGCCGCCGACGACCACGCGGTCGCCCAGGAGCTGATCGACGAGGCCCTCAAGCGCCCCTGGGTGGGTGCCTTCACCGGGCGCACCGGCAAGGCCCCGCGCGTCGCCATCGGCGCCATCGACGACCGCTCCGGCGGCGTGGTCGACGTCGCCGCCCTCAGGACCGAGCTCGCCCAGGCCCTGTCCGGCGCCCATGCGGTGCAACTGGCCGAAGCGGGCACCCAGGTCGACTACACCCTGGGCGGGGCGGTCGGCGCCCAGCACAAGGCCGAGGGGGGTGCCGACGTCCTCTACCTGCAGTTCGACATCAGCTTCCATGACACCGTTTCGGCCGAGACCGTGGCCCCGGTGGGCGTCGAGAAGCGGCGCGTGGTCCCCGCGGCGGCCGTTCCCGCCAAGCACGGTCCCACATCGGACTACTGACCCCCCTGTCCGGGTCCCGGGAGAGCGTCTGACGCACCCGCGCAGGCGCCTTCTCCCGCCCGCCTTGTGCCCCATCCGTGGCGGTCTAAGGTCTGCAGCCGTCACCGCCCTGCGTCGTGATGGCGGATCGCCAATCGGCCACTGCCACTGGTCACAGCCAGTGGTCGCCGGTCACTGAAAGGAATCGTCATGCGTCCAAGCTGGACTCCGCGCGGGCTGCGCCCGACCATGCTCGCCCTCGCTGCGGCGATGGCCCTGGTGGCCGCCCCGGGTCTGCGCGCCGAGGACGCCGCTGCCCCCGGGGCCGGCGAGTTCGTCGGCTGGAACCAGGAATCCCTCGAGCAGAAGGCCGAGCTGGAAAAGCTGGTCAGCTCTCGGGATATGGATCTCTACGAGCTCGGCTTCGAGCCCCTCGAACTGGACGAGGTGATCCTCAAGGACCGCGTCGGTCGCGAGCACGTCTTCAACTACCTGACCTTCCGCCTGCGCAACCAGATCGCCGATGCGACCGTGGCCAAAGGCGCCAAGCCGACCCGCTACGCCGAGGTCCTGGACGCCATCACCAAGCAGTACGAGTCGGCCAAGTCGTCCCCCGAGGGCGGCGGCAAGCTGACCGTCGAGACCACCGGCGACCCCAAGGAGGGCGTGATCCTCGAGCGCGGCGACCTCAAGCCGCGCACGCGCAAGGTCAGCATCAAGGTCCAGGCCACCGACGAGCACGGCACCCGCCTGCGCCTGCTCGACGACCCGATCGGCAGCGGCAGCCAGGAGACCTACAACTTCCCCGACCTGGGCGAGCCCAACCGCGACACCGTGCTCAAGCGCGTGCGCGAGGCCGTCGAGGAGAAGGAGGACCGCCGCCTGCACACCGTCGACGAGATCCGCGCCCTCGACCTGCCGCCCTACGACGCGCAGACCAAGGACGAGGAAGGCGTGTCCGCCGGCGAGGTCTACGGCGTGGTGCTGTTCAACCGCCTCAGCCTCTACGGCAACAAGTTCACCATCGAAGTGCGCGGCCTGTCCAACAAGTTCCGCCTGCGCATGCCGCCGGCCGAGAAGGGCAAGCCCGACAACTACCTGGCGACCCACGTGCTGCGCCGCAACTACGTGCTGCACTACACCCGGCCGGGCGACGAGTACTTCCGCAACCTCGACCGCTTCACCCTGGTCAAGGGCGGCTGGGAGTGGGTGGACAGCTTCCAGCGCATCAAGGAGCGCGCCAACGTCGCGTACGCCAAGTACTACCTCGACAACATCGTCGACGACATGAACGCGCGCCAGAAGGACGTCGAGACCGACCTCTGGAAGTACTACGGCGACGTCCGCACCGCGTATCCGGACAAAGCCGACAAGCTCCCCGACCTCGAGAAGACCGTCCAGGGCAAATGACGGCCGCGCCCATGCAGCTCGATCCGGCCCTGTCCCCCGAGACGGTCCTCGCCCAGCTCGATCCGGCCGTCCGCCAGCTCGTCGAGGCCGTGCACACGCTCTACGCGGGCAGCTGGGACGACTGCGCCGAGGACCTGCGCCGCCGCCAGGCCGGCCGGCCCTACCTCTTCCGGCTCAAGGTCGCCTGTCCGGACGCTCTTGGTTGGCTCGGACGCCTGCACGCTTACGAAACCGCGCGTGGCGAGAGCCTGCCGGTCGCCGCCGGTACGGGCCTGTGACCATGTCGAGTCCGAGCACTTCCGCCTTCTTCGCGACCTTTTCGCGCCTCTTCCGCCTTCCGCATCGGGGAAAACCATGAAGACCCTCGCCACTGTGTTCTTCGGCCTCGGCCTGGCGGCCCTGGGCGGCTGCGGCGGCGACCGCGCCGGCGATTCCGGCAGCAGCGGCAAGAGCGGGTACGGCACCGTCAGCAGCGCCCCCCGCGAGACCGAGGCCGAGCGCCTCGGCATGGGCAAGGCGCGCGTCCTCAAGGACACGCCCTTCGACCGCGCCTGGGACCTGCAGTTCCCGCACCGCGTCGCCAACAGCTGGGTCAACCCCAACATCCCCGAGCTGATCTTCTTCCAGATGGAGGAGACCAACGAGATCTACGCCGTCGAGGCCGCCAGCGGCAACACCAAGTGGGTCAGCATCGCGCTGCCCAAGCCCGCGGTGCTCCCGCCCTACGCCAGCCGCGCCAAGGCGCGCAACACCAAGGGCGACGAGGTCGCCAACGACGACCGCCTGTGGGTGATCTCGGACGACACGCTCTACAGCATCGACGCCGTCTATGGCCAGGTGGTGTGGCGCTGGGACCTGCCGTTCTCGCCCTCGAGCGGCGTGCTCGCGCTCGGCCCCGACAGCAACCAGCGCATCTTCCTCGGCGACTGGGACGGCCGCGTGCAGGTGGTGTCCTACCACGGCGAGAAGCGCTTCCCCTACGTGCTCTGGCAGATGAACCTGCGCACCTCGCTGACCGCGCCGCCGGTCGAGTCCGACGGCCTGGTCTACGCCGCCGACCACGCCGGCGTGGTGCACTGCTTCAAGTACGACCGCGAAGAGGTCTGGTCGCTCAAGACCGGCGCCGCGATCTTCGGCTCGCCGCTGCCGCGCGGCCGCCTGCTCTACGTGGGCAGCGACGACAACCAGCTGCTGGTGATCAACCGCCTGTCCGGGCAGAAGCTCGGCTCGCTGTTCCTGGGCGGCCCGATCAAGCGCCAGCCCTTCGCCTTCCGCGGCGAGCCGGCGCGCGTCTACGCCTGGCTCGACCTCGACCACTCGGCCAAGGGCGGCCTCTACGCCATCAAGGCGCAGGGCGACAACGTGCCCTTCGCCGACGCCGCCAAGCACCCGCTCGAGGTGGTGCGCCTGGCCGAGGAGTGGAACGTGCCCGGCATAACCCGCCTGGTCGGCTCGAACCCGCAGTACCTGTTCGCGACCGCGCCCGACAGCACCGTGATCCAGGCCATCGACCGCAGCAGCGGCCAGGTCGCCTGGACCTGGGACGCCAACGAGGAGCACCGCAACTACCTCAACGAGAGCGGCCGCGTCGAGCACCGCACCTGCCGCTTCATCGCCGAGTACCAGGACGCCACCGACACCGAGTCGGCGATCTACACCGCCGACGAGACCGGCCACGTCATCGCCTACCGCGTCTTCGGCGACAAGCCGGGCGACCCGCTCACCGGCGGCAAGATCATGACCCGCGACCTGCTCAAGGCCGAGAAGCCCGCCGACACCGGCGCCAAGAAGGCCGATGGCGCGGAGAAGCCCGCCGCGGACGCCAAGCCGGCCGATGCGGCGGAGAAGCCGGCCGCGAAGCCGGCGGACGCCGCCAAGTAGGCGCGCACCATTCCGCGCCGCTGCACGACCCCGCGCCGGATGGCGCGGGGTTTTGCGTTGGAGAGCTGGAGAAAGGGGGCGCGTGGCGATGTGCGCGAGGAAACCGCTCATCACCTCAGGAGCAGTGACGGTGCTCGGAGGCGGAAAGCGGATCGCGGAGAGCAGAAAGCGGACGGCGATCAGCGCCATGCGCATGAACCGGTAAGGCGCTTTCCGCTTTCCGCTTTCCGCTTTCCGCTTTCCGCCAGGAATCCTCGATGGAGGTCCTCACCTCAGATCGTATGCACCTTGATCGTATTCGCCCCCTGGCTCGACACGCCGCTGATCACCACCACCGTGTCGCCGTCCTTGAAGACGCCGTGGCGGATGCTCTCCTCGGTGGCGGCCTCGAGCAGGTCGTTGAGGTTGTCGCGGTAGGGGATCTGCAGCGGGACGATGCCCCAGAACAGGCTCATCTGCCGCCAGGTGCGCTCCTCGTAGCACAGCGCCAGCAGCGGGATCTGCCCGCGGCGCTTGGACAGCAGCAGCGCCTTCTCGGTGCCGTGGCTGACGATCATCACGCCGTCGGCGCTGATCTCGCGCGCCAGGTAGTCGGCGGCGCCGCTCATCGCCATGGCGAAGTGGTTGAAGGTGCTGGCCTCGCGGTTGAGCTTCTCGCGCGCCATGTACGGGCTCTTCTCGGCCTCGATGGCGATGCGGGTCATCTCTTCGACGGCCTCGACCGGGAACTTGCCGGTCGCGGTCTCGCCCGAGAGCATGATCGCGTCGCTGCCGTCGAAGATGGCGTTGGCCACGTCCGACGACTCCGCGCGCGTCGGGATCGGGTTCTCGATCATCGACTCGAGCATCTGCGTGGCGGTGATGACCAGCTTGCCGAGCTTGTTGGCGTTGGTGATCAGGTCCTTCTGCACCACCGGCAGGCGCTGCGTCGAGATCTCGATGCCGAGGTCGCCGCGGGCGACCATGATGCCGTCGGCCTCGGCGAGGATCTCCTCGATGTTCTCGACCGCCTCGCCCTTCTCGATCTTGGCGATGATCGGGATGTTGCGGCCCGACTCGGCGATGCGGTTCTTGACGTTGCGCACGTCGCGCGCCGTGCGCACGAAGCTGAGCGCGATGTAGTCGACGTCGTTGGCGATGGCCCAGGCCAGGTCGGCCTTGTCCTTGTCGCTCAGCGACGGCGTGCTGACCTTGACGCCGGGCAGGTTGATGCCCTTGTTGCTCTTGAGCAGGCCGCCGACGATGACCGTGCAGTGGATGTCGTCGCCCTTGACCGAGTCGACCTGGACGCGCATGCGCCCGTCGTCGACCAGCAGGACGTTGCCCGGCACCACGTCGCCGGCCAGGCCGGAGTAGGTGGTGCCGACGCGCTCGGCGGTGCCGGCCGGGCAGTCGGAGACGGTGATGACGGTCTTGGTCCCGGCCTTCCACTCCACCGGCGTGTTGTCCTTGAGGCGGCCGGTGCGGATCTTGGGCCCCTGCAGGTCGGCGAGCGCCGCCACCGGGCGCTGCAGCTCCCTGCTGATCTTGCGCACCAGCTGCAGGCGCTGCAGGTGGTCGGCGTGGTCGCCGTGGCTCATGTTCAGCCGGGCGACGTTCATGCCGGCGTGGAAGAGGGCGCGCATCACCTCCTCGCTGCTGCTCGCGGGGCCGATGGTCGCCACCACCTTGGTGCGCTTGCGCGCGCGCGGGGTCATCGCGGGGACGGGGGTGGAAGAGGCGGTCAGGACCTTGGCGTCGGTTGTCATGGGTGGGGATCCTAGGCCACGCGCTAGCACTGCCAAGTTGCGGAATTGTCGATTGGGGCGCCAATGAGTCCCGCGGTGGAATACGGAATGGACCCGGCGGCGACCCGCCCTGGACACCTTCCGCGGGCATCGGATACTGCCCGGTGGCATCACGCAACCCCTGGACCGCACCGTGTCTTACGCCTCAGCCGCCAAGGCCCTCGCCGCCGCCGGCAGCGTCATCGTCACCACCCACATCAACCCCGATGGCGACGGCGTCGGAGCAGGACTGGCCCTGGTCCATGCGCTCGAGGGGCTCGGCAAGCAGGTGCGCTTCTTGTGTCCCAGCCGCGTGGTGTCGACGTACGCGTTCCTGCCCGGCTTCGCGCGCATCGCGGTGATCGCCTCGGCCGCCGAGGCCGCGGCCGAGGCGCCGGCCGACGTGATGATCAGTTGCGACGCCGGCGACCGCGAGCGCCTGGGCGCGGTCATCGGGGTGCGGCGCGGCGCCCTGATCAACCTCGACCACCACATCACCAACACCCGCTTCGGCGACATCAACCTGGTCGACGTCGCGGGCGAGAGCTCTGGCGTGGTCGTCGAGGGCCTGCTGCGGCGCATGAAGGTGCCGCTCGACCGCACCCTGGCCGAGTGCCTGTACACGACCATCGTCTTCGACACCGGCCGCTTCATGCACAGCAACACCACCGCGCACACCTTCCGCTGGACGGCCAAGCTGCTCGACGCCGGCATCGACGCCGCCGCCATCAACCGCGCGCTGACCTACACCAAGAAGCCGAAGGACCTGCAGATCCAGAAGCTCGCCATCGAGAACCTGCGCGTGGACGGGGTCGAGCCGCGCCTGGCCGGCATCGTGCTGAGCGCCGCCGCGGTGGCGGCGGTCGGCGAGCCCGAGGACTGGGGCGACCTGGTCGAGGTGCCGCGCAGCCTGGCCGGCAACCAGGTCGCATACCTGCTGCGCGAGGGCAAGGACGGTCAGACCGTGCGCGCCAGCCTGCGCTCCAACCCGCCCTTCGCGGTCGGGCCGGTGGCCCAGGCCTTCGGCGGCGGCGGCCACCTCCAGGCGGCGGGCTGCACCTTCATCGGCGACCTCGCCAGCGCGGAGCGGGAGATCACCGCGCGGCTGCGCGAGGCGCTGCGCTGATCCCGCGGCCTGCTCAGGCGGCGGGGAAGCGCGCGAACGTTCCGCCGCCCTGCGGGTATACTCCACACCACGCCCGATGACCGCCAACGCCTTCCCCATCCGCATCGACAGCCTCGCCTACCGCGAGGCCGACACCGCGTACCGCACCGGCGTGCACCAGCAGCGCTCGTACCAATGGCTGATCTGCCTGCACGGCGGCATCACCGCGACCGTCGACGGCAAGGCCTTCGAGCTGCACCCCGAGGAGTCGCTGATCGTGCCGCCGCGCGTCAAGCGCGAGATGTGGTGCCGGCGCAAGGCGCCCGGATACGTGCTGTGCCTGTTCGACGCGCAGCGCCTCGACCTGGCGCCGATCCTGGGTCGCGTCCAGCGCCTGCCCGTCGAGCTGCGCGAGGACCTGCTCGCCCTGGTCGGCGAGCTGCACGGCGAGACCCGCCCCGACAGCGCGTGGCTGACCAGCGCCCTGGTGGTGCGCCTGCTCATCGGCCAGCTGCGCGGGTCGCGGCGGGGGGGCGGCCAGGTCGAGAGCCTGTCCCCGCTCAACGCCGGGCGCCACCAGGAGGTGGTGGCGCGCGCCGAGGTCTACATGGGCGCCCACCTGCACCGGACCCTGCTGCGCGGCACCATCGCCGACCAGGTCGGGGTCAGCGAACCGCACCTCGCCCGGCTGTTCCGCGCCACCACCGGCAAGACCGTGCTCGGCCGCCTCACCGAGATGCGCCTGGCGCGCGCCAAGGCGCTGCTGCTGGAGACCACCCAGCCGGTGACCGCCATCGCCAGCGCGGTCGGGCTGAGCTCGTTCAGCCACTTCTCGCGGCTGTTCAAGCGCAGCGTCGGCGTGGCGCCCTCCGACTACCGCCGCGCCCGGGGCCGCTCCTGGACCTAGCCGCCATTGGTCACCGGCGAGCCCGTACGGGTGTAGCCGCAGAGGCGCAGAGTTCCGGAGAGGGCCGCAGAGGGGAGCGGACTGGACGTTTCGGATGAGCAGCTCGCGCAGCAATGCAGCCGGATCTCACATGCCGTCCTCTGCGGTCCGCTCTGCCTCTCTGCGTCTCTGCGGCGATGAACGTCGGGATCAGAGGCAGCCACGGAGATGGCCGCATGCGGGAGGGGGGATGCGCGGGCGGCGGGGGCGGGTAGCATCGTCGGCGTGAGAATCGCCCAGGTCGCCCTCCAGCTCTACAACCTGCGCGACTTCTGCCGCACCGTCGGCGAACTCGCCGCCACCGCGCGGCGCGTCAAGGCGATCGGCTACGCCGCCGTGCAGGTCAGCAACATCGGCCCGATCGACGAGCGCGACATCGTGCGCATCTGCGCCGACGAGGGCCTGGTGATCTGCGCCACGCACGAGCCCGGCAGCGCGATCATCGACGACACGGACCGCGTCATCGACCGCCTGCAGCGCCTCGGCACCCGCTACACCGCCTACCCGCACCCGCACCTGCCGGTGTCCACCGTCGAAGAGGTGCTGGCCCTGGCCTCCGCCCTCGACAAGGCCGGGCGCGCCCTGCGCAAGGCCGGCCTGGTGCTGACCTACCACAACCACGCCTTGGAACTGCGCAAGTTCGACGGGCAGACCATGCTCGACATGATCTTCGCGCACACCGGCCGCCAGTACGTGCAGGCCGAGATCGACACCTACTGGATCCAGGCCGGTGGCGGCGACCCCGCGGAGTGGTGCCGCAAGCTCAAGCGCCGCATTCCGCTGCTGCACATCAAGGACTACGGCGTCAGCAGCGACGACAAGGCCGGCACCATGATGGAGATCGGCAGCGGCAACCTCAACTGGCCGGCGATCATCTCCGCCGCCGACAAGTCGGGCTGCGAGTGGTTCATCGTCGAGCAGGACGTGTGCCCGGGCGACCCGTTCGAATCGGCGCGCATCAGCTTCGAGTACATCCGGCGGCACCTCGCCCAGGACACTGCTGGGCGCTGGTAGGCGCGAGGCGCGAGGCGCGAGGCGCGAGGAAACAGTCCCTGGCGCGGTCGGAAAGGCCAGAGGTGCCATGGAGAGCGGCCCAGCGGGCAATGCTATCAAGCTAAGCGTACAAGGCCGTTCCTACGATAGCCAGGAGTCGTCTTTCTCGCGGCTCCGGTCCCTCTGGTGCTCTGTGTTCTCTCACGCTGTCTGATCTTCCGTTCGGCCGAGCCGGAATGATGGTGGGTGGTACCCACCGCCGATCGAACACAGAGCACCAGAGAGACCAGAGAAGAGCTTAGCTTGATGGCATTGCCCAGTGGGCCGTGGTCCCAGGGGGGGGGCGATTCCGGAACCGGGGCGAGGCGTGGACAAAGCCGGCCGTCCCCCTGGGACCGCGGCCCACTGGGCCGCTCACCTCACCTCACCTCTCGTTCGCAGCTCGCGCCTCCCACCCCCCGGACTTCAATGCCGGTGCGGCAGCTCGCACTGCTCCTCCCCGTGCTCCTGGTGGTGATGATGCGGCCGCAGCAGCCGGCCGAGCAGCCCATGGCGCGGGCTGAGCACCGCGGAGAGGAGGAAGCCGATGCCGAGCACGCCGACCATGCACGGACCGGAAGCGAGGGCGGTGGGCACGCTCAGCAGCAGCCCGAGCGCCGAGCCGACGATGCAGTACAGCATCGAGAACGCGAGCATCGCGCCCCAGCGGTCGCACCACAGGTACGCGGTGACGGCCGGCAGCATGAACAGGCCGAGGGCGAGCACGCCACCCAGCGCGTGCAGCGCCGCGACCAGGTTGAGCACGGTCAGCGCGAGCAGTCCGAGGTGGGTGAGCGCGCCCCACCCGCCGCAGGCGCGGTGGTAGGAGGGGTCGAAGCACTCGATGAGGATGGAGCGGTAGAACAGCGCGAAGGCCGCGACCGTGACGCTCGCGACGCTGGCCGCCAGCCACAGGTCCGCGCCGGTGATGCCGAGGATGTTGCCGAACAGCACGTGCAGCAGGTCGACCGGCGTGCCGACGCGGCTGACCAGGGCCACGCCGAGCGCGAAGAAGGCGAGGAACAGGCCGGCGAAGGAGGCGTCCTCCTTGACCCGGGTCAGGCGGCTGAGCACGCCGCTGCCGAGGGCGGTGAGCAGCCCCGCGGCGAGTCCGCCGATGAACAGCGCGGCCAGGCTCGTCCCGAACAGCAACCAGGCCAGGCCGACCCCCGGCAGCAGCGAGTGGGCGAGCGCGTCGCCGAGCAGCGAGAGCCGGCGCACCACCAGCACGCAGCCCAGCAGGCTGGCGCTGGCGCCGAGCAGCGCGCACATCAGCAGCGCCCGCCACAGGAAGCGGTGCTCGGGCGCGAACGGCGCGGCCAGCCACGCGTGCAGCTCGCTCATGGCCGCCGCTCCGCGCGGGCGCACTGCGCTGGTGCCGGGCGCGGCCGCCGGGCGCGGGCCGCTGCGCGCCTCCGCGCGCAGCACGCCACCCAGGTCGGGCAGGCCCAGCGCCTGCCCGGCCTGCGGCCGGGCGAGCGGCCAGGCGGCGCCGTAGGCGCGCGCCAGGTTCGCGTCGGTCAGCGTCGCGGCGACCGGTCCGGACGCGATCAGGCTGCGCGCCACCAGCAGGGCCTCCTGGAAGTGCGCGCGCGCCAGGGCCACGTCGTGCACCACCGCCACCACCAGGCGCCCCTGCGCCGCCCAGGTGCGCAGGCGCTGCACCAGGTCGGCGGTCGAGGTCGGGTCGAGACCGACGAAGGGCTCGTCGAGCAGGAACACGTCGGCGCCCGAGGCGACCGCGCGCGCCAGGAAGGTGCGCTGCTGCTGGCCGCCCGAGAGCTGCGCGATCTGGCGGTCCTGCAGCCAGGACAGGTCCATCTCGGCGAGGGCGTCCGCGACCGCCGCGTGGTCGGCGGCGGTGAAGCGCGCGAACAGGCCGCGGCGCTGGTAGCGGCCCATCGCCACGACCTCGCGCACGGTGATGGGGAAGTCCCAGTCGACCGCGCTGCGCTGCGGCAGGTAGCTGATGCGGGCCAGCGCGCGCCGCGCCGGCACCCCGCCCAGCGTGATGCTGCCGGTGGTCAGCGGCTGCCAGCCGAGGATCGCGCGCAGCAGCGTGCTCTTGCCCGCGCCGTTGGGCCCCATCAGCGCGGTGAGCGCGCCGCAGCGCAGCGTCGCCGAGAGGTGGTGCACCGCCGGGGTGCGGCGGTAGCAGACGGTGACGTCGTCGAAGACCAGCGCGTCGCGGCTCATCGCCCGCCCACGCTGACGGCTTCGGCGACGAAGCCCTCGCCCCACAGCAGCGCCGCGCCGCCCGGCCACGCCACGCGCAGGGCCGCCGGGCCCGCGTTCAGCGCGTCCTGGTGGTCGGCCTGCACGAACAGGCGCACCGCGCCGGCGGCGGCGCAGGGCACCGCGCCCTGCCAGCGCGTGGTGTCGGAGCTGCGCGCGGCGAGCGGGCCGACCGGACCCTGCACGCTCCACGCGGCCACCGGGTAGGTGGCGGTGATGGTCAGCTCGAGCATGCCCACGGCCACGCCCGCGGGCGCAGCCGCCGCGGGTGCGGGCGCCTGCGCCGGCGGTGCGCCGGTGGCCAGGGCCACTGCGCCGAAGGCGGCCGCGGCGAAGGCGGCCGCGGCCACCAGGCGCAGCCGCGCGCCGGCGGCGAAGCCCAGGCCGTCCGCGCGCGCACCGGCCGGCGGGGTCAATGCCGGCATGCGTGCTTCACCGGGCGGCGGTGGCAGGTGAAGACGTGCTGGTGGCAGCGCGAACACTCGGCGACCGGGTGGTGGGCCGCGAACTCCACCCAGCGCTGGCGCTCCTCGCTGCTCACCGTGCCGCTGCCCAGGCACAGCGGGCAGTGCTCGCCCAGCGCGGCGATCACCGCGTCGCGGATGAAGGCCGAGCGGTTGCGCACGCCCTTGAGCAGGCGCAGCAGCTCGCGGTCGGCCTTGAAGGAGACCACGGTCTGGGGGGCTTCGGGCATGGCGGCTTCCGGTAAGACGATGTAATACGTGCGACCCGAGTCAATCGGGAGGCGCGTGGGTGGTGCTGCGCGCGCAGCCGCGATCGTTCAGGCGGTGGGCCGGACCCAGGCGGGCGGGGTGGCGTAAGCGACCTCGTCCAGGTGCAGGCCGCGCGCCGGGGCCTGCTGGCGGCCGGCGGGGGAGGGGGCGCCGGCGAGCGCGGCGTCGAGTTCAGCGCGCGTGCAGCCACCGTGGGCGACCGCGACCATGGCGCCCACCAGGCTGCGCACCAGGCGGTAGACGAAGGCCTCGCCGGCGATGGTGCAGATCAGCTGCTGGCCGTGCGCAGCCCACTCGACCCGCGTCAGGGTGCGCACCAGGTCGCCGCGCGCGTCGCCGCGGCGGGCGAACGCGCGCCAGTCGCGGCGTCCGCTGATGCCCGCGGCGGCGGCGCGCAGCGCCGGCAGGTCGAGGCGGAACGGCGGCCGCCACGCCTGGCGCGCGGTGAACGGGTCGCCGACCGGACCGTTGTCGAGGGCGTAGCGGTAGGTCTTGCCGGTCGCCAGGTGGCAGGCGTGCCAGTCATCGTCCACCGCCGCGACCGCGCGGCAGGCGAGGTCGTCGGGCAGCTGCGGGGCCAGCGCCCGCGCCAGGTCGCCTGCGCTCCACGCGCGGGTGGTGATCAGGTGCGCGACCTGTCCGCGCGCGTGCACGCCCGCGTCCGTCCGGCTCGCGCCCACCGCGCGCGCCTGCGGCTCGCCCACGCGCGCGCACGCCGCGTCGAGTTCACTGGCGACCGTCCGCGCCCCCGCCTGCCGCCACCAGCCGGCGAAGGCCGTCCCATCATAGGCCAGCAGCAGGGCGAAGGTCGGCACGTCCGAGGTGTAGCGGGCGCGCGCCCTGGCCGCCAGCGCCTCTCCGCTACCCCGCCCGGGCACCCGGCGTA
Organism: uncultured Planctomycetota bacterium; assembly: GCA_963818245.1. Classification (GTDB taxonomy): domain Bacteria; phylum Planctomycetota; class UBA11346; order UBA11346; family UBA11346; genus BOG-1363. The sequence continues at coordinate 102,561 of CAWFSD010000053.1, forward strand.
TCCTCCCCGCGGAGGACGATGGTGGCCACCCCGGGACAGCCCGCCGCGCAGCCGGTGCTCTACATCGCCGGTGACGTCCACTTCTCGGGGCGGCCCAGCGCCTTCACCGCCTTCCTCGACCAGCTCGCGGCGCGCGCACCGGCGCGGCTGGTGCTGCTCGGCGACCTCTTCGACTACTGGCTGGAGACCGATGCCGGCGTCGTCAGCCACGCCGCGGTGCTCGGCCGCCTGCGCGCGCTGCGCGCCGCCGGCTGGCGCCTCGACCTGGTGCGCGGCAACCGCGAACTGGTCGCCGGTCGCCGCCTCGAGGCCGCCAGCGGCTGCCGCCTGCACTGGCCGGCGCTCGATGTGCAGCTCGGTCCGCGGCGCGTGCGGGTGGTGCACGGCGACCGGCTCTGCCACGATCGCGGATACCGCGCCTTCGCCGCCTGGCTGGGCTCGTTCTGGTGGCGGGCCTGGCAGGTCTGCTACCCGGCGTGGGCGCAGGATGCGGTGGCCCGGCAGCTGCGGCGTGGCAGCCGCGCCCAGCAGCGCCAGCGCGCGCTGCGCCCGGCGGGCTCGCGACCGCGCGTGTTCATCGACCGGCGCCGGGTCCAGGGCGCGGCGCGCGGGCTCGGGGATGGCGTCCTGGTCGCCGGCCACATCCACGAGAGCTGGCGGCGGCGCCTCGGTGGCGTCGACCTCATCCTGGTCGGCGATTGGCCGGGCGACGCCGGCCACTGGGTCGAGGGCTTCGCCGATGGCCGGCTGGAACGGCGCCAGCGCCACTTCCCGGCACCCGGTGGCCAGGCCGCGGCAGCGGCGCATTGACCCCGCCCCACCGCACCCTCTCATCCCGGCATGAGCGCCCCCCGCATCCCCGACCCGGCCACCTGCGCACTGCTGCTCCTGGCCTGGGCGGCGCTGTGCTGCGGGTGCGGCGATGGACCGCGGGGGGGTCGCGCCGGTGGAGGCCGCCCCGGACGGCTTCACCCGCCGCTACCACGATGGCCACGCCTGGGTCCCGGTCAGCGTGCTGCCCGACCGCCTGCGCCTGACCCTGGCGGGCGGAGCCCCGCTGCCGGAGTTGCCCGCAGGCTGCCGGTCCAGCCCGGTGCATGACGGCTTCGAGGTGGTCTTCGCCCCCCGCGCCGATCTCCAGGCGCTCGACGACCTCGCGACCGAACTCGCCGCGCGGCCCGGGGTGGCCGGTGTGCAGGCCGAACTACGCACGGGCGGGGACTCCGCCCTGCAGGTCCTGACCCGCCGCCTGCTCGTCCAGGTCGCGCCGGGGACCGACATCCGCAGCCTCGCCGAGGCCCACCACTCGGCCGCGCTCGAACCGGCCGGCTTCGCCCCCGACACCTGGGTCGTCGAGGCGCGCAGCCCCGGTCTCCTCGCCGCGCTCGCCACCGCCAACTCGCTGCGGGACCGCCCCGGGGTGCTCTCCAGCCAACCGCTCATCCGCCACGTGGAGCGCGCCCCGCCGGGCGCCGATGAGGGGAAGGGAGTGTCTAGACCCTAGGTACAGTGATCAGGCTGAGAAGTGCGCCAGACCGCGCGGGAATGGTCATTGGCACGTATCATTCGCAGCGGCAGCACGCAGGGTCTAGGGTCTAGGGTCTAGGGTCTAGGGTCTAGGGTCTAGGGTCTAGGGTCTAGGGTCTAGGGTCTAGGGTCTGTGGTCTACCGCCTCAATTCACATTGGTGGTATTCACATCGAACACCGGCCCCGGGAATTCCAGGACGCCGCCGCACTCCACGTCGCCCTTGCCGTCGGGGCCCACGGCGAAACTGTGCGCCGGCTTGGCGTGGTCGTCGGGCGTCGGTCCGTAGCGGTAGTTCACCACCTTGCGGCCTCTGAAGTCGCCGACGGTGATCAGCGGCGCGCGCTCGCAGGGATCGATCACCACCGGATCGATCAGGCGCGCATCGCGCAGGCGGCGGTACACCGTGCCCTTGCCGGCGGCGGTGAAGGTCACGAAGTCGATCTCGCGGTCGCCACGGCAGCACACCGCCAGGGTGCGGTTGTACTCGTACGGGTTGCTGCCCGGCGCCGCGGGGTCGCTGTTGCGCAGGAACACCATGCTGGTCGGCGTGCGCCCGACCTGGGTCACGCCCACCGCCTTCACGTCATCGGGCTTGGCCGGGGCCTCGGTGGCGAGGCCGCCGACCGTCCAGGTGGCGATGCGGCCGTCGAGAGTGCCGATGTGGCAGAGCCACGGTTCGCCGGCGAAGGGGCGCGTCCCGGCCAGCACCACGCTGGGGTGCGGCACGCGCACGCTGGTCACCACCTTCGGCGCGTAGCCCGGCACGGTGGCGAAGGTCGGCGGCCACTGCTTGGCTGCCGGCCCGGTGTCCACGGTCTTCGCCAGGTTCTCGTCGCTGGTCAGGTACATCAGCCGCAGGTACTCGATGGTGGGCTGCAGGTCGATGAACACCGCCTTGCCCTCGCTGCGCGAGATCACCACCGCGTAGCCGGCGCTGAACAGCTTGTCCTTGCCGTCGCCCTTGGTGAAGATCTCGCGCGTGTGGTGGTCCTCGAGCTTGTAGGCGCCGAACTCCTTGTTCTCGACCAGGCCCTGGCGGTTGTTGGTCGCGCAGCTGATGCCGGTCGGCGCGGCCATGCCGGGCAGTTCGATGTAGCCGAGGATCTTGAACTGCGAGTAGCTGCCATAGGTCGGCAGGCAGTAGTAGCGCCAGCCGCGCAGGTTGGTCCCCTGCAGGGCGACCACCGCGACCTCGCCCTTGCCGCTCTGCAGGTCCCACAACGCGACCAGGCCGAGTTCGTTGCCGTTGGTCACCGCCACCGCGGTCGGCACCTTGTTCTTCGGGAAGAGCAGGCAGGGGAAGCTGTCGCCGCTGGTCTGCGTCCCGTCCGCGCCGAGGAAGCCGTCGCTGAAGAGCATCAGCGCGTCGTTCGACCAGAAGGTGCGCGAGCGCCCCATCGCCACGGGGCAGCGCAGCGGTCCGCCGTTCACCTCCTGCCACTCCCTGCGCGGCAGCGCCGGATCGGGGTGGGACCCGCCCCACCACACCGCCGTCGGCGCGAGGCTGATCAGGTTGTTCCCCCACTCGTAGGACTCGATGCGGTCGACGCCCGGATCATCGGCGCGCTCCGGGACGTAGTAGACCTGACCGCCCGTCGAACCGAAGGTGTTGTCGACCTTGGCATCGAACGTGCCGTACTGGTAGGGCATGCCCTGGCCGCGGTGGCCGCGCTTCTCGAGGTGCGTCTCCGGCTGCGGCAGCGTGGGCAGGACCTCCGGCTTGGCGCCCTTGTGGTAGAAGTCGTAATCCGGGCCCAATCGCCGCGAGATGGCCTGCACGCCCCAGGCCCGCGCTTCGCGCGCGTAGGCGGCCTTGTCCATCTTGCCGGACGCGTCGACGGCCTTGCCCAGCCAGCCGGCGAGATCCTTGGCCATCCCCGGATCCTCGAGATCCACCGCGCTGGTGCCGGCCTCCGGCGTCCCGCCACCGACGGGCGGGAGCGGGTGCTCCCCGGCCGCGGGCGGCGGGGGTGGCGGCTCCTCGGCCGCTGCGCATGTCCCGCACCAGCCGGCCAGTCCGGCCAGGAGCAGGGTCACGCGCAGGGCTGGGAAGGCGGGGGTGCGGGCACGCATCGTGGCGATCCTGTCCTGGACGGAGCGGACGGCCCAGCCCCGCTAATATGCAGCGGCCCCTCCTGGGCTACAAGCCGCAACCATCCGTTGCATGCATCGGATATCTGCCGGAGGGCGGCGCCTGCCCAAGGCACGGATTTTTTTGGACAACAAACGCTGCTGCGCATCGTCTCCATCCCGTGGCCACCCTGCTCACCATCGTCGGCGTCTGGTTGGGGATCAGCGTCCCCGTGACGATCCTCGCGGTCTGCCTGCTGCGCGGTGGCCACGAAGAGGACGAACTGCCCATCTCGCCCGCGCTCGAGAACAAGCAGCGCTGCGGGTGAACCCCGATCCGGGCGTCAGTGCCGGAAGTGCCGCACGCCCGTGAAGACCATCGCGATGCCGTGCCGGTCGGCCGCGGCGATGGTCTCCGCATCGCCCTTGGAGCCGCCCGGCTGCACGATCGCTGTGACGCCGGCCTTGGCCGCCGCTTCGACGCCGTCGGCGAAGGGGAAGAAGGCGTCGCTGCCCAGCGCGCTGCCTGCGGCGCGCGCTCCGGCGAGGTGGGCGGCGATCCAGCTCGAGTTGACGCGGCTCATCTGCCCGGCGCCCGCGCCGATGAGTTCGCGGCCCTTGACCAGGCAGATGGCGTTCGACTTGAGGTGCTTGACCACCAGCCAGGCGAAGGCGAGGTCCTTCAGCTCGGCCGCGCTCGGCTGGCGCTGCGTCACCACCTTCGCAGCCGCCGCGTCCCAGCCCACGGTGTCGTAGTCCTGGACGAGCAGGCCGCCGAGCACGTTCTTCACGTAGTTGGCGAGGCGCGGCACCGCCGCCGGCGCGCCCGCGGCGATCAGACGCACGTTGGCCTTCCACTTCGGCTTGGTGGTGATGATGGCGAGGGCCTCGGCCGAGAACGAGGGCGCGATGATCACCTCGACGAAGCGCCCGGGATCGGCGATGACCTCGGCGGTCGCGGCGTCGAGTTCGCGGTTGACGGCGATGATCGAGCCGAACGCCGCCTGGGGATCCCCCTCGTAGGCCTTGAGGAAGGCCTCCTTCAACGTGTCGCCAGCGGCGCAGCCGCACGGGTTGGTGTGCTTGATGATCGCGCAGGTCGGCTCGGGGAACTCCTTCACCAGCTCCCACGCCGCGTCCGCGTCCATCAGGTTGTTGTAGGACAGCTCCTTGCCGTGGAGCTGCCGCGCGCGCACCACCGACGACGCGCCCGGCAGGCGCACGTCGTAGAGCGCGGCCTGCTGGTGCGGGTTCTCGCCGTAGCGCAGGTCCTGGACCTTGCGCAGCGGGATCGCCTGCTCGGCCGGGAAGCGCTCGGCCGCCCACACCGCGGGATCGACGGCGCTGGCGATGCGCGTCAGCTCCTCGGCGATCAGCGCGTCGTAGCGCGCGGTGGTGCGGAAGACCTTGCGCGCGCACGCCTGGCGGAAGGCGAGGGTGGTGTCGCCGTCGTTGCCGGCGACCTCGGCGAGGAAGCGCGGGTAGTCCGCCGGATCGGTGAGCACGGTGACGAAGGCGTGGTTCTTGGCCGCCGAGCGCAGCATGCTCGGGCCGCCGATGTCGATCTTCTCGATCTTGTCCGCGGTGGTCGCGCCCGCCTTGTCGCAGGTCGCCTCGAACGGGTAGAGGTTGACCACCACCAGGTCGATCAGGCCGATGCCGTTGGCCTGCGCCGCCTGCATGTGGTGGGCGTCGTCGCGCACGCACAGCAGGCCGCCGTGGATCTTCGGGTGGAGGGTCTTCACGCGCCCGTCCATCATCTCGGGGAAGCCGGTGTGCTCGGCGACTTCGACGACCGGGATGCCGGCGTCCTGCAGGGCCTTGTAGGTGCCACCCGTCGAGAGCAGTTCCACCCCGCGCCGCTGCAGGGCGCGTGCGAGGTCGACCACGCCGGTCTTGTCGAACACGGAGAGCAGGGCGCGGCGGATGGTCATGGTGGGGCTCGGCGGACGGGGCTGCGGATCGGAGGCGTGAGAGTCCGAAGCACGTCTGATCCGGCAAGCGGGAAGGCGGGTTGAGCAGGGGTCTTGCCGGTGGACTGTCGTGAGATGAGCCCGAAGGGCACCGAGCGTTTCCCGATGTCGAGTGGGCCACGGTGGGATTCTGCATCACCTTGAATGTTTACTATCGTTAGCTACTATACGACATGGGCATCCCTTCCCGCGAACGACGATCGGCGGCCCCCACCACCTCGCGCATGCGGGCCATCCTCGTCGCCGTCATCCGCTGCATCGTCCTGCCGACCGGCGTGCTGGCGCTCCTGCTCGCCTGCAGCCAGCGCCACCTGATCTATTTCCCGCGGCCATACAGCCCCGAGCAGGCGCGCGGCGACGCTCCACGGGTCGTGCCGCTGCCCTTCATCACCGGCGAAGGACCCCAGACCTGCTTCTATGTCGCGCCGCGCGCGCCGCGCGCCGCGCCACCGGAGCGCCTGTGGATGCTGTTCGGAGGCAACGGCATGGTCGCCTTGGATTGGCAGGACTTCCTCCGCGGTGCCGACCCCGCGTCGGGTTTCCTGCTCGTCGACTACCCCGGCTACGGCGCCAGCACCGGCCTGTGCTCCCCCGCCACCATCCGCGACGCCAGCGACGGCGCCGCCGTCGCGCTCGCGGCCCACCTGCACCTGGACGACGCGTCCCTGCGCGCGCGCCTGGGCGTGGTCGGCCACTCCCTGGGCTGCGCGGCCGCGCTGCAGTTCGCCGCCCGCCACCCCTTGCAGCGCGCGGTGCTGATCGCGCCGTTCACCAGCATGCTGGCCATGGCGCGGCTCCACGTCGGCTGGCCGCTGTGCGAGGTGCTGGTGCACCGCTTCGACAACCGCGCCCGCCTCGCCGAGGTGTTCGCCGCCGGCGCGCCCGCCGTCACCATCCTGCACGGCGACCAGGACGAGGTCATCCCCGTGGCCATGGCCCGCGCGCTGGCCGCGGAATTCCCCGCCATCACCTACATCGAGCTGCCCGGTGGCACGCACAACGGCATCATGGGCTCGGCGCGGCCGGAGATCTGTGCGGCCATGTCGCGCTGAACCGCCCCCGGCCATCCGCCGCGAGCCGCAGCCCGCTCACGACTTCGCCACCACCGCCGGCTGCACCTTCGACCCTTCGCGCTGGTGCGCGATGTCGAGCGCGGCGACGCGGTAGCCTTCGGCGAGGGTCGGGAAGTTGAAGGTGTTGGCGATGAACACGTCGATGTCCTGGCCGGCGATCAGCGCCATCTGGCCGACGCTGGTCAGTTCGGCGGCGCCTTCGCCGACCACCTGCACGCCGAGCAGCTTGCGCCCGGCGGCGTCGGTGACGAGCTTGAGCAGGCCGTCCTGGATGGCGGCGATCTGGCCGCGCGCGAGTTCGGAGAACGGCGCGCGCCCGACCATGGCGCCGCCGTGGCGCTCGCGCGCCTGCTGCTCGGTCAGGCCGACCTGCGACATCTCCGGGATGCAGTAGATGCCCATCGGGATGAGTTCCGGCGGCACGCCGCTGGGCTGGCCGAGGGCGTGGCAGATGGCGCGCCGCCCCTGGTCCATCGCCGACGAGGCCAGCGACGGAGCGCCGATCACGTCGCCGACCGCGTAGATGTGCGGCACGGCGGTGCGGCCGTGCTCGTCGACCTTGAGCAGGCCGCGGTCGGTGGCGGTCAGGCCGGCGGCGGCGATCTCGAGACCCTCGAGGTTGGCGACGCGGCCGAGCGCGCAGAGCATCTTCTCACCCCGCACCTCGCGACCGTCGGTCAGGGTGGTGACGACCTCGCTGAGGCCGTCCCACGCCACGGTCTTCAGCGCTCTCTTGCCGAGGTAGCGCGAGCCGCCCGCCTGGAACGAGGCGACGAAGCGGTCGGTCAGTTCCGGGTCGAGGAAGCCGAGCGGCCGCTCGCCGCGGTCGATCATCGTCACCTGGGTGCCGAGCGCGGCGAAGATCGAGGCGTACTCGCTGGCGATGACCCCGGCGCCGAGCACGGTCAGCGTGCGCGGCAGGTAGGTCATCGAGAGGATCGAGTCGCTGTCCATGATGTGGGTGTGGTCGACCGGCACCTCTGCCGGGCTGCGCGGGCGCGAGCCGGCGGCGATCACCAGGATCTCCGCCGACACCTGGCGGCGGGTGCCGTCGACGCCCAGGATCTCGACGGTGTGCGCGTCGATGAAGCGGCCGCGGCCGTGCCAGCGCGCGACGTGGTCGCGCGCGAGCTGGGCCTCCATGTAGTGCTGGTGCGCGGTGATGACCTGCTCGAGGCGGGTCATCAGGCTCACCACCTGGACGTCCTCGCCCATGTCGACCGTGCACACGTCGCCGCTCTTGCGCTTGAAGCCGGTCAGCGCCAGCGCGGTCTCGCGCAGGGTCTTCGAGGGGATGGTGCCGCGCGCCACGCACGAGCCGCCGACGCTGGCCTCGCGCTCGACCAGCAGCGCGCGCTTGCCGGAGCGCGCGGCCTGGATCGCGGCGTGGTGGCCGGCGGGGCCGCCGCCGATGACCACGACGTCGTACTTCTCCACCGCACCGCTCACGACACCGCCTCCACCATCGCCTTGACGGTGGGGCGCAGCGCGAGCAGCGCGTCGAGCTCGTCCGGGTAGAGGTTGAGCGGCACCAGCAGCGGGTGCTTGCGCACCGCCTCCTCGGCGACCGCGCGCCCGCCGTCGGTGAGCAGCAGGTGCGCGAGGTCGTCGGCGAGCTGGGTCATCATCGCGGTCTGCGCCGCGCTCGTCGACTTCATCGCGTCGTGGTGGAAGAGCACGGTCTCGGCCATGCGCGCCGGCAGCGTCCAGCTCTTCACCAGGTCCGAGCCGACGCGCGTGTGCAGCGCGCCGATCGCGGCCTCGACCGCGGCCGGGTCCAGGGGCAGCTTCAGCTCCTGGTGGAGGTCGATCAGCTTCTGCAGCAGCACCGGCCGGCCCACGTCGTGGAGCAGCCCGCACAGGAACGCCTCCTCGACGTTCCAGCGGCGGTTGCGCGCGATCTCCTGGGCGAAGGCGGCGGCGGCCAGCGAGTGGCGGAACTGCGCCTTGATCAGGCCCTCGTAGCCGGGCACGGCGAAGACCTTGCTCTGGCACGAGATGATCAGCGCGATCTCGCGGATCTTCTTCATGCCCATGCGGCGAGACCACCTGGTCGAGCGAGACCAGCGGCACTTTCGGCGCGTACAGCGTGGAGTTGGCCATGCGCATCAGGTGGCCGGCCATGGCCTGGTCGCGCTGGATCAGCCCGGCGAGCTGGCGGGTGTCGGAGTTGGGGTCGCCGCTCAGCTTGACCACCTGGCTGGCGACCTCGGGCAGCACCGGCAGCTCGAGGGTGCCCTGGGCGATGCTCGCCACCAGCTTGTCGCGCACCGCCGTGGGCAGGGCGGCGGCGGTGGCGGTGCTGGTCGGATTGCTCATGGGGTGGTTCCGCGCGCCGATGGATGCTGAGGCGCACCGGATAGATACGTCCGAATCGGGCGTGGAGCAAATCTGGTTGAGGTCTGTTCCGGAGCCCGGGGGTCTTGAACGCCAGGCCGCCAAGAGCCGCCAAGGAACAGGTGGTCTTTTGCGCGCCGGTCGGGAACGCGTCCCGATCCCGCTCGGGACGCTGCCGTCCCGCTCCTAAAGGCTGTCCCTTGGCGGCTTGGCGTCTTGGCGGTAAAAATCGCCGGGTTCCTGAACGAGCGCCGCGACCCTGCCCTACGTCGAGAACTCGAACTCCGCGTGCGAGTGCGGCCCGTCCCCGTCCAGGTGCCCGCGCAGGCGGCGCACGAAGCGGCCGCGGCGGGCGGGGCTCATGCGCTTGAACAGGTTGTGCACCAGCAAGGTCACGCTCTCGTCGACGGCCTGCTCCGGGGCCAGGTCCTCGGGCAGCGGGATCTCGGCGCGGCCCATGGTGCGGTGGCCGCCGGCCGAGCCGAGCTTGGCGAAGGCCAGGCGCGCGCGCTTGCCGACGTCCTGGCGGTGGCCGTCGCCGCGGAAGATGATGATCAGCTTGTGGTCGAGCACGCCCGCGCACACCACCCAGTTGATGCCGTAGGTCAGCAGCAGGAGGTCGGCGACCTGGACCATGACGTCGGGCGTCGGCACCGCGCCGAAGTGCACCAGGATCAGGTCGCGGTAGATGACGCGGTGGCTGATGCCCCAGGCGATCCAGTCCAGCACCGCCATCGGCACCTGCGATTTGTCCAGGCGCGCCAGGAAGTGGTGGTCGGCCAGCCCGTGCAGCACGTCGAAGGCGCGGATGTCGGCGGCGCCCGCGTGGCGGTTGAGGTCGTCGGTGTCGGTGGTCAGGCCGTACAGCATCGCGGTGGCCAGCTGGCGGCTGATCGGGATGTCGGCCTCGACCAGGTACTCGGTGAGGATCGACGAGGTCGAGCCGTAGCCCTCGCGCAGGTCGACGAAGGTCGCGGCGGTGTCCTCGCGGCGCGGGTGGTGGTCGATGACCACGTCGGCCTTCGGCGGGTCCTCGCGCCAGAAGCCCGGCTGGCAGTCGACCACCGCGACCAGGTCGGCCTCGGCCAGCTCGGCTTCGCGCAGGCGCTCGATCGGCTGCTTCAACCACGACAGCAGCAGCTTGTTCTGGTAGCGCTGCACCTCGCCGGTGTAGCGCACCAGCGGATCGGCGCCGGCCGCGCGCCACAGCGTCGCCAGGCCCAGCGCGGCGCCGATCGCGTCGGGATCGGGATCGCTGTACATCAGGATCAGCGCGCGCTTCGCGCGCCGCGCCAGGTCCATCAGCGAGTCCACGCGCTTGAGCGTGCCCAGGCGGCGGAACACCTGGCGGCGGTTGGTCGCCACCGAGGGCATCAGGCTCAGGAAGCCGCTCGCCAGGTGACGGCGCCGGGTCTCGGAACCGAGCAGGAAGACCGCGACCGTCGGCGGCAGCCACGTCTTGATGCGCGCGGCCTCGCCTTCGGCGTCGGTGGCGATGAAGTAGGGGGGCTCGGGCAGGTCGGCGGGCGCTTCCGCGTAGCCCTCCGCCACCAGCGTCACCTGCACCCCGGGGTAGGGGGCGAGCTGGTGCTCGAGATCGGCCTTGGCGGTGTAGACGCGCACCGCGATGGTGCCGCCCACGAAGAACCCCACGGTCGCGACGATCTGGGGGCTGTCGCCGATGATGGTGACTTGTCGCGGGCTGGCGAAGCCGGACGCTGCGCTCTGGGCCATGTGGGTGGCACGATACAGCCGCCTCCGGACCCATGCAAATGGCCCCCGCCCAGGACCCGACCATGCCCGACGCCCCCGACCTGCCCTTCGACCACGACCTGTTCGACCTGCTGATCTGCCCCCAGGCGCGGGTGCCGCTCAAGTTCGTCGAGCACCGCCTGGTCTCCACCGACCCCGTCACGCGCCGCGCCTACCGCGTCGATGACGGCATCCCGGTGATGCTGCTCGAGGAGTCCACCGTGCTCGACGAGGCCGAATGGCAGCGCCTGATCGCCGCTCCTGGCCCGGTCGGCTCCGGCGTCGCGGCCGTCCAGGCCCGCCATGCCCGTGGCTGAGCCATGGATGGGATCCTGATCCTGGCGCGCGCCGGCCTGCGGCCACGGCGCATCCCCATGCGCGGGATCGAGCGCTGGCCCGCGACCCTGGCACGCCTGTCCCCCCGGCCTGTCGCCATGCTGCGACATCGTGGCCACGGCCGCCCGCACGACGATTGGCTGCTGAGCCTGGGAGCGGCGTGTGCAACGATTTCCATCTCTATTGGCAGCAATGGTTTGCATGCCTCCATCCAGCCCAATCACCGGCGTCGCTACCTGAGCGTGGCGCACGGCCCGGTCGCAGGCGGACGAGGGGCCATCGCGGCACGCACGCTCGCTCGCGGCTGGTGGCACCGCAGTCCACGAGGATGGCGGATCTGCCTCCTCAAGTCGAGATGACACCATAACTTAGCAGACGCTTCACGGATGCTTCGAAGCATAGGGGTTGTCCCTGGGCCGCTGTTCATGACAATGCCCCGACGGGAGAGGCCGAGGAGCGGGATGAGCGAAGCGTTCGAAGAAGTGCACCAGGATACCAGCACCGCCACGCCCGCCACCAGCGAGGTGCTGCGGCGCCGGCTCGCGCACGAGGCGGCGTTCGAGGCGACCTTGAAGGAGGTCTTCCTCGCCCAGCAGGTCCAGCTCGTCGAGCCGATCGCCAAGGCCAGCAAGGAGACCGTGGTCTACGGCGGCTTCTACCACGGCGAGGACGTGGCGGTGAAGATCTTCGTGCCCGCGGTCGACGACCTCTCCGACGCGGTCGCCGCCTACGGCGCCTTCAAGGTCGAGTGCGAGAAGACCATGATCCTCTCGCGCCGCAGCAAGGCCATCCTGCAGGTCATCGAGTACGGCGACGCCGAGATCCCCAAGGACCTGCCGCAGGAGCTGCGCGAGTTCTTCCCGGTGCACCTGCTGCCCTTCATGATCACCGAGCGCGCGCGCTTCGGCTCGCTCGACCGCGTCTTCAAGGGCCGCCGCCACCTGCCCGGCTTCGACCGCATCAGCCTGCTCGACGCGCTGACCCGCGCCACCGACGGCATCAAGGAGGCGCACGACCACCAGGTCGCGCACCGCGACATCAAGCCGCAGAACATCCTGATCTTCGGCCCCGGCCAGGGCAAGATCGCCGACTTCGGCATCGCCCGCTGGCGCTCGCGCCGCTCCAGCAAGGAGGCGGTGCTGCTGACGCCGAAGTACTCGAGCCCGGAGCAGGCCTTCTACGCGCTGACGGGTGAGCGCGAGACCCTGGTCGACATGCGCGGCGACATCTACTCGTGGGCGATCATGGTCTACGAGGTGGTCACCGGCCTGCACCCGTTCACCTGGGCGATCAAGGGCATCAAGGACCCGATGGTCAGCCAGCGCACGCTGCTCAAGGCGATCGCCGCCAACGACCGGCGCGGCTTCCTGCCCACCGGCGACATCACCTTCGACTCGCTGATCTTCAACTGCACCTGCGACCTCAAGCACCGCGTCGGCGACATCGCGCTCGCCAACAAGGTGCTGCGCCAGTTCGTGCAGCGCCTGAAGCTGCAGCAGACCCAGGACAACGATCCGCTCAGCATCACGCAGGCGCTGCCGCCACCGCGGCCGTTCGCGCGCTGAAGCGCCCTGATCCTACGCGGAAACGCGTTCCGGGGGTCGCCGGGTTCTCGACGTCACCTCGAGGCGCAGAGGGCGCAGAGGGCGCAGAGCGGGCAACCAGGAGGCCGCAGAGGCGAGCATGCGGCATCCCCCGGCGAGACCAGGGCTGCGCGGATGGCGTCATGGGGACTCGCAGTCGCCGGGAGGGTCGAGCGCCAGCTCGACCATCGAGCATCCTCGGAGCGCACCAAGACCCGGCTGCGTGCGAGTGCCGACCACCTGAGATCACGGTTCCCGCTGGGCTTTCAGCGGCGGTCCCACGGGAACGCCTGCGTCGCGGCGATGTCGGGCAGACCGAGCGCCAGCATCACCACGCGGTCGAATCCCACCGCCACGCCGGCGCAGTCGGGCAGCCCGGCGGCCATCGCGGCGGCGAAGCGCGCGTCCTGCGCCTCGCCCGCGCCGCGTCCGGCCAGTTCGGCGCCGAGGCGCGCCTGCAGCTCGGTGGCATCGGTCAACTCGTGGTAGCCGTTCGCGAGCTCGACGCCGTCGCGGTAGATCTCGAAGCGCGCGGCGACCATGAGGCCGCCGGTTCCGGCGCGCAGCCGCGCCTGCGCGGCCGCCTCGGGCGGGTAGTCGACCAGCGCCGTCCAGCGGCCGCGGCCGAGGTGCGGCTCGACCGCGCTGGTCAGCAGCAGGTCGAGCGCGGCGGCGCGGTCGCCGCGCACCGCCTCGGCCTGCGCGCCGAGGGCGTCCAGGATCTCGGGCAGGCCGCAGGTGAGCGGGTCGAGCCCCGCGTGGCGGCGGAAGGCCTCGCGCCAGGAGATGGTCACCAGGCCGCCGCCGAACCCGGTCAGCTCGTCGAGCAGCGCGACCACCTCGTCGCGCAGCCGCGCCTCGTCCCAGCCGGAGCGGTACCACTCGAGCATGCGGAACTCCGGCGCGTGGCGCTGGCCGAGCTCGCCGCGGCGGAAGGCCGGCGCCAGGGTCCAGACGTCGCCGCTGCCCGCCGCCAGCAGGCGCTTGAGCGGGTGCTCGGGACTGGTGGGCAGGAAGCTGCCCGCGCCCCCGGTCGCGACCGCGAACGGCACCACGCCGTGGTCGAGGTTCGCGCCGCCCTGCAGGACCGGGGTGTCGACCTCGAGGACGCCGCGCACGCGGAAGAACGCGCGCGTGCGCTCGACCAGGTCGGCGCGCCGGCGCAGCGTGCGGATGGTCGCGCCCGGACGCCAGGTGGCGTCCGGTGCGGCACCGCTCACTTGGTCACGCGGCCCGAGTACTCGCGGGTCTGCGTGTTGACGGTGATCCGGTCGCCGATGGCGACGAAGATCGGCACCGGCACGGTCGCGCCGGTGCCCTTGAGCTTGGCCGGCTTCATCACCCGGCTCTGGGTGTCGCCCTTGATCGCCGGCTCGGTGTAATCGACCTCCATGGTCACGGTGTTGGGCAGGCGCAGCGCGATCGGCTCGCCGTTCCACAGGGTGACCATGACGTTCATGTTCTCGAGCAGGAAGTCCTTGTCGTCGCCGACCGCCTTGGCCGGGACCGTGACCTGCTCGTAGGTGGTCTGGTCCATGAAGATGAAGCCGCTGGCGTTGAAGTACATGTACTGCATCTCGACGTCGGTGACGTCGGCGCCCTCGACCTTCTCGCCGCCGCGCAGGGTCTTCTCCAGGGTGTTGCCGGTCAGCAGGTTCTGAACACGCATCTTGTAGAAGGCGTTTCCCTTCCCAGGCTTCACGAAGTTCACCTCCACGACCAGCCACGGGGCGTTGTCGAAGATGAGTTTGGAGCCTTTGCCGACGTCGCCGATGTTGAGTGCGGTGCCCATGGGGATGTCCTCGTGCGCTGCCCGGCCATGGGGGGAAGGAGACGGCCGGCGATGAATGAGCGCGACACGCTAGCGGCATCCCCGCCGCACGCCAGCGCGCCTCCGGTGGCCGAGCCCTCGTGGCGGCGCGAGCTCGCCGAGGCCGTCCGCGACCCCGCCGAGCTGCTGCGCCTGCTCGCCCTGCCCGAGGCCCTGCTGCCGGCCGCGCGCCGCGCCGCCGCGCTGTTCCCCCTGCTGGTGCCGCGCGGCTTCGTCGCGCGCATGGTCCCCGGCGACCCGGCCGATCCCCTGCTGCGCCAGGTCCTGCCCCTCGGCGACGAGGAGCTGGACCGGCCCGGTTTCACCGCCGACCCGCTCGGCGAGGCGGCCTGCGGCCCGGTCCCCGGGCTGCTGCACAAGTACCGCGGCCGGGCCCTGCTGGTCACCACCGGGGCCTGCGCGGTGCACTGCCGCTACTGCTTCCGCCGCCACTTCGCCTACGGGGACCTGCCCGCGGGGCGGCGCTGGTGGGGTCCGGCCCTCGACTACCTGCGCACCGACGCAGACATCCACGAGGTGCTGCTCTCCGGCGGCGACCCGCTGACCCTGCCCGATGCGCAGCTCGCGGCCCTCGCCCAGGACCTGGCTGGCGTCCCGCACCTGCAGCGCCTGCGCGTCCACACCCGCCTGCCGGTGGTCCTGCCCAGCCGGGTCGACGAGCGCCTGCTCGCCTGGCTGGCCGGCACCCGCCTCAAGCCGGTGGTGGTCATCCACGCCAACCACCCGCGCGAGCTCGCCCCGCCGGTGGTGGCCGCCTGCCAGCGCCTGCGCGGCGCCGGCGTCACGGTGCTCAACCAGACGGTCCTGCTCGCGGGGGTCAACGACGACGAGGGCGTCCTGGCCGCGCTCAGCGAAGCGCTGTTCGCCGCCGGCGTGCTGCCCTACTACCTGCACGCGCTCGACCGCGTCCAGGGCGCCGGGCACTTCCTGGTGGCTGATGACCGCGCCCGCAGGCTGCTCGCCGGGCTGGCCGCCCGCCTGCCCGGCTACCTGGTTCCGCGCCTGGTACGCGAAGAACCCGGCCAGCCCGGCAAGACGCCCCTGATGTGACCTGCCGACATTGACAAATCCCTGATCATCAGGGTCGGAATGGCCGCGCCGAGCGGCTCTGCCATCCCTTGCGCGGCCATCCCCCCCGGCGACAGTCACGACGTCTCCCGGTCACCGGAGCCGCCATGCCAGCCGTCCGCACCCTGCTGTTCGCGATCCTGTGCCTCACCGCTGTTGGCCGCGTCGCGGCCGAATCGGGCGAGTGGGAGATGCGCTCGCGCGTGTTCTGCGACGCCACCGCCGGCATCGCCTTCCGCTACCCCTACGGCTACGAGGTGCGCGACCAGTACAAGGCCGAGCTCTACCGGGCCGGCCAGCGCGGCCAGCAGGAGGGCAGCGGCGAGGTGCGCGAGGTGGTGATCAACGGCAAGAAGGTGCGCGTGGTCATCTCCGAGGCGCCGCCCGGGAGGGATGACGCGGACGTGCGCGCCTTCAGCGTGCTCGCCAGCGAGATGAAGGACACCTTCGGTGGCGAGCTCGGCCTGATCGGCGACAAGCTGTGCGCCACCAAGCTGACCTGGACGCCGTTCGACTACTACCTCAAGAGCGACGCGCGCCCCCAGGGCAGTCCGCTGTGGGCGACCAAGGGCCTGCTCGCGATGACCGGCGAGGCCAAGGGCCACTGCGGCCTGATCATCAAGAACGGCGATCGCTACAGCGGCATCGTCATGACCGGCGCGCTCTCCGACTTCGACAACCAGGCGATCGTCGACAGCTTCGAGGTGATGCCGGGCGTGGTCGCCAAGGGCAAGCCGCCGCGCATGACCTGGCGCGAGTCCCAGGGGCGCACCGGCAAGGTCATCGACGGCACCGGCAGGCTCATCACCGCGGCCGGCAAGGTCAGCCCGGCCGCATGGAAGAAGGGCTGGGACCTCGAGACCGCCCACTACCACATCACCACCCAGGTCTCCCCGCAGCGCCTGCAGCAGTACGGCTCCTACCTCGAAGGCCTCTACCGCGCCTACACCGCGGTCTACGAGCCCGACGCCGTGCCGCCCTACAAGCTCGAGATCCACGTCTTCAACACCCAGCGCGACTTCATGGAGGCCGCGGCCGACCACGGTTTCCCGGTCGGTCAGGGCGTCGGCGGGTTCTTCGTCCCGAGCCTGCTCTCGATCTTCGTCTACGAGGAGAGCGCGAAGTGGGGCGGCGAGGACTTCTCGGTCGAGCACGTCATGGCGCACGAGTGCTCGCACCAGTTCCTGCACGTCACCTGCAACGGCAGCGACCACGTGCCGACCTGGATCAACGAGGGCCTCGCGGTGTACTTCGAGTCGGGCGTGTTCAGCGGCGGCCGCTTCGTGACCATGCCGCCGCGCGAGCGCCTCGAGCGCCTCAAGCAGATCTACCAGCAGGAGAAGTCGACGCTCGCGCCGGTCGACAAGTACCTGGGCCACTACGGTCACATCTCGGCCGACGCCTACGGCGAGGTCTACGCGCTGACCTACTTCTGGCTGTTCGGCACCGCCCAGGACCCCAGCCAGCGCTACGACATCAAGCACAACCCCGGCCTCGCGCACTTCCGCGAGTACTGGCAGGCGCTCAAGCGCCACGAGAACGGCACCACCGCCTTCGAGAACATCTTCATGAAGGACATGATCAAGGCCAAGGGCAGCCGCGAGGCGGCGATCTCGGCGTGGCAGTCCGCGTTCTACGACTACGTGCTGCATGCCACTTTCAACTGATCGCCTGGGGCGCGCAACCGATCGCCTGCGGCGCGGTGGGCGGCTGCTGGCCGGCGCGGCGCTCGCGCTCGCCATCGCCGTGCTGGCGGCGTGCGGTTCGGCCTCCGGTGGCGCGCCCGTCGTGGGCATGTTGACCGGCCAGGCCCTGGCGCTCAGCGGCGACGCGCGCGTGCTGCAGGTCCGCTTCGTGCGCAAGGACGGCGCCGTGGCCTCCGATCCGGCCGCATATGACGCCGTCACGGTGCTCACGGCGGATGCCGCCGCTGCGCGCTTCCACCGCGTCGGCGCGGCGCGCGGCGCCGACGGACGCTGGTCGTTCACCCTGGTCGCGACCGCGCCACCGGTCGGCCTCGACCTCGGCGGCATCGGCAGTCCGCGCATCGATTTCCCCGCAGCGCTCGCGATCTGGGCGACGCGCGGCACCGCACTGGCGTCCACCGCCATCACCCTGGCGAAGCCGCTGACCTTCCCGGTCCCCGACCACGCCAGCTACGAGACCGTCTACGCCGACGGCCTGAACGGCGTGACCGGCGTCAGCGCCAAGGACGGCACGGTGTCGTTCCGCCCGATGTCGGCCTTCGCCCAGCGCTGAGGTTCAGTCCTTGGGCACCAGGGACTGGGCCTGATCGGCGTAGTAGCCGGGGTGCTTCTTGACGAAGGCCTCGACCAGCTTGGCGAAGCGCGCATCGCGGCGGTCGCCGTAGGGCACGGCGCGCAGCTTCTCGTACTCGCGGCCGGCGGCGAAGGCGGGGTCCTTCTTCAGTTCCGCGACCTGCGCCAGATAACCCTTGGCGATGTCGCCGCTGTAATCGGCAGCCAGGGCCGCGGCCAGGTCGTATGCCGCGGTCACGTCGCCCGCTTGGCGCAGGGCCGCGATCTCGCCGTCCACGCCGTCCTTCCAGGCGGTGATGACCGCCAGGCCGGCCTTGGCCTCGTCGGCGGTCTTGCCGGTCTTGTCGTAGGTGTCCTCGGCCAGGTGCTCGAGGGCCTTGGCGGCGGCGCCGACCTTGCCGCTCGCGGCGAACTCCTCCTGCTTCGCCACCTTGGCGACGGTGGCGGGCGCGGCGAAGTGCGGAGCGAGGTTGGTCGGATCGGATTGCAGCATCTGCTTCACCGGGGCGATGATCGCGTCGGCCCACAGCTGGTAGCCGCGCTCGTTGGGATGCAGGAAGTCCGGCATGATGTCCTTGCTCAACGTGCCGTCGGCGGTGAGGAAGACCTTGCCGATGTCGAGGTAGGTCACCTTGCGGTCGGGCAGCGCGGCGATGAGCTTGTTCACCGCTTCGTTGCGCTCGCGCCCAGCCGGCTTCTCGCCGCGCGGGAAGATGCCCAGCAGCAGGATGCGGCTGCCCGGCGAGCGTTCGTGGATGTCGGCGATGATGGTCTTGATCCCGGCCGCGACGTCCTCGGCCGGGTCGCCGTTGTTGGTGCCGATCATCAGCACCACCAGCTTCGGCTGGATCCCTTCGAGCTCACCGTGGCGCAGGCGCCAGATGACGTGCTCGGTGCGGTCGCCGCCGATGCCGAAGTTGGCGGCCTTCAGCGGTGCGAAGTACTTGTTCCACACCTGCAGGCCGCCGCCGCGCCAGCCGTCCGTGATCGAGTCGCCGAGGAACAGCAGGTCGACGTTGCCGGCCTTGGCGACGGTGAGGAACTCGTCGTGGCGCGGGCGGTCCTTCTCTTCCGGGATGGTGGGGCGCGGCCCCTTGGCCTCCGCGCCCAGCGCGTGCGCGCCGCCGGCCACGATCATCAGTGCGGCGAGCAGCAGTGCGCGCGCGCCACGGGTGATGGGAAGGATTGTGGTGGTCTGGGGCATCGGGGTTCCTGGTCTGACAGTGGAGCGGACCGGTGTGGCGCCACCGGCCACGCCCGGTGAGCGTAGGAACCGGTTCCCGGATGGCACGCGGAAGCCCGGTGCGGGCCCGGATCCATGCCGGTGGACGGCGGTCCGGATGCTCCGCCATGGAGTCCTGGCGGCCCCGGATCCGGGTCTGCGTCATAATTACTCTAGCAGCAATCCCTTAGAATTCATGATCGGGATCGAACGGGCCCAGGATCACGGGCTCTGCAGCTCCCATCGCCTTTCCGGAGGCCGAGCCGGGCGCCCTGTGCGCAACCCGGAGCCGAGCGCCAAATCACGGTGATTTCCGGCGATTTCACGTTTTTTTCGCCTGCCATGAAGACCTCGTGAGGCCGGGGCGGAAAATTGTTTTTGACAGGGGGGGCATGCCCCACATATTGCGCCTCCCGCCGATGACGCAGCGGCCCGGAAAGCCGGGTGGTGAGCGTCAAAAAGCGGGAAAAACCCCGGTAAAACCGGGCACTTTGACAACTCAAGAGCTGTGGAGGAGAGAAGGAAAAGTCCTGATCATTTCTTCGAAGTGGTCAGGCACATCGGTCCCTGTCTTCGGGCAGGGGCCACCAACCGCCTATCACGCCGTTTCCTCGGAGTGGTAGGTGAGTTCAACCACGATCGATTCTTTTTTGAAGAGTTTGATCCTGGCTCAGAACGAACGCTGGCGGCGGGGTTTAGGCATGCAAGTCGAGCGAGAAAAGCGCAAGCTGAGTACAGCGGCGTAAGGGTGAGTAACAGGTAGTCAACGTACCGGGCAGACGCGAATAATTTCCCGAAAGGGATTGTAATGCGCGATGAGATCACGGGCTCCACGGGGCTTGGGATCAAAGGTCGGGGATCCTTCGGGACCTGGCGCTGTCTGAGCGGACTACCTCTGATTAGCTAGTTGGCGGGGTAACGGCCCACCAAGGCGATGATCAGTAGCCGGCCTGAGAGGGTGTCCGGCCACACTGGGACTGAGACACTGCCCAGACTCCTACGGGAGGCTGCAGTCGCGAATCATTCACAATGGACGCAAGTCTGATGATGCCACGCCGCGTGCGGGATGAAGGCCCTCTGGGTTGTAAACCGCTGTCAAGGGAGGGGAACCGCGGAACGTGAACAGCGTTCCGTCTGACTGCTTTCTAAAGGAAGCCCCGGCAAAACATGTGCCAGCAGCCGCGGTAATACATGTGGGGCAAGCGTTGTTCGGAATTACTGGGCATAAAGGGTGCGTAGGTGGTTTGTTAAGTCACGGGTGAAAGTTTTCGGCCCAACCGGAAAATTGCCTGTGATACTGGCGAACTTGAGTGCGTGAGGGGTAACCGGAACGAGCAGTGTAGCGGTGAAATGCGTAGATATTGCTCGGAAGGCCAGAGGCGAAGGCGGGTTACTGGTACGCAACTGACACTGAGGCACGAAAGCGTGGGGAGCAAACAGGATTAGATACCCTGGTAGTCCACGCCGTAAACGATGAGCACTAGGTGGATGTCGAGCTATCGATGTCTGCCGCAGACAATTTGTTAAGTGCTCCGCCTGGGGAGTATGGTCGCAAGGCTGAAACTCAAAGGAATTGACGGGGGCTCACACAAGCGGTGGAGGATGTGGTTTAATTCGAAGCAACGCGCAGAACCTTACCAGGTCTTGACATACCGGGATTACTTCCGTGAAAGCGGGATGATTGCCAGCAATGGTGTAACCGGAACAGGTGCTGCATGGCTGTCGTCAGCTCGTGCCGTGAGGTGTTAGGTTAAGTCCTTTAACGAGCGAAACCCCTACGATTAGTTACCAGCGGATAATGCCGGGGACTCTAGTCGGACTGCCGCGCAAGCTGGAGGAAGGTGGGGACGACGTCAAGTCATCATGGCCTTTATGACCTGGGCCACACACGTCCTACAATGGGTGGTACAAAGGGTAGCAGAACCGCAAGGCGAAGCCAATCCCAGAAAGCCACCCTCAGTTCAGATTGTGGGCTGCAATTCGCCCACATGAAGCTGGAATCGCTAGTAATCGCGGATCAGCCACGCCGCGGTGAATTTGTTCCTGAGCCTTGTACACACCGCCCGTCAAGCCACCCGAATTGGCCGCACCCGAAGTAGTAGTTCCATCCGCAAGGGGGGACGCTCCTAAGGTGATGCCGGTAAGGGGGACTAAGTCGTAACAAGGTAGCCGTATCGGAAGGTGCGGCTGGATCACCTCCTTTCTAGGGATAACTAGAAGTAACGGACGTTCGGGTGCGAACCCGACGCTGCCACAGGCATTTGGCCTGGGGCATGTCCTTCTGAGCGCGCCAACAGCGCGCTGAGTCGGACGCTGGTACGATCCATAACAATAATAGCCCTTCTCTCCCAACCACAGCTCTTGAGTTGCCAACGTGGTGACTGCCCGAGCCGAATCGCCGCGAGGCGAGGAGGCGAAGGCAGCCATCAAGTTTGCTTCTTTCTTTGATAAACCCAAAGACGTTGGAACCGGAGCGATGCGCTGGAAGCGCATACCCCACGGGCAGGATGGCACCGGCAGCGGTGCCAGAACCACACCATCCGGGCTTATAGCTCAGGTGGTTAGAGCGCACGCCTGATAAGCGTGAGGTCTGTGGTTCGAGTCCACATAAGCCCACCATTTTCCTGGCCGCTCTTCGGAGCGCGCCGCGAATCATCGGGGGGTATAGCTCAGTTGGTAGAGCACGTGCTTTGCAAGCACGATGTCAGGAGTTCGACTCTCCTTACCTCCACCACGCGGGTCCTTTCCGTCCATTTCCGCAAGGAAGTGAGCAGAAAAGATCAGCCGCACCCGGTTCCATACGCACCAATCTTCGGTGACCTGCCTCTAACCAGGCCGGCCGCCGAGGCCCTTTGACAATGATATAATCGTGGAACAGACAAGCATGACGATATTCAAGTGATTAAGGGTGTTGGATGGATGGTTAGGCTATCAGAGGCGATGAAGGACGTGCTAAGCTGCGAAAAGCCGGGGGGAGCTGCACCGAAGCTGTGATCCCTGGATGTCCGAATGGGGCAACCCTGTGAGGCGAACCCTCACAACCGCGCAAGCGGAGCCAACCTGGTGAATTGAAACATCTTAGTAGCCAGAGGAAAAGAAATCGAACGAGATTCCGTCAGTAGCGGCGAGCGAACGCGGACAAGCCTAAACCAAGGGGTTTACTCCTTGGGGTTGTAGGGCCGACGATATGAGACTGATCACGCGAGCAGAAAGACCTGGAAAGGTCTCCCAGAGAGGGTGATAGGCCCGTACGCGTAGTCCGATCAGCTCTAGTTGGTACCTGAGTAACGCCAGACTCGTGAAATCTGGCGTGAATCTGGGGCGACCACGCTCTAAGGCTAAATACTCCTGATAGACCGATAGTGCACGAGTAGCGCGAGCGAACACTGAAAAGTACCCCTGGCGGGGAGTGAAATAGACCCTGAAACCCAACACCTACAAGCAGTCGTAGGCCTATGTCGCAAGACAGGCTGACGGCGTGCCTTTTGCATAATGACCCAGCGACTTACCGTCTGCAGCAAGCTTAAGGACTTCCGGTCTGAAGGCGAAGCGAAAGCGAGTGTGAATAGCGCGATGAGTTGCAGGCGGTAGACCCGAAACTTAGTGATCTATCCATGAGCAGGTTGAAGCGAGGGTAACACCTCGTGGAGGACCGAACTGGTAAACCTTGAGAAGTTTTCGGATGACTTGTGGATAGGAGTAAAAGGCTAATCAAACTGAGAGATATCTGGTTCTCCTCGAAATATATATAGGTATAGGCTCGGGCGTGTAGCGGATGGGGGTAGAGCACTGAATGGACTAGGGGCCTTACCGGGTTACCAAATCCAATCAAACTCCGAATACCATCCGCCGAACCCCGGGGCTCAGACTGTGGGGTCGAATCTTCATAGTCAAAAGGGAAAGAACCCAGACCAGCAGCTAAGG
This sequence comes from uncultured Planctomycetota bacterium, assembly GCA_963818245.1. GTDB lineage: Bacteria > Planctomycetota > UBA11346 > UBA11346 > UBA11346 > BOG-1363. The sequence continues at coordinate 125,538 of CAWFSD010000053.1, forward strand.
TCCCTAAATAACGCTCAGTGGTAAAGGAAGTGATTGTGCGAAGACAGCCGGGATGTTGGCTTAGAAGCAGCCACCATTTAAAGAGTGCGTAACAGCTCACCGGTCGATGCACGGTCGTGCCGAAAATAATCGGGGCTCAAGCGTTATACCGAAGCTCTGGCTGCGTCATTCCCTGCGGGGAGTGGCGCGGGGTAGAGGAGCGTTGATGATGGGCTGAAGGCATACGGAAACGAGTGCTGGACTTTCATCAAGTGATTATGCTGGGATGAGTAACGATAAACCAGGTGAGAATCCTGGTCACCGTAAGCCTAAGGTTTCCTCCGCAAGGCAAGTCCGCGGAGGGTGAGGCGGATCCTAAGGCGAGGCCGATAGGCGTAGTCGATGGACAGTCGGTTAATATTCCGACCCTTCTCGAGAGGTGCCCACGGAGAACGCACGCGATCAACTGGGCGGGGAGCTAAGTAAACCCGCGACGGGGTGGGGGTTGTCCGGATGAAAGTCCGGATGCGTCTTCCACTCCGGCTAAAGGCCTTGAGCCATATAGGCCAGCGACCAGTGTGCCGAGAAAAGCCCGTCGGGAGATAATGTCTCGAGAATCCGTACTAAAACTGACACAGGTAGGCGAGGCGAGTAGCCTCAGGTGCGCGAGAGAACTCTGGTTAAGGAACTCGGCAAATTGACTCCGTAACTTCGGGAGAAGGAGTGCCAGCTTCGGCTGGCCGCAGTGAATTGGCCCAACCGACTGTTTACTAAAAACACAGTTCTCTGCAAACTCGAAAGAGGAAGTATAGGGAATGATGCCTGCCCGGTGCTCGAAGGTCAAAAGGAGCGGTTAGCCGCAAGGCGAAGCTGCGAATTCAAGCCCGAGTAAACGGCGGCCGTAACTATGACGGTCCTAAGGTAGCGAAATTCCTTGTCGGGTAAGTTCCGACCTGCATGAAAGGCATAACGAGTTGGGCACTGTCTCAACCAGAGACTCGGTGAAATTGCAGTATCGGCGAAGATACCGATTACCCGCAGCAGGACGAAAAGACCCCGTGGACCTTTACTGCAGCCTGATACTGTGTTTCTGTACATTTTGTGTAGCATAGGTGGGAGGCGTTGATCCGGTGGTGCAAGCTACCGGGGAGCCATCAGTGAAATACCACTCTTGATGTACGGAAATTCTAACCCGGACTTTGAACGTTCGGGGACCATGTCAGGCGGGCAGTTTGGCTGGGGCGGCTTCCTCCCAAAGAGTAACGGAGGAGCACAATGGTCAGCTCAGTACGGTTGGCAATCGTACGTGGAGTGCAAGAGCATAAGCTGGCTTGACTGCGAGACCCATAAGTCGAGCAGATGCGAAAGCAGGTTCTAGTGATCCGGTAGTGCCATGTGGACGGGCTATCGCTCAACAGATAAAAGGTACCCCGGGGATAACAGGCTGATCTCCCCCAAGAGTCCCTATCGACGGGGAGGTTTGGCACCTCGATGTCGGCTCATCGCATCCTGGGGCTGGAGAAGGTCCCAAGGGTATGGCTGTTCGCCATTTAAAGCGGTACGCGAGCTGGGTTTAAACCGTCGTGAGACAGGTTGGTCTCTATCCGCTGTGGGCGCAGGTCAATTGCGGGGACTTTTCATTAGTACGAGAGGATTATGAAGAACGTTGCTCTGGTGTACCGGTTGTTTCGCTCGAAGCAGTGCCGGGTAGCTACCAACGGACGGGATAAACGCTGAAAGCATCTAAGCGTGAAGCCCACCCCAAGATGAATTGACCCTATGAGGTCCGTGGTAGACCACCACGTTGATAGGCCGGAGGTGTAAGCGCGTATATCCAAAGGCGCTCAGCTGACCGGTACTAATCGGCCCATTGGCTTGATCGTCGTGCATGTCTGTTCCGCGATTTTATCGCTGCCAAAGGCTTATGTAGGTGCTACGGCCCCCCAACGACGGCCTCCGGCCTGCCCCCGCCGGGGAGCAGGCTCGACGAGCCGGCTCGAGCGGCGCATTCTTTACAATTTTTTTCCAGGTGATCATACCGGCGAGGTCACACCCGTTCCCATTCCGAACACGGCCGTTAAGCTCGCCAGGGCCGATAATACTCGCAAGGGGAAGGTAGGTCGTTGCCTGGATTTTTTCCCGCCGCCCGGTCCACAAGACCGGGCGGCTTTTTTGTGCGTTCCGCTTCGTCCCCACGGAGGGGTCCAGCGCCACCTCGACCGTCACTGCGCGATGCGGCGCGCCGCGGGTCTTGGAGCGGACGCCGGACTCATCACGCCTGCGCGCCTACGCGCTCGCTTCCGCCCACGCGTTGGTGACGATCGCGCCTCCGGAGACGCCATGGACATCGAGATCTTCTCGCTCTGCGACGCCGCCACCGAACAGGGGGAAAACTCAGCCTGCTCGGCAGTTTCGACAGCATCTACGCCAAGGTCGGGCAGGTTCCGATCGTCCACCCCGAGTGCACCCTGGTGCTGCGCATCCGCTTCTCGCGCATCGAGTACGGCGCCCACTCGTTGCGCGCGCGCATCATCACCTACGACGGCAAGGACATCGTCTCGCCGCTCGAGACGGGGATCCGCGTCGATTTCGGCACCAGCGACCTGGATTACTATTTGTTCAACTCGGTCATCCGCATCCGCGACCTGACCTTCCCGGGGCCGGGCAAGTACCGCATCGACCTCGCCATCGACGGCAAACTGGAACGCCAGTTGCCGCTGACGGTGGCCACGGTCTGAGGGGGTCGGGCGGGCCCATGGGCACGGGTCGGCCTCGGCCTGCGCTTGCCCGCTGCGCGGCGATGGGAGACTCGGGCCATGCCCGTGCCGCCCCGCATCGGAAGCCGTCGGCCGTCATGACCCGCAGGAAGCGCTGGATCATCGCGGCGGTGGTGCTGCTGGGCCTGCCCTTGGCGGTGGCCGGCGGAGTGTGGTGGGCGCTCGCCACCAACCAGCTCGGGCGGCTGATCGAGCACGCCTTCCACGACCGCCTGCCCGGCTATGCGCGCGTCGGCCAGGTCGAGTTCATCAGCAGCACCGAGGTGGTGGTGCACGGCGTGGCCATCAGCCAGGAACGCGGCGCCCCGGCGGCGGCGGTCATCGACCGCGTGGTGATCAGCGGGCCGGTGCTCAGCGGGCACATCGACACGCTCACGCTCGAGGGCGTGCACCTGCTGCTGACCGCGCGCTCCATCCGCTTCCTGCACGGCCTGATCCTGGCGGAGAACACCTACCCGGCGGCGCCGCCCTACCGGCCGCTGCGCCTGCTCATCAGCGGTGATGCGCAGGTCGACGGCCACCCGCGCCTGACCGGGGTCAAGGCCGACATCAACGCGCTCGGACCAGCGGTGTCCGGGAACCGCGACCTGCCAGTTGAGCGGCAGCACGCTCGAGGTCGCGATCGCCACCAGGACGACGCCCGAGGGCGAGCGCTTCTACCGCATCGGGTTGCCGCGCGGGCAGATCGAGGTGCGGCCGCTGTGCGACGACCTCGCGGCGCTGGCGCTGGTGAAGCGCGTGGCCGACGATTCCTGGCCGTGGATCCCGCCGCTGGTCGACGTGGGCGGGTCGGTGGTGGAAGCGGACAATCCCGCGCAGCACTTCACCGGCGACCTGAAGCTGGCGTGGAACGGTGGGGGCGCGACGGCGGGCCTGATCCTCGACCGCGCGCGCCTCAAGCTCGACACCGTCCGGCTCAAGGACGAGGCCATGGGCCGCCTCGATGGCGGCCTGACGGTCAATCTCATGGACAACATCGTCGACGTCACCGCCGCGACGTGGCACCCCGGACCGCGCATCCCGCTGCCGGCGAAGATCCCGGTCGACGCCATCCTGGCGGTCATGCCGCAGGCGAGCATGCACCTCGAGCCGCAGCCCGTGGGGTGGAGCGTACGGCGCGGTGCTGTCCGGGACCGGGCCAGGCGACCATCACCTGGAAGCCCGACACGCCGCTGGACGTCGAGGGAACCAGCGTGCCGCTGTCGTTGCTCCAGCCGTTCCTGCCCAGCGAGGTCAACCTGGCGGCCGGCCGGGCGCTGACCCTCAAGGTGAAGGTCGACGACGGCATCCGCGACTTCACCGCCGAGGTCGAGCAGATGCGCGTGCTGTGGCGCGGCTGGGCGTTCGGCACCGTCGACGGCAAGGTCTCGCTCAAGCCCAAGGGGTCGGACTGGGAGAGCGAGGCGCTGCTCACGGGCGTGGGCGCGGTGCGCTGGGCCGGGAACGGGTCGGACAGCACGCTGGTGGTCGACCTGCCGGCGGTCGAGGCGCTGCTCGTGCGCCTGAAGGGTCCGACCAGCCTGCCCGATCTGCGCGGCGGGCTGACCTTCAGCACGTCGCTGCGCCCCGAGGGCGAGGTCATCAGCGGCACGCTCGCCGCGGCGAAGATCACCGGGCTCGAGCTGCCCGACGTGCTGCGCCAATTCGATGCTGATACCCATGGCGAGTGGTCGTGGCGCAGCAACCGCCTCAGCACGCACCTGCTCGGGCAGGTGCACCGCGGCGAACTGCGCCTGCCCAACACCTGGTTGGCGCTCGCGCCGCGCCGGCCGATCTTCAACGCCACCCTGGAGGTCGCCGGCGGCGTGCTGCGCAGCGAGGAGATCCTGGTGCGCGCCACCGACGAGCAGGGCGAGCCGCTGCCGGACGGCTATTCGGCGGGGCTGCGCGGGTACTTCTCGGCGACCGACCTGCGCGGCGCGGTCAAGGGCGTCGTCGACCACTGCGACCTCGCCTGGTCGAGCACGCTGATCCCGATCCCCGACGGCAAGGTCCACGGCGAGTGCGCGGTGACCTTCACCGCGGCGCTGGAGAAGGACGGCATCGCCAGCATCGATGGCTTCTTCCTGCCGCTCGACGCCGATTTCACGCTCGGGTCCAACCTGCGCGCGAGCGGCATCAAGGGGACGGTGAAGTTCGCGCTCGAACGGTCGAAGCCCTAGTGTCCTGTCCGGTACATCCACTGCCTCTGGCTTGGCCGCGCCGGCCGTCTGCCGCGTTGCATCCTCCTTGCGATAGCGCTGCTATCGCCTCGTCGGACGCGCCTTGCAGCCAGCCGACGGGGCCGGCGCCATAGTCAGTGGATGTACCGGACAGGGCACTAGGGAGCGCCCAATCCTGGCGCGGCGCCCCCTGGCGATGGCCGGGGCTCGAGTATGCTCCGCCGCTCACCCTGCTGCAGGAACCCGAACGTGCACCATCCCGTCAGTACCGAGTCCGAGGTCGAGGCGCTGCTCGCCAGCGCGGCGCCGGCGTGGCTGCTCAAGCACTCCAGCACCTGCGGCATCAGCGCCGCGGCGTTCGACGAGTTCACCGCATTCCTCGCTGCGCACCCCGACCAGCAGGCCGGGCTGCTGGTGGTGCAGACGCAGCGGCCGCTGTCGAACTGGGTGGCGACCCGTTTGAGGTACGTGCATCAGAGCCCGCAGCTCTTCCTGCTGCGCGCGGGTGCGGTGGTCTGGCAGGCGACCCACTGGTCGATCACCGCCGCGGCGATGGAAACGGCGCTGCGCACATGATGCACGCCATCTATCTGCACGGTTTCGGCTCTGGCCCAGCCACGGCGAAGGGCGTCGCGCTCGGCAAGCGCCTGGCGGGGGCGGTGGCGTCGTACGCGATCCCCGACCTCGAGGCCGGGGATTTCTTCTCGCTCACCCTCGACCGCATCGTGGAGCGGGCGGCCGCGGCGGTGGCGGCGCTGCCGGACGATGGTCGTGGCGTGCTGCTGATCGGTTCCAGCCTGGGGGGCTACACGGCGGCGCTGCTCGCGGCGCAGGGTCTGGTGCCGCGTGCCGCGGCGCTGCTGCTGCTCGCGCCGGCGTTCGGGTTCACCACGCGCTGGACGGAGATGCTCGGTGCGCAGGGCGTGGCGGCGTGGCGGCGCGATGGCCAGCGGATGTTCACCCACCACGCGAGCGGGCAGGAGCGGCCGCTCGGCGTCGGCTTCCTCGATTCGTGCCTGCGCCTGCCGGCGGTGCCCGCTGCGCCAGGGGTCCCCGTGGCCATCGTCCACGGCCGCCAGGACGAGACCGTCGACTGGCGCGGCAGCCGGACCTACGCCGACCAGGGTGAGGGCGTGGAACTCCACCTGGTCGCCGGCGACCACCGGCTGACGGAGCCGCGCCACGAGGAGCTGATCGCGTGGTGCGCGCGGGACCTGCTGGGGCGGCGGACCCGACCGTGGACCCTAGACCCTAGACCCTAGACCCTGGACCCTGGATAGCGGTCTCGGGTAGCGGTATGTGGTCTCGAGTCCAGTTGCGATCGGAGGGACGTACGAATCGAACTGCGATCACGTGCCTACGATACACTCTCGGGTCTCGGGTCTTCCCCAATGATCAGCGGATCCTGGCCGGCAGGATCACCATGGTCTTGCCCGCCCAGTGCAGCCGCTTCTGCACCGCGTGCGCGGTGTCGTTGTGCAGCAGCCACTGGTACCAGCGCTCGCGCTTGAAGATCACCTTGCCGCCGAAGAAGGTGGCGCGCGGGAACTCCTTGCAGATCTGGATGCAGGCGCGCTCGGCCTCGTCGATCGCGTCGGTGCCGACCTCGAAGCGGTAGGTCGGCGGGCACGCCCAGGCGGGCGGCGAGCTCGACGTACTTGCGCAGGGCCTCCTCGGTGCGCTCCTTGAGCGCGTCGACGGTGTCGTCGCCCTTGAAGCCGCCGGAGTCCATCACGCCCACCGAGACGAACACCAGGTTCTTGAAGTGCCCGGGGAAGACGCGGAAGACGTTGAGCACGGTGTGGATGCCCAGGCCGCCGAAGCCGGCGACGAGCACCACCGCGGTGGGCTGCGCCGGGTCGAGCGCGGCGACCGGCTTGCCGGAGTGCGGCAGGCCGGCGAGCTCGCCGAAGAGCTTGGCGACCTTGGCGTTCACCGCCTGGTAGTGGGCGTGGATGAGGAAGCACAGCGCGACCAGCGCGCCGGTGACGGTCAGGGTGATCCAGCCGCCTTCGCTGAACTTCTCGACCACGGTCACCACCAGGATGACCAGGCACAGCACCAGGCCGAAGCCGAACAGCGCCAGGCGGCGCACCTGGGTCGCCGGCGGGCCGCGCCGGCGCAGCCAGTAGCGCACCATGCCGGCCATGGTCAGGCTGAAGGTCAGGAACACGTTGATCGAGTACATGACGACGATGGTGTCGACGCGGCCGTGCGTGCAGAACAGCGCGACGAGCGAGGCGGCGGCCATCAGGTAGAGGCCGTTCTCGGTGGTCAGGCGCTCGGAGAGCGCGGCGAAGCGGCGCGGGAACCACGAGTCGACGGCCATGTTGGCGATCACGCGCGGGCCGCCGATGAAGCCGGCCTGGGCCGCGACCAGCAGCAGCACCGCCTCGGCGACCAGGGTCACCACCACGAAGCCCTGGCCGAAGGGCAGGGCGCGGCCGACCTCCTCGGCGAGCACCGCGTTCATGGTCTTGCCCTCGGTCGGCGTGACGCGCCACAGCAGGTAGCAGAGGATCAGGCCGCCGGCGGTGACCGCGAGCGAGATCGCCAGGTAGACCATGGTGCGCTTGGCCGTCTGCACGCGCGGCTCGCGCATCAGCGGCAGGGCGTTCGACACCGCCTCGATGCCGGTGTAGGTGCCGCCGCCCATCGAGTAGGCGTTGAGGAAGATCAGCAGCATCGCGCCGAGGCCGATGGTCGAGAGGTCGGCGTGGTAGCTGTCGCTGACCACCTGCGCGGTCCTGGCGATCTCGGGCGCGTGCAGCGCCAGGCCGCCGAAGATGAGGATGGCGTGGGTGATGACGAAGATGAGGAAGATCGGCGCGAGCAGCAGGATCGATTCGCGGATGCCGCGCAGGTTCAGCCCGAGCAGCATGACGATGGAGGCGACCTCGCGCGCTGAACTTCCACGGCAGCCAGGACGGCGGCAGGAAGCTGAAGATGGCGTCGCCCATCGCCGCGATCGAGATGGTGATGGTCAGCACGTAGTCGACGAGCAGCGCGCAGCCGCTGACCACGCCGGCACGCGCGCCCAGCATGCGCGCGCGCCACGCCGTAGCCGCCGCCGTTGGGGAAGTTCTCGATCAGCTTGCTGTAGGCCGCGGAGATGACGAACACCGTGCCGGCGGTGGCCAGGGCCAGGCCGAGCGCCAGGTAGCGGTGGTGGCCGATGGCCTTGAAGGCCTCTTCGGGGCCGTAGGCGGACGAGGACAGCGCGTCGGCGCCCAGGCCGATCCAGGCCAGGAAGGCGACCAGGCTCAGGCGGTGCAGCAGCGAGCGGTCTTCGATGTCCTTGGGACCGCCGAACAGCATGCGCTTGAGGCGGACCAGGCTGGAGCGCGACTCGTCGCTGGGCAGGCGGCCGCTGGCGTCGGGGGACGGCGCGGCCGCACCGGTGCCGGGCGTGGGTGATGGGGGACGATCGATGGACATGGAGGCGCTCCGGCTGCTCACAGGAGGACGCTTCCGGTGCACGGAGTCGCCTCTTCACGCCTACGAGGTTAGCTGACGGGCTCGGGCGAAGAGTGCCCTACGCGGCTGGCCGCGATACGCCCCGGGTGAGTGGTTCCCCCGTTCCCGGTCGAACCGGGATTCGGCGACGTGATGGGTGAACGGGGCATTGTACGCACTGCCGGCCGGCTTCAATGATGCTCATCCAAACGACTGCATGGAAAGGGGTTGGCCGGGCTTGGGGAAGGCGGCGAGGAGCCCCTGCCAGGACTCCGGAGCGGTCTTGTCGGCGGTCGGGATGCGCACCATCACGACGCCGGCGCGGCCGCGCGGCTGCCAGGCGACGGGGAAGGCGGGGTCGGCGTAGCCGGTGAAGGCGACCAGCACGGGGATGCCCAGCGCGCCCGCGAGGTGATGGCCGACGCTGTCATAGCTGAGCGCCAGGCCGCAGCCGGCGAGGGCCGCGGCCCAGCCGGCGATCGAGCCGTGGAAGCGGATCAGCGAGGCGTGGGCGAGCGCGCCCGCGGGCAGCGTCGCCACCGCCAGCCCCAGGTCCTGGCCGCTGTCATCGATGTCGACCGCGACCGTGCCGAGCGCGCCCACCAGGGCGTCGCTGTTGGCGAGCTCGGCGGGGCCGAAGCCGCGGTCGAGCAGCACGCGCCAGCCGAGCGCCTGGGCGCGCTGCACGAGCTGGACCTCGGCGGCGCGCGGCAGCGCCTTGGCGGGGTTGCCGCCGTGGTCGAGCTTGATCGCGCACAGCGGTCCCGGACCGAAGGCGGCGGCGAGGCGCGCGCGCACCGCCGCGGTGGCGGCGTCGAAGGTGACCAGGGGCATGGCCGGCGCCACGTCGCCCAGGCCGAGGCGGCGCACCAGCCAGCGGTCGAGCAGCACCGCCAGGCTCTCGGGCGCGGCGCCCTCGGGCTGGGTGTTCTCCCACAGCAGGTAGCGCTCGGCGTCGGCGGTGACCGGCAGCAGGCCGAGCTGGTCGAGGCGCGAGTCGGGCGCGACCACCAGGTCGGCGCCGAGGTCGCGCACCGCCGCGACCACCGTCAGCCAGCTCGCGAGGCGCTCGCGCAGCGGCCCGCGCCGCGCGTAGGCGATGGGCTGCACGCGCGCCTTCGCCAGGCCGCCGAACAGGCCCTGCAGCTTGGCGTCGCCGAGCAGCACCAGTTCGGCCTGCGGGAAGCGCTGGTGCAGGCGCTGCAGCACCAGGCTGGAGAGCAGCACGTCGGCGCCGATGGTGACGCGGCTGAGCACCACCACGCGGCGCACGTTCGCCGGCAGCGGGCCGGCCGCGGCGTGGCGGGCGCGCGCGTGGCGCGCGCACAGCGCCTGCTCGCTGGCGATGCCGAAGGCGGCGAGCTGCGCGGCGAGCGCCGGCGTGCGGCCGGCGACGCGCCAGGCGATGCGCGCGAACAGCCGCGCGTAGATGGCGCGGCCGGCCGGCGCGAAGCTGTCGTTGAGCGGCTCGACCAGGCCGGCGAAGAGCGCGGCTGATGCCGGCGCCGCGCAGCGCCTCGTCATCGCTGTCGGCGGCGTCGGCGAGCGCGTCGGCGGCGACGAGCAGCGGCGTGGCCGTCGTCCAGGTCGTCCAGTTCGGCCGCGATGGCGGCGAGCGGGCGGTGGTCCCACCAGGCGAGGACCTGCTGGGCGGCGGCGGCGGGATCGGGCATGGGCGGCATCGTTGGCGGGGGGCGGGTGGGGCAAGGGCAGGGTGGCGGGGGGTGCGCACTCCGTCAGCCGCCCCCGCCCGGTCACCCCTGCCGTGGGCACGCGCTCAAGCCGGCGATGACCATTACAGGGCGGGGTGCAGGTTTGCATTGCCCGGGACCCGCACGGCGCACCGCCCACGATCGGTCATGCCTGCAGCGACCCCACCACGTTCGGCCACGGTGCACCGCGCGCTGCGCTGCGCGGTGGTCCTCGCCTGCCTGGGTATGGCTGCGGCCATCGCGCTGCTGGTGCTGCGCGCCTGGTGGCCGGCGGTCTACCTCGGACTGCTGCCGTCCCCGCAGGCGGTGATCGCCGAGCTCCACGCGATCGGCGGCGTCGCGAGCAGTGATCCGAGCGATTACCGCAGTGGGGCGCTCGCCGCGCTCGAGGACCGTTTCCCGCACGCGGCGGACGAAGCGGCGCTGCTGGCGGCCCTCGCCGCGGGCCCCCCGGACGGTGCGCTCGCCGACCTGGCTCGCGAGTGGACCGAACGGCACCCGGCGAGCACGGATGCCGTGCTCGCGGCGGTCCTCAGGCACCGCGACGCGTCCGCCGCCGCGGACCGGGCGCTGGTGCGCGCGGCCTACCTGTCCATCTCCCACGCCTCGCTGCCCGGGTGGTTGCGAAAACACCAGGAGGCCGACGGCTGCTGGCCGGCCGCCACAGCGCCGCCCGGACCGGGGCGCTGGCGGCCGGACCGGGCGGCGAGCACGGCCTTCGCCATGATGGCGCTCATGGATGAGGGGGCGGACAACATCACGCCCGGCCGCATGAAGAAGGTCCTGCAGGAGGCCGTTGCCGCGCTGCGGGCGCGGCAACGGCCGGACGGGCGCTGCGCGGATGACGCGCGCGACCACGCCGCCATCACCCTGGCCCTCGTCCAGCTCTACGCGATGACCTCGGAAGCGACGCTGCGCTCAGCGGCTCAGGGCGCCGTGACCGCGGCGCGCCGTGACCTGACCGCAGGTGGGGACTGCGCCTGGGAGCGCGACACCACGCTCGCGCTCCTGCAGCTGGTGGCGCTCAAGGTCGCGGCTGACGCCAGGCTGGACGTGGGTGCGGCGCTGGACGATCCCTATCGCGCCCTGCGCGCCTGCTGGGCGGTCGAGCAGCAGGCCCGCCAGCAGATCATGCGGCCCGAGCGCCGCGCCGATCGTCCAGGTGACCCCGGGGTGGCCGGCCGCGGCCTCCGCCACCAGCCGCGGGATGTCCTCGGACAGGTGGCGGCCATCGCCGAGGAAGTAGGGCAGCACCGCGATGCGGGTGGCGCCGCGCGCGACCAGGGCGGCGAAGCCGGCGGCGATGCCGGGTTCGGCGATCTCCATGTGGGCGGCGCCGACCACCGCGTCGGGGCGCAGGCGGGCGACGCGCGCGGCCATGTCGTCGAGCTGGGCGTTGGCCTGGGCGCGGCGGCTGCCGTGGTCGACGAGGAGGTAGCCGCGCATGCCCCAGGCTAGGTCGAGCTCGCGGTCCCGCCATGCGTGCCCGCTGCTGGTCGGGGCATCGACCCTGCTGTGGGTGCCGAGGCGGATGCGGTCGCGCTTGGGCTGCATTCCGGGCGAGCCGGAAAAATCCCCTGGTGCCCATACCCGGCTAGCGGTCATCCTCAAGCACAGGCCCGGTCCGCGTGCTGGCCCAGCAGCAGTGCCCGACTCCCTTGTCGGTTCGAATGAACACCCATTTTGATGCGGAAAATCCCGGCTTCCACGCGATTTGTAAGTCCTCGCATCAATTGACACCCCCACCCTGCCGCGTCTTCTCGTCGCCGTGACTACCAAGATCAACACCCCGGCGACCGCCACCCCGGCCGCCCCTCCCCGAGCGGTGTCCCCTGTGCGTCCACGCGCCTACAACGAGATGGGGGGTGCCGCCGGCACCTTCGCCCCTTACCAGCCCCTGTCGGAGTGGCTGACCACCGCCAGTTCCGACCACCTCGAGGGCAAGCGCCGCGCGGCCGAGACCATCTTCAAGCGCCGCGGCATCACCTTCAACGTCTACGGCGACGCCAGCGGGACGGAGCGCCTGATCCCCTTCGACGTCATGCCCCGCATCCTCTCGGCGGTGGAGTGGAAGACCGTCTCGACGGGCTGCTGCCAGCGCGTGCGCGCCCTCAACCGCTTCCTGGACGACATCTACCACGGCCAGGAGATCCTCAAGGCGGGGGTGGTGCCGGCGGACGAGGTGCTGACCAACCCGCTCTTCAACAAGGCCATGGTCGGCGTCGACCTGCCGCACGGGGTGCACGCGCACATCGCCGGCGTCGACGTGGTGCGGGTCGGGCCCGAGCAGTGGTACGTGCTCGAGGACAACCTGCGCACGCCGTCGGGCGTGTCCTACATGCTCGAGAACCGCGCCGCGATGCGCCAGCTCTTCCCCGAGTTCTTCCGCCGGCAGCAGATCGCGCCGGTCGACCACTACCCCGAGGCGCTGCTCAGCAACCTGCGCGCCTGCGCGCCGGCCGGGGTCACCGACCCGACGGTGGTGGTCATGACGCCGGGCGCGGCCAACAGCGCCTACTTCGAGCACGCCTTCCTCGCCAAGCGCATGGGGGTCGAGCTGGTCGAGGGCCAGGACCTCTTCGTCGACGACGGCTGGGTGTGGATGAACACCACCGCCGGGCCGCGCCGCATCGACGTGATCTACCGGCGCGTCGACGACGACTTCATCGACCCGCTCGCCTTCCGCCCGGACAGCTGCCTGGGCGTGCCGGGCATCATGGAGGTCTACCGCGCCGGGCGCGTCAACCTCGCCAACGCCGTCGGCAACGGCGTCGCCGACGACAAGGCCATCTACCTGTACGTGCCGGACATGATCCGCTTCTACCTCGGCGAGGAGCCGATCCTCTCGAACGTGCCGACCTACCGCCTGCGCAAGGCCGACGACCGCGCCTACGTGCTCGAGCACCTCGCCGAGCTGGTGGTCAAGGAGGTGCACGGCTCGGGCGGCTACGGCATGCTCGTCGGCCCGACCAGCACGGTGGCGGAGCGCGAGGCCTACAAGCAGCGCATCCTCGCCGATCCCGAGGACTTCATCGCCCAGCCGACCCTGGCGCTGTCGACCTGCCCGACCTTCGTCGCGCAGGGCATCGCGCCGCGCCACGTCGACCTGCGCCCGTACGTGCTCAGCGGCGGCGCCTCCGGCGAGGGGCCGTGCTGCACGCTGGTGCCGGGCGCGCTGACGCGCGTCGCGCTCAAGGAGGGCTCGCTGGTCGTCAACTCGTCGCAGGGCGGCGGCACCAAGGACACCTGGGTGCTCGAGGAGTCGGCGCCCGAGGACGCGGATGCGCGCGCAGCGCGCGCAGCGCGCGCAGAAAGGACGCGCGCGTGCTGAGCCGCCTAGCCGCCAACGCCTCGTGGCTGGCCCGCTACCTGGAGCGCGCGGAGAACACCGCGCGCGTGCTGACCGCCGCCATGGGCGCCGCGCTCGCTCCCGAGGCCGCCGGCGACCCGGCGCGCGCGTGGCGCACCGCGCTGGCCCTGGCCGGCGATCCGGCGCGCTTCGCCGGCCCCGTCGCCGCCGGTCCCGCCGGCACCGCCGAGCGCGCCAACGCGGTGATCGCGCACCTGGTCTGCGACCGCGACAACGCCTCGAGCATGATCTCGAGCCTGGGCGCGGTGCGCGAGAACGGGCGCACCGTGCGCCACGCGCTCACCGCCGAGCTGTGGGACGCGATCAGCAGCACCTGGCTGGACATCAACGCGCTCGACGCCGACGCCGTGCAGCGGCGCGGCGTCGACGAGGTCCTGGCGCGCATCCGCCAGCACTGCCAGTGGATCCGCGGCGCGATCTCCGACCTCAACCGCGACGAGATCTTCCACGTGCTGGCCTACGGCCAGGCGGTGGAGCGCGCCGACTTCATGGCGCGCCTGCTCGCCGCGAGCCTGGCGGGGGCGGGCAGCCTCAAGACCCCGGCGATCGGCACCCCGCGCCACCGCGACTGGATCGGCATGCTGGTCGCCGCGGGCTGCCTCGAAGCCTACCGCCGCGCCTACGAGGACGTCATCGACCCGCGCCGCGTCGCCGAACTGCTGGTGCGCCACCCGGCCTCGCCGCGCACCCTGGCCGGCGCGCTGGCGCTGCTCGAGGACGCGCTGGTGCAGCTGACCGCGAGCCGTGGCGGCACCAGCCAGGCCCTGGCCGGCGCCCGCGACCTGGTCAGCGACGTGCGCGTGCTCGACAGCGCGGCGCTGGTCGCCAGCGCCGCGCCCCTGCTGGACCTCAGCACCCGCCTCGCCGCCGTCTGCAACGCCGCCAACGCCGAGCTGTTCCACCCCACGCCGGTGAAGCCCGCCGCCCAGGCCCAGAAGACCACATGACCATCCGCGTCGCCCTCAACCACGTCACGCACTACCGCTACGACGAGACGGTCCAGCTGTCGCCCCAGGTGGTGCGCCTGCGCCCCGCGGCGCACTGCCGCACCCCGGTGCTCAGCTACTCGCTGAAGGCGACCCCGGCGCAGCAGTTCCTCAACTGGCAGCAGGACCCGCAGGGCAACTTCCTGGCCCGCTTCGTGTTCCCCGAGCCGACCCGCGAGCTGCGCATCGAGGTCGACCTGGTCGCGGACATGACCATCATCAACCCGTTCGACTTCTTCGTCGAGCCGGCGGGCGAGTTCTGGCCGTTCGACGTACGAGCCGGCGCTGGAGCGCGAGCTCAAGCCCTACCTCGAGACCCTGCCGCTGACGCCGGAGTTCGAGAGGTACCTCGCCGCCATCCCGCGGGTCAAGCGCAACAGCGTGGACTTCGCTGGTCGACATCAACCGCGACCTGGGCAAGCACATCGGCTACCTGATCCGCCTGGAGCCGGGCGTGCAGAGCCCCGAGGAGACCCTGGCCAAGCGCAGCGGCTCGTGCCGCGACTCGGCGTGGCTGCTGGTGCAGATCCTGCGCCACCTCGGCCTGGCGGCGCGCTTCGTCTCGGGCTACCTGATCCAGCTCACCGCCGACGTGAAGCCGCTCGACGGCCCGTCGGGCACCGACAGCGACTTCACCGACCTGCACGCCTGGGCCGAGGTCTACCTGCCGGGCGCCGGCTGGATCGGCCTCGACCCGACCTCGGGCCTGCTCGCCGGCGAGGGCCACATCCCGCTCGCCTGCCGCCCGACCCGCAGAGCGCGGCGCCGATCAGCGGCGGCTTCACCGTGCTGGGCGGCGCCGAGGAGACCGAGACCAGCTTCGACTTCCGCATGACCGTGACGCGCATCCACGAGGACCCGCGCGTCACCAAGCCCTACACCGAGGAGCAGTGGGCCGGCATCGAGGCGCTCGGGCAGAAGGTCGACGCCGACCTCGCCGCGGGCGACGTGCGCCTGACCATGGGCGGCGAGCCGACCTTCGTGTCGATCGACGACATGGACGGCGCCGAGTGGAACACCGCGGCGCTGGGCCCGAACAAGCGCCTGCTCGCCGGCGAGCTGCTCCACCGCCTGCGCGAGCGCTTCGCCCACGGCGCGCTGCTGCACTATCGGCCAGGGCAAGTGGTACCCGGGCGAGCCGCTGCCGCGCTGGGCGCTCGGCTGCTACTGGCGCAAGGACGGCGAGCCGATCTGGACGCGACCCGGCGCTGTTCGCCGACGAGCGCAAGCCGGCCGGTCACACCGACGAGGACTCGGGCGCGTTCATCACCGCGCTCAGCCGAGCGCCTCGGCGTCGGCGCCGAAGTGGCTGATGCCGGCCTACGAGGACGCCTGGTACTACCTGTGGAAGGAGCGCCGGCTGCCCAGCAACGTCGATCCGCTCGCCAACAAGCTCGACGACCGAGCAGGAGCGCGCCTGCGCTTCGCGCAAGATCTTCGAGCCAGGGGCTCGGACAAGGTCGTCGGCCACGTGCTGCCGCTCGGCCGCGTGCGCGGCGGCAGCGGGCCCGGCTGGGTGAGCGGGCCGTGGTTCCTGCGCCAGGAGCACCTCTACCTGATGCCCGGCGATTCGCCGATCGGGCTGCGCCTGCCGCTCGACTCGCTGCCCTGGGCGCGCGCCCGAGGACCGATCGGCGAGCAGCCGACTCGATCCGCTCGCGCTGCGACCGCCGCTGCCCGCGCGCGCGCAGCTGCGCCCGCCGGCAGCGCCGCGGCAGCCTGCGCGGCCGGCGCGCCGCGGCGCCGGTCCAGCCGGCGCGGCCGAGCGCCGCGCAGGCCGAGCGACGCCGCCGGCGACTGGCTGCGCGCCGAGCGCAAGCCCGGGCCGAGCGAATCCGCCGCCTGGATCGTGCGCACCGCGCTGTGCGTCGAGCCGCGCGGCGGCATCCTCCACGTCTTCATGCCGCCGCTGCCGTACCTCGAGGACTACCTCGAGCTGGTCGCCGCGATCGAGGACACCGCGGCGCGCCACGGGCATGCCGGTGCTGATCGAGGGCTACACGCCGCCGCGCGACACCGCGCTGCGCATGCTCGCAGGTCACGCCCGACCCCGGCGTGATCGAGGTCAACATCCACCCCGCCGCGAACTGGCGCGAGCTGGTCGACACCACCACCGCGCTCTACGACGAGGCGCGCCAGACGCGCCTCGGCACCGAGAAGTTCATGCTCGACGGCCGCCACACCGGCACCGGCGGCGGCAACCACATCGTCCATGGGCGGCGCCACGCCGGCCGACAGCCCGTTCCTGCGCCGCCCCGACCTGCTGCGCAGCCTGCTCGCCTACTGGCACAACCACCCGGCGCTGTCCTACCTGTTCTCGGGGCTGTTCATCGGCGCCGACCAGCCAGGCGCCGCGCGTCGGACGAGGCGCGCACCGAGACCACTCTACGAGCTGCGAGATCGCCTTCGACCAGATCCCCGACCACGGCGCAGCGAACGTGCCGCCGTGGCTGGTCGACCGCATCCTGCGCCACCTGCTGGTCGACGTCACCGGCAACACCCACCGCACCGAGTTCTGCATCGACAAGCTGTACATCGCCGGACTCGGCCACCGGCCGCCTCGGCCTGCTCGAGCTGCGCGCCTTCGAGATGCCGCCGCACGCGCGCATGAGCCTGGCGCAGCAGCTGCTGCTGCGCGCGCCTGGTCGCGCGGTTCTGGAAGCAGCCCTACCAGCAGCAGCCTGGCGCGCTGGGGCACGCAGCTGCACGACCGCTTCATGCTGCCGCACTTCGTCGGAGCAGGACTTCGACGACGTGCTCGCCGACCTCGGCGAGGCCGGCTACCGCTTCGAGCCGGAGTGGTTCGCGCCGCACGTCGAGTTCCGCTTCCCGCGCTACGGCGAGTTCACCCACCGCGGCATCCACTTCGAGCTGCGCAGCGCGCTCGAGCCGTGGCACGTGCTCGGCGAGGAGGCCGCCGCCGGCGGCACCGCGCGCTACGTCGATTCCTCGCTCGAGCGCATGCAGGTCAAGGTGCCGGGCATGACCGGCGACGCGCCACATCGTCGCCTGCAACGGCGTGCCGCCTGCCGCTGCACCCGACCGGCACCGAGGCGAGTTCGTGGCCGGCGTGCGCTTCCGCGCCTGGCAGCCGCCGTCGTGCCTGCACCCGACCATCGGCGTCGCACGCGCCGCTGGTCTTCGACCTGGTCGACACCTGGAACGAGCCGGTCGGTCGGCGGCTGCACCTACCACGTCGACGCATCCGGGCGGGCGCAACTACGACACGTTCCCGGTCAACGCCAACGAGGCCGAGGCGCGCCGCCACGCGCGCTTCAGCATGAACCGGCACTCGCCGGGCTCGTCCGGCTACCGCCACCTGGTCACCGGCATCGCGCCGGCGCGGAGCGCGGAGTTCCCCTACACGCTCGATCTGCGCCAGACCCGGGGCTGAGCCATGGCGAGCGGACCGCTGCTGCCCGTTGACCGCCCCCAGGACGGTGGCGACCCTGGGCGCTTCATGGACGCCGATCAGAACGCCACACCCGAGGGGCCGCCCCCGCCGCCGCCGGTCCCGCCGCGCCGCTGCCGCCGGCGTCGCCATGACGTCGATGCCGCCGCCGGCCCAGCAGCCGCCGCCGTACCTGCCGTCGCAGCACCAGCACCAGCACCCCCAGCAGCAGTACCAGCACCAGCACCCGCAGCAGCACCCGCAGCCCCAGCCGCAGGCGCACCTGCAGAGCCAGCAGCGCCTGCACGCCCTGCCGCCGGCGGCGGTCGACGGCGGCGCGGCTGCTCGACGGCTACGTCCCGCCCGAGGGCTGGGACGAGCTGCGCGACGCCCAGGGCGAGCTGCGCCCGCACTGGCGCGGGCTGACCGGCGAGCTCGAGCGCCTGGGCCCCACCGCCCTCGCCGGGCGCTGGGAGCACGCGCTGCGCCTGATCCGCGAGAACGGCGTCACCTACAACGTCTACGGCGACCCGCAGGGGCTCGACCGGCCGTGGCAGCTCGACGCCATCCCCGAGGTCATCCCGGCGCGCGAGTGGGAGGGGGTCGCCGCTGGGGCTGGCGCAGCGCGCGCACCTGCTCGACCTGATCCTGGCCGACTGCTACGGACCGCAGCGCCTGCTGCGCGAGGGCCTGCTGCCGCCGGCCGCGGTGTTCGCCCACCCCGGCTTCCTGCGCGCCTGCCACGAGCTGCGCGTGCCCGGCGGCCACCGCCTGCACCTCTACGGCGCCGACCTGGTGCGCGGGCCGGACGGGCGCTGGCGGGCGCTCGCCGACCGCGCCCAGGCGCCCTCCGGCGCGGGCTACGCGCTCGAGAACCGCATCGTGCTGTCGCGCGCCCTGCCGGAGGCCTACCGCGAGTGCCGCGTGCAGCGGCTGGCCTCGTTCTTCGTCGCGCCTGCGCGACACCCTGGTGCGCCTGGCGCCGCGCCACCGCGACAACCCGCGCATCGTGCTGCTGACCCCCGGGCCGTACAACGAGACCTACTTCGAGCACGCCTACCTGGCGCGCTACCTGGGCTACACCCTGGTCGAGGGCGGCGACCTGACCGTGCGCGACGACTGCGTGTTCCTCAAGACCCTCGGCGGCCTGCACCCGGTCGACGTGGTGCTGCGCCGCCTCGACGACGACTTCTGCGATCCGCTCGAGCTGCGCAACGACTCGACGCTGGGGGTCGCCGGACTGGTCCAGGCGGCGCGCGCCGGCAACGTCGCGATCGTCAACGCCCTGGGCAGCGGCCTGGCGCAGAACCCGGCGTGGATGCCGCTGCTGCCGAAGCTGTGCCGGCACCTGCTCGGGCGAGGACCTGCGCCTGGAGTCGGTGCCGAGCTGGTGGTGCGGCCTGGACGTCGCCACCACGCTCAGCCACGTCGCGGCCAACCTCGAGCACCTGGTGATCAAGCCGATCTCCGGCGCCGGCGCGGCCGGCGAGCCGGTGTTCGGCGAACCAGCTCTCGGCCGCGGGCAAGGAGGCGCTGCTGGCGCGCATCGCCGCGCGCCCGTTCGCCTACATCGCCCAGGAGCAGGTGCGGCTCTCGACCACGCCGGTGTGGACCGGCGGCGGCTTCAGCCCGCGGCCGATGACGCTGCGCGCCTTCGCGGTCGCGACCAGCGACGCCTACGCGGTGATGCCCGGGGCGCTGACGCGCATCGCGGCGGCGGCGGGCGCGCGCGCCACGGAAGCGCGCCAGCCGCAGATCGTCTCGATGCAGCGCGGCGGCGGCAGCAAGGACACCTGGGTGCTGGCCGACGGGCCGGTCCCGCACGTCACCCTGCTGCGCCCGGTCGGCGCGCCGGTCGAGCTCAAGCGCGGCGGCATCGACCTGCCCAGCCGCGTCGCCGACAACCTCTACTGGCTGGGGCGCTACGGCGAGCGCGCCGAGGACACCGCGCGCCTGCTGCGCGCCGGCGTGCTGCGCCTCGCCGACGACCCGGGCTCGCTCGCCGGGCGCGAGTTCGGCGCGCTGGTGCGCGCGCTGCGCCAGACCGGCCACCTGCCCGCCGAGGACGATGACGAGGACGACGACCTGGACATCGGCGCGCGCTTCCTGGCGCTGATCCACGACCCGGCCCTGCCGTGCGGCCTGCCCGCCACGCTGCGCGGCCTGCACCGCGCGGCCTTCGCGGTGCGCGACCGCCTGTCCAACGACACCTGGCGCATCGTCAACCACCTCGACCAGCAGCTCGGCCGGCGCGCGCCGGGCGCGCAGCTCGGCGACGACCTGGTGCTGCTCAACCGCGTGGTCGTCGAGCTCGCCGCGCTCGCCGCGATGGGCATGGAGAACACCACGCGCGGGCCGGGCTGGCGCTTCCTCGACATCGGCCGCCGCCTGGAGCGCGCGCTGTTCACCTGCGACCTGCTGCGCGCGCTGCATCGCCGACGGTGCGACGCACGCGGACGCCGGCCTGGAGGTCGCGCTCGACGTCGCCGACAGCGCCATCACCTACCGCAGCCGCTACCTCACCACCCTGCAGCCGGCGCCGGTCCTGGACCTGCTGCTGACCGACGCCAGCAACCCGCGCGCGGTGGCCTTCCAGCTCGCCGCCATCGCCGAGCACGTCGCCGCCCTGCCGCGGCCGGCCGACCGCGCCCTGCCCAGCACCGAGGAGCGCCTCGCCTTCGGCATGGTCGCGCGCGTGCGCCTCGCCGACCCGCAGGCGCTGGCGCATCGGCGAGGGCGCGCCCACGCGCCTGGCCGCCTTCATCGACGGCCTGGCGGCCGACCTGGGCACGCTCTCCGACACCATCGCGCGCGTCTACCTCAGCCACCTGACCAGCAACCCGGCGCCGGCGGCGACGGCCGCGGCCGGGCCCGCCGGCGGAGAGGTGTGATGCGCTACCGCGTCCGCCACACCACCACCTACCAGTACCTCGAGCCGGTCGCGGTCTCGCACAACGTCGTGCACCTGGCGCCGCGCGACAGCGCCACGCAGCGCTGCCTGCGCCACGAGCTGACCGTCAGCCCGGGGCCGGCGGTGTCGCACGAGCGCCGCGACTACTTCGGCAACCGCGTGGGCAGCTTCACCGTGCAGGACCACCACCGCGAGCTGGTGGTGCGCGCCACCAGCGAGGTCGAGATGCGCACCCTGGCGGTGCCCGACGCCGAGGCCACCCCGGCCTGGGAGGAGGTGCGCGACCGCCTGCGCGCCGGCACCGCGCCCGGGGCCTTCCTGCCGCTGGGCCCCGAGGAGTTCCTGCACGACTCGCCGCTGGTGCCGACGGCGCTCGACCTCGCCGGGTACGCGGCGCCGTCGTTCACGCCGGGCCGGCCGCTGCTGGCGGCGGCCATCGACCTGAACCACCGCATCCACGCCGACTTCGCCTACGCCTCGGGCGCGACCTCGGTGACCACCACGCTGGCCGAGGTGCTGGAGCGGCGCGTCGGCGTCTGCCAGGACTTCGCGCAGGTGCTGATCGGCTGCATGCGCTCGCTCGGCCTGCCGGCGGTCTACGTCAGCGGCTACCTCGAGACCACGCCGCCGCCCGGCGTCGAGCGCCTGGTCGGCGCCGACGCCTCGCACGCCTGGGCCGCGGTGCACTGCCCGGGCGTCGCCGGCACGCACGGCGACGGCTGGGTGCACCTCGACCCGACCAACGACTGCCTGCCGGCGGAGCGCCACATCACCGTCGCCATCGGCCGCGACTTCAGCGACGTCAGCCCGATCAAGGGCATGATCCTGGGCGGTGGCGCGCACCGCGTCGCGGTCGCGGTCGACGTGGTGCCGATGGCGGGGCGCTGACGGCTGACGGCCACTATTTCTGAATCGCTCGACTATTCCGAACCACCGGGTCGCCCGCACCTCCTACAAGGCGGCGTTGACCGCCATTTCCGCCGTCAGCAGCCGGCAGCCAGCCCTCGATCTCAATGATCCGTGCGCGGGCGGCTCGGGACGACCACGACGTCGCGTGGGGGCAGGAAGCGCCGCACCAGGCTGGACATCAGTTCGACGAGCTCCGTCCACACCGGGGGCTTGTGGTAGATGCCGGCGACGAAGGGCTGCTCGCGCGGCTCCTCCGCCGCCTGCACGCCGGTCAGCAGGATGACCGAGACGCGCGCCAGCGCCGGCAGGCGGCGCAGGCGCTGGATGAACTGCATGCCGTCACCGTCGGGCAGGCGCAGGTCGCAGATGATGAGCTCCGGCACCGGGCCGGCGGCGATGCGGTCGAGGGCGGCCTGCGGGCTGACCACGCCGTCGACGACGATGTCGCGGTGGCCGGCCTCGGCGATGGCGAGGCGGACCAGCTCGAGGTCGGCGGGGTTGTCATCGAGGTGCAGGATGTGGCGCACGCTGTCCATGGCGGGGCTCCATCGCGTTCGGTGCGGCCGCGGGGCGCCGCTGGTCGGGTCGAGGCTGGGCCCGCGGCCACGGGCGGCAACCGCGGGCCGCGTCATCCGGCGGTCAGGCCGCCGCGGCCGGCGGTTCAGAAGAAGTTGTAGCGGTACTCGAGGGCGAACTGCCAGCCGAAGTCGTGCCGGTCGTCGTGGTCGATGGGCTGCAGGATGTCCGCCGAGAGCGGCGCTGTGCCCGTCGATGAGCTTGCTGAGCGCGCCGAACGCGGCCAGGCCGGTGTGCTCGCGCTCGTCGTCGTGCGAGGGCCGCGCCTCGAGGAGGGCGACCCAGCCGTGGCCCAGGTCGCGCAGCCAGCCCAGGCGGGCCTCGAGCCGCCGGGTGTGGGCGATCGTGCCGTCCTCGCGCGCGACGTCGGTGGCGTAGTGGAGCTCGGCGATCCAGCGCTCCTTCACGTTGCGCTCGAAGGACACCGCGACGAACGGGGCGATGATGGTGGCGTTGCCGCCGAGCACGTCCTTCTCCGCGGTGTTCAGGGTCAGGTCGAGGCCGACCGCGCCGTAGAACTGCTCGTCGAGGCGGCGCGCGTACTCGCCGCGCAGGGTGATGTCGCCGAAGCCGTGCTCGGTGTCGCCGGCGCCGGGGTTGACGCGCACGCGCGCCGGCACGGTGGCGGCGATGGAGAGCTCGTTCCACACGTAGGAGCCCCTGAGCACCTCGGCGGTCGCGTCCGAGCCGTTGTAGTCGTTGGTGGCGACCTCGTAGCGGCCGCCGATCGCGGTGGTGACGTGGGTCGGGTCGAGACCGGTGCGCGCGAACAGGGTCGCGCCCGTCGGGATCGGGTCGGCCGGCTCCAGCGGCGCGGCGGCCTCCTGCTCGGCCGCGCCCAGGGGCGCGGCGCACACGGCAGTGAGGAGGATTCCGAGGACGGGGCGGGTGGTGGCCATGGGGGCTTCCAGGTGCGGGAGGGGATGACCGCGTTGGCGGCGCCGGCACACTAGGGGTCCGGGGGACGGAGGCCAGCAATCGCCCGGCCAGGCGTGCGCATGGCCGTGGACTGCCCGCCTGGGGGGCGACACTGGCCAGCATGCCCGCCTACCTCGATCACAACGCCACCGCGCCGCTGCGCCCGGTGGCGCGCGCGGCCTGGCTGGCGGCGCAGGACGCGGCCTGGGGCAACCCCGGCTCGGTGCACGCGGCGGGCCAGCGCGCGCGCGCCGCGCTGGACGCCGCGCGGGCCCGGATCGCGCGCACCCTGGGCTGCCAGGCCCATGAGCTGGTGCTGACCAGCGGCGGCAGCGAAGCCAACGCCCTCGCCATCCACGCCGCCTGCCACGGGGCGCCGGAGGGCGAGATCCTGGCCAGCGCGGTCGAGCACAGCTCGGTGCTGCGGGGCGCCGCCCAGCAGGCGGCCTGCTCGCTGCGCGTGCTGCCGGTCGATGGTGCCGGGCGGCTGGCGCCAGCGACCCTGGCCGCCGCCGCGGGGCCGCGCACGCGCCTGGCCTGCGTGCAGTTCGCCAACAACGAACTCGGCACGCGCCAGGACGTGGCGGGGCTGGTGGCGGCGCTGCGCGCGGCGGCGCCGGGGGCCGCGCTGCTGCTCGACTGCTGCCAGGGGGCCGGCAAGGCCGCGCTCGACCTCGGCGCGCTGGGCGTGGACTTCGCCAGCGTCGCCGGGCACAAGTTCGGCGCGCCCAAGGGCTGCGGCCTGCTCTACGCGCGTAATGGCCGGCGCGTGCCGGCGCTGATCGCCGGCGGGCGCCAGCAGCAGGACCGCCGTTCGGGCACCGAGGACGCCGCCGCCGCCGCCGCGCTCGCCGCCGCGCTGGGCGAGGCCGCCGCGGAGGCCGCGGTCGCTGATGCGCGCGAACGCGCGCTGCTCGCAGGGGCCTGGGCGCGGATCAGCGCGGACCTGCCGCAGGCGCGTTGGCTGGCGCACGAGGCGGAGCGCCTGCCCGGCACCATGAGCCTGGTGCACCCCGGGGTGCGCAGCCAGGCGCTGGTGGTGCGCCTCGACCTGGCCGGCTGCGCGGTGTCCTCCGGCGCCGCGTGCATGGCGCTGCGCGGCGAGCCCAGCCACGTGGTCGCCGCGCTGGGCCTGCCGGCGGCGCTGGCGGGCAGCGTGGTGCGGGTCTCGATCGGCGCCACCACCACCGCGGCCGAGCTCGAGACCTTCGCCGCGGCCTACGTGCGCGAGGTGCGCGCCCTGCTGGCGGTGCCGTGACGCCGGCGGGGCGGGCTGGAGCGATTGCCCAGGGGACCGGCTTTTTCGCGGGCGGGGTGCGGTCGACGCAGTACGCTGCGAGCGGTCGCGGGAATGGTCCCGCGGCCCGCCGGGAGGAGGGGCGATGAAGAAGCCGCGCGCTGCCCGCCTGGGCGCGCTGCTGGTGCTGCTGGTGGCGTGCGTCCATGCCGCAGCGGCCGAGCACGCGCTCGATGATCAGGTGTCGCACATCCTCGGCGACGTGGTCGGGGACCGCTCCGCGCTGCGGCCGGGCGCCGCCCTGGAGTGGAACCGCCCGCTCGGCCTGAGCCGCTTCGGCCTGCTGGTGCGGCCGGAGCTCTACGCCGGCGAGGCCGGCGAGGTCGGGACCGGGGTCAGCCTCGGCCTGGACATCCCGCTGACCGCCTTCAACTCGCGCAAGACCATCGCGGTGGGGGTGCGCGTCAGCGCCGAGCCGCTGACCGCCAGCGAACGCGCCGGCACGGTGGCCTTCGACCGCCCGACCCTGCGCCTCGGCAGCAATCAGGATCGCTTCGTGGAGCTGATGGTCGGGAACGACGTGATGCGCCACCCGGACGAGTGGGCGCAGACGTTCAGCATGAGCCTGTCGTTCACGACGTGGTTTTGAGCGGTCACTTCCCGATGCAGAACCTGCTGAAGATCGCCGCCAGCACGTCGTCGGTGGTGGTCGCGCCGATCAGCTCGCCGAGCAGGTCGGCGGCGCGGCGCAGGTCGTCGGCGAGCAGTTCGTCGGGGGGCAGCGCGCGGGCCAGGGCGATCAGCACGTCGTCCGCGGCGGCGAGCAGGCGCTGCTGGCGGGGCTCGCCGGCGGCGGTGCCGCCCAGGTGCGCGGCGACCAGGCCGGCGAGCTGGGCGAGGCCGGCGCCGGTGCTGGCGCTGAGCGCGTGCACGGCGCGCGCGTCGGCCGCGCCGAGGTCGCTCTTGGTGGCGATGATCAGGGTGCGCCCGGCCGGCAGCGCGGGCGGCGGCTCCGGCAGGCGCGCGTCCGGGGCGGAGCAGGCCAGCACCAGGGCGGCGCCGGCGATGGCGGCGGCGCCGGCGGCGACGGCCTGCTGGTCGAGGCCGGCGGCCCCAGCCAGCCAGCCGGCGGTGTCGACCAGGCGCACGCGCCGCCCGGCGGCGTCCCAGTCCGCGTCCAGCCAGTCGCGCGTGGTGCCGGGGTGGGCGCTGACCAGCGCGGCGGTCCCCGCAGTGCCGGCCAGGCGGTTGAAGAGCGCCGACTTGCCGGCGTTGGCCGGTCCGACCAGCACCACCGTCGGGCGCGCCTCGAGGGCGTCGGCGGCGACCCGCCAGCGCGCCAGCGCCGCGTGCAGGGCCTGGCAGCGGGCGCGCAGCGCGGCCGGGTCGTAGGCGCGCACGTCGGCCTCGTCGACGAAGTCGAGGCCGGCCTCGACCAGGGCGCGCGCGGCCACCAGTTCCTCGCGCACCTGCGCCAGCTCCGCGCCGAGCGCGCCACGCAGGCGCTCCAGGGCCTGCGCGGCCGCGGCCGCGTCCGGCGCCTGCACCAGGGCGAGGATCGCCTCCGCCTGGTCCAGCCCGAGGCGCCCGTTGGCGAGCGCCTGGCGCGTGAAGGCGCCGGGCGCGGCGGCCTCGGCGCCCGCGGCGAGCAGCGCGTCGAGCAGCAGCGCGACCAGGTCGGCACCGCCCGGTACGGTGATCTCGACCAGGTCGCAGCCGGTGGAGCTGCGCGGCCCCGGGGCGAGCAGGACGCGGCACGGGCAGGGGCCGGCCGGCAGCGCCCAGGTCCCCGGCGCGGCACGCCACGGCGCGGGCAGCACCAGGCCCGCGCGCGCGGCGATGGTGGCGGCCGCGGGTCCGCTCAGGCGGATGACCGCGCTGTGACCGCCCACCGGCGTGGCGCAGGCGGCGATGGTCGGGTCGTGCGCGGCGGGCACTCCCGGTCGCGCCCTACTTGGCGATGCCCAGCTTGCGCTTCACCATCTTGATCTCGATGGTCGAGAGCACGGCGTTGGCGGTGAAGTACAGCACCAGCCCCGAGGGCATGCCGTAGAAGATCACCCCGAACACCACCGGCAGCCAGCGCATGGTCTTCATCATCTGCTCCTGCTGCGGATCGCCGCCGCTGGGCATCTTCTGCGACATGCTCATCCACACCGTCACGGCGATGTAGAGCAGCGGCAGCGGGTTGATCGTCGCCAGCGAGCCGCCGACGAACGGCATCCAGGTGGGGTACGCGAAGCCGAGCCAGATCAGGTTGTCGGGCAGCGTCAGGTCGTTGATCCACAGGAAGGACTGGCCGCGCATGTCGGCGCTGTGGCTGAAGGCGAGGTAGAGCGCGGTGAACACCGGGATCTGGATGAAGATGGGCAGGCAGCCGCTGAGCGGGCTGACGCCGTGCTTCTTGTACAGCTCCATGGTCTTGGCGCCCTGCTTCTGGCGGTCGTTGCGGTACTCCTCCTGCAGGCGCTTCATCTCCGGCTGCAGCTTCTGCATCTTCATCATGCTCTCCTGCTGCTTGAAGGTGGTGCGGTGCAGCGCCAGCTTCAGCAGCAGGGTCAGGACGAGCAGGGCGACGCCGTAGTTGCGCACCACCGCGACCACCGCGGCGAGGCTGTAGGTCAGGATCTTGGCGAGCAGGCTGAAGAAGCGGTAGTAGCCATCGGTGTACTCGACCTTGCGCTCGGTCTCGGAGAGCCGCGCCAGGCTCTCGCGCGTCATGCTGGTGATGACCAGGCGCCAGGGGATGGTCAGGGTCTCGCCCGGGTGCAGGACCAGGTCCTTGCGGGCTGCGCCGGAGTACGAGGCGCGGATGTACGCCTGGTGCGCGTCGCCGTGGTTCTCGGCCATCTGGAAACCGACGCTGCGGACGTCGAGCTCGGTGCCGGCGCTGGCGGCGACCGCCGCGGCGGCGGCGGCCTCGGGGCCGACCTGCGGCGCCACCTTGGGCGCCGCCGCGGGCGCCCCGCCGCTGAACGTCACCGGGCCCGGCGCCCACATCGCCGCGAAGAAGCGGCTCTTGAGGCAGACGTAGTCGAGGTTGGCGCTCGGGACCTGCTGCGCGTGGGTGGCCGAACCGACCAGCGGGTCGGGCATGCCCAGCGATGTCTGCGACCCCGTGGCGCCGCCCGCGTGGTAAGCGACGGTCAGGTAGGGCGCGTCGCTGCGCGCCTCGTCCTGGTGGACGCCATTGAGGGGGAAGACGATCGGCTGGATGGCGACATCGCCGGTCCCGGTGTTGGCCACCGTCAGCCGGGTCTCGAGCTCGGTCTTCCCGGCCGGCAGCCGGTAGTCCATGCGCAGGGTCAGGTGGCGGTCCACGTCGAGGTACTCGAAGGTGGCGGTGGAGGCGTCGGCGTGCACCACCTTCCAGGGGGGCGGATCGTCCGGCAGGCCGAGGCCGATGACGCAGTTGTGGTTGCCCGCGCCGCGGCCGTTGGCGCCGGGGGGGTGGAAGTCGTCGAGGACCGCGAGCGGCGCGTCGTGGGCGGGGACCGCGACGCCCTGGTCGCGCAGCCGCTTCTCCTGCCACTTGGGCAGCTGGATCGGGTGGACCTGGAGCAGGCTGAAGGAGGTGACCGACCCGAGCATGGTCGAGAGCTCGGCATCGGCCAGGTCGTTGGTCAGGTGCACCGCCGCGAACGGCGAGGGCGCGGGCGGAGTGCCGGTGACGGGCGATTCGGGCAGCTTGGCGAGGGGCTTGGGCACCGGAACGGGCGCCGCGGCGGTGGCCTCGGTCGCGGTCGCGGGTGGCGTGGTCGCGGGTGCGGTGGGTGCGGGCGGCGCGACCGGCGCCGGCGCGCCGGCGTCCTCGGCCGCACCGAGACGCAGCATCCAGACGGCGCCGATCAGGACCACGATGGACAGGCGCATGCACGCTCCCTGGAATCCGGTGAGCGCGCGAGCATCCAAAAATCGCCTAGGACACAACCGATTTCGCGCGCCACCGGGGATTTCCATCGAGGCGCGGCGCGAAGTCGTAAACCCCATGCGCAGCAGGGAGCGGTCGGCCCCTGATCACCCCCCCGCGGCGTGCAGGCGGCGGCGCAGGTCGGCGAGCAGCGTGGTCAGGTACTGGTCCTCCTCCGCGGTGCGGTTGCCGGCGGTCTTGGCGGCCAGCACCTCGACCAGCTGCAGGGTGTAGCGGGCGTAGGGCAGATTGGCGGTGCGCTCGCCGTCCAGCGGGTTGGGGATCTCGCCGAACTGCATGAGCGCCTGCGAGGCCAGACCGCTGAGGAAGTTGAGGAAGGTCGCGTCGGGCACGGCTTTGGCGGCGTCGGTCATGGGCGCAGTCATGGGGGCGACGCGATGCTCGACAACCGATAAAGCTGGAGGGCGCAGAGGGCGTCCTCCAGCTTTATCGGCGGAAGCGGCCCCTGCGGAATGCATGGTTCGATCCCGCTGCAGACACCGGCTCGCGGACCACGTTGCCTCCTGGTGCCGGCGCGCCAAGGTGGCCGGCCATGCCCGACCCCCTGACCACCGCGCTCGCCCTGGTCGATCCCCTGCCGCGCGGTGAGCGGCGCAGCCTGCTGGTGCGCTGGGCGGACCGCCTGCAGCTGCATGCCGAGGCCATGGCGCAGGCCATCACCGGCGCCACGCGCAAGCCCATCCGCCTGGCGCGTACCGAGGTCGAGCGCGCCATCACCACCATCCGCGGGACCATCGAGGCGATGGAACTGGTCGCGCCGCGCGCGGTGGGACTCGATGCGAACGGCGCCGCCGAGATCCACCGCGTGCCGCTCGGGCCGGTGCTGGCGGTGACGCCGTTCAACTTCCCGCTCAACCTCGCCGTGCACAAGCTCGCCCCGGCGATCGCCGCCGGCTGCCCGGTGCTGTGGAAGCCCTCGCCACAGGCGCCCGGCGTGGCCGAGCGCGCGCTGGGCCTGCTCACCGACGCGGGCTGCCCGGAAGGGTTCATCCAGGTCGTGCACCTCGACGACGCCGCGGTCGCGGCGCTGGTCCAGGACGAGCGCCTGGCGCTGCTGTCGTTCACCGGCTCCGACCGCGTCGGGCGCCTGCTGCAGAAGCTGACCACCCACGCCAGGGTGCAGCTCGAGCTGGGCGGCAACGCCGCGGTCATCCTGCACCAGGTCGACGACATCGCCGCGGTCGCGCGCGCGGTGGCGCTCGGCGCCTGCGCGCACGCCGGGCAGGTGTGCATCAGCGTGCAGCGCATCTTCGTGCCCGAGAACCGGCCGGAGTGGAAGGCCGCCCTGGTCGAGGCCTTCCGCGCCCTGCCCAGCGGCGATCCCGCGGACGAGCGCACCATCTGCGGCCCGGTGATCAGCGCCGCCGCCAAGGAGCGCATCAGCGCCCTGCTCGAGCGCTACCGCGCGCAGCGCGGCGAGGTGCTGTGCGGCGGCACCTGGGACGGACTCGTGCTGGCCCCGACCTTGATCGACAACCTGCCCGCGGTCGCGCCCGGCGTCTACGACACCGAGGCCTTCGCACCGCTCGCCACCATCCACTCGTACGGGGACGTCGCCGGCGCCATCCACCTCGCCGAGCTCAGCCCGTTCGGCCTGCAGGCCGGCATCTACACGCGCGATGAGAGCGTGATCAGCCGCGCCTTCGCCGGGCTCAACGTCGGCACGCTGGTGGTCAACGACATCCCGTCGCGGCGTGATGACCGGCTGCCGTACGGCGGCATGAAGGCATCGGGGTGCGGGCGGGAGGGGACGTTGGAGACGGTGCTGGAGTATACGCAGCCGAAGGTGCTGTGGCGGACGCGGTAGGCGCGCGGGGTGAGAGTTGCGATTTGCGAGGTGCGAGGCGCGAGGCGCGAGGCGCGAGGCGCGAGGCGCGAGGCGCGAGGCGCGAGGCGCGAGGCGCGAGGCGCGAGGCGCGAGGCGCGAGAAAATCGGTAGGCCGGCATAGCGCAAGGGGAGAACGTGCGCAGGGAATGCACGAGCCCGCGGAGCGGGCGACAGAAACCAGCCCAGGGCGTGAGCCCTGGGACGCAGTCTAAATGCGTGCCGAGCCCGCGGAGCGGGCGAAAGAAGATATCCCCAGGGGTGAGCCCTACTCATTACCCACATCTCTCGCCCGTGACCCGCTCTCACTGTCCAGAGCGCCGGAGGCGCGGCCCAATCCCAGCCCAGGGCAACGCCCTGGGTACCTCGGTACAATAGGAACCGAGCCCTGCAGGGGCGGCCCAATCGTCGCTGGCGGCACACGGATTGGGCCGCCCCTGCAGGGCTCGTGAATGTTTTTATGGGGATCTCGTTCCCAGGGCGTTGCCCTGGGCTGGGATTGGGGCGCGCCGTTGGCGCTCTCGATTCCCGGCCGGCGGTTTCTTCGTTTTCAGGGCCGCGCGTGATCCCATGAGATGTGGGTAATGGGCAGGGCGTGAGCCTGGGGCCGCGGACGGCATGACGGATGGAGGCGAACGCATCCCCGGGCTCACGCCCGGGGGCCATTGATGAAATCTGTCGCCCGCTCCGCGGGCTCGATGCCGATACGCGACTCCGTTCCCAGGGCTCACGCCCTGGGCTGATTTCTTCCGCCCGCTCCGCGGGCTCATGGGCTGATTCGAATGAGCTTTTCCGTGGACTTGAAGTGACTGTGGACGATGCGGAAGCCATCAGCCATCAGCCATCAGCCATCAGCCATCAGCCATCAGCCCCTCATTCCAACTTCTCCGCCAGGATCTTCTTCCGATTCTCCTCGCGGTAGTCCCGCAGCTTCTGCGCCAACCCCGCATCGGTGACGGCCAGGATCTGGATGGCGAGCAGCGCCGCGTTGGTCGCGCCGGGCTTGCCGATGGCGAGAGTGCCGACGGGCATGCCGGGCGGCATCTGCACGGTCGAGAGCAGGGCGTCGAGGCCCTTGAGCGCCCAGCCCTCCATCGGCACGCCCAGCACGGGCAGGATGGTGTGCGCGGCGCAGGCGCCGGCGAGGTGGGCGGCGCCACCGGCGGCGGCGATGATGACCTTGGTGCCGCGGCCCGCGGCGGCGCTGATGTAGTCGCAGGCCTCCTTGGGGGTGCGGTGCGCGGACAGCACCTTGGCCTCGTTGGCGACGCCGAACTTGGTCAGGGTCTCGACGGTGGTCTTCATGACCTCCCAGTCGGACTTGCTGCCCATCAGGACGGCGACGAGGGGGGCGGTGGTGCTCATGGGTGGTCTCCAGGGCCGGGAGGTGACGGTGGCCGGGGCGGAACGTGCCGTGGCGCGAGCGGCGTGCAACCGTCGGGCCGCTGGCGGGCTCGCCAGCGAAGCCGGCTTCTTCCGCATCTCCGCGTTCCCCAGCTGCCCGCACGCCGCCATGATCGTCCGCCCCTTGGTCATGCGCCGCCGCACCGGCAGGCCGTCTTCGCGCAGCCAGCCGATGAAGCGGACGATCTCGTCCTCGACGGGCGCGCGCGTCAGCGGCAGGTTGCCGGGGTTGTAGGGGATGAGGTTCACCAGCACGCGGCCGAGCGGCTTGCAGAACTCCGCGATGGCGGTCGCGTCGGCGCGCGCGTCGTTGAGGCCCGGCATCAGGCAGTAGTTGACGCCCAGGGTGAAGTTGCGGCGCTGGGGGTAGGCGGCGAGGATCGCCTGCAGCGCCGCCAGGGGCGTCTTGCGGTTGACCGGCATGATGCGCGAGCGCTGCGCGTCGGTGGCGGCGTTCAGGCTGATCGACAGGTTGAGGCGCTTCCACTGCTGCGCCTGCAGGCGCAGCAGGCCCTCGGCGTGGCCGCTGGTGCAGATGGTGACGCGCTCGTGGCCGTAGCGCAGGCCGCGGCGGTCGGACAGGACCTTGAGCGCCTGGATGACGTTGTCGACGTTGTCGAGCGCCTCGCCCATGCCCATGAACACGATGTTGCGGATGCGCCAGCCGAGCGTGACCTGCGCGGTCACCACCTGCGCGACGATCTCGGCCGCGGTGAGGTTGCGCAGCAGGCCCATGCGCCCGGTCTCGCAGAAGGTGCAGCCCATCTTGCAGCCGACCTGGCTGGAGATGCACAGCGTGTAGTAGATGGTGTCGTCGTGCTCGACGTCGGCATCCGGCTCGTCGCCGTCGTCGGGCGCTTCGGCGGCCCCGTCGCCGACCTCCACCGTCTCCGCCGCCAGGGCCGCCCGCCGCGTGCGCGCGGTGCGCGCTGCGCATCGGGATGCGCACGCACTCGATCTCGTAGTTGTCCGCGGTGCGCAGGATGGCCTTGCTGGTGGTGCCGAACGCGCTCGGCTCCTCGACCAGCGAGGCGACCGGCAGCAGGGTGACGGCGAAGTTCGCCCGCCAGGTCGCGCCGGTGCCGGCGGCGACCGGGAAGTCGTCGATGGCCAGGCGGCCCTCGCTGAAGGCCAGCGGATAGAGGCGCGGCGCCACGCCGTGGCCGGCGGGCATCAGCGCGCGGGCGGCGGCGGCCAGCTCATCGCTGGTCAGGCCCAGGACCTGCAGCGGCGCAGCGGCGCTGGTGGGTCCGGCAGGCGCGGTCATGGCCCGATCCCCAGGGTCACCACCAGCTCGCGGTCGTGGACGCGCACGCGTTTCAGCACCAGGCGCGCGACGGCCTGCTTGACGTCGCCGGGCTTCAGCTGGTAGACGGGACGGCGGTCGAGCAGCGCGACCAGCTCCTTGGTGATCACGCCGTCGAGCATGTTGAGGTACCGTTCCGGCAGGGCGCCGAGGGTGATGTGCTCGATCCTCGACCGCGTGCACCACGAAGGTGCCGTCGGCCGGCACGTACTCGATCAGGCCGGAGACCTCGGCGGTGCCGCGCACCGTCTTCGTGGTCAGCGGCACGGTGGCCTCTGCGGCGATGCTGGCCTGGATGCGCTCCGCGCCCTCGCTGAGGTGCACGCGCGGGTCGCTGTAGCGCACCGTGGTCAGGCCCAGGTAGGTGCGCTCGAGCGGGAACTTCCCGTCGAGCGCCTGCTGGATGCGCGCCTCGGGGATGCGCACGTCGACCTCGCGGCCCCACGCCCAGGCGAGCAGCGCGAGCCCGCCCGCCACCAGCACCAGGCCGGCGACGAGGGCGGCGCGCAGGACGCGGCGGCGCGGCACGGCCGCCAGCTCAGGTCTCGTCGAGGCCGCGCGCCATCAGGATCTTGCCCGAGCGCACCAGCTCGATGATGCCGAAGGGCTTGAGCAGGCCGACGAAGGCGTCGAGCTTCTCGGACTCGCCGGCGCAGCGCAGGATCAGCGAGTCGGCGCCGTAGTCGACGACCTTGGCCTTGTAGTTCTCGGCGATCTGCAGGATCTCGGTGCGGTCTTGAGGTCGGCCTTGATCTTGACCAGCGCCAGCTCGCTGTCGATCACCGCCTGGCCGGTGTGGTCGATGGCGTGGACCACGTCGATCAGCTTCTCGAGCTGCTTGATGATCTGCTCGAGGGTGTCGGGGTCGCCCGAGCAGGTGATGGTCATGCGCGAGAACTCGCCCGGGCGCGCCCTCGAGGCCGGCGACGCGACAGCGCCGGCGAGACCACCAGCGACTCGATGTTGTAGCCGCGGCGCGAGAAGATCAGCGCGGTGCGCACCAGCACGCCCGGCTTGTTGCGCACCAGCAGCGAGATGGTGTGCAGCGGCGCGGTGATGACGTCGGTGACCGGGTTGCGGCGCGGCGACTTGCCCGGGTCGAGCTCGAACTGGGTGCCGCGGTGGCCGATGGTCGGGTGGGTCGTGGTCATGGGGTCTTTCGTGGGTGGAGGAGCGGGTGGCGGAGGACCGGGCGCGGGCGCTCAGGTCGAACCGGTCGGCTTCTCCATCTTCTGCTTGGGCTTCTCGATGATCATGCCCGACAGCGGCGCGCCGGCGGGGATCATCGGGAAGACGTTGTCCTCCTTGACGACCTCGGCCTCGACCAGGCAGGGGCCGTCGTTGTGGGCCATCGCCCACTTGATCGCCTTGTCGACGTCGCCGGCGCGCTTGACGCGCTTGCCGGGGATGCCGAAGGCGCCGGCCAGCTTGAGGAAGTCGGGGTTGCCCTCGAGGTCGGCGCCCGAGAGGCGGTTGTCGAAGAACAGCTCCTGCCACTGGCGGATCATGCCCAGGTAGGAGTTGTTGATGATCAGGATCTTCACCGGCGCCTTCTGCAGCATGGCGGTGGCCAGCTCGCAGGACGTCATCTGGAAGCCGCCATCGCCGACGATGCACCAGGTCGGCTTGCCGGTGGCCATGGCCGCGCCGATCGCCGCCGGGAAGCCGAAGCCCATGGTGCCGGCGCCGCCGCTCGACAGCCAGTGGCGGTTCTTGGTGGTGCGGCAGAACTGCGCCGCCCACATCTGGTGCTGGCCGACGTCGGTGGTCAGGATGCAGTCGCGGCCGCCGAGCTTGTCGAGGCGGTCGAGCACGTACTGCGCGCGCAGGCCGCCCTTCTTGGCGTACTTCAGCGGGTACTGCTTGCGCCAGCCGGCGATGTCCTTGAGCCACTCCGTGGTGTCGAGCTTGTCGACCAGCGGGACCAGCTCCTCGATGGCGAGGCGCGCGTCGGCCGCGATCGAGACGTCGGGGCGCACGATCTTGTTGAACTCGGCGACGTCGATGTCGACGTGGATCTTGGCCGCGTCCTTGCAGAACTCGGAGAGCTTGCCGGTGATGCGGTCGTCCCAGCGCGCGCCGATCGCCATGATCAGGTCGCAGTGCTGCACGGTGCGGTTGGCGTAGGCGGTGCCGTGCATGCCGAGCATGCCCTGGTGCAGCGGGTGGTCCTCGGGGCAGGCGCCCTTGCCGAGCAGGGTGTTGACGATCGGCGCGTTCAGCTTCTCGGCGAGCTGCATGATCGCCGGGCCGGCGCCGGAGATGACCGCGCCGTGGCCGACGTACAGCACCGGGCGCTTGCTCTTGGCGAACAGCGCGGCGACCTTCTTCAGCAGCGCCGGGTCGGCCTTGCCGGGGATCTCGTAGCCGGGCAGGCTGACGGTCTCGACGAACGGCGCCAGGCACGGGCCCTGGGTGATGTCCTTGGGCAGGTCGATCAGCACCGGGCCGGGGCGGCCGGTGGTGGCGATGTGGAAGGCCTCCTTCATCACGCGCGGGATGTCGGCGGCGTTCTTGACCAGGTAGCTGTGCTTGACCACCGGGTAGGTGATGCCGGTGACGTCGGCCTCCTGGAAGGCGTCCTTGCCGAGCATCGAGGTGATGGTCTGCCCGGTCAGGACGATCATCGGCACCGAGTCCATCAGCGCGGTGAGCAGGCCGGTGACGCAGTTGGTGGCGCCGGGGCCGGAGGTGACCAGGACCACGCCCGGCTTGCCGGTGGCGCGGGCGTAGCCGTCGGCCATGTGGGTGGCGCCCTGCTCGTGGCGGACCAGGACGAACTTGATCTTGGAGTCGACCAGGGCGTCGAAGATCGGCATCGCCGCGCCGCCCGAGTAGCCGTAGATGACCTCGACGCCTTCGCGCTCGAGGCACTGGATGACCTTGTCGCCGCCGGTGGGGGAGCGCTGGAGCATGGGAGCCTTTCGCCGCGTGGAGCGGATCGTCGCCGGCTGCGGGCGGTCGAGGTCAAATGGCCGTTCGTCCGGCTCAGTTGGCGTCGTCAGCGCGCGTCGGGGAGCGAAAGATGCCATCAGCGCGGCAAATGTCTAGCGGTTTCCGTTCATGATCCTCAATGTTGCATTATTCAGGCCCAAGTGGACGTGCAATTCGGTTCGGAGGGTCCCGAAAGGCCATTTCGCGAGCCGAAGTCGCCCTTTGACCCCGCGGCAGCCTTCCGCAAAGCCAGAACCGCCCTTGCACCCGCCTGATTGACCCCACGCTCCCGTCCTCCCGCCCGCCTGGCGGGCCGTCCGACCTCGCAAGGAGCGCATTCCCGTGGCCAACGTCGTCATCAATCCGCGCATCCGCGGCTTCCTCTGCCTGACCTCCCACCCCACCGGCTGCGCGAAGAACGTCCAGCGCCAGGTCGAGATCGCCACGCGCGGCGGTCCGGGTTCCGGCATCGGCAACGCCCTGGTGGTCGGTTCCAGCGCCGGATTCGGCCTGTCCTCCCTCATCACCAGCGTCTTCGGCTACGGCGCCAAGGCCCTGGGCGTGTGCTTCGAGCGCCCCGGCCAGGGCGAGAAGGCGGGCTCCGCCGGCTGGTACAACCTCGCCGAGGTCCACCGCCAGGCGGCCGCCGCCGGCCGCACGGTCGAGACCATCAACGGCGACGCCTACTCGGTGGCCATCAAGGAGCAGGCCATCGCCGCCCTGAAAGCCCGCTTCGGCAAGCTCGACTACCTCATCTACAGCCTGGCCAGCCCCAAGCGCACCGACCCGGCGACCGGCACCACGCACAGCAGCACGCTCAAGCCGATCGGCGCGCCCTACACGTCGAAGACCATCGACCTGGACACCGACCAGATCAAGCCGATCACCATCGCCCCGGCGACCGAGGCCGACATCGACAACACCGTCAAGGTGATGGGCGGCGAGGACTGGGCGCTGTGGATCCAGGCGCTGAAGGCGGCCGACCTGCTGGCGCCGGGCTTCCGCACCGTCGCCTACAGCTACATCGGCCCCCAGCTGACCCACGCCATCTACCGCGCCGGCACCATCGGCCGCGCCAAGGACCACCTCGAGGCGACGGCGCGCTCGCTGAACGCCGAGCTGCTCACCAGCATCGGCGGCGGCGCCTACGTCAGCGTCAACAAGGCCCTGGTGACCCAGGCCTCCAGCGCCATCCCCGTGGTGCCGCTCTACATCAGCCTGCTCTACAAGGTGATGAAGGAGAAGGGCAGCCACGAGGGCACCATCGAGCAGATCGTGCGCCTGTTCAAAACCAAGATCGGCCCCGGCATCACCCCGACCCTCGACGAGCAGGGCCGCATCCGCATCGACGACTGGGAGATGGCGCCGGCGGTGCAGGCCGCGGTCGCCAAGCTGTGGGAGACGGTCACCACCGAGAACGTCCTGCAGGTGAGCGACTACGCGGGCTTCAAGCAGGAGTTCCGATCGCTGTTCGGCTTCGAGGTGTCCGGAGTCGACTACCTGGCCCCATCCGAGACCGAGGCGTCGCTGGGCTGATGGCGGGTCGGCGCCGGAGGCAGGCGGAAGCGGGGCAGCCGTGGTGCCCGATGATCGAGCGGCCGCCGGGGAGGGTCGCAGCGCCAGCTCGACCATGCCTGCCTGCGACGCTCTGCCTGAGAAGCCCAGATGGCGCACGGTGGCGGCTGGTATTTGAACACCCGTGGCCGAGGGCCAGCGCTGACGGAGGTTTTGACAGCCGGACAGCCGGATAGAACCGCAGAGGGCGCAGAGGTGGAAGGCAGGAGGCCGCAGAGGACGGCCTGGCGGGCTGGTATTTGAACACCCGTGGCCGAGGGCCAGCGCTGACGGAGGTTTTGACAGCCGGACAGCCTGATAGAACCGCAGAGGGCGCAGAGGTGGAAGGCAGGAGGCCGCAGAGGACGGCCTGGCGGGCTGGTATTTGAACACCCGTGGCCGAGGGCCAGCGCTGACGGAGGTTTTGACAGCCGGACAGCCGGATAGAACCGCAGAGGGCGCAGAGCGGGAAAGCAGGAGGCCGCAGAGGAGGGCTTGGCAGGCTGGGTATGTGAGCATCCGGATTTGAAGGCCAGTGGAGTGCGTGATTCCTTCCCTCGCCTCTGCGGCCTCATGTTTTCCTCCTCTGCGCCCTCTGCGGTAAATATCCGAAGCGCCTCGCGCACCTGCAGACCCCGAGCGCCGAGAATTGACCCCCGTCCAGGCCGCCCTACGCTGCGGGGATCATGAGCAGGGCAGGAACCACGGCGCCGCGAACTACTGGCTGAGTCCGCATCTGGTTCTGGTGCGGATGCGCGCGGTCGGTCCACCCCCTCCAAATTCATCATCCGAGGATTCCATGCCCACGTTCACGTTGCCTGACGGCAAGCAGCTGTCGTTCCCCCAACCCGTGTCGGGACGCGAGGTCGCCCTGGCGATCGGGCCCGGCCTGGCCAAGAAGGCCATCGCGGTCAAGCTCGACGGCACCGACATCCGCGATCTCGACCGGCCGCTCGACCGCCGACGCGAAGCTGTCCATCATCACCGCCAGCAACGACGACCCCGACGCCCTGCACGTGCTGCGCCACTCCAGCGCGCACGTGCTGGCCGAGGCGGTGTGCGCGCTGTGGCCGCAGACGCGCCTGGCCTACGGGCCGGCGATCGAGGACGGCTTCTTCTACGACATGGCCATCATCGACGCCGCGGGCGAGCCCAAGGCGCTGACCGACGCCGACTTCGCCGCCATCGAGGCGAAGATGCGCGAGATCGTCAAGGCCGACCGGCCCTTCGTGCGCACGGATTACGCCTGCGACGCCGGCCTGGCGCGCACCGCGAACGACAAGTACAAGCACGACAACGCCGAGCGCGCCATCGCCAAGGGCGCGCAGACGCATCTCGTTCTACTCGACGGGCCAGCCGGGCAGCGGCGCGTGGGAGGACCTCTGCGCCGGCCCGCACGTGCCGAGCACGGGCGTGCTGGGCGCGTTCAAGATCATGTCGGTGGCCGGCGCCTACTGGCACGGCGACCAGGCCAGCGACCAGCTGACGCGCATCTACGGCACCTGCTTCGCCGACGACAAGGGCCTGAAGGCGCACCTGACGCGCATCGAGGAGGCCAAGCGCCGCGACCACCGCAAGCTCGGCAAGCGAGATGGACCTCTTCCACATCGACGAGGAGAACCCCGGCCAGGTGTTCTGGCACCCCAAGGGCTGGGCGATCTACCGCAGCCTCGAGGACTACATCCGCGCCAAGATCGGCGCGCGCGGCTACGTCGAGGTCAAGACGCCCAGCGTGATGCCCAAGTCGCTGTGGGAGCGCTCCGGCCACTGGGCGAAGTACCAGCGAGAACATGTTCATCACCGAGAGCGAGAAGCGCCACTTCGCGCTCAAGCCGATGAACTGCCCGGGCCACATCGAGATCTTCAAGCAGGGCCTGAAGTCCTACCGCGAGCTGCCGCTGCGCCTCGCCGAGTTCGGCGCGTGCACGCGCAACGAGGTCTCGGGCGCGCTGCACGGCATCATGCGCGTGCGCGGCTTCGTCCAGGACGACGCGCACATCTTCTGCACCGAGGCGCAGATCCCCGGCGAGGTCGCGGCGTTCTGCGCCCTGCTCAAGGAGGTCTACCGCGACTTCGGCTTCGGCGACGACCGCGTCATCGTCAAGTTCTCGACGCGCCCGGCGCTGCGCGTCGGCGACGACGCCACCTGGGACCGCGCCGAGGCGGCGCTCGCGGACGCCTGCAAGCAGGCGGGGCTGGGCTACGCCATCGCCCCGGGCGAGGGCGCGTTCTACGGCCCGAAGCTCGAGTTCACCCTGGTCGACGCGCTCGGCCGCCACTGGCAGTGCGGCACCATCCAGGTCGACTACCAGATGCCGCAGCGCCGAGCGGCTGAACGCGACCTACGTCGCGCGAGGACGGGCAGAAGCGCCACCCGGTGATGCTGCACCGCGCCATCCTCGGCTCGCTCGAGCGCTTCGTCGGCATCCTCATCGAGCACTTCGCCGGCAAGTTCCCGCTGTGGCTGGCGCCCGAGCAGATCCGCGTGCTGCCCATCACCGACGAGAACCGGCCCTACGCCGACAAGGTCGGCGCCGAGCTGCAGTCGGTCGGCCTGCGCGCCAGCGTCGACGCCAGCGCCGACAAGCTGGGCGCCAAGATCCGCACCGCGCGCAACGACCGCGTGACCTACTTCGCGGTGGTCGGCAACCAGGAGGTCGCCGACGGCACGGTGTCCCTGCAGAACCAGGCCGGCGAGAAGCTCGGCAGCCTCGACGTCGATGACCTCATCGCGCGGCTGCTGGAGGAGATCGGCGAGAAGCGGCTGCCGAGCCGGCGGCGGCGACCGTGCCGGGGTAGGGAAGCCGCCACCGCGCCCCAGGCCGTCGCCGGGACGGTCGAGCGCCCGCTCGACCCTCCCGGGCGTCGAGTCGCGCGTGGCCGAGCTGGCGCTCGACCCTCCCGGGGGTGGGGTGCGCCTGCGCGCGGCGCGCCGAGCCCCACCCCGTCTCACGGGACAGGGCTTTGCCGTTTCCACGTCCTCCAAATCCAAGACCATGACCGCCGTGCTGCCCCTGCCCACCTCCCTCGCCATCTCGCGCGATGTCGCCATCGCCCTGGCGGCGGCGCGCGAAGCGGGCGCGACCGCGCTGCAGATGCAGGCGGGCATCACCACGACGCGCAAGGAGGATGGCTCGCCGGTGACGCCGGGGGACCTCGCGGCGGACGCGATCATCCGGCACCACCTCGGCCTGCACCTGCCCGGCGACGCCATCCTCAGCGAGGAGTGCGCCGACGACCCCGCGCGCCGCGCCAGCCAGCGGCTGTGGATCATCGATCCGATCGATGGCACCAGCGACTACGCGGCGGGGGCCGACGAGTGGGCGGTGCAGGTCGCGCTCGCCATCGACGGGCGCCTGGCGCTGGGCGTGCTCGACATGCCGGGCCAGGGCGTGTGCCTGGTCGGCGTGCCCGGGCAGGGCGCGTGGAGCGTCTCCGCAGCGGGCGTCGCGCCGCTGTGGCCCGACCTGGGCGGCGCCGGGGTGCTCATCGCCAGCGCCAGCCGGCGCAACCGCGAGGCGGTGGCGCGCGTGCGCGGCGCGCTGCCGGAGTTCTCGTCCTACGACGCGACCTCGGTCGGCATCAAGGTGTGGCGCATCCTCAGCGGCGTGGCGGGGCTCTACGTGCACCCGCGCACGATCGCCGAGTGGGACGCGGCGGCGCCGGCAGCGGTGCTGCTCGCGGCCGGCGGCCACGCCACCGACCTGGGCGGCGGCGAGCTGGTCTTCAACTCCGCCAGCGGCCGCTGCCCCGGGCTGGTGTTCTCGACGCGCCCCGACCACGCCGAGCTGGTCGCGCGCATGCGCAGCGGCGGCGTGGCCCTGACCGGCTGAGGCGGACGTGCGCCGCGCCTGGCTGCTGCTGGTCCTGCTCGCCGCGCTGCTCGTCAGCGGCTGCGCCTCGGCGCGCGCGCTGCCGGGCGCGCACGCCGAACTCATCGCCTGGTACCTCGAGGACCTCGCGCACGGCCTGCCCCGCCGGCCCGACGAGCTGCGCGTGCCCGACGCCGGCGCGCAGCTGCAGCGCGTCGCCGCCTGGGCCGACAGCAACCGCGTCCAGGGCGAGGCCCTGCCGCCGCCGCACGTCGCCGGCCGCCGCGAGCGCTGGCCTGCGCTCTCGGCGCTGTTCCGCAGCCACCTGGTGGTGGTCCTGCCCGCCGGCCTGATCGCCGCCCGTCCCGACCTGCAGCGCGAGGACCGCGCCCTGGCCCTGGCCGTGGTCGACGCGGAGAACCTCGACCGCCGCACCCTGGACGGCGTGATGCTGTCGATGATTTCCGCCGACGACCGCGTCGCCGCCGCCTACCTGGAAGCAGTGAGGCGGGCGCGCGTGGAGTCGGATGTGAAGGGGGGGGCTGAAATTTGGAGACCTTCGGAAAAGGCCCCAGACCCTAGACCCTAGACCCTAGACCCTAGGAAGCCGGCTGCGCGCCTCAGCACATCGGACCGGGTCCTCGAGGTGCCAATCGGGGAAACTGCGCGGCTGTCCTAGGGTCTAGGGTCTAGGGTCTAGGGTCTAGGGTCTAGGGCCGAAGGTCTCCCCAGGTTGCGCCCCGCGCTCACTGAAGATACTCGGGCACCCCCGGAAACCCCCATGGCCACCGCCACCACCCTGCCCGTGCTCCAGGCCTCGCTGCTCGAGCTGATCCGCGTCACCTCCACGGTGCTGCCGCGCGATGTCGTGCGCGCGATCACGGCCGGGCAGGGCCAGGAGCAGCAGGGCACCAACGCCGCGTACGCGCTCGACGTCATCCAGTGCAACATCGACATGGCCAAGGTGAAGAGCCAGCCGCTCTGCCAGGATACCGGCTCGATCCTGGTCTACGTGAACGCCCCGGTCGGGTACGACCTGTGCGCCTTCGAGGAGGCGACCATCGCGGCGGTGAAGGAGGCGACCACCAAGGGCTACCTGCGCCAGAACTCGGTCGACTCGGTGACCGGCGCGAATTCGGGCAACAACATCGGGCCGGGCACGCCCGACATCCACATCCACCCGTGGCGCGAGGAGCACGTCCAGGTCTCGCTGATGCTCAAGGGCGGCGGCTGCGAGAACGTCGGCGCGCAGTACACCCTGCCCAACGCCAAGTTCGGCGGGCGCGACCTGCAGGGCGTCGAGAACGCGATCCTCGACTGCGTGCTGCAGGCGCAGGGCCAGGGCTGCGGCCCGGGCATCCTCGGCGTGTGCATCGGCGGCGACCGCGCGAGCGGCTACGCGGCCAGCAAACTCGAATTCCTGCGCCTGCTCGACGACGTGAACGCCGACCCGGTGCTCGCGGCGCTCGAGGAGCGCATCGTCGCCAAGGCCAACCAGTCCGGTATCGGACCGATGGGCTTCGGCGGCAAGACCACCCTGCTCGGCTGCAAGATCGGCAAGCTCAACCGCGTGCCGGCGAGCTTCTTCGTCACCATCAGCTACATGTGCTGGGCGTTCCGGCGGCAGGGGGTGACGTTGACGCGGGGGGGAGATCGGGGAATGGTTGTACTGAAAGGTACGAGTTTCGAGCTGGAAGACGCGAGACCCTAGACCCTAGACCCTAGACCCTAGACCTTAGACGAGAGATCCTAGACCGTGGAACCTGGAACTTCGAGGGCTGCATGCCGGTCATTCCGCTGAATACTCCGATCGATGAGGCCACGGCACGGGCGCTGAAGGTCGGGGATACCGTCGAAATCACCGGGCGGCTCTACACTGGTCGCGATGCGGTGCATCATCGGCTGCACCATGGGGTGAAGCCGCCGGTCGACCTCGGCGGGCAGATCATCTACCACTGCGGGCCGGTGATGGTGCAGGACGGCGGGCAGGTGGGTCTGCAAGGGCGCGGGGCCGACCACCTCGTCGCGCGAGGAGCCCTACCAGTGGGAGGTCATCCGCGACCACCGCATCCGCGGCGTGATCGGCAAGGGCGGCATGGGCGCCAAGACCCTGGCGGCGTGCAAGGAGTACGGCTGCGTCTACCTGCACGCCATCGGCGGCGCGGCCCAGGTCTGCGCCGAACGCATCACCCGCGTCGACGGCGTCGACTGGATGGACCTCGGCAGCCCCGAGGCGATCTGGCACCTGTGGGTCGAGCGCTTCCCGGCGATCGTCACCATGGACAGCCATGGGAATTCGCTGCACGCGCAGGTGCTGGAGGCATCGGCGGAGGCGTTGGGGAAGCTGAAGGCTTGAGGCTGGTGTTCGCAGCGCTCGCGAGGTGCGAGTTGGAGAGGCGGGGTGCGAGGCGCGAGGTGCGAGGTGCGAGGTGCGAGGTGCGAGGTGCGAGAAAAGCAGGGATATGGCCTCGCACAAGGTGAGGACGCGAGACGGGAAGGCATGAGCCCGCGGAGCGGGCGGAAGAAATTAGCCCAGGGCGTGAGCCCTACCCGTTACCCACAAGTCCCCTCGTTTCCGCCCTGGATGTC
The DNA here is from genome assembly GCA_963818245.1 of uncultured Planctomycetota bacterium. Classification (GTDB taxonomy): domain Bacteria; phylum Planctomycetota; class UBA11346; order UBA11346; family UBA11346; genus BOG-1363. The sequence goes on from CAWFSD010000053.1 coordinate 169,277, forward strand.
AGCGATTTCGGCTGAAATCTGCGAAATCTCCCCAAATCTGCGGATTCTTCTGCGGATCTTCCGAAGGAGAATCCGCAGATTTGGGGAGATTTGGGGAGATTCAACCGGGTTTGATCACATCCACGGCGGTGACTTGTGGGTAATGAGCAGGGCGGGAGCCTTGGGAATTGTGGATGCACAAAGGTGAAAGCCTGCGGAGCGGGCGACACAATTTTCCGCACGCCCAGCCCTGCTGGCCACGTCCCCGGTAGCGGAACGGTGTCGCCCGCTCCGCGGGCTTGATTCTTCTGCTGATCGGGTCCCAGGGCTCACGCCCTGGGCTAATTTCTTCCGCCCGCTCCGCGGGCTCATGCACAGCGGGAAACGGTTTTTCCCGACATATCGGGCGCCATCACAACAACGGCGCCGGCCATCGGCCATCGGCCATCGGCCATCGGCCATCGGCCATCGGCCATCGGCCATCGGCCATCGGCCATCGGCCATCGGCCATCGGCCATCGGCCATCGGCCATCGGCCATCGGCCATCGGCCAAAACTTATCCCCCAACCCCCTCGAACAACACCGTCGACAAATACCGCTCCCCCGAATCCGGCAGCACCGTCACGATGGTCTTGCCCGGCGAACTCCGGCAGCTTCGCCAGTCTCACCGCCGCAGCCACGGCGGCGCCGCAGGAGATGCCGCACAGGATGCCTTCCTCCTTCATCAGCCGCCGCGCCATCTCCACCGACTCGTCGACGCTGACGGTCTCGACGCGGTCGACCAGCGACAGGTCGAGGTTGTCCGGGATGAAGTTGGCGCCGATGCCCTGGATCTTGTGCCCCGCGGGCTTCAGCTCCTGGCCGGCGCGCCTCTGGGTCATCAGCGGGCTGAGCGCGGGCTCGACCGCGACGCTGACGATCTTCTTCTTCTTCGTGTTCTTGAAGTAGCGCGAAACGCCGGTGATGGTGCCGCCGGTGCCGACGCCCGCGACGAACACGTCCATGCCGCCGTCGGTGTCGTCCCAGATCTCGGGCCCGGTGGTGGATTCGTGGATCGCCGGGTTGGCGGGGTTCTTGAACTGCTGGGGCATGTACCAGCGCTGGGGGTCGGCCGCGGCGATCTCCTCGGCCTTCTTCACCGCGCCGTTCATGCCCTCGGCGCCGGGCGTCAGCACCAGCGTCGCGCCGAAGCCGGCGAGCACCCGGCGGCGCTCGATCGACATGGTGTCGGGCATGGTCAGGGTGATCTTGTAGCCGCGCGCGGCCGCGACGAACGCCAGCGCGATGCCGGTGTTGCCGCTGGTCGGCTCGACGATCTCCATGCCGGCCTTGAGCTTGCCGGTCTTCTCCGCGTCCCAGATCATGGCCGCGCCGATGCGGCACTTGACCGAGTAGCCGGGGTTGCGCCCTTCGATCTTGGCCAGCACGGTGGCGCCGCAGCCGGCGGTGACGCGGTTCAGGCGCACCAGGGGCGTGCGGCCGATGGACAGGGCGTTGTCGGCGAAGACGGGCATGGGGACCTCGCGGTGGTGGCGGTTTGCGGGACACCATGGTGGCCGGGGTCGCGAAGCCAGCACCGGGGGGCGAGCGCGTCGGCAGGGCGGTTGCTGCGCCCGCACCAGATCGGAAAGTGTGGCCATGGTCAGCCGCACGTCCCATGCCGCGAGAGCGGCCCCCCGCGCCGGTCGCGGCCACGCGCCCGTGCGGCCTGAGCGCCGCCGGAGCCCCGGCCGGTGACCACCCTCCTGGAGCGCGCGATCGCGGCCCTGCGCGGCCGGCACTTTCCCGGCAAGGGCCGCGTGCTGCGCCTGCTCAGCCCGCACCGCGGATCGCGCACCGTCCGCCTGGCGCCCGGCGTGCGCATCAACCTGCAGCTCGACGACCACCTGCAGCGCCTGATGTACATGGACATCCTCCACCACGATTGGCTGCCCGTGCTGCCGGCGCTGCTCGCGCCCGGTGGCACCTTCGTCGACATCGGCGCGAACATCGGGTACTTCTCGCTGCTGGCGGCGGGGCTGGTCGGGAAGGGCGGGACCGTGATCGCGGTCGAGCCGATCCCGCGGACCTTCGACCTGCTGCGCGCCAACCTCGCACTGAACGGGTTCGCCCAGGTGCGGGCCGAGCGCGTCGCGGTCGGCGCGGCCAGCGGCGTCCTGGAGCTCAGCCTGCCGCCCGCGCAGGCGCACCAGGACTACCTGGTGACCGGTGCGCCGATGCCCGGGTGGAGCACCATCGCCGTGCCGTGCACCACCCTCGACGCGGCGTTCGCCACCTGGGGCGTGGTGCGGGTCGACCTGCTGAAGCTCGACATCGAAGGCGGTGAACCGCAGGCCATCCGTGGCGGTCGGGCGGTGCTCGCCAGCGGCCGCGTGCGGGCGCTGGTGTGCGAGTTCAGCGGCGCGCACCTCGCCCACGCCGGCTCCACGCCGCAGGCGCTGACGGAGGAGCTGGCCGCCCTCGGCTTCCGCCACGTGCGCCTCGGCCGGCGCGGGCGGCTGCTGCCGGCACCGGTCCCGGAGATGCGCGGGGACCGCGACTACAACCTGGTCTTCGTCCACGCAGCCGCCGCCGGCGCGCGCCTGGCGCGGTAGCGGAGGTCCTTGAAGCCGCCGCTACGGCGTCCGCCCGGCGCGCGTCACTCCCACTCGATGGTGCCCGGCGGCTTCGAGGTGATGTCGTAGACCACGCGGTTGATGCCGCGCACCTCGTTGATGATGCGGTTGCTCATGCGCCCGAGCAGCTCGTAGGGCAGGTGCGCCCAGTCGGCGGTCATGCCGTCGCTGGAGGTCACCGCGCGGATCGCGCAGGCGTTCTCGTAGGTGCGCTCGTCGCCCATCACGCCCACCGACTTGACCGGCAGCAGCACCGCGAAGGCCTGCCAGATGGCGCGGTCGAGGCCGGCCTTGTGCAGCTCGTCGCGCACGATCGCGTCGGCGTCCTGCAGGACGCGGATCTTGTCGGGCGTGACGTCGCCGAGGATGCGCACGGCCAGGCCGGGCCCGGGGAACGGCTGGCGCCAGACGATGTCGTCGGACAGGCCGAGGGCGGTGCCGATGGCGCGCACCTCGTCCTTGAACAGGTAGCGGAAGGGCTCGACCAGGCCCAGCCCCAGGTCGGCGGGCAGGCCGCCGACGTTGTGGTGGCTCTTGATCACCGCGGCCGGGCCGCCGTGCACCGACACCGACTCGATGACGTCGGGGTACAGCGTGCCCTGCGCCAGGAAGCGCACGTGGCCGCCGCTGTCGCGCTTGATGCGCGCGGCCTCGTCCTTGAACACCGCGACGAACTCGTAGCCGATGGCCTTGCGCTTCTTCTCGGGGTCGCTGACGCCGGCGAGCTTGGCGAGGAAGCGGTCGGTGGCGTCGACGTAGTCGAGGTCGATGCCGATGTGCTCGGCGAAGAGCTTGCGCACGCCGTCGGCCTCGTCCTTCCGCAGCAGCCCGTTGTTGACGAAGATGCAGGTCAGCTGCTTGCCGATGGCCTTGTGCAGCAGCACCGCGGCGACGCTGGAGTCGACGCCGCCGGACAGGCCGAGGATGACGCGGTCGCGCGCCGACCTGGGCGCGGATGCGCGCGACCTCCTCGTCGATGAACGAGCCCATCTGCCAGTCGCCCGCGCAGGCGCAGATCTCGTACAGGAAGTTGCGGATGATGCCCTTGCCGTGGTCGGTGTGCGCGACCTCGGGGTGGAACTGCACGCCGAAGAAGCGCAGGCGCTCGACGTGCACCGCGGCCAGCGGGCAGTTGTCGGACTCGCCGATCACGGTCGCGCCGGGGATGGCCTCGATGCGGTCGCCGTGCGACATCCACACCGTCTGCAGCGTCGGCAGGCCCTTGAACAGCGGGCTGTGGCCGTGCACGCGCAGCGCGGTGCGGCCGAACTCGCGGTGGTCGGCGCGGATGACCTTGCCGCCGCTGACGTGGGCGGTGGTCTGCATGCCGTAGCAGATGCCGAGCACCGGCACGCCGAGCTGGTAGATGGCCGGGTCCGCCTGCGGCGCGCCCGGCACGTAGACCGAGGCCGGCCCGCCGGACAGGATCACGCCCTTGAGGCCGGCGCGCTCGAGCTTGGCGAGCGGCAGGTGGCACGAGACGATCTCGCAGTAGACGTTGGCCTCGCGCACGCGGCGCGCGATGAGCTGGGTCACCTGGGAGCCGAAGTCGATGATGATGATCTTGTCGTGCACGGTGGTTCTCTGGAGTTTTCGGCGTCCGGACGCGGCTACTCTGGCCGGTAGTTCGGCGCTTCCTTGGTGATGGTCACGTCGTGCGGGTGGCTTTCCTTCAGCCCGGCCGAGGTCATGCGCCGGAACTTCGCCACCTTCTGCAGCGTCGGGATGTCCTTCGCGCCGCAGTAGCCGAGCGCGGCCTTGAGGCCGCCGACCAGCTGGTAGACCACCGTCGCGAGCGGGCCCTTGCTCGGCACCATGCCCTCGATGCCCTCGGCGACGAGCTTGTCGGCGGCGCCCTTGCCGTCCTGGAAGTAGCGGTCGGCGGAGCCGTGGCGCTGCACCATCGCGCCGATCGAGCCCATGCCGCGGTAGGCCTTGAACTGGCGGCCCTGGTAGATGATCTGCTCGCCCGGCGACTCGTCGCAGCCGGCCAGCATCGAGCCGAGCATGACGCAGGCGGCGCCGGCGGCGAGCGCCTTGGCGACGTCGCCGGAGTACTTGATGCCGCCGTCGGCGATCACCGGGATGCCGGCTTTCGTCGCGACCTTGCAGGCCTCCATCACCGCGGTGATCTGCGGCACGCCGACGCCGGCGACCACGCGCGTGGTGCAGATCGAGCCCGGGCCGATGCCGACCTTGATGGCGTCGGCGCCGGCCTTGATCAGGTCGCGCGCGGCCTCGGCGGTGGCGATGTTGCCGGCGATGATGTCGATGTCGTGCTTCTTCTTCAGCCGCTTGACGGTCTCGATGATGTTGCGCGAGTGGCCGTGCGCGCTGTCGACGGTGATGATGTCGACGCCGGCCTTCACCAGCGCCGCGGCGCGCTCGTCGTCGCCGGCGCCGATCGCCGCGCCGACGCGCAGCCGGCCGCGCTGGTCCTTGCACGCGGTCGGGAACTGCTCCTGCCGCTCCAGGTCCTTGATGGTGATCAGGCCGACCAGGTCGCCCTTGCCGTCGGTCAGGATCAGCTTCTCGACCTTGGCCTGGTAGAGCAGGTTCTTCGCGTCGGCCAGGGTGATGCTGGGGCGCGCGGCGACCAGCTGCTTCGACATGATCTCGCGGATCGGGGTCGCCGGGTTGCGCTGGTACTTGAGGTCGCGGCGGGTGACGATGCCGACCACCTTGGCGCCGCTGACGATCGGGATGCCCGAGATGTGGTGCTTCTCCATCACCGCCTGCGCGTCGCCCACCGTCGCGCTGACCGGCAGGGTCTTGGGGTCGGTGATGACGCCGTTCTCGGAGCGCTTGACCTTCTCGACCTCGATGGCCTGGGCCTCGATGGAGAGGTTCTTGTGGATGATGCCCAGGCCGCCCATCTGCGCGAGGGCGATGGCCAGGCGCGCCTCGGTGACGGTGTCCATCGCCGAGGACAGGATCGGCACGTGCAGGCGGATGCGCTCGGTCAGCCAGGTCCCGACGTCGGTGTCCTTCGGGACCACGTCGCTGCGGTTCGGCACCAGCAGCAGGTCGTCGAAGGTGAGGCCGTCATCGGGAAGGATCGTGGCCATGCCGGTCTCCGGGTTGCCGGAATCCAGGCCGCGTGGCCGTGCTTTCCGGCGGGAAGGGGGCGGATCCTAGTGGCGGGGCGACCAAGGCAACCAGTGGGTGTGCCGCACTGGCCCCGGGCAGGCGGCGCGACCGGGGTTTGCCGTGGCGTGGGGGACGGCGCAGGGGTAGAAGCCCGCCCATGCGGGTCGAACTGCGCAACCGCCTGCTGTTCGGGACCATCATCGCGGCCGCGGTGGTCGGCGGGCTGGCCAGCGACCTGGCGCGCGGCAGCCACCTGGCGGTGCTCGTGCTGGGGGTGCTGGGGGTGGCCCTGGGCTGCCTGGAGTACGCCCGCCTGGCGCGCGCCCTGGCTGGGGAGATCGCGGTGCTGCCATTGGTGGCGACCGGGGTGGCGCTGGTGCTGGAGGCGTTCCTGGTCGACCCGGCCTGCGCCGGCTGGCTGCCGGCGGCGGCCGGGCGCCTGGCGGCGCTGCCGCTCGAGGCGGTGACCATCGGGCTCGGCCTCGGCCTGGGTGGTGCTCGCGCAGATGTCCCGCCTCGGCGCCGAGCGCTTCTTCGCCAACGTCGGCGCGGCCGTGCTGGGCATCGCCTACCTGGGTGTCGCCTTCAGCCTGCTCATGCACCTCGCGCTCCTCGGCAGGGACGGCCAGCCCGGCCGCGGCACGCAGCTGGTCCTGGTGTTCCTCGCCACGGTCAAGCTCGGCGACGTCTGCGCCTACTTCGGCGGGCGCGCCTTCGGCCGCCGCAAGCTCGCCCCGCGCATCAGTCCGGGCAAGACCTGGGAGGGCTTCGCCGCGAGCTTCGTCGGCGCCATCGGCGGGGCCTACCTGATGTGCGCCATCCTCGCCGCGGCCTGCGCGCAGCCGCCCTTCGCCGGCTGGTGGCAGCCGGCGGTGTGGGGCCTGGTGCTCGGGCCGCTGGGCGTGGCGGGCGACCTCGCCGAGAGCTGCATGAAGCGCGACGCCGCGGTCAAGGACAGCGGCGCGGCGGTGCCGGGCTTCGGCGGGATCCTGGACATCCTCGACGCGCTGATCCTGGCGGCGCCGGTGGCGTACCTGCTCGGCGTGGCGCTGCCCTGAGCACCTCGCCGCCGGGCGCGGATTAGCGGTTCCATCTGTGCGCCCCCCGGCGATCCTACCATCGCCGCGATGGCGACCGCCTTCCCCGCCGCCGGGAACCACGTGTTCCTGGGCGACAACCTCGAGCTGCTCGCGCGCATCCCCGACGGCAGCGTCGACCTCGTCTACATCGATCCGCCGTTCAACACCGGGCACGCGCAGGAGCGCGTGCACACCCAGGCGGTGCGCGACGACGCCAGCGCGCGCGTCGGCTTCCGCGGCAAGGCCTACCGCTCGCTGCGCGTCGGCCAGCGGGCCTACGACGACGCCTTCGCCGACTACCTCGGCTTCCTCGAGCCGCGCCTCGTCGAAGCGCGGCGCGTGCTGGCCGCGGACGGCGCGTTCTTCCTGCACATCGACTACCGCGAGGTGCACTACTGCAAGGTGCTGATCGACGGCATCTTCGGTCGCGCCTCGTTCATCAACGAGATCATCTGGGCCTACGACTACGGCGCGCGCTCGCGCTCGCGCTGGCCGACCAAGCACGACACCATCCTGTTCTACGCCAAGGACCCGCGCGCCTACACGTTCGACCTCGACGCCAGCGACCGCATCGCCTACATGGCGCCGGAGATGGTCGGCGAGGTCAAGGCCGCGCGCGGCAAGACCCCCACCGACGTGTGGTGGCACACCATCGTCTCGCCGACCGGCCGTGAGAAGAGCGGCTACCCGACGCAGAAGCCGCTCGGCATCATGCGCCGCCTGCTCGCCGTGCACAGCCGGCCCGGCGGCACCGTCCTCGACTTCTTCGCGGGCAGCGGCACCACCGGCGTCGCCGCGGCGGAACTGGGCCGGCGCTTCATCCTCTGCGACAGCAACCCCGAGGCGATCGCGGTGATGAAGACGCGGCTCGATGCGGCCACCACGGAGTTCCACGATTGCGAGCACATCCAGCCGGCCGCGCGACCGGCGCGCGGAGCGCAGCGGGCGGTGGCGCCGGCCTCTGGGGCCGAGGGCGGCATCGTGGCATAGGGCAGGCGCGCGGCGCGAGGCGCGAGGAAATTGGCAAGGTGGGGTGAACCAGGGGAAGCGCCCGGCATGGCGTGAGCCCGCGCAGCGGGCAAAACAAACCAGTTGCGCGCGGATCTCGATGCACACTCAGATGCAAGCCGACTGCCCACTTCCGGCATCGTTCTCGCGCCTCGCGCCTCGCGCCTCGCGCCTCCCCTCACCCCAACGCCATCTCCAACGCCTCCCCCAACTTCGTCGTCACCAATCTTCCGCGCCCACTGCCCGGCCCCGGCCCGAGCAGACGTTGGAACCCCAGCCGCCGCGCCTCGCTGGCGCGCAGGTCGTAGCGCGGCGCCGGCCGCAGTTCCCCACCCAGGCCGACCTCGCCGAGCGCGACCAGGTCGGCGGGCACGGCGATCTCGCGCCAGGCGCTGGCCACGGCCAGGGCGACCGCGAGATCGGCGGCGGGCTCGGACAGGCGCGCGCCGCCGGTGGCGTTGACGTAGACGTCGCAATTTCCCAGCGGCATGCGCAGGCGGCGCGACAGCACGGCCAGGACCATGGCCACGCGGTTGGGGTCGCAGCCGCTGACCTTGCGCACCGGCTGCGGGTAGTCGGTCTGGTTGACCAGGGCCTGCACCTCGACCAGCAGGCAGCGGTTGCCCTCGAGGGTCGGCACCACGCAGCTGCCGGGCACGCTGGCGTCGCGGTCGGCGATGAACATGCCGGTGGGGTCGGCGACCTCCTCCAGGCCGGCGGAGCCCATGCGGAACAGGCCGATCTCGTTGGTCGAGCCGTAGCGGTTCTTGACCGCGCGCACCACGCGCAGGTCCTGGTAGCGGTCGCCCTCGAAGGACAGCACGGTGTCGACCAGGTGCTCGAGCAGGCGCGGGCCGGCCAGCACGCCGTCCTTGGTGACGTGGCCGACGATGACCAGCGCGGTGGGCGGCTTGCCGTGGCGGCCGCTGCGCTTGACCGCCTCGACCAGGGTGGCGGCGCAGGCGCGGCACTGCGCGACGCCGCCGGGCTCGCCCTCGGTGCCGGCCAGGGTCAGCAGCTGGATGGAGTCGACCACCACCAGCGCGTGGTCGCCGGAGGAGATGGTGCCGGCCACCGCCTGCGCGTCGTTGCTGGTGGCGAGCTGCAGGCGCGGTGCGAGCCGCCCCAGGCGGGCGAGGCGCTCGCGCACCTGGCTGGCGCTCTCCTCGGCGGTGACGTAGAGCACATCGCGGTCGCGCGCCACCGCGCCGGCGACCTGGGCGAGCAGGGTGCTCTTGCCGACGCCCGGTTCGCCGCCGACCAGCGCGACGGCGCCCACCGGCAGGCCGCCGCCCAGCACGCGGTCGAGCTCGGCGAAGCCGGTGTGCAGGCGCGCCACCGGCTTTTCGGCCGCCGAGGTGGCCGCGGCGCTCTCCAGGGCCAGCCCGGCGGCGGCCTGGGCCTGGCCGCCGCTGCGCGCCACCATGACCGCCTCGGCCGCGCTGATCTCGGCGATGCTGTTCATCGCGCCGCAGCTCGGGCACTTGCCCGCCCAGCGCGCGAAGGTGTCGCCGCAGTCGCGGCAGGCGTAGGCGGGGACTTTGCGGGCCATGCCGGGATCCTAGGGCGCGCCCTGCCCACGGGAATGGCGGCGGCGGTGCGGGAGGATCGCCGTGGTGCGGTCAGCGCGGGGCGGCGATCAGCTTCGCGATGTCGGCGGCGACCGCGGCCGGGTCGACCTCGCCGCGCCAGCGCCGCACGACGGTGCCGTCGGCGCCGGTCAGGATGAGCTGTGGCGTCGCCCCGGTCGCCTGCAGGCGGGTGAGCAGGGCGCCGGCGTCGGACATCGCCAGGCCGACCACCGGGCCGTTGGCATCGAGCGTCGCGGTGATCGCCGCCGCATCCTCGACCTCGGCGATGCGGGAGGCCAGGGCGGCGAAATCGCTGCCTTCGGGCGCGCCGAGCACGGTCGCGAGCAGCGCCCGGTAGTGCTCCGGGCCCATGATGGCCGCGGCCAGCAGGTGGGCCACCAGGTCGGCCGAGGACGGGTCGCTGGCGCGCGCCAGGTGGCGGGTGACCACCGCCAGGCGCGCCGCTGCGCCCTGGGTGAGCGGGCGCAGCGCGGTCAGGATGGGGCCGTGCAGGCGCGCGCACACCTGGCAGTGCAGGTCGACGACCAGCTCGAGCTCGTAGGGGGCGGCCTCGGGGCCGAGCCGGGCCGCAGCGCAGATGGCGCGGTAGGCCGGGGCGTCGCGCAGCGATCCCGGGGCCCCGGCCACGGCCGGGGCGCTGCCGGTCGTGGCCGGCGCGAGCGCCGGTCCGTCGCCCACCGCCTGGTGGTGGAACGCGAAGTTGAGCGCCAGGAAGCCGAGCGCCGCCCAGCGCAGGCAGTCCCACCAGCGCAGGCCGGCCCACGGTGGGCGCAGCGCCCCGACCAGGGCGAGCACGCTGAAGTGGACGGCCATGCAGTGCTGGCAGGTGAGGCCGAGCTGCCGCATCACCAGGTAGAAGAACGCGCTGCCGCCGAGCAGCAGCCAGGCCAGGCGCACCGTCCACGCCGCCCGCCCGCGGGCCAGCAGGTCGCGCAGGGCGAGCGCCGCGAGCAGCGCATAGGCGCCCGCCCCCAGCCACTCCACCGGCACCCCGCCGAGCGCGTGGTAGTGCCCGCCGCCCTGGCAGCCGGTCTCGCAGCGCCACAGCCCCAGGCCGCGCAGCGCGCACAGCGCGACCAGGCCGAGCGCCAGGCCGGGCGGCAGGGCCGGGCGCAGCGCCGGCACGACCGCCGGCGCGAGCAGCATGAGCGCGAGCGGCCACGGCCACCACAGCAGCGCCGGCGGGCAGGCGGCGGCGGCGAGCAGGGCCAGTGCGAGCCAGGCGGGGCGGGGCGCGACGCGCAGGGCGGGCAGCAGGGCCATCGCGGTACCGCTCAGCCGTCCAGGCCGAGCACCATCTTCGGCGACCACAGGCCGCGCAGCACCATGCCGCCCGAGACCGGATCGCCCACCAGCAGCGCCAGCCCGCACTTCTTCAGGTCGAGGCGCGCCCCGCACAGGAAGCGCGCCAGTTCGCCGAGGTCGGGCTCGTGACCGACCAGCACGGTGTCGGTGCGGCGCTCGAGCCGCGCCGCGCGCTCCGCGGCCGGCAGCGCCTCGCCGGCGAGCCACGGCATCTCGCGCAGCGGCAGTTCCCACACGCTGCTCGCCAGTTCGCCGGTCTGGCGCGCGCGCAGCCACGGACTGGTCCAGATCTCGCTGGCGGTGATCAGCGGCGCGGTCGCGGCCAGCACGCGCTTGGCCTGCTCGATGCCGGCCTTGGTCAGGGGCCGGTCGGCGTCGCTCTCGCTCCACTCCTCGCGGTCGGTGGCCTTGGCATGGCGGAGCAGGGTCAGATGCATGCGCTTTTTTCGACGCTCAGCGCGGGGACGCAAGGCCGGAGCCGGTCACGCGCGGATCGCCACGCCCGCGGCCTGCAGGTCGCGCTTGATGCCGGCGACGGTGTAGTCGCCGTAGTGCACCATGCTCGCGATCAGCGCCGCGTCGGCGTGGCCTCCAGCGGGTCCGGCGTCCAGCGCGGCGGCGAGGTGCGCGGGCGTGCCGCCGCCGCCGGAGGCGATCACCGGGATGCGCACCGCGTCGGCGACCAGGCGGGTGATGGTCAGCTCGTAGCCCTGGCGCACGCCGTCGGTGTCGATCGCGTTCAGGCAGATCTCGCCGGCGCCCAGGCCCTCGGCCTCGCGCGCCCAGGCGACCGCGTCCTTGCCGGTGGGCGTGCGGCCGCCGTCGATGACGACCTCGTAGCCGGACGGGATGGTGGCGCTGGCCGCGACACGGCGCGCGTCCATGCCCAGCACCACGCACTGCGCGCCGAAGGCCCTGGCGCCTGCAGCGATCAGCTGGGGGTCGCGCACCGCCGGCGAGTTGACCGAGACCTTCTCCGCGCCGGCGAGCAGCACCGCGCGCATCGCCTCGACCGAGCGGATGCCGCCGCCGACCGAGAACGGGATGAAGATCGCCTCGGCGACGCGCCGCACCACGTCGACGAACAGCCCGCGCTGCTCGGCCGAGGCGGTGATGTCGTAGAACACCAGCTCGTCCGCGCCCTGCTCGTAGTAGCGCCGCGCGTAATCGACCGGATCGCCGAGGTCGACGTTGCCCTGGAACCTGACGCCCTTGGTCACCTGGCCGGCGCGCACGTCCAGGCACACGATCACGCGCTTGGTCAGGGGCATGGGGGGAATCCTTCCGGCCGCGCCGGCCTTGGGAAGGGGTTGGTTCGGGATGCGGGGTGCGAGACGGGGCTGCAGGTTGCGGGCTGCGGGCTGCGAGTGGCGAGTGGCGAGTGGCGAGTCGCGAGTCGCGAGTCACGGAGTCCGGCCTCGATGCTCGCAACTCGGGACTCGCGACTGGTGCCGCGCACCTCGCCCATGGCCTCGCCGGCGCGCGCCGTACCCTCCCGGCCATGCCACCGAAGAGGAAGAAGGGCTCGCTCCTGCCGCGCTGGCTGCGCCACCGCAACCTCATCGCCAGCGAGGCGATCCTGCTGGTCGGGGCGGTCCAGGAGCTCGTCCAGCAGCGCGTCGCGGCGCTCGCCCTGCCCAACTGGGGCAAGGTGCTGTGGACCATGGCCTCGGTGCTGGGCATGCTCGGCCTGCTGCTGTTCTTCCTGCACCCGCTCGCCAAGAGCGGGGTGAGCAAGGGCCACGAGGTCGTCCAGGCCATCCCGCTGCCGCTGCCGACCCTGCTCGTCCACCTGCTCGCGTACGGCGGGATCTTCCTGCTCTATGCGTGGGTGTGGAAGCTGCCGGTGTGGTGACCGATCCTCAGGGCCGCTTGAGCTTCAACCAGTAGCTGCGCCCGTCCTTGCTCACCTGCACGGTGAGCTCGTGGCGCTTGGCCATGCGCTCGACGTCATCGAGGCTGCGCAGCGCGCCGATGGTGCGCTCGTGCAGCAGGCGGTCGCCGACGGCGAGGTGGGCGAGGTCGGCGATGCCCTTGTCCTCGACCTTGGTGATGCGCAGGCCGGGCTCGTCGTCGGTGGTCAGCCACACGCCGTAGTCGCCGAGCGGCGCGCCCTGCTGCGCGGCGGTCTGCTGGGCGGCCTTGGCGAGCACGCCGCGCAGCTCGTCGTCGCCGACCGGCACCACCGGCACGTCGCTCTCGGCGCCGGCGCGCCAGATGCGCATGGTGATCGGTTCGCCACGCGTGCTCGTCCAGATGCGCGCCTGGAACTGCTGCAGGCTGACCACCTTGGCCTTGTTGACCGACAGGATGATGTCGTCCTTGGCCAGGCCGGCGGTGGCGGCGGGGCTGCCGGGCACGACCTCGGCGATGCGCACGGTCTGGATCGGCGGCAGACCGAGGGCCTTGGCGGCGTCGGGGGCGACGTCCTCGATCTGCACGCCGACCATCGGCCGGCTGACCTTGCCGAACCTGAGCAGGTCGTCGGCGATGCGCCGCGCCAGGTTGGAGGGGATGGCGAAGCCCAGGCCGATGTTGGCGCCGGTGCGGCTGATGATGCTGGCGTTGATGCCGACCACCTGGCCCTCGAGGTTCACCAGCGGCCCGCCGCTGTTGCCGGGGTTGATCGCCGCGTCGGTCTGGATGAACGAGTCGAAGCCGCCGACGCTCTGGTAGATGCCGGTCGAGCGGTCGGTCGCCGAGATGATGCCCGAGGTCGCGCTGTAGCCGACGCCGAGCGGGAAGCCGAGCGCCAGCACCCAGTCGCCGACCTTGGCGCGGTCGGAGTCCGCCCACTCGACGGCCGGCATGTTGGGCACCGGGATCTTCAGCACGGCGAGGTCGGAGAGCAGGTAGTAGCCGACGTACTCGGCCTCGACGTTGCGGTTGTCGTTCAGGCCGATGACCACCTTGTCGTAGCCGACCGGGCGGTCGTTGGCGTCGCGCACGAACTCCTGCTCGTGGTTGGTCTGCAGCACGACGTGGCTGTTGGTCAGGATCCAGCTGCTCTTGGCGTCGGAGTGGAAGATGAAGCCCGAGCCCTCGCCGGCCTCGACCTCGCGCGTGACGCTGCGCCCGCTGAACGGGTTGGAGAGGCGGTACAGCCCCTTGGTGTGGATCGACACCACGCTCGGCGCGACGATCTCGTGGATGAGGTTGAAGGCGTGCGAGAGCTTGCCGATCTCCGCCGCGATCTGGTGCAGCTCGGCGCGCGCCTTGTCGCGGTCCTTGGTGGCGTCCTCCGCGACCGCGCTCCCGGCGAGGGCGGGCAGCAGCAGGGCGGCGGCGAAGCGGGCGAGCACGGTCATGGTCGGGTCCTTCGGGCGGCGTGCAGGAGACGGTCCAGCCGCCTGGAGCCTACACCTGCCCGCCCAAGCTTAACCGGTACGTGGCGGCCGGGACAAGTCGCGTCGAGGCTCCCTACCCGGTTTTCGCCGCAGCGACGCGGAGCGGGAGGCAGAGGGCCGCAGAAGGGGCGCCATGGGCGGGCTCCTACCCACTAACCGCATCTATCGAATCGCATCTCTCATTGCGAAATCTCCCCAATCTGCGGACTCTTCGAAGCCCCCGGAAGAGTCCGCAGATTTGGGAGATTTTGGGAGATGCAGCCGAGTTTGCGCGCATCCACGGCGGGGACGGGGGACTCGTGAGTAACGGGTAGGAACGGACACCTGGGGCGATATCGACCCCGAAGCGATCGCGTAGCCCCCTCCACAGGGCCGTCCTCTGCGGCCCTCTGCCTCCCGCTCTGCGTCTCTGCGGCCATGACCCACTGGACCCGGAATGGTCCCGGTCCAGGCTCACACCCCGCCGAAGCGCCGCTCGCGGCCCTGGAACTCGCGCAGGGCGGTGTGGTAGGGCGCGACGCCGAACTCGGGCCACAGCTGCGGGGCGCTGATGTACTCGGCGTAGGTGGCGTGCCAGGTCAGGAAGTTGGACAGGCGCATCTCGCCGGCGGTGCGGATCACCACATCGACGTCGCTCGGCGTGCGGGGCGTAGAGCCGCGCCTGGACGGCGGCGGCGTCGACCGCCCCCGGGGCGAGGCGGCCGGCCGCGGCGTCGGCGGCGATCGCGCGGCAGGCGTCGACCAGTTCATCGCGGCCGCCGTAGCTCAGCGCCAGGCACAGCACCATCGCGGTGTTCGCGGCGGTCGCCGCGCGCACCTCGTCGAGGGCGGCGCGCACCGCCGCCGGCAGGCGCGCGAGCTGGCCGATGGCCTCCAGGCGCACGCCGTTCTGCATCAGCGTCGGAGTCTCCCCGCGCAGGAACTCCTCGAGCAGGGTCATCAGGTAGTCGACCTCGCGCTGCGGGCGGGCCCAGTTCTCGCTCGAGAAGGCGTAGAGGGTCAGCCGCGCGACGCCCAGCTTGACGCTCTCGGTGGTGATCGCGCGCACCACCTCCGCGCCCTGGCGGTGGCCGCGGACGCGCTCCCACGCGCGCGCCTTGGCCCAGCGCCCGTTGCCGTCCATGATGATCGCCACGTGCCGGGGCAGGCGCGCGGGGTCGAGGCCCGCGGCGCGCGCGTGCGCGGCCGCGGCGGGATCGCGGGGCGCGGCGGCGCTCATCGGACGACGATCTCCTCCCGCCCGGGGCCGGTGCCGATCCAGCGCACCGGTACGCCGCAGCGCTCCTCGATGAAGCGCACGTAGGCGCGCGCCGCGGCGGGCAGCTGGTCGAGGCTGCGCGCGTGGCCGATCGGCTCGACCCAGCCCGGCAGCTCCTCGTAGACCGGCGTGGCGCGGGCGAGGTCGTCGATGCGCGCGGGCAGGGTGTCGATGCGCTTGCCGTCCAGCTCGTAGGCGGTGCACACCGGCAGGCGCGCCTCGCCGGTGAGGATGTCGAGCTTGGTCAGGGCGATCGCGTCGACGCCGTTGAGGCGGCAGGCGAAGCGCACCGCCACCAGGTCGAGCCAGCCGCAGCGCCGCGGCCGCCCGGTGGTCGCGCCGAACTCGTGGCCGCGCCGGCGCAGCTCATCGCCCTTGGCGCCGTGCAGCTCGACCGGGAAGGGGCCGGAGCCGACGCGCGTGCTGTACGCCTTGACCACGCCGATGACCTGGCCGAGCTGCTTGTGCGACAGGCCGCTGCCGGCGATCACGCCGCCGACGCCGGTGTTCGAGCTGGTCACGAACGGGTAGGTGCCGTAGTCGATGTCGAGCAGCACGCCCTGCGCGCCCTCGAACAGGAAGCCCTTGCCGGCGGCCGCGGCCTGGTGCAGGAAGTCCGCGGTGTCGGCGACCAGCGCGGCGATGCGCGTGCACGCCGGCATGCACCTGGGCGACCGCGGCGTCGATGGCGACGGCGGGCGCGCCGTAGGCGCGCGAGCTGCTCGTTCACGCCCGCGAGGTGCGCGCGCAGCTTGCGCTCGAAGGTCGGCAGGTCGCGCAGCTCGCCGCAGCGCAGGCCGGTGCGCGCGACCTTGTCGCTGTAGCACGGCCCGATGCCGCGCAGGGTGGTGCCGACCTTGGCGTCGCCCTTGCTCTTCTCGGCCGCGGCGTCGAGCGCCTTGTGGCTGGGCAGCACGAGGTGGGCGCGGTCGCTGAGCAGGAGCCGGCCCGAGGGGTCCTGGCCGCCCGAGGCGAGCTCGTCGATCTCGGCGCACAGCGCCAGCGGGTCGACCACCACGCCGTTGCCGATGACGCACTTCGCCTGCTCGTGGAGCACGCCCGAGGGCAGCAGGTGCAGCACGGTCTTGCGCCCGCCCACGACCACGGTGTGGCCGGCGTTGGCGCCGCCCTGGCAGCGCACCACCACGTCGGTCCGGGCGGCGAGCAGGTCGATGACCTTGCCCTTGCCCTCGTCGCCCCACTGCAGGCCGAGCACCACCTGGTTGCCCTGGGAGGCGGGAGCGCGGAAGGAGGCGGTGCCGGTGCTGGTCATGATCGATCGGGTCCTGTGGAGGTGCCGGCGGGATCATTCCGCGCCCGCCAGACAGCAAAAACCCCCGCGACCGGCCCTGCGTCGCGCTGGGCCCGCCCCGGGGCGCGCCCACGCTAAAGCGCCGCGAGGCATCGCAAGGGGAAGCTCCGGTACCCCCCACCCCCAGTCCCGGTCCAGAGCGATCCATCCGCGTCCGGAGGGTTTCGCCGCAGAGGCGCAGAGCGGACGGCTGGAGGGCCGCAGAGGACGCCAGGGAAGGGGGCCCAGGAAGGCTCATGCCCCGACTGACCTGCACGTATCCCCCAGCCCCTCCCCTCTGCAGCCCTCTCTCCCTCCGTCCTCTGCGCCCTCTGCGGCGAAAACCGTCGGACGCGGTCTGACCATTGGGTCGGAACTGCGCCACACCCCTGCGCCACGCTTCCCGGATGGTGCTGGAAAGACCGCCCGCCGGCGTCAAGACCCGGGGCATATGAGCGCCAAACCGGGTTCGTTGGACGACCATGACGATGCCTACAGCACCATGGACTTCATCGCCGAGGCGCGCCGGCCGCTGCTGGTCGAGCGCCACCGCAAGCTCGTCGAGGAGATGGAGAGCAGCCTCTCCGACAGCCTGATCACCGGCGACACCGACCATCCCCGCCTCAAGGCCATGCTGCTCGAGCTCGAGGCGGACAGCGAGAAGGCGCGCATCGCCAAGACCATGCGCCACCTCGCCGAGGACCCGCACTACAAGGACAGCACGCTGCGCGCCGCGCTGGTCGAGCAGCTCTGCCTGCTGCGCGAGGACGGCAACGTCGAGATCGCCGCCCTGCAGCTGCACGTCATCGGCGTCTACCGCGAGGTGCGCCGCGAGGTCGCCGCGCGCCAGGGCGAGGCGCCATCGCTCAGCGACCTGCGCGAACTGCCCGCCTCGGTGCTCGGCCGCCTGCTC
This sequence comes from uncultured Planctomycetota bacterium, assembly GCA_963818245.1. Taxonomy (GTDB): domain Bacteria; phylum Planctomycetota; class UBA11346; order UBA11346; family UBA11346; genus BOG-1363. The sequence goes on from CAWFSD010000053.1 coordinate 186,754, forward strand.
AACAAGGTCGTGCCGGTGTTCGGCACCCCGTCGCTGAGCGACGGCCTGATCTACACCCCGTCGTTCGCCGACCGCAGCCTGCGCACCATCCGCCGCATGCGCCGCGCCGAGGAGGCCGACACCAGCTGGGCCGACGTCGCCGGCGACCCGCCCCTGCCGCGCGAGGCCGAGGAGCCGCTCAGCGCCCTGCCCGAGGCCGAGCGCAAGGCGGCGCGCACGCTGCTGGTGCGCGACCGCATCCGCAGCGCGTTCTACCGCGAGGTCTTCCTGCGCTACCTCAGCCGGGACGAGTTCGACCTGAGCGGCGACAACCACCCGACCGTGCTGCACTGGCTGCAGGCGATCGAAGCCACCGCCCACCTGTACCCCTTCATGCAGGGCCAGACCACCGGGCAGAAGGCCTTCCGCCTCTCGCACCTCATCCAGAAGATCCTGCAGCTGCACGAGATCTACGCGCGCGTCGCCCTGGCCAGCCAGCACCCCAGCTACCGCGAGGCGTTCGCCGGCAAGAACACCCGCGACCGCCTCGCGATCATGGTCAAGGACCACTACCCGCCCCTGGCCCTGTCGCCGGAACTGACCCTGTCGGCGCTGCTCTGCCCCTTCCCGGGCTTCGTCGAGTGGGTGCAGGACAAGGTCGACCAGAAGGACTTCGTCCTGCCGCCCGACGCCAAGCGTTGAACGTCGTCAGAACCGCTGACCTCGTCAGGAACGGGCAACATGTCGCCCGCAGCGGTGTATCATACAGCAGGCGATGCACACAGTCGCCGGCGGCCCGCCGCCTGGACCCGCTCCGGATCCCGGCGCGCGGCCACCATCCTCCCTGCCTGCGTGCAGGCGTCCTTCCCCCGGAGTCAGTCATGAGAACCCTGCTCATCACCGGTCTGCTCACCGCCCTCGGATGGGCGGCCGCGACCGAAACCCCGATGATCCTGCGCCCCGGCAACGGCGGCAGCGGCGGCAACAGCACCTTCTACGCCGAGGTCGACGCCAGCCTGGGCACCATCTCGATGTACACCGTCGAGGGCAACCAGCTGACGCGCCAGGGTGGCACCAACTTCCTGATCGACCTCGAGATCCTCGAGGGCCGCCCCTACGACGACCGCAACGGCGAGGTGTTCAGCACCCTGCGCGTCGGTTCGGGCAACTGGGACATCCCCACCGAGCAGCTGCTGGTCAAGGCCCTGCCCGACAAGCCCACCGCCAAGGAGGCCGCCGCCGGCCTCAAGCCGCTGCGCGACCGCGTGCTGCAGGCCGAAACCGAGTTCTGGGCCAAGGACCACGCCTACGACGGCGTGGTGCGCGCCGCGATGGGCCAGACCACCATCATGATCTGCGTGCCGGCGAAGCACGTGCTGATGTTCTACGAGATCACCGACCGCACCAAGGCGCCGCAGCTCGCCGGCTGGCGCAACTACGGCGCCGACCTCTACGTGCCGCAGAGCTACCAGTCGACGCCCACGCCGCAGGCGATCCTGGACGCCCTGCCGAACGACATCAAGAAGGACCAGAAGGAGGCCATCGACGCGGCCTTCAAGGCCCAGGCCGAGGGCGGCGGCGCGGCCGCGCTGCAGACCAGCGACCCGTGGGTCTCGGCCGGCACGCTCGACCGCTACGTGCTGATCGACGAGGCCAACAAGCACATCGTCAGCTACGAGTACTCGGGCAAGAAGCTGATGATGAAGTCGGCGCGCAACCTCGACGTCGACCTGCTCATCCCGACGCTCTACAAGAGCGCCCCCGACGAGAACGCCGAGTTCAACCAGTACCTGCAGGCCAACGCCAAGGTCCTTGCGGCGGCGAAGATCGTCCTCGACCTGCCGGCGATCAAGGCGCTGGTGGCCTCGAAGAAGGTCGCGAGCAGCAAGGTCAGCAGCCTGCAGGCGACCGCCGTCAGCGACGAGATCGTGGTCAAGTTCGTCGACCTGCACAAGATCTTCGTCTACCACCTGCAGGGCCAGAACAACGGCCTGGAGATGGTGTCGATGCGCGACAACACCGTCGACGTCGGCCTGGCGCTGCAGGACGTCGAACTGCGCAAGCCCGACTTCGCCGCGGTGATCCTGGCGGACGCGCGCCGCCAGCTCGGCCAGCACTTCCCCAAGCTGGCGATGCGCTCGGTGATCTTCGCGCTCAAGATCTTCCCCGGCGCCTACAAGGAGGTCGAGAAGGGCCCGCTCGCCAAGGACCTGAAGAAGGAGCCCGAGTGGCAGCCGACCCTGGACGCCGCGATGAAGGCCTGGGACGCCGAGCTCAAGGCCCGCGACGAGCGCGCCAAGGCGGCGCAGGCCGAGCGCGACCGGAAGAAGGGCGCGGGCACCAACTGATCTCCCAGTCTGGGAGAGGCTTCCCGGATCCCTGCCTTCCTCCCCCTGGCGGTTCTAGGCTTCGTCCACGGTCATCGCCGCAGAGGCGCAGAGGCGCAGAGGCGCAGAGGAGAGCGCGGAGAGGGCCGCAGAGGACGGCCGGGGAGCGAGCGGCACTATCCCGCGGCGATGCGGCCTCCTCTGCGGCCCTCTCTGGAACTCTGCGTCTCCGCGGCGATGACCGCGCGTCTCGGTGGATCGCTGATCTCCGCACCTGCGGGGGTCAGCGGTCCTTGGTACGCCTGGACATCTCGCGCTCGACGTCGCGCTGGGTGGCGCGCTTGACCATGTCCTGCCGCTTGTCGCCGTGGGTCTTGCCCTTGGCCAGGCAGATGACGATGCGCGCGTAGCCGCGGCGCATGTGCACCTGGTCGGGGATCAGGGTCAGGCCCTTGCCCTTGAGCTGCTCGGCGAGCTTCACCAGCTCCTTCTTCTTGAGCAGCAGCTTGCGCGGCTGCAGCGGGGTGTGGCCGAACACCCCGGCCTGGCGGTACTCGCCGATGTGCAGGCCGTACAGCCACAGCTCGCCCTTCTCGAAGCGCGCGTGCGCGTCGCCGATCTGCACGTCGCCGCCGCGGATGCTCTTCACCTCGCTGCCCATCAGCACCATGCCCGCCTCCCAGGTGTCGAGCACGGCGTAGTCGTGGCGCAGCTTGCGGTTCTTGAGGACCACCGTGACCGCGTCGGGGTCGGGTTTGGCCTTGCCGCCCTTGGGGTTCTTCTTCGGGGTGTTCATGGGCGGTCAGGCGCCCAGGAAGGCGGCGACGCGCCCGGGGACGGCGCAGTCGGCCTCGACCAGGCGGCCGCGCTCCAGGCCGCCTTCGTAGAGGATCAGGGTCGGGATGCGCTCGAGGTGCAGCTCGCCGTGCTGGCGGTAGGGGTGGCCGGGCTGGTCCTTCCAGGAGCTGCGCGGGCCGACCGGGCACTCGTGCAGGGCCAGGTCGGGGCGCAGGCGGGCGCAGGCGCTGCGCAGCACCGGGTCGGCGGTGACGCAGTCGGGGCACCAGCTCTGGCCGGTTCCGGGGTCGGCCGAACCGAAGAACAGGAACAGGCCGGCGCCGCGCTGGCTGCGCACGCGCGCCAGGGCGGCATCGGTGTCGGCGGGGGTCGGGCAGCGCACGATCGGCATGGGCGCCACTCTGGGCCGCAGGGCCGCCGGCCAAGGGAAAGTCCTCCGCGGCGGGATGCCGCCGTAAAAGCCATGGTGGCACCAGGGGTTTGCGGGTAAGCTCTGCTGATGGTCCCAGGTCCCGCCCGGTGCACGGAGCACGCCCCGTCCCCGCCCACGCGGCGGAATTGACAGTCTCCCGCGTCCGGGAACCATGAGCCGACGAAGCACCCATGCCTGGCACCTACTCCATGATCCTGAGGGCCTGTCCCGACGCGAGCCGCGAGGCCGTGACGGTGCTGCTCGGCCGCGCCTTCAGCCTCAAGGAGGCGACCTGCGCCTCGATCTCCTCGTCGACCCCCATCGTCCTGCTCACCGACCTCAGCCGTGACGAGGCGGCCGCGCTGAGCCTGGCCCTGGTGCCGCTCGAGACGCGCGGCGCGGTGATCGAGTTCACCACCGCCGAGGTCGCCGAGCTGCCCAAGATCGACTGGCCGCGCCGCCCGCAGGTGTTCAAGCGCGAACTCGCCGACCACGTCGCCGACTGCCAGATCTGGCTCCCCTGCACCACCGGAGGCAAGGCCCACCGGCTCGTCGACCTGCTCGCCGCGCGCATCGCCGGCGTCGGTTCGCGGCCCGGCACCACCGCGGTGCGCGGCACCACGCAGGAGTTCCGCGGCACCACCCTGCCCGAGATCACGCCGTTCTCGAACCACGCGGTGGCGATGACCCCGACCGCGCAGGCGGTGGCGGCCGAGCAGCGCGCCGACGGCGGCGACCCGGTGGCGCGGCTCAACGAGCTCTTCCCCGATGACGACGCGGGCGGGTTCATGCCCAACAACGACGACATCACCAACATCCTCGACCGCCTGCTGCCCGACGACGACACCGCCAAGCCGGCCGCCCCGCGCGCCGCGCCCGCCGCCGCCGCCCAGCCCGGGCAGCCCGGGTCCGACCGCATCCCCCACGGTGGCGTACCCGCCGGCTTCTCGGTGTTCCTGGCCAAGATCGCCGACGAGGGCCGCCGGACCAAGGCCGTGCCGATCCTCGCCGAGCTGACCAAGCTGAGCACCGAAGAGGCCGAGGCCCTGTCCAAGAAACCGATCATCCCCGTGCTGAAGGGCGTCGCGAAGGAGGACGCCGAGGCGGCCAAGGCGCGCTTCGCCAAGATCGGGATATTGGCGCGGGTGAAGGGGCCGGAGGGGTAGGCGCTGCGCGCCAGGCTCTAGACCCTGGACCCTAGACCCTAGACCCTGGACCCTAGACCCTGGACCCTGGACCCTGGACCCTAGACCCTGGACCCTAGAAAAACCGGTGGTCCAGAGCCTGCTGAAGGGGATCCGGATGGGAGAGGACAGGGACCGACGTGGGGGGCCTGGAACACCAGACCGGGGTGCATTGAGGAGGCACCTCGGGATGCTGCTGCTCATCGCCTTCGTAATGCTCTACGTAGGCATGTATTTCTTGGCGAGGGGGTCCCACATCCTGGTGCACGCCACGCTGACCTGGGACCGCACCAACGAGATGAACGATTTCGAGGATGGTATCCTCCCTGGAAACAGCATGACAGGCGAGAAGCCGAGCGTTCTCGCGCTGTCGAGCTGGTACCTGTTCTTCCCGCTCCGTAAATCAGAGACGGCGTCGATCCTGAAAAACCAGCCAACCATTTTGGTTAACATGTCTTAGGTCGCGGCGTCATAGATAGGAGTGACCAGAAACGGCAGCAAACCCCCGAAAAGCTGGTCACTGATAGGATCTTCCCCCATGCAAAGCCCTGGCCCGGACGAGCACCAGTCGATCATCTTCAACGACCTGAAGGACTTGCTGGATCCCAAGGACGCCCTGTATCGCTTGGCCGGTAAGGTGCCCTGGGGCGAGATCGAAGTCGGCTTTGCGTCGCTGTATGCGAAGAGCGGTCGGCCGGCCAAGCCCGTGCGGCTGATGGTCGCCCTGTTGATGCTCAAGCAGATGTTCGATCTCTCTGACGAGCAGGTCGTGGACCGGTGGCGGCAGAATCCCTACTACCAATATTTCTCAGGCATGCGCCAGTTCCAATGGGGCCTGCCATGCGATCCATCGGACCTGGTCTATTTCCGCAAGCGCATCGGGCCGGGTGGCGCCGAGGACATCCTCAAGTGGACCGTGCGGATGTCTGGCGTGGAGGCCGACGCGACGGTGGTGGTCGTAGATACCACCGCTCAGGAGAAGAACATCACCTACCCCCGTGATCGGAAGCTCTACCGTCGCGTGGCTGAGCGCATCCTGGCCTTGGCCAAGGCGGAGCAGGTGCGCTTGACTCGAACCTATCGGAAATCCATACGCCGCTTGGCGAAGATCATGATCACCGGCAACTTCCCGCGCGGCATCCAGCGGGCGCGCAAGGCGGAACGGCGGATGCGGACCATCGCTGGTCGGCTTCTGCGGGATCTGCGGAGAAAGCTGGGTCCCGAGCGGCATTTCCCGCATGTGGAGCAGTTCTCCCATTGGGATCATGCCTTGCGGTTCCGCGGCACTGACGAGCCCAAGATCTATTCCCTGCACGAGCCGCACATCTACGCCATCAAGCGCGGCAAGGACACCCGCGAGTGGGAGTTCGGAACCAAGGTTTCCATCGCCATCAATCCCCATACCGGCGTCATCGTTGGAGCATTCAATATCGCTCGTGACCATGGTGACCTCGCGACCGTTCCGCAGGTTCTCGAGCAGGTGCATCGCCTCACCGGAAAGTCCCCCGCGGTGGTGATCGGCGACAAGGGCTATCGCGGGCAGCGACAGGATGAAGGAACGCTCATCTACACGCCTGCCGATCTGGCCCAGAAAACCATGCCGAAGACCATGCGGAAGCGGCTCACCGAACGCTTCAGACGCAGGGCATCGATCGAGCCGATCATCGGTCATCTCAAGACTGATCATCGTCTGGGCCGCAACTATCTGAAGGGCTGGATGGGCGATGAGATGAATGTCGTCCTGGCGGCGGCCGCATGGAATCTCCGCCGCCTGCTCAGGAGGCTTTCTGCGCTCATGGCATGCTGGGTCGCATGGCTGGCTGGGGTCGTCCTTATGCATGGGCGATCGGACCAGGGTCGATGGTCACCGGCGTGAAAAACCCTTTTTCAGGGTCG
>CAWFSD010000054.1:0-16825 GCA_963818245.1 uncultured Planctomycetota bacterium
CGAGAGGTCGCAAGGGGCGGGACTGGCAGCGATGAACGCCCAAGGTCACCGACGATGCAGCGCCACTGCTGTCCGCTGACCTCCGCGAATCAGCGCCTCCTGTTCCGTCCGGCTGACCGAGAGACCTAGACCGGCTTCTTGGCCCCGTCGACGACGTAGGCGCCGAAGCCGTCGGCGATCTCGCGCACGCGGTACTCGTGCTCATCGACGGCCTGGACGTACACCCACAGGTAGTAGCCGTCCTTGGAGCGCTGCAGCTCGGCCTTCATCATGCACTCGTCGTCGCTGTAGCGGAAGGTGTAGGTGCCCGCCTGGTCGAAGCCGAAATCGGTGAACACGCCGCTGAAGAATTCCATCTTCTCGGCGAAGTCGACGAGCTCCTCCGGATCGAGGGATATGCCGAATTTCCTGACAGTGAGTGTGCCCATGATGCCCGGAGGGTACGGGGTCCGCGTTCGGCCGGCAATGATTGAATGGTGCTGTCCAAGTCAATCGTTGAACCCCGCGGCGGACCGTACCGCTCAGGCCGGGACGCGCCCGCGCCACGCCCACAGCCCCAGCGCCGGGTTGGAGATGTAGTAGATGCGCTCCGCGCGGCCGTCGGGGCCGGTGACCTGGTTCCAGCCATCCACCAGCGTGGCCGGGTCGTAGCGGCGGGTCATCGCGGCGAGGTCGGCGTAGCGGTAGCCGACGCCCTCGATCTCGGCCCGCGTCAGGTTTCCCGGGCAGTAGGTGACGCTGAAGCGTCCCTCGCTGCTGCCGTGGATGAGGTGCGCGGCGGCCGACAGGTTGGCGGCGAGGTCGGCGTTGCCGCGCACCGCGGCCATCACCTCGGGCGTGGTGCGGTAGCCGTACTTGCGGATCAGCGCGTCGATGCCGGGGTCCTCGCCGAAGCCCTTCAGCCCGGGCGCCAGCACGATCAGCTCGCCGCCGTCGGCGATGGCCATGCGCGTGCGGTAGACCGACTTGTTGCCCAGCCAGGTGGTGTGGAACTCCTCCGGGTCGAGGTAGACGACGACCTTGGTCATCTCCTCGTCGAGGATCCGGAAGTTGACCTCGACCGACAGCCTGGCCGCGAGGCGGAAGCACTCGGGGCCCTCGCCGACGAACAGCCCGCGCGTGACCAGCCCGTTGGCGTCGGCGGCTTCACCGGGGCGGGCGGGGCCGACGACCGTGAGCACGAAGACGATGTGCAGGTGCCCGCAGAAGCGCGCCAGCGCCTCGTCGAGCAGGCGGCGCGTCGGGGTGTCGGCGCGCCCCATCATGCGCTCCATGCCGTAGGCCGCGCCGATGAAGTGGCTCTCGTCGATGCCGGCCTTGCCGCCGCAGCCGACGAACAGGTTCTTGGCGTGGTTGGCCATGCCGGTGACCTCGTGCGGCACGACCTGGCCGATCGACAGGATGAGGTCGTGGCCGCCCTGCCAGATCAGCTTGTTGAGCTGCGCCGGCCAGGGCTTGGCGTAGACGCCGTCGCTGGCGGCGCTGACGAACTCGGCCGGCAGCTCGCCGACGGTGGCGACGTCGTTGCGCCAGTCGTGGTCGCGGAACAGCGCGCGCGGGACGCCGGGGTACATCTTGGCGATCTGCCAGTCCGGCATCGGCACGTGCGTGCCGAGCGCCGGCAGCACGTCGGTCAGGGCCTGGCCGTAGTGATCGTAGGTGATGCGCGTGAGGATGCCCGCGCGGCTGTTGAAGCGCGTGAAGTCGGGCGGCACCGCCAGCACCTTGCGCTTGGCGCCGAGCTTGGCGAAGGCGCCGGTCAGCTCGCTGCGGAGCTCTTCATCGCTCAGGGCGGTGGTGGGGGAGCCGATGGCGACGTAGGTGGGCATGGTCAGCGTCCGGAAGTCCGGAAGTCCGGAAGTGCGGAAGTCCTGCGGGTCTTGGCGTGCGGGGCGGGTGACGGCGGGAAGAGCGTGGACTCGAGCGCGGCGAGGCGGGCGCGCTCCGCGGCGTAGGCGCGGGCGCGGGCGCGGGCCGGGTGGACGGTGCGGCCGGTGACGGGCGCGAGCCCCTTGGCCCCGCCGAGCTTCTCGATGGCGAAGACGGCGGCGCCGCGCAGCGAGGCCTCGGGCTCGTCCTGGGCGATGAGCGGGTGGCCGATGATGTCGGCGAGGCGCTGCAGGCTGACCGGCGACTTCTGGATGCCACCACCGACCAGGAAGCGTGGGGCGCGACCGTGCGCCGGGATCAGCTCGACGATGGTGGCGAGGCGGTGGTAGCTGGCCTCGGTGATCGCCTGCAGCAGGTCGAGCGCGCTGGTCGCCTGGGTCAGGCCCACCACCGCGCCGCTGACGTCCTCGCGCCAGGTGGGCGCGCGTTCCGCCGTCCAGAACGGCAGCACCGCCAAGCCGTGGGCCGGCCCTGGCTGCGCGGCCAGCGCGCGCTCGATGGCCGCGTCATCGGGCAGGCGCAGTTCGCGCAGGCACCAGGCGCGCAGGTTGCCGGCGTTGGAGATCGCGCCACCGACCAGCTGGCGTCCGATGTCGACGCGGTAGCGGAACAGGCCGAACGGCGCGCGCGTGGCGGCGGTGGGCCGCGCGCCGGGCGCGGGATCGCCGTGCATGACGCGCACCGCCGCGCTGGTGCCGAAGTTGATCGCGGCCCAGCCCGGTCGGGTCGCGCCGGCTCCGAGGTTCGACGCGGCCCCGTCGCCGATCGCCGGAAACCAGTGCGCGCCCTGCAGGGCCGCGAAGCGGCGCGCGTGTTCCGGCAGCAGGTGCAGCGGCTCGTCGCCGATCGGGTGCAGCCGGCGGGGCGTCAGCCGCACCGCCTGGAGCATGTCGGCGTCCCAGCTGCGGGCGTCCGGCGCGTACAGGCCGGTGCCGGTCGCCATGCCGTGCGCGCAGCGGCCCTCGCCGCACAGTTCGCGGTAGAGCCACTCCGCCGGCGACATCCAGCTCGCCACGCGCGCGACCACGGCCTTGCGGGTGCGCGCCAGCCAGCGCAGCTTGGCGGGCCAGAACGAGGCGCGCAGCATGCAGCCGGTGCGCGCGTGCACGGCGCGCTCGTCCAGGCGCGCGCGCAGCGCCGCCGCGTCGTCGCGGCAGCGGCTGTCCGCCCAGGTGATGACCGGGGTCAGCGGCCGGCCGGCGGCGTCGGTGCCGATCAGGCTGTGCCAGAAGCACGAGGTGCCGACCGCGGCGATCTTCACGTCGCGCAGGGCCCGGTCCCGCGCCTGCGCGGCCAGGGTCTTCGCCAGGCAGCCGCGCACCGCGGCCAGCAGCACGCCCGGATCGAGCTCGGCCATGCCATCGGCGTCCGTCCGCAGCGGATAGGCCTGCTGCGCGGTGGTCGCGAGGTGGCGCACGCCGCGCGCGTCGAACAGCGCGCTGCGGCAGGACGAGGTGCCGAGGTCGAGGGCGAGGACGAGCATGGCGCCGCTCAGATGGTCTGCGCGAGGAAGCCGCCATCCACGCGGATGTCGCTGCCGGTGACGAAGCCGCTGGCGGCGCTGCTGGCGAGGAACACCGCGGCGCCGATCAGTTCGCCATCGGTCCCGAAGCGGCCCATCGGCGTGTGGCCGAGGATCTGCTGCGCGCGCGCCGTCGGGCTGCCGTCCTCGTTGAAGAGCAGGCGGCGGTTCTGCTCGGCCGGGAAGAAGCCGGGAGTCAGGGTGTTGACGCGCACGCCGTGGCGCGCCCACTCGCGCGCCAGGAACTGGCTCAGGCTCAGCACCGCGGCCTTCGCCGAGGAGTAGGCGACCACGCGCGACAGCGGGATGTGCGCGCTGACCGAGGCGATGTTGATGATCGAGCCCTTGCCGCGCGCGACCATGGCCGGCCCGAACTCCTGGCAGGGCAGCAGCGCGCCGCCGACCAGGTTGAGGTCGAAGTTGGCCTTCCAGTCGGCCAGCGCGACGCTCTGGAAGGTGCGCTCGCCGGCGACGGTGACCTTGGGATCGTTGCCGCCCGCGGCGTTGACCAGCACGGTCGGCGCGCCGAGGGCCGTACCGACCGCGGCGTGCGCCGCCGCCAGGCTGGCGGCGTCCTGCGCGTCGCAGGCGATGAACTGCGCGCGCCCGCCGGCGCTGCGGATGCGCTCGCGCACAGGCCTCGCCCTTGTCGCAGTTGCGGCCGAGCACGGCCACCGCCGCGCCGGCCCGCCCCAGGCCCTCGGCGAGCGCTCCGCCGAGCACGCCGGTGCCGCCGACGACCACGGCGATGTCCTGGGAGAGGTCGAAGAGGGGGCTGGCCACGGGGCTTCCTTTCGGCGCTGCGCGCTGGGGTCGCGCATGGTACCCGCGAGGATTTCGCGCAATCGGCGTGGGCGTCGCCAGCCGGCGATCCGAGCTGCCCACGGCCGTTCGCGGTGAACCTGTCGGACGGGGCTGGGATAGGCGCTGTGAATGTACCGGACAGGACACTAGGCGCTGGGATGCCGACATGGTCGGAAGGGGCCATAGGTGCCGTCTCGCACTCAGGCGGTGTCGACATGCGGGTTGCGAGACGCGTGATCTCGTACGTTCAGCGCAAGGCACCTGTCCCAGCGCCTCGCCTGCGAACCCGGACTAGCCGTCTCCAGCGAAGCCCACGATGTTGCGGCAACGTTCCTCGACCGCGAGGCCCGCAGCTTCGAACTGCGCGCGCAGCCGTGCGCGCACCTCCGGCCCACCCGGCAGGGCGCAGCGGAGGATGCTGCCGGATGCGCGCTGGTAGCCGAGCAGGGTGAGCCGCGCCAGGCGCTCGTAGCGCACCGCGCTGGGGTCATCCTGCTGTCCGTACTCCTCCTGCCAGGCGATGACGACGGTGGCGATGCCCAGCTCGCGCGCGCTGGCCAGGAAGGCCGCCGGGTCGGCGGTTTCGATGTAACCCATGGTCGCGAGAGTGTCTTGATCGCAACGTCGCCGACCAGTACAAACCAGCCGTGCCCGAGTCAGCATCCCAGCCTGGTCCCGCTCCGGCCGCGCGTCCCGACGCCGCGGCCCGGCTGCTCGCGCCCTGCCGGCGCCTGCTGGTGCTGGCCGGCGCCGGGCTCAGCGCGGATGCCGGCGTGCCGACCTTCCGCGGCGAGGGTGGCCTGTGGCAGACCCACAACGTCGAGGAGCTCGCCAGCCCCGCGGCCTTCGCGCGCAACCCCGAGCTGGTCTGGGAGTGGTACCGCGAGCGCCGCCTGACCGTGGCCATGTCCGAGCCGCACGCCGGACAGCGCGCGGTGCGCCTGCTCCAGGAGCACTTCCCCGGCGGCGAGGTGCTGGTCGCGACCACCAACGAGGACGACCTGCTCGAGCGCGCCGGCGTGGTCCCGGTCCTCCACCTGCACGGCTCGCTGTTCGACACCATCTGCGCCGAAGGGTGCGGCTGGGCGCACCGCGACAGCGAGGACAACTCGCTGAGCATGCGCCCCTGCCCGCGGTGCGGCGCGCTCACCCGCCCGGGCTCGGTGTGGTTCGGCGAGGCCCTGCCGCCGGGCCTGCTCGACGCCATCCGCGCCTTCGACGCGGACGGCTGCCTGATGGTCGGCTCGTCGTGCATCGTCCAGCCGGTCTCCGCCATCCCCTCGGACATGGCGCTGGCGCGGCTGCCGGTGGTCGAGGTCAACCTCGAGGAGACGCCGTTCTCCAGCGTCGCCACCTGCAGCCTGCGCGGCACCGCCAAGGAGGTCATGCCGCCGCTGGTCGACCTGCTGACGTCGAGCACGGTCAGGGACCAGAAGCGGCGGATCACGTGAACTTTTGGAGCATTCGCGACGGGCGGTGCGGGCGATGAGGGCGTGGGCTGCGCGCGACGGGGTGGGCGCGAGGCGCGAGGCGCGAGGCGCGAGGCAGGTTCGCGGTGTGGGTTCCGCGGGGCGCGACTGTGGGTGTCCGCGGGATTCATGCGATCGGGGCGGGGTTTGAGCGACGCCCCGCTCGCCGAGGCCTTCCAGGCGCACGCGACCGGGTTGCTGCCAGAGGCGGGCGCGGTGCTGCTGGTCGCGGTCAGCGGCGGCGCCGACAGCATGGCGCTGTGGGACCTGCTGGTGCGCGCGAACCGCTGGCACCTGGCGCTGTTCCACCTCGACCACGGACTGCGCGCGGATGCGGAGCGCGACGCGGAGGTGATCCGCGCCCAGGCGGCGGCCTACGTGGCGGCCGGCTTCCTGGCGACCCGGCTGATCCTCGAGCGCGCCGACGTGCCCGCGCTCGCGCGCGAGTGGCGCTGCGGTTTCGAGGCGGCGGGGCGGCGCCAGCGCTACGCGCGGCTGCGCGCGCTGGCGGTCAAGCACCGCGTGGCGGCCGTGCTCACCGCCCACCACCGCGACGACCAGGCCGAGACCGTGCTCGCCAACCTGCTGCGCGGCGCCGGGCCGCCCGGCAAGGCCGGCATCCCGCCGCGCCGCCAGCTCGCCCCACGCCTGCCGCTGGTGCGGCCGCTGCTGCCGTTCACGCGCGGGCAGCTGCGCGAGCACTGCGCGCGCCAGGGCGTGGCCTGGCACGAGGACGCCAGCAACGACGACCTCGCCTACCAGCGCAACTGGCTCCGCCACCGCGTGCTGCCGGCGCTCGAGGCGGGCGTGCCGGGCTTCGGCGCCGAGCTCGCCCGCCTCGCCGCCGACAACCGCACCATCCTCGCCGAGAGCGAGGGGGCGGTGACCGCGACCTGGCGGCGCGCCCTGGCCGATGACGACCTGCTCACCGACGGCGTGCTGCCCCTGCCCGAGGCGCAGCGGCTGCTGGTGTGGCGCCGCCTGCTGCAGCACCTCTCGCTGCCCATCGAGCGGCAGCACCTGCGCCGCCTGGACGAGCTCGCGCGGGGTGCTTCCGGGCGGCGCTTCGCGCTCGGCCGCTGGCTGTTCCTGCGCCGCCCGCACGCGCTCGCCTGGGAGCTGGCCCAGCCGCGCGTGCCATCCGGCATCTCCCTGCTGACCGGCCCGGGCGAGTACGAGCGCGGTTGGGAGCGCATGCGCGCGAGCGTCGAGGTGGCCCCCTTCACCCTCAGCACCGACCGCCACCACGCCATGCTCGCGGCCGAGGCCTGCGCCTGGCCGCTGGCCTGGCGGCTGTCGGAGCCCGGCGAGCGCTGGCTGCCGCTCGGCGCGCCCGGGCGGCAGACGGTGGTGAAGTTCCTCTCCACGCGCGGGGTGTCGAGCCGGCTGCGCGCGCTGACCCCGGTGGTCGCCGACCGCGACGGCATCGTGTGGGTTCCTGGGCACGCCATCGCCGAGCGCGTGCGCGTCACCGCCGCCACCGTCCAGGCCCTGCACCTGCGCTGGCATCCGGCTGGACAGGACGCGCAGGGGGCCACGATGCCGGCCACCCTCGAGGAAGCCGATGACGACATCTGACACCACCGCCGTGATCCTGGCCGCCGGCAAGGGCACGCGCATGGGCTCCGACCTGGCCAAGGTCCTGCACCCGCTCGGCGGCCGGCCGCTGATCGCGCACGTGCTCGCCACCTGCGCCCGGCTCGGCCTGCGCGAGACCGTGGCGGTGGTCGGCTACCAGCGCGAGGCGGTCGAGGCGGTGGTGCGGCCGGTGGGCGCGGCGGTGGCCGTGCAGGACCAGCAGCTCGGCACCGGCCACGCGGTGCTGTGCGCGGAGGCCGCGGTGCACGGCGGCACCGTGCTGGTGCTCTACGGCGACTGCCCGCTGATCCCCGAAGCGCTGCTGCGCCGCCTGCTCGCGCACCACGCGGCCACCGGCGCGGCGTGCTCCGTGGTGGCGGCGCGGCTGACCGACCCGGCGCGCTACGGGCGCATGATCACCGACGCCCAGGGCCGCCTCGCGCGCATCGTCGAGTACAAGGACGCCAGCCCCGCCGAGCGCGCCGTCCAGCTCATCAACACCGGCATCTACGCCTTCCGCGCCGCCGACCTGTTCCGCGCCCTGCGCGAGGTGCGCCCGACCAACGCCCAGGGCGAGTACTACCTGACCGACGTCGTCGCCCTGCTGGTCGCCGCGCGCCAGCCGGTCGAGCTGGTGGTCACCGACGACGTCGCCGGGGTGATGGGCATCAACACGCCGGAGGAGCTCGCCGGCGCGGAAGCCCTCGTTTCCGGCGCCGCTGGCGGCGAGCCCGTCCGGAAGTCCGGGAGTCCGGAAGTCCGGAAGTCCTGACGACCCGCGGCGCTGGCGCGACGCGCCCGCCCACCTGCGCCGCCGGCATCCCCTTGCCCGCAGGGGACGGTTCCCATACTCCGCGCCCTTCCCGAACAACCATCGCAGCTCATCCCCCCGTCCAAGGAAGTCGTCATGGCCATCAAGGTCCACTACGAGAAGACCGCCAAGCTCGCCCCCATCCTGAAGAGCACCGTGGCGGTGATCGGCTACGGCAGCCAGGGCCACGCCCACGCCCAGAACCTGCGCGACAGCGGCGTCAACGTCATCGTCGGCAACCACAACCGCACCAGCCCGAACGCCAAGCTGGCGCTCAAGCACGGCTTCAAGGTCCTGCCCCCCGCCGAGGCGGTGCAGCAGGCCGACATCGTCATGTGCCTGGTCCCGGACGAGTTCCTGCCCGACATCTACGCCAGCGACATCGGGCCCAACCTGCGACCCGGCATGATGCTGATGGTGGCGCACGGCTTCAACATCCACTTCGGCTTCGTCAAGCCGCCCACGTCCGTCGACGTGACCATGATCGCGCCCAAGGGCCCCGGCCACACGGTGCGCAGCGAGTACGTCAAGGGCGGCGGCGTGCCCTGCCTGGTCGCGATCGCGCAGGACGCCACCGGCAAGGCGCTGAAGCGCGCCCTGGCCTACGGCAACGCCATCGGCGGCGCGCGCGCCGGCATCATCGAGACCACCTTCAAGGACGAGACCGAGACCGACCTGTTCGGCGAGCAGGCCGTGCTCTGCGGCGGCCTGAGCGCGCTGATCAAGACCGGCTTCGAGACCCTGACCGAGGCCGGCTACCCGCCCGAGATGGCCTACTTCGAGTGCCTGCACGAGGTCAAGCTGATCGTCGACCTGATGTACGAGGGCGGCATCAGCTACATGCGCTACTCGATCTCGAACACCGCCGAGTACGGCGACTACATCACCGGCCCCAAGATCATCACGCCCAAGACCAAGGCGACGATGAAGACCATCCTCAAGGACATCCAGACCGGCAAGTTCGCCAAGGCCTTCCGCGCCGAGTGCGCCGCGGGCAAGCCGAACATGAACAAGCTGCGCAAGTCCGAGTCGCAGCACCCGGTCGAAGAGGTCGGCCGCAAGCTGCGCAAGATGATGAAGTGGATCAACTCGAAGGAGACGCGGAAGTAGGCCGAGGCCACTCTTTCCGGTCATCCAGAAGGCACCACGGCGATCCGCCGTGGTGCCTTCCTTTTGGTCATTTTGCGATATCCCGTGGGGCCGGCCCTCCGACCGCGCTCAGTGCATCGGGATGTTCGGGTTGACGTCGTGTTCCCAGTACGGGGTCGAATTGAAGACGTTCAGGTCCCAGCTGACGTTCTTGATCTTCTTCTGGGTGTCCTCGACGAGGTTGTTGCCGGTCCACTTGTAGTGCCAGTAGCAGCGCATGATCGGGAACAGGGAGGTCGGAAACGGGGCGCCGTGGACGGTCGGGCTGGTGCCGCTGAGATTTCCGAAGAAGCGCTGGTGGGTCTTGCCGGCGGCCCAGGTCGCCTCAGGGGTTCCTGCGGCGGGCAGGGGCTTCGTCGGGGCTTCGTTGTAGTCCTTGTAGAAGAAGCTCAGCTCGCTGGAGTGCATTTGGATCGAGCTCATCTCGTAATCGTAGCTCGACCCGGTGGGGGCACCGACCAGCGACCCGCCTTCGTAGATGTAGCTCAGATCTCCCCAGCTGGTCGTGGGATAGGAGGCGGGCCGGCCCATGCTGGTGACCGACCCCTGGGGCATCCCACGGTCCTCCGGGCAGATGAAGATCTTGCGCAGGCTCGGCAGCAGGCCGCTGGTCAGGGTCATGCCGAGCGCCGAGGGGGGGAAGGCGTCGTCGTTGTCGTGCCGGTAGACCACCATCGCCCCGGCGATCTGCTGCAGGTTGTTCCCGCACTTCACATCGTTGGCCAGGTGGCGCACCAGTCCCACGGTGGGGATCAGGATGCCCGCCAGGATGGCGATCACCGACACCACCACCAGCAGTTCGATCATGGTGAAGCCGCGGCGCAGGGGCATGGGAGCGGGTACCGTGGAAGGAGGGGGGCGTTGCGGGAACAGGACGACGGGAGTGTACACCAGCTGACATCCTTTCCCACCGGCAGGCTCGGCTGTCCGCTCGCAGGAGGACGCTGGTCTGGAGCCTAAGCCTGCTCGTGCCATCCCACTGGGCAACCAGCCGGCGGAGGCGCTTGCCGACCACTCCGCCGCCCGGAACCTGCGGGCATGTCCGCGACTCCCGCAACCCTCGCGATCGGCCTCCAGGAATGGGCGGTGGCGTGCCGCGCCCTCGGCGAGGGCCGGTTGACCCTGGTGGTGCGCAAAGGCGGCATCCACGAGCGCCAGGGAGGCCTGTTCGCGCTCGAGCACGAACGCTTCGCGCTGCTGCCGACCCACCTGCACCAGGACGCGGCGCGACTGCTGCCCGCCTATGGCGGCGACTATCTCGCCGGCGTCGCGGCGGATGCGCAGGCCGGCCGGCACGCGGTCGGCCTGTGGGCCGAGGCCGCGCGCATCTGGAAGGTGACCGACCAGGGGCGGCTGGCCGCGCTCGGCGACGAACTGATGTGGACGCAGGCCGAACTCGCCAGCCGCTTCCGCTATCGCGACCAGCCCTGGCTGTACGTGGTGGCCCTGCGCATCCAGCGCCTGCCCGCCCCCATCATCATCCCCGATCATCCAAGCTATGCTGGTTGCCGCAGCTGGATACCCTTGCGTGACCAGATCCCGCTCGCGGGATCGGTCCCGGTGCTGGACGATGCCAGCTTCTCCGCGCGCCTGGCCAGCATCACCAGCATCCTTGGCGCGCCTTAGGGCCGCAGCTCCGCTTCTCGTATCTCGCGTCTCGCGTCTCCACTCATCACTCATCACTCGTCACTCGCAACTCCCCATGACCAAACCCATCACCGCCACCCTCCTCGTCAGCTGCCGCGACCGCACCGGCCTGGTCGCCGCGCTGTCCAACTTCGTCTTCGCCAACGGCGGCAACATCATCGACGCCGACCAGCACGCGGAGAGCGAGCACGCCGACGGCAGCGGCGGCAGCATGTTCTTCATGCGCCTGGTGTGGGACGTCGCCAGCTTCCGGCTCGACCGCGGAGGCATCGCGGCGGCGATCACCGACCTCGCGCGCACCTTCGAGCTCGCCTGGCAGTTGACCTACAGCGACGTGCGGCCACGCGTGGTGGTGTTCGCCTCGAAGGCGCAGCACTGCCTCTACGACCTGCTGCTGCGCCAGCGCCTCGGCGAACTCGAGGGCGAGATCGTCGCGGTCATCGCCAACCACCCCGACCTGCAGGGCGCGGCCGAGCACTTCGGCCTGCCCTTCCACCTGGTCCAGGTGGGCGCCGCCACCAAGGACGCCGCCGAAGCGGAGCAGGAGCGGCTGCTCGCCCGCTACCGCGCGGACCTCATCGTGCTCGCGCGTTACATGCAGGTGCTCTCGCCCGGCCTGGTCGCGCGCTGGGCAGGCCGGGTGATCAACATCCACCACTCCTTCCTGCCCGCCTTCGTCGGCGCCAAGCCCTACCACCAGGCCAAGGAGCGCGGCGTCAAGATCATCGGCGCCACCGCCCACTACGTGACCGCCGAACTCGACCAGGGTCCGATCATCGAGCAGGACGTCACCCGCGTCACCCATCGCGACACCGTCGACGACCTGGTGCGCAAGGGCCGCGACCTCGAACGCCAGGTGCTGAGCCGCGCGGTGCAGGCGCACCTCGGACACCGCGTGCTGGTCAGCGGCAACCGTACGATCGTGTTCGGGTGAAATGGGGGAGGCGCTAGGAAACCGGCTGGCGCCTCAGGAGACATGCAATCCTGTTGGCTGTCCCTAGCGCCCAGCGCCTGGCGCCTCAGCCGAACCGGCGCTGCGACCATCGGTGGTGCCACGCGCCAGGCGGCGTACTGTGCCGCGCATGGCGGTGGTGCGCGCGGTGCTGTCCCTGGGTGCGGCGATCCTGGTGGCGGTGTTCGGCCTGCCCTGGTGCTGGCTGTTGCTGCTGGGCGCCTGGCGGCGCGCCGCGGCGGTGGACGACGGCATGCCGCTCGACCCGCTCGCGCTCTATTGCGGGGCCGCCTGCGCCCTGCTGCTGATGCTGTTCAAGCGCCCGAACTGGTTCCTGCACACCTTCATCCACGAGTCCGCCCACGCCCTGATGTGCCTCGTGCTGCTCGTGCCGGTGAGCGGCTTCCGCGCCACCCACGGCCACGGCGGCGAGGTCGCGCACGGCCGCTCCGGCCCGCTGCGCGGCACGCTCATCTCGATCGCGCCCTACATCCTGCCGCTGCTGCTCATCCCACCCCTGGCCGCCGCGCCCTTCGTCCCCGGCGATGGTCCCTGGCACCCGCTCTGCTCGGCCGCCGCCGGGTTCGCCGCCCTCCAGCACCTCCAGGGCCTGTACCACAACGTGCGCCTCAACATCAGCGGCCCCGGCGCGGATCTGGTCAAGGTCGGCCGCCCGCTCTCGCTGGTGCTGATCGCCGGCAGCCTGCTGCTGATCGGGACGTGGGTGCTCGCTGTCCTTTGGTGAGAGCGACCCGTGACCCTAGGCCGTGGTCCCAGGCGACATCCTTTTCCGATGGGTTCGCCGTGGAATGAACCCGCTGACCCGAGGCATCAATCGAGGGTCTAGGGTCTTCACAGAGTGAAATGGAACGCCGCCCCCACCCCCACCGCACCCTCCGCCCACACCTTCCCCGCGTGGCGGTGGACGATGCGGGCGACCGTCGCCAGGCCGATGCCGGTGCCGGGGAACTCGGTCGACGAGTGCAGGCGCTGGAAGGCGCCGAAGAGCTTGCCGACGTAGGCCATGTCGAAGCCGGCGCCGTTGTCGCGCACGGTGAACACCCGGCCGCCGGGGCCGTCGCTGGCGCTGAACTCGATGCGCGCGTCCGGCTCGCGCGCGGTGAACTTCCAGGCGTTGCCGAGCAGGTTCTCGAGCGCGACGGTCAGCAGCCGGGCATCGCCGCTGGCGGTCAGGTCCGGCGCGATGGTGACGGTGACCGGGCGCTGTGGATGGTCGCGGCGCAGCGCCGCGACCACCGCCTCGGCCAGCGCGCTGAGGTCGACCGGCGCGCGCACCAGCTCGGCGCGGGTGATGCGCGCCAGCACCAGCAGGTCGTCGATCAGCTCGGACATGCGCCGGGTGGCGCCGCGCACCCGCGCCAGGTAGTCGCGGGCGGTCGGCGCGAGCGTGGCGCCGTGGTCCTCATCGAGGGCCTGCGCGAAGCCGTCGATGGCGCGCAGGGGTGCGCGCAGGTCGTGGGAGACCGAGTAGCTGAACGCCTCGAGCTCGCGGTTGGCGACCTCGAGCATGGCGGTGCGCTCGACCACCCGGCGCTCGAGGTCGGCGGTGAGCAGGCCGAGCTCCTCGCTGGTCTGGTGGCGTTCGATGGCGATGCCGGTCAGGTGCAGCGCCAGCGAGATGATCTGCTGCTCGTCCGCGTCGGGCGGGCGCAGCTCGCGCAGGTGGATGCACAGCACGCCGCCGACCTGCCCGCGCAGCGCCGTGATCGGCGCGCTCCAGCAGCACGTCAGGCCGAGCGCGGCGGCCAGGGCGCGCGCCTGCACCCAGGGGGCGTCGGTGGCCAGCGTCCAGGTGCGCAGCGCGCCCCCGGGGCCGGCCACCAGCAGTTCCGGGCCGGCCGCGACCGCCGCGGACTCGAGCGCGGCCAGCCACTCCGCGGGCAGCGCGGACGCGGCAGCCGTGGTCAACCGGCCGCCGCGCTGGCCGCAGCGCAGCAGCGCCACGGCCAGGTGCGGGAAGCGGCGCTCGATGAAGGCGCACACCAGCTCGAAGGTGCTCGGCAGCGGGTGCCCGCGCACGATGCGCTCCAGCAGCGCGGACTCCCAGCCCTGCCGCTCGGCCTCGCGCCGGCTCTCGCTGACGTCGGTGGTCGCGCCGACCCACTCGCGCACCTCGCCGCCGACCAGGATCGGCACGGCGCGCGCCAGGCAGTGCCGCCACTCGCCGTCCGCGCGGCGCACGCGGTGCTCGACGCGGAAGGGGGCGCGCGTGCGCACCGCGTCCTTCCACACCGCGACGGTGGCGGCGCGGTCGTCCGGGTGGATGGCCTCCATCCAGCCGCTGCCGGAGGCCTCGGCCCGGCTCTGCCCGGTGAGCGCGATCCACGCGGTCGGATCGCCGCTCGCCCGGCCGACCGGATCGGTGGTCCACACCGCCAGCGCGCTGGCGGTGACCAGCGAGCGGAAGCGCAGCTCGCTGGCGCGCAGCTCGAGCTCCGCCTGCTTGGCCTCGGTGATGTCCTGCACCACGCCGATCATCCGCTGCGGCCGGCCGAGGTCGTCGCGCATCAGCAGGGCGCGGCTCGCCACCCAGCGGGTGGTCGCGGCATCGGCCCAGCGGGTGCGGAACTCCGAGGCGTAGCGTCCGTCGCCGGCGACCGCCGCCCGCCGGTTGCGGTCGATGGTGGCCAGGTCGTCGGGGTGGGGGACGGCGGCGAAGACCTCACGCGGGACCTCGCGGTCCTGGTCGCCCAGACCGTACATCATCGCGGTGCGCGCCGAGATGCGCCCGGTGTCGTTGGTGATGTCGACCTCCCAGAGCCCGAGTTCGGCGATGTCGATGGCCAGCGCCAGGCGCGCCTGGCTCTCGCGCAGGGCGGCCTCGGCCTGGCGGCTGGCGGCGATGCGCTCCTCGAGTTCGGCGGTGCGCTCCGCGACCAGCTTCTCGACGGCGCGGAAGTCGAGCTGCGCCTGCTGGTCCTGGCGCGCGCGCAGCGCGAGGAAGCGGTTCATCAGCAGGTGGTTGAGCAGCGCGAGCAGGAACAGCGCGAGCACCAGGGCGATCATCAGCGCGAAGGACGTGCGCGTCAGGCCCGCGTCGCGGGCCACGCGCAGCGCGAGGAGCTGCTGCTCGTGCGCCTTCAATTCGGCGATGCCGCCGCGCAGCTGCTCGTCAGCACCGCCCGCGGCGGGCTCGGCCAGCAGGCGCGCGGCCTGGGACTCGCCGGAATTCAGCAGGGTGCGGACGCGCTGGCGGCGCTGGGCGAGCGCGGCCATCGACGCGGCGATGCGCTGCACCGTCGCGGCCTGTTCGGGCGCGTCGGCGGTGAGCCCGGCGAGCGCGGCGAGTTGCGGTGTCGCGAGGTCGGCCGTCCCTGCCGCCGCGGTCTGTCCGATCAGGTCGCCGAGCAGCCGCGCCTCGTCCGCGGAAAGCGCCGCGACCAGTCGGTCGGTTGTCGAGATCACCTGCCAGGCATGCTCGATCAGGCGCGACGATTCCTGCGAGGCGGATAGCAGCCGGGCGGACATCGCGGCGACCGCACCCAGGCCGAGGGCGGCGAACAGCACACTCCATCGCCGGAAACGGATCATCGCGGCCTGGGTGAACATGCGCCTCCGCGGTCCTCCAGGGGCGGCGTGGATGACCCGCCCACCCGGATGGCTACCGCAGTCTGAGGCCGCTTGGGCCGAGACAAGGTGTGGACCGACGTCTTTGGATCCAAGGGGATGCACACCCCGCTGCGGTGGCCGGGAGATGGGGGGACCGCCAGTGCTTGCGGGTCGATTCCTCCCCGCTCTAATGCTTCATCCCCTGCTGACGGGTAGATCGCGCGACGCGGTCCCGGTCGCAGGCCATGGCCCTGGTAAGGGCCGCTCACATGTAGCGCGCATAGCCGGCTACGCCATTGGAGCCGTTAGGCTCAGGATTTGTCTCACATGACGGACCACCCCGATCTCGCCTCCTTGACCATCAAGGACCTGCGCCAACTCGCCGGCGAACACCACGTCCAGAACCGCAGCAAGCTCGGCAAGGAGGACCTCGTCCTCGCGCTGCAGGGCGTGCTGGCCGGTCTCGGCGGCCGCCTGGCCGCCGCCGCTGCCGCCAGCGGTGCTGGCGAGACCGCCACCCAGGGCGCGGTCCCCATGCCGGCCACCGCGGAAGAGACCGCTGCCGAGCCTGTCGCCGCCGCCCCGGCCCCGGTCGCCGCCGAGCCCGAGGAGATCACTCTGGGTGGCGATCTCGCCCCCGCCGCCGAGCCGGAAGTGCTCGACGCCGCTGCGGTCGCCGACCTGACCAGTCCCGCCGCCGTCCCGCGCCCGCTCGGCCCCGATGGCCAGCCGCTGGGTGATGGCGAACGCCGTGGCCGCCGCCGCCGCCGCCGCCGTGGCCGCGGCCGTGGCCGCCGCGATGGCGAAGGCGAGGGCTTCGGTCCGAATGGCGCCGCGGGCGCCCCTGGCGAGCAGGGCCACGACCAGGATGAGGATGGCGAAGGCGACGACGGCGATGACGAGGTTCATGCTGAAGCCGCAGTGGCGCCCGCGCCCGCCAGCGCGCCGGAGGCCGCCGGCCAGCCGGTCGCCCAGGTCGGCACCGAGCAGCCTGCGGCGTCCCATCCGCCCGTTCCCGGTCGTGAGTGATGGCCGCGAAGGCCAGCGCGAACCGCGTGGCGAGCGGCCGCGCGAGCCCCGCGATCAGCGCGAACCCCGCGGTGACCGCGAACCGCGCGAACCGCGCGACCATCGCGGCGATCGCGGCGATCGCGAGCCCCGCGGCGATCGCGAGCCCCGTGGCGATCGCGACCAGCGTGGCGACCGCGACCCGCGTGGCCAGGGCCAGGGCCAGGGCGCGGACAACCGTCCGCCCCGCCCGCGCCTCGACGGGCAGGTGCGCTCCGTGCCGAGCGTCCTCGACCGCCTGTGCGTCTTCACCCGCGGCATCCTCGAGCTCTGCGATCCCTCGACCCCGAGCTGGGCGCAGGCGCGCTTGTCCGAACTGCTCGCCGAAGCCGGGCTGGTCGGCATGCCCGCCAGCGGCGTGCCCC
>CAWFSD010000055.1:0-70251 GCA_963818245.1 uncultured Planctomycetota bacterium
GCCCCACAACGCTGGCGTGAGCTGGGCTTCCGAGGGCACATCGCTGACGATCGCGGTGGCCTTGTTGCTCCAGTACACGCGCTGCAGGGTCTGCTGGCCGTCGCCGCGCAGGATGCCGAGGTCGGCGCGGACCGTGGTGCCGGCCTTGGGCGCCCAGCCCAGAGTGGCAAGGGGATGGACAGCTCGTAGAGGCCGTCGGCTCCGGCGAGTTCGACCTGGGCGTGACGTCGTCCACGCGGTCGAAGGTGATGGTGCGCCAGGGCGAGCTGAAGGCACCGGCTTGGCGGTGCCGGGGACCACCGCGCGGTAGAGCAGCGCCAGCGGCCGCTTGCCCTTGACCAGGGTCACCAGCAGCCGCAGGTCGCCGGCCTTGGCGTCGCCGCGCCTGGGATCGGCGCCGGGGTCGGTGCCCAGCATCAGGTCGAGGCAGCCGCCGGTCTTGAACAGGCCGATGGGGTCCTCGCCGGCGTTGCGCAGCAGGTCGTGCTCGTTGCTGCGGAAGGCGGCGTAGAGCCGGCCGCCGGCGAGCAGGCCGCCGCGGGCACGCGGTAGGGCCGGCTGTCGCTGTTGAAGTTCGCCGCCGTGCCGCGCCGGTCGATCGTGGCCCATTCCGCGCCGGCCCAGTCGTCCAGCTTGCCGTCGACCACCGGCGCCTGGGCGCGCACGCGACCTTCAGCGTCCCGCTGCCCAGCGCCTGCTGGCGCGCCTGCTCGTTGCGCACCTGGAACTCGCGCGCCTTGGCGAGGTCGGCGGCGGTCACGGTCAGCGCGCGCTCGGGCAGGCGGCGCAGGGTGTCCAGCTGGTCGACCCGCACCAGGCTGCTGTGGCCGCCGTCCGCGAGGTAGACCTCGCCGTCCGCGGTCTGGGTGAGCGACGGCCAGAAGTTCTCGTCGTGCGGCGAGACGTCGTTGAGCAGCATGCCGCGCTCGGCCACCGGCATCGACCACGGCTTGCCCAGGCGCACGTCCTTGAACAGCTCGGCGACGAAGCAGCCCGTCGGCGGTGAACAGGTACATCTTGCCCATGTTGCCGTTGAAGCCCAGAGCGGGCCGGCGTCGCTGCCCGCGGGGTGAAGGGGATGCCGAGCAGGCGCGTGGCGCCGACCAGCTCGCCGGGGAACTCGGGCACCGGCGCCTCGTGCGAGGCGTGCAGGCCGGGCCACAGGTTCGGGTACGACCAGCGCGGCTCGCCCTTGAAGGCGCCGGTCAGCGAGTACGGCGAGTACGGCGCGATGCCCAGCGACTGCACCGTCCAGCCGTCGGCGAACGACCAGGCCTGGTCGCCGCCGCTGCTGCGCGGGTAGTCGACGCCGCTCGCCACCACCTGCCCGGCGGCGAGGTCGTAGGACAGGCGCTCGCCGGTGATGGTCGGCGCATAGCGCCTGGTGTTGCCGTCGACGCGGGCGATGGTCACGGCCAGGTCGGCCTGCACCACCACGCCGCCGGCGCCGGCCTTGATCATCGTCACCTCGTCGGGCTGGACCTGGCCGTCGCCGTTCGCGTCGGACCACGCGACCAGCGCGCGGTTCCCACCACGGTCGCCCGTGGGGTTGATCCCGGCCGGCCAGCGCGACGCGAAGGCGGGCTGCTTGAGCAGCGCCCAGTGCTGGGCCTGGCCGATCGCCGCGGCCGGCAGCGCCATGCCACCGCGCTCGCGCCAGATGGTCGCGAGGTCGGCGCCGCCCACCGGCGAGCTGTTGTGCCAGTTCGAGTACCAGCGCTTTCCGCCGACGTCGTGCGGCATCTCCGGCAGCCCGTCGTTGTCGCCGGTCCAGCCGAGCGCCCCTGCGGATTCGCGGCGGAACAGCACCGCTCCAGCCGGTCGTCGCCGGTCTTCCAGTCGAGGCGGAAGGCCATGCCCGAGAAATAGAAGCGCGTCTTGTCCTGGGGGTCGAGGGAGCCGCCGCCGCCATAGCCCGAGGGCCCGAAGAAGTCGTTGACCAGCTTGCCGTCCAGGGTCCACACGCTGACGCGCTTGGGCTGGAAGTCCTCCTCCGCCACCCACAGCTGGTGCTGGCTGTCGATGGTGACGCCGCAGGGGTTGTTGAGGTGGTGGGGATCGTACGGCCCGGCTTTCGGCGGGCCCGCCGTGCCGATGGCGCGGCGCAGGCGACCGTCGGGGCCGAAGACCTTGACCTGATGGCTGGCGCCGCGGTCGGCGATGTAGATCGCGCCATCGTCGGCGACGGTGAACTGCTGCGGATCCTCGAGGCCCTGCACCAGCACCTGCGGCGCCGGCAGCGCGACCTTGCCGTCCGGCCGGCCCGCGAGCGCGTAGCGCACCAGCTGCTTGCCGACGAGGACGAGCAGCGCGCCGTCGCGGTCGAAGCCGAGGCTGCCGGCGCCGTCGAGCTCGGCGGAGCCGAGCTCCTTGCCGGCCTTGGCATCGATGAACAGCAGCTCCTTCTGCAGCGGCAGGCTGCACACCAGCAGGTCGTCGTGCACCGCCAGGCCGGCGAGCATGACCTTGGGCGAGCGCGTGATGGTGGGCTTGATCAGCACCTGGTCGTCGCCGCTGGTCAGGCGCACGATGCGCACCTCCTTCTCCCACGCCGCCGCGGCGTAGGCGATGGCCTGCGGGTCCGCCTTGGCGCCGGCGTCGCGCGCCAGCCATTGCGCGCCGGTCCACACGCCCCCGCCGCCGAGCCAGCCCTCGCCGCCCTGCTTGCGGCCCTGCTCGTCGACCCAGATCAGGCCGTGGCCGCCCTCGGAGACGTAGCTGCCGATGTAGACCTGGGCGCTGCCGCTGCGCGAGCGCGACGCCGGGACCGCCAGCACGCTGCGCGGCGGCGTGTGGTTGGTGGTCCAGCCGCCGGGGCCGTTGCCGGTGGTCCACGACGGCGTGCCGGGATTGTAGGGCGAGAACTCGAAGCGCAGGTCGAGCGGCTTGAGCGTCACCCCACGCACCGTGTAGGCGCCGGGCGCGACGAACTGCCCGGGCACGCTGTACAGGCCGTGCCGCGCCGCCTCGGGATCGCGGCCGAGGTCGTCCATGCCGTCCCACCACGCGGTGTTGTCGCCGGCGGGGAAGGGCGTCGCGCTGATCAGGTTGCGCACGCGCTTGCCGTCGGCGCCATCGATCACCAGGGTGACCAGGCCGGGCTGGTCGAGGTGGAAGGGCACCGCGATCGGCGGGTGCTCGGCCGCGGCCTGGGGCGGGGCAGCGGGGCGAGCGGCGCCGTGCCGAGCGCCGCGAACGCCATCAGCTCGTCCAGCCAGACGCGCCTGCCGTCCTTGGTCTTGCCGTGCAGGTGGCCATGCGCATGGCTCTCATCGATGGCGCGAGCAGGCGCACGCGCACGGCGCGGGTGGTGACGGTCTCGGGGAAGGGCAGCGCGATCGGGCACAGCGGGCGCGGATACCCGGGATCGCTGGCCGTGGCCGGCACCACCGTGCGCCATTGGCTGTCATCGGCCTCGGCGGGGTGGCGATCCGGGGGCGCGGTGCATACCTGCACCTCGACGCTGCTCGCGCCGACGTTCAGGCCGGCGATGCCGGCGATCGCCTGCGGCTGCGGCCACGCCAGCATCACCCAGGCGGGATGCTCGCGCGACACCGGCAGGTCCTGGCCCTGCTCGCCGTTGTCCCAGGCCTCCCAGCCGTTGGTGCGGCCGTCATTGACGCGTGGCGCATGCGTGCCGACGCCGCTGCTGGTGGCGAGCGCCGCCGGCGCGAGGTTGGGGAGGCGCGGCACCAGCACCCAGACCCCGCCCACCCAGCCGGTGAATCTGGTCGACGGGCTGGGCGACGTGGGTGAAGCGCAGGGCGCGCGTGGTGGTGCCCGGCGGCAGCATCCAGGCGGCGTAATCCTGACGCTCGGCGGTGGCGATCACCCCGGCGGTGCCGGCGCGCTGCGCGGGCAGCCACTGCGACTCGTCGCCGGGATCGCCCGGATAGGCCGCGCCGGGCTTCAGCACGCTCAGGGTCTCGCCGCGGGCGATCACCGTGCCGACCGCGATCGCCTTGGTGAAGCCGAGGCGCAGGTGGCGCGGGCCGGCCTTGGGACCGTCGCCGAAGTGAGACCGAAGCCGGTCAGGCCGTCGCGGGTGCAGAACAGCGAGGCCGGGCCCTCCTTGAGGCGCTCGGGACCGAGCGCGGACAGGTGCCCGTCCACCCATTCCGCGACGCGGCGGCGTCGAGATCCGCGGTGGTCAACGGCGTCTGCAGGTCCACCGCCGGGGCGGCGGAGGCGGCGAGCGAAGGCAGGCGAGCAGGCGGAGCAGGCGGAGATGGTCATGGCGGTTCCGGTCGGGGGGGTGGCGCAGAGCTGGGTACCGCCGCGCGCCTGCGCCGTTCCCGTCCGCGCCCGCGGCGACGGGGCGTTTCACTCCGCGAATGAAACAACCGCGGGGGGGTCGAGCGCCAGCTCGACCACGGGTTCTGCGACCTCGCGATGACCGGGCTGGCGCACTCCCCCAGCACGCCGCCGTCACCGCCCATCAGGACGGCAGGCACTCGTCCGCGAAGCGCGCCGGCACGGTCACGCCGGTGTCCGGAGTCCCGCCGGCGTCGATCCACGCCAGGCAGCGCTCCAGCAGCTCGCGCGCGTCGTAGCCCAGGCGCCGCACCGGCAGCAGCGCGCGCGTCGGCCACGGGAAGTTGCAGTGCGCCACCACCTCGACGTCCCCGGGCACGCGCACGCCCGCGGCGATCAGCCCGGCGGTGGCGTGCTCGACCAGGTTGTCGTCCAGGATCAGCAGCGCGTCTGGGCGGTCGTCCGGACCGCCGCTCATCAGCAGGTGCGTGAAGCTGCGCGCGCCGACCGCGGTGCCGGGATCGGTGGTGTGCCACCAGTACGGCCGCGTCGCCAGCCAGCGCGCCGCCAGCGCGTCCAGGGTGCGCTCGCGGTAGGCGCCGTCCTTGCCCGGCACCGAGAGCACCGCGACGCGCGTGCGGCGGCGCGCGCGGAAGTGGTCCAGCGCCTTGGTGATGAAGCTCTCGTCGTCCAGGGTCACCGCGGCGACGCCCGCGAGCTCGCGCCGCATGATCGCGATGCGCGGGATCCCCGGTGTCGTCAGCACCGGCGTGCGCGCCAGCGAGCTCGGGTCCACGGCGAAGACCAGGCCGGCCAGGCGCCCGTGGCCGAGGTCGCGCACCAGGCGCTGGTAGTCCGCGCCGCGGGCGTTGCCGTCGACACCGTTGTAGACGCTCAGGCGCCGCGCGCCCGGGGCCCCGGACAGCTGACGCGCCTCGTTGGTCAGCGCCGTCCAGAAGTGCACCGGGACCGCACCGTGCGCGACCGGCACGACCAGGCCGTAGTGGTGGGCGCAGGGCGGGTGGTCGACCACGAAGGTGCCGCGGTTGGCGCGCGTGGCGATGAAGCCATCGGCCGCGAGGCGGTCGAGCGCGCGCTGCAGGGTGGCGCTGGCGACGTCGAAGCGCTGCTGCAGTTCGCGCCGCGTCGGCAGCCGGCTGCCCGGCGGCAGCGAGCGGTCGCGGATGCCACCGCGCAGCGCCGCGATGATGCGGTCCTGCGCGCGCGTGCTGCGCGCCCCGGGCGCCGTGCCCGGCGGTTCGTCGGCATCAGGCATGGTACGTGGTACTTACCACGCCGAGGCGGTGTTGTCAGGGGAGCGGCCCCGCCGCTTCGCCATGCGATCCTGTCGTCCATGACCGAAGAGTCCTTGCGGTGAATGATCCTGCGCCATGATCGGCCGGGCCGCTCGCCTGCGATCAGGTGATACGACCATCCGACGCCGTCCGGCTTCTCGAGTTCCGATCTCGATCATTTCACCATCTCCGGGAACCGCCCATGTCACTATCGACCGCGCTCCGTGGCCTCGTCCTCTGCCTGTGCTGCGCGCTCGCCTCTGCCGAGGATGGGCTCTGGGTCGCCACGGGGAGCCTGGGGAACGGGCGGTTCGGTCACACCGCCACCGTGCTGAAGGACGGGACCGTGCTGGTGGCCGGCGGGCAGAGCGCGACCGCTTACCTCACGACCTCCGAGATCTACCATCCGGCGACCCGGACCTGGACCCTCACCGGGCCCACGGTGGCTCCGCACATGAACGCGACCTCGGTCCTGCTGGGCGATGGGCGCGTGCTGGTGGTCGGCGACATCGCCACCGATCCGACGCGCTGCGAGATCTACAGCCCCAACCTGGGGACCTGGACCGAGACCACGCCGATCCCCGACCGGCGCGTGGGCCCGACCGTGACGGGGCTCCCGGACGGCCGCGTGCTGCTCGCGGGCGGCTACCTGTTCGCCACGAATTCGAGCCTTTCCAGCTGCCTCCTGTTCAACCCCGCCACGCAGACGTGGACCACCACGGGCAGCATGCAGGACCTGCGCAGCAACGCCTCGGCGACGCTCCTGCCCGACGGTCGCGTGCTGGAAGTCGGTGGCGACGCCACCATCAACGGCAGCGGCAGCGTCCTCTACGCCAGCGAACTGTTCAGTCCCGCGACCGGCACCTGGGCTCCCGGCCCGGCCACGACGAACGGCCACGTGTACCAGCAGTCCGTGTCCTTCGCTGGCGGCGTCCTCGAGATCGGCGGCTACTCGTGGCCGGATGCGCTGGCGACCGAGTACCTCGGCGCCACCGGCCCGGGTTGGGTGGCCGGAGGGGAGCTCTCCGTGACCCGCTCATCGTTCGTCACGGCGCCACTCGATGGCCAGAACCTGATCATCGCCGGAGGTGGCCCCTACTCCGGATCGCCCACGGGCTACGCCACCACCGAGATCTGGAACGCCACCCAGAAGAGCTGGCGGGCCGGCCCGAGCCTGCTCGCGGCGCGGCAGTCGGCGACCGCCACCGTCCTGCCCTCGGGGACCGTCCTGGTCGTCGGCGGCGCCGAAAGCGGCATCGCCGCGCCGTATGCGACCTGCGAGATGCTCGTGCGGCTGCCGGTGGTGAGCTATGGCGAAATCGACGGCACGGTCGGCAAGCCGCTCACCTACGCGGTCACGGCGCTCCGCGACCCGGTCTCCTTCGCCGCCACCGGCCTGCCCGGGGGCATCGCGATCGATGCCACCACGGGCACCATCTCCGGCACTCCCCAGAAGGCCGGCGCGTACACCGCGAACGGCACCGCGACCAACCAGGCCGGCACGGTGCCGTTCCGCCTCGTCTTCGTGTTCACGGGCGTCCCGCCGAAGGCGAATCCCCAGCAGCTGACCGGTTACCTGGGCGCCCCGCTGCCGATCACACTCACCGGGTCCACCACCGATGGCGGCGCGCTGACCTACGCCCTCGTCAGCCCGCCGACGCACGGGACGCTGACCGGGACCCCACCCGCGCTGGTCTACCAGCCCACCGCCGGCTTCTCCGGCACGGACAGCCTGACCTTCGTCGCCAAGGAGGGCGGCCTGACCAGCCTGCCGGCGACGGTGGGCATCAGCATCGGCGCCTTCACCGCGAGGGTGAACTTCCAGCCCGCCTCGGCGAAGGTCCCGGCCGGATACGTGCCCGACAGCGGACTGGCCTATGGACCGCGCAACGGGCTGACCTACGGCTGGAACGCCGCGGACCTGAACACCCGTGAACGCTCCTCCACGCGCTCTCCCGACGCGCGCTTCGACACCTTCGACCACCTGCAGAAGCCGGACGCGCCGCAGGCCTCGTGGTCGATCGCGGTCCCGAACGGCTGGTACGCCATCCACGTCGTCAGCGGCGACCCCGACTACGTCGACAGCGTCTACCGCCTGAACGTGCAGGGCGTGCTGGCGGTCGACGGCACCCCGACGACGGCCAACCACTGGATCCAGAGCGCCCCCGCCTTCCGCGTCCAGGTCACCAACGGCCGGCTCACGGTCACCAGCGCTGCGGGATCGGTGAACAACAAGATCGACTTCATCGACATCCTGCAGGTGCCGACCGGCAACGGGTGAGCGCCCATGAAAGTGTCCACCTTTCCCACCCTCTTCATTTCGCATGGAGGTGGGCCGTGGCCATTCCTGGATGGCTGGCGCGAGCAGTACGCCAGGACCGTGAAGGAGTTCGAGGAGATCCCACGCCGGCTGCCGACGAAGCCCAAGGCCATCCTGGTCATCTCGGCGCATTGGTCTTGCGACGCCTTCACCGTGTCGACGGGAACGCACCCGCCGATGCTCTACGACTACTCCGGATTCCCTGAACACACGTACCGCATCCAGTATCCGGCCCCCGGGTCGCCGAACCTGGCGGCTCGAGCCAGGGAACTGCTTCACAGCGCGAACATCACCACCGGAGAGGACGCCCAACGAGGATTCGACAGCGCCACCTTCATCCCGCTGGGCTTGATGTTTCCCGGGGCCGACGTGCCCGTCGTCATGCTCTCGCTGCGGTCGGGTCTCGATCCGGATGAACACCTGCACGTGGGTCGTGCGCTCCTCCCGCTCCGGCAGGAAGGCGTGCTCATCGTCGGGAGCGGCCTCACGTACCACAACATGGGTGGCTTCGGCCATCCGGAGACCACCGCCGTGGCGGACGCGTTCGAAGGATACCTGAACCGAGCGGTCACCCAGCCGGTCGCGAGGCTGCGCGACGAGATGCTCCTGGACTGGGAGGAGCCCCCGGTTGCACGCGCGGCCCACCCGCATGAGGACCATCTCATGCCACTGATGGTCGTGGCGGGCGCCGCAGGAC
This sequence comes from uncultured Planctomycetota bacterium, assembly GCA_963818245.1. GTDB lineage: Bacteria > Planctomycetota > UBA11346 > UBA11346 > UBA11346 > BOG-1363. The sequence goes on from CAWFSD010000055.1 coordinate 8,567, forward strand.
GCGATGTGGGGAAGCGCATCCTCGTGGATCACGTCAGCCACGTGACCATGGCCTCGTACCAGTTCGGGTAGCGTTTCCAGCGCCCACACCGTGCCCCATGTCACGGATCGACCGCCACCCGCATCCCCGCCCGCCCACACCTTCTGCTCCGGGCGATACATACGCGTACACCGACGACGGCCTGCCCTGGCTGGTACCGGTGGCGATCGCCACGCAACTGATCGGCACGTCCCAACCCGCGCCGGCAGCCAGGCGCTCGCCGTACAGCCGGACCTCCCCATCGGCCCACTCCCAGCAACCAAGCTGGCCGGCGCGGACCAGGCGGTCGAGGGCCTCGGCGCGCGGCTCGACCCTGCCGGCAAGCCGACGATCAGCATCGGAGCATGAACCTCCGCGCGCGCCTGCACGTGCGCCAGCACCGTGCACGGCGCACCCACGGCGACGTGCGCAGGCGCGGTGATGGTCAATGCCAGCGGCGCGTCCGGAGCATCGATCGGCTGCACCAACCGACCATCGAGCCACCACCGCCACGCCGGAGCCGGCCCGTCGCTCGTGACATCCAGCGGCCCGCCGGCCGGATCGATGGCCAGCGGCCGTTGCAGCGCCTGCTGCATGCGCACCGGGATGTCGAGCCGCACGAGCTCCTGCCCGGCGCGGCGGACGATCACCGTGGATGGGGCCGTCCGCGCCTCGTGGTCCTCGGCGGCGGCGACCGCCTCGATGGCGAGCACATCGGCCTGCGTTGTGTTCCACGCCTCGCCGTGACGCTGGGCGCCGAGCCACGCGAGGCCGCGCTGCGCCTCGCCCGCCCGCCCATCGGCCAGGCAGGCGAGCACCGCCAGGGCGGTGGCCTCGACATCGGCTGACGGCCGCCACGGCGAGGCCCCCGGCTGGACGGCGGCACCGTCCCCGTCCAGATGGATCAGGCCGGCCAGGGCGGTGGCCTGCTCCGCATCACCGGCCTCGCGCGCCAGGCGCGCGGCGAGACCGAGCGCATACGCGTCGCCCGCGGCGCGCGCCGCGGCGTAGGCGCGCGCGCGGTCGGCGGGTGGACAGTCAGCGCCCAAATCGGCGGCGATCTGCACGTCGTTCAGGTGGGAGGCGGCGCCCAGGGCTCCGGAGCTGAAACCGCCGTCCGCGCGGCGCTGCGCCAGCAACCAGACCCGCTGCCGGTCGAGCAGCGCCTGGTCGACCGCGACCACCGCCCCGAGGCGCTTGAGATGACGCAGCCCGAAGCCGGTCAGGACCGGATCTCCGGGATCGCGGCCGAACAGCGAGAATCCTCCGGACGGGCAGGCGAAACCCTGCAGCCGCGTGACGGCGTGGGCCAGGAACGCGGTGGCGCCGCCATCGTCCTGCTGTCGCCGGCGGCGGCGCTCAGAGGACACCAGCAGCGGGTAGCTGCTGGAGGCGGTCTGCTCGAAGCACCCGTGCGGCTCGTGCAGGAAATACCGGTGCACGGCGTCGAGCAGGTCCTCGAACCCGCTCTCGATGAGGATGCCGCCGCGCAGCGTGCCGGGCGCGAAACCGTCTGCGGCTGGCAGCTCCAGGCGCGCCGCGCCGTGACGCTCGCCGCCATCGTGCCACGGCGCACCCGGGGCCTCGACGACGATCCCACCCGCGACCGCGTCGGTGCCCAGCGGCGAGGCGGTGTGCAGGCGCACCTGCGCGGTGCCGACCGCCACGGCTTCGAGCTCGAGGCGGCCGGCATGGACGACGGCACGGACGGCCGCGCCGTCGACCGCCACTTCGGCCGCGTCGGCTCCGCGCAGTCCGATGGGTGCCTCCCAGCGGTCGCCGACCAGCAGGTGCGCCGGCAGCCGCACCGTCAGCTCCACCGGCTGGCGGACCTCGAGGGTGGTTTCGGTGGCGGTGAATCCGCCACGGGCATCGAAGGCGTCGGCGCGCAGGGTCAGGCGACGGGCGCGCGGCAGCGCGGGCAGGGACAGCGTCAGCCGTCCGGCCGCGCCGCTGGGTTCGGCCGCCCACCACGCCACCGTCGCGTGGTTCGGCGATCCCTCGTCGCTGAGGCCGGGAAACGCGACGGTGCGGCGGTCGGCCAGGGTGGCAGCGGGCCCATTCCCTCCGATCTGCGCATAGCGGTAGTAGACCTCCAGATCGAGCGCGGTGATGGCGCTGCACATCAACCGTCCCCACCGCGTGCCGGTCGGCCCATAGATCGCCGGGTCCCACGATCCGGCATCCGGCAGGTCGGTGCGCTGCAGGCTGACCAGCACCTCGCGCATCGTCGTGTTCCATCCGAGCCACGCGTCGCCACCGTGCTGGAAGCAGGCCAGCGTGCCCCAGTAGACGTGGAGCGGATCGAAGGGCGGCGCCAGCGGCGGCTGATCCAGCACGTGATTGATCAGGGTGTCGAACTGCACGCTGCCCGCATGGTGGCCGAGCATCACGCTCATCCAGGCACCGGCCGCGGCCCGGTCGGGTGCGTGGGCCTGGTGCGTGGTCGCATCGTAGACGGCGGGGAAGGTGGATTTGCCGCCTTGCGCGTCGAGTTGCCGCCAGTCCGGGTTGGCGGCCTTCCAGGCGATGCCCACGTAGTCCTTCGCCCGTTGCATGCCATCATTCACCCTGAGGCCGCCCGCCAGCGCGCTCTTCAGCGCCATGACGCACCAGGTGGACGTGACCGCGTCCAGGTGATCGTCGTCCGCCCGGCCCGAGGCGGCCCATCCGCCCACGGCGTGCTGCTGCTGCAGAAGGGCGTCGATGGCCAGCTGCGCCGGTCGGCGCAGGTCGTTGTCGGCGGTCATGGCGTACGCCTCCGCCAGAGCCGTCGCCACGCTGGCCTGGATCCCGGGATCGGGATCGCAGCGGCCATCGGCCCCGATCTGCCCGACCAGCCAGGTGATCGCGCGCTGCACCGTGGTCCGGAACCGGCTCGGCGTCCGGTGATCATAGCCCGCGCCGAGGAAGACGAACGTGGCGAGGGCGCTCCCGGAACGATCGGCGGAGGCGTCGGTCCAGGTGCCGATCCCATCCGCCTTCTCTTCCGGGTTGGACTGCTGCGGCCACTCGGCCGCGCTCCAGTGGCCGTCCGGGGACTGGTGCTGGCGGAAGAACCCGCTGTCCGAGGAGACCGCGCCCTCGCTGGCGCGCGTGCCGCCATTGCGGATCATGGCCCGCCTGCGCCCACCGCCGGTGCGATATCCGAAGGACCCGTTGCTGCTGCTACCGGCTCCGACGGCCATGAACGCGCCTGCCCCGTCGCCGGCCTCGGCCAGGGTGTCCAGGGCGCCGCCCGGGATCGCCAGGGCGGGGGCGAGCCGGAACGGCAGGGCCGGGGCCGGGATGAGGCCCAGCCGGCGCAGCCGCGGAGACGCCATCGGACCGCCCCTGCGCCAGCCCTGGACGCCCAGCAGCAGATCGAGACGCTCCGCCGCGGCCGCTCCGTCCTGCAGGTAGGAATCGCCGTCGGCCAGTTCATCCACCTCCCCATCGAGCCAGGCCAGGGCCGGCAGGCGCGGCGGGCGCTGCCGGGCCTCGACCAGGTCCTCGTCGCCCGCGTCCACGACGCTCAGCGAGCACACCCCCGCGAGCGGCGCCCCGGCCGCATCGCTGAGGCGCAGTTCGACCTCGGCCGGAGCGCCCGTCGGCACGGACGGCGGCGCGGCCACGGTCAGCGTGATGCGCCGTGCCGGCCGGCGGAACAGGGTGCGCTGGGCGCACGGCGCGCCGTCCGGGGCGGCCAGGATGGCGTCCATCACGCCCGCCACGCCAGCGGCCAGGGGAACCTCCACCGGGGTGGCGACGCCCGCGGTCAGCGCGCAGGGCTGGTCGGCCACGACGGTGGTCCGCCGGACCAGGCGCAGCCGCCATGCGCCGGTGGAGATGGCCAGGACCAGCAGGCGCACCGGTCCCTCCGCCTCCTGCGCGGCGGCACCGAGGATGACGGCGCCGCTCGTCTGCACCGCCGGCAAGGCGACCTCCTGCTGCGCCGGTTGCTCGACCATCAAATGGTACTCGGCGCCGGTGGAGGGCGTGAACGCGATCTTGCACCGGCCCTCGTGACGCGTGGCGAACGCGGTCAGGACGCTGCCGTCGCCAGCGCGCAGCGTACCGCGGCAATCGACGGGTTGCCCATCCTGCGCGCGCGCCTGCAGGTAGACCACCGCGGGCAGCCCGGCCACCAGCGCGCCGCCATCGATCGTCGCCTGCAGGTCGAGGTGTTCCGAGGCCAGCGGCAGGCTGCGGCTGGCCACGATGGTGGTGCCGGCGTCGGGCACGCTGGCGGTCACCGTGCCATCGCGCTGCGCGAGATCGGCCGGAATCGGCACCCGGATGGAGGCCCGGCCATCGGCATCGCTCAGCACGCGCTCCTCGCGCGCCGCGCCGCCGCCCAGCGCGACGCGCAGGACCGCCGGCCGGTTCGCCAGCGGCGCCCCATCGCGCCCGTGCAGCGCGACGCGCACCTCGGCGGTGTCGCCCGGCACGTAGCCGCGGCGGTCGAAGGTGAGTTCGGCGGCGACCCGCCCTTCCAGTCCTTCGACGGCGCGGGCGATCAGGACGCGCCGCGGCTCGGCGGCGACGCGTTCGCCGATCGTGGCCGACACCGTGAAGGCGCCACCATCGTCCCCGGATTTCCAGGTGGTGGCGGCGACGCCGTCCGCGACGCGGGCCAAGCCGGTCCAGACCACGTGATCGCGTCCATCGCGGACCTGGAAGCAGACCAGGGACGCCGTGGCGAGCGGAGCGCGGCTCAGCGCATCGAGGACGACGGCCCGGAGGCAGACCTCTTCGCCGGGCCGGTACCACGGGCGCTCGCTGGTCACGATCAGGGTCGGCCGCGCCTCATCGGCCACCGCCAGCGTGGCGAGGAGGAGCGCTACGAGGGTACGCATGCAAGGTGAACGATGATGGAAGACCCGGGTTCAGGCGAGGTCACGAAGGCCATGTGTATGCTCAATCGCGATCCCACGGAGCGAGAGCGCTGAAGAGGGCGCGCGCCCGTTCGACCGCACCAGGGCCGGAGCCATCGAACAGCATGAAGTTCTCGAAGCGGTGTCTTCCCACGGCCAGCTGCATGGTGCCTTGCGATTTGTGTTCAGCGATCTCCCAGGTGACGATGATCTGGTAGCTGAGCTTGTCCTGGAAGCCGAACGTGTGCTCGCGATCGAAATGGAAGCTCGGCGCGTGCGCAAGCGGAGCGGTCTCCGGGTAGAGGGCCGATGGGGTATACGCCGGGAGTTCGGGTGTCGTCCCCGTAGAAGCGCCGAACACCAGGGGCCGCTGATCGATGGGCAGGCGCTGCACGGCACGCAGCGCCAGGATCGTTGCGGCTTGATGGTGGCCATGGGTCTCCGGCACCGGCAGCAGACCCACCACGGCGTCATAGCGGCGTCTCGTGAGCTGTCGGTCGAGGGCGCGCTCGATGACCGGGATGTCCCAGATCCGTTCCAGTGGTTCGCTGGGATCGTGGGTGAAGCGCAAGTCCTGCTGGCGCACCATGATCACCTCGTGGACGCCGAGGATGCGGGTAGCGCGCCGCAGCTCCTCTTCGCGAATGGCGGGGAGGTGGGCGCGACCGACTGCTTCATCGGTCAAATGCAGGCCGTAATACGGCTCCGCCAACGTCGAGTACCGATACCCGCCCTCGCCGTTCGTGACGACCAACTCGTCCACGTTGCCATGCAGTTCGGTGGCGATGCGGTACATGGTGGCGGCGAGAGCCGTCTCATCATCAGGATGCGCCACCACCACCAGGACCGATGGCCCCGATCCCGATCCCGGCGCGCGCGCCTGATTCCCGACGTTCGTCGCACAAGCGGTGAGCGCCATCACGATGATCGCTGCGCTGAGGAAGCGATGAAAGACACGCATCGTCACGATGATAGGGGGGACGGGGTGTGAGCAAGGTTGTGGACGCGTTTTCACATCGACCTGCTCAGGTGTCCACGTGTGATGATGGCGATGCATGTCCTTGAGCACTCGCGGCCGGTCGCACAGACCTAGGTGCGGTCTCCGGCCATCGTGAAGAATCGTGCGGATGAGGCTCTGCGGTCACCGCCTACTTTCGCAGCGGAACGAGACGCGCCAGTTCGGCCTCGGCGCTGCGGATTTCGTTGACGTCCCGGCGGCCAGTGGCGAGGCACTTCCTGAAGTGATCGATGGCGCCTGCCGGGTCACCGGCGAAGATGCGCGCTGCTCCGATGTAGTAGTGCGCGACACAGGCAGCCTCGGAGCCAGGAGGAGTCTCCTGGCTCGGCAACGTTGCGAGCAGGTCTGCCTCGGCGAGCTGTCCGACTGCGAAGCGCATGACGGCCAGCATCCAATCCGGGGCGGCTGGAGGCGTGCGCGTGGCGAGATACTCCCGCAGCTCCGTGACCGCGGCCGGGCCCTCGCCCATGCGGGTTCGGATCAGCCAGATGCGCAGATGCGTGCTCTCCGTGTAGTTCGAGCCGGGGTAGACGATGGCGGGCAGCCTGCGGTAGTCCGCCAACGCCTCGGGGAGCCGCCCGAGATCGCAGAGCAGGGCGCCGCGCGCTGGGTAGCCGATGATATTGCCGGGTTGCAGCACGATGGTGTGGGTGAAATCGCTGAGCGCGTCCTCCATCGCACCGCCATCCTGCTTCAGGTAGCCACGTCGCAGGAACGCATCGCCATACCAGGGGGCCGAGGCGATCAGCGCGTCCATGACCGCGATCGCGCCGGCACGGTCCCCGGTGGCCGCTTTGAGCTCGGCGAGGTGGTCGTACGCGAGGGTGCTGCTGCGATCCTTCGCGATCATAGTGGTGAAATCGCTGATCGCAGCGGCCAGGTCACCGGCCTTCTGGCGGGCCTCACCACGGCAGTACCGGGCCTCGCTGTCATCGGGCTTGAGGCCGAGCACCGTGGTGAAGTCGGCGATGGCGCCCGCATGGTCGCCGGCCGCATCCCGCGACCTGCCGCGACCGAAGAGCGCATCGCGGTCGGCAGGGGCGATGGCGATGGCCTGGGTGTAGTCCCGCTCTGCCCCTGCGCGGTCGCCGCTGCCCGCCAGGGCTGCGGCGCGGACGCGGTAGACGGTCGCGTCGGCCGCCCCCAAGGCGATGGCCCGGTCGGCATCACTGCGGGCGCCCGCGAAATCGCTCATGTCAACCCGCGCCTTGGCGCGGCCGGCCCAGGCGCTCGCGAGGTCTGGTGCCAGCTCGATCGCTCGGGTGAAGTCCGCCAGCGTGCCTGCAAACTCATAGACGCGGTGGCGCGCGGCGCCGCGGGCGACGAACTCCTCCGCGGTCGCAGGCACGGGCTCTGGCGAGGGGGGATCGATCAGCGCGCCCTCCCGCCACTTCCTGCCCGTGGCCGGCTGGGGTGTACCGGCGACGAACGCGTCGTCCTGGATCCTCTTGCCGGCGCGGTCCCATGCCGCCCATGGTCCGACGCGCTGGTCGTAGGAGAAGTTCCCGGATTCGAGGCGGTGCCCCGCGGCGTCGAACCACAGCCACTCCCCGCACTTCTGCGGCACGCGGCCATTGAGGACGTAGGTGCCGTCGCTGGCGAGCATGCCGCCCGGATGCCAGCACCGCCAGCGACCGGTGCGCTCCCCCCAGTTCGAGAAGAAGCCCTCGATCTTGACGGTCCCGTCAGCGTAGTACGAGCGGGCCGGACCATCGACCACCCCGGCCCAGTAGGAGCAGGTCGCCTCGAGGGCGCCCGTCGCGTCGTAGAAGCGCCACGGGCCGGTGCGCGCGCCGGCGCAGGTATGCCCCTGCGCCCGCGGCTGCCCACCGGGCCATGCCAACCGCGCCTCCACCAGCTCGTCGGTCGGCTCGTCCGCCGCCCGGGGTTCGTCGGCGACCTGGTGGGCCTGGTAGAGCGCCAAGCGCTTGCTGAACTCCGCGAGCTGGGCCGGCCACAGCGGGGGGAGTTGGGCGACGGCTTCCTGCTCCATGCGCACGGCAGCGGTGAAATCACCCCCGCGCGCGAGGCATGCAGCGACGGTGTCCTTGGTGTCGACATCCAGCCATTCGCCACCCCCGGTCACGGAGAGGATCATCTGCGCGCACTGCAGCGCCTGCCCGGCATCGGCATAGGGTTGGCGGCTGGCGATCCTCCAGGCGGTGTTGTTGATCCCCTGGCCGCACGCGTCGTAGACCGACCAGTGGTCGCGGTCGGGAGACCAGAAGCGGCGCTCCAGGCCGGCTGCGACCAGCTCCGGCCGTGCGCGGAACAGCGCCGGGAGGCCGTGCTGCGGGTCGGCATCGCAACCGCCCGCGAGAGACGCCAGGCTCGGGCAGGAGAGCTGGGTACCTCCATAGATCTCTGGGTAGGGCGCAGGACCGGCATAGGGATTTCGCGCAGCATCATCCGTGAGGATGGCCAGGTCGGCGGGGGTCCCATGGCGCTGCACCACGAACCTGGCCAGCTCGCGCGCCCGCCAGGCGAGGTAGGGGGACCTGGTGGCGAGCGTGGCGGTGACCTGGTTGGCATCGCCGCAGCGACCCGCGCTCGCCAAGGCCACGCACAGCGCCACACCGGCGGCATCGGCGTCGTCGACCTGGGCCGCGAAGCGGCGCGTGAGCTCCGCCAGCATGCCCGGGCGCGAGGCCGGATCCCAGTCCTGGACGCCGCGCTCGAGGAGCATGTGGAAGCGCATCTCATACCAGGAGGGGAAGTCGATCAGCGCACAGGAGATGTCGTGGAGGTACCGCTCGAGACCTCTCGGCTGCATCGTCAGGTGGGTGGCGACGAAGTGACGCTGTGGCCAGCTACCGAGCGGATCATCATAGAGGCGGCGCAGCACGGCGACCATTTGCGGGCTGAGGGTCGGCGTGCCGAACGCCGCCGCCGTCCCGGCCGGGTAGGGATAGAAGAGCGCACAGAACCAGGCATCGCAGCCGAGCTCCTCCAGCGCGCAGGATGGTTTGCCCGCGGCGCGGTGGCCCGCGATGGCGCGGTGGAACTGATCGAGCTGCTCCAGGAAGGGCTCGGGGATCGCGGTCGTCGGCTGCGTGACCGGTTCGCCGCGCAGGACGTGGAGGTAGGTGGCGACCCAGGCGCCGATCCAGGGAGCGTCCCGGACGCTCTTCGCCCCGGATGGCGAGCCCAGCCAGTCGGCGAAGGCATGGCTGACCCGTCCGGGCAGCCAGCGTAGGGCTTCGGCATCGGCGGCCGGCATGGGCACGCCGAGGGGCGCGAGGAGGGCGGCGCAATCAGGGACGTCGGCTGGAACGGAGAGCGTTGCACCGGTGCTGCGGAACGGATCGAGCCCGGCAACGGTGAGGGTCAGGCACTGCTGCCCGCGCTCGATGGTCCAGGTCTCCTGGTCATGGCGTGAGGGCATCGCCGAGCGCAGCAGGCGGATCTCGCGGGCATCGTGCACGCGGCGTCCATCGATCCCGATGAGGCGATCGCCGATGGCGAGCCCCGCCTTGCCGGCCGGTGAACCGGCATCGACGGCGGCGACCACAGCCGCCGGTGCGAGGTGGCGGGTGGCATACGCAGGGGGCGCAGTGAACCAGCGCGGCACCTCCAGGTAGCTGGAGTCATCGAGAGGTGAGCGGTTTCCCGGTTCCGCGGCGCCGGCCGCGACGAACAGGGTGGCCAGGATGGCGATGCGGCTGGATGGACGCATGGGTCTCTGCTCAGAAGGGGAGTGGTCCGGGAGGAATGGCGAAGTTTCGCCTGCACGTGCAGGCAAATCGGGGCGGTAGATCTGATCGATCTGCCATCCCGAAGAGGATTCGCCTCAAGCCCTGAACGCTGGAGGTGAACGGTAGCGCGTCCGCCAGGTTCAGCCAGAGCGACCCGGACTCCTGTGCGAGCTCACATCGAGGGCGGTTTCTGGACCGTGACCGCGTCTCGGTTGGTCACGAGTGGCGGTTGCGATGCTGCTGCGCGACTCCAAGTGTCGGCAGGATCGCAGAGCTGCAGTCCGCGGGCCCCGGTGGAATGCCTCTCATGGTGCATGGACCGGGGGTGTCTGCGCTCACACTGGTGAGGGGCTGACGGGATGGAAACGTCCACGGGCGGCGGCCGGAGGGCAGGCGCGGGAAGCGCGCAGATCAGACGTTGCCGTCATCTGCACGAGGCCGCCGTCGATGGAATCACACGATGCAAAGCCTGGTCAGGGAGCGCGGAGAACCAGCGTTCAACAGGTCCACGAAGCTCGGGGGCACCCTCGTGGAGGGACCGGTTGGAACTACCGCTACAACGCGATCGAGGTCTGGCGGCGGATGATGGTCCAACTCACCAAGGAAGGGGGGAAGGCCATCGCGATGCACGGGATGCGGCACTCCTTCGCGTCCAACTCGCTCATCGCCAAAAAGGAGTAACTGAGGACAGGCATTAGTAGAAGTAACAGAGGACAGGCATTAGTAGAAGTAACAGAGGACAGGCATTAGAAAGTAAGTAACAGAGGATAGGCATTAGTAGTAGTGGGGCATCAGGCTTTCGTGTGGGTCGGGTAGCTCGCCCCGGGCGGTTTTTCTGGCATGCTCGGGCATGCGCGATCGAGAACTCTACCAGCAGATCCTTGGCCTTTCGTCTCCATATGTCATCACCCCGATATCACGTGCATCGCGGCCTGCGCTGGATCGCCGTCAGTGTCTGGGCGCTGTCGAAGCGCTTCCCCATGCTGCACCTGCTGCTCTTCGCCGCCGCCCTGGCGGCGGGCGTGCTCATCGCCAGTCTTGGGCCGCGCGAGCTTCCGGAGCATGCCACCGCCCTCGTGGTCGGAGGCAGCATCCTGGGGGCCCTCTGCCTGATGATGCTGGTCAGGGCCATCATCGCCCTGGTGCGGGGGCGCTGGCCCGCCTACTGCGACCGCGAGATCGAACGCGCCCGGGAGTACTACGACCCGGCGCGGTTCGGCTGACGCCCCCCTGCGTGATGGCCCGCGCTCGGCGACTCGTCGCCGCGTCCACCGGAATCCGCAGTCCGTCCATTGCGCCTGGCGCCCCCCGGCTGGTATCCTGGCCGCGACCACCCCCAGGGACGGCCCCTCCATGCTCCGCATCCGTCATGACGCGCTCCACCCCACCGCCTTGGCCTGCGTCCTGGCCCTCGTCGCTTCCACCGCCCACGCCGAGGACTGGCAGCCCGCCAAGGGCCTGCTCATGACGCGCTGGGCCCGCGACGTCTCGCCGACGAACGCCCTGACGGAATACCCGCGCCCGCACATGGCGCGCCCCAGCTGGCAGAACCTCGATGGCCTGTGGGACTACCGCATCACCCCAGCCGGCGAGACCGGCATCCCGCGCGAGCGCGACGGCAGGATCCTCGTCCCGTTCTGCATCGAAGCTCCGCTTTCCGGCGTGATGAAGCCGCTGAAGCCCGACCAGCGCCTGTGGTACCAGCGCGAGTTCACCATCCCCGCCGGCTGGGACGGTCAGCGCGTCCTGCTGCACTTCGGCGCGGTCGACTGGGAGACCACGGTGTTCGTCGATGGCCACCGCCTGGGCACGCACCGCGGCGGGTACGACGGCTTCTCGTTCGACGTCACCAGGCACCTGGGGAAGGGGCCGGCGCACACGCTGGTGGTGTCGGTGTGGGATCCGACCGACGGCGAGGGCGTGCTGCACGGCAAGCAGACGCTGCACCCCGGCGGCTGCTCGTACACGGCGGTGTCGGGGATCTGGCAGACGGTCTGGCTGGAGCCCGTACCGCTGTCCGCGATCGACGCGCTCGCGGTGGTGCCCGGACCTGGAGGGTGGACGCGTGCGCGTCACCGTCAGCGCCCGCGTCGTCCCGCGGCCGCTGCGCGTGCACGCGATCCTCTCCGACCAGGGCAAGGTCGTCGCCGAGGCGAGCGGCGGCATCGGTGACGAGCTGACCCCGGACAACACGAAGAACCTGGTCGACTTCTTCAAGGCCACCTCCGCCGAGGTCAGCGCCGCCGTGGAGCTGCGCGTGCCCGCACCGCGCGCGTGGAGCCCGGAGTCGCCCTTCCTGTACGACCTGACGGTGAAGCTGGAGGACGCGGACGGGCACGAGCTGGACGCGGTGACCAGCTACGCCGGCCTGCGCAGCGTGCGCATCGGCCACGATGCGGACGGGCACACCCGGCTGCTGCTCAACGGCAGGCCGGTGCTGCTGCCGGGGGCGCTGGACCAGGGCTACTGGCCGGACGGCATCTACACCGCGCCGACCGACGCGGCGCTGCGCTTCGACCTGGAGTTCGCGAAATCGCTGGGCCTGAACGCGCTGCGCAAGCACGTGAAGGTCGAGCCGGAGCGCTGGTACTACTGGGCGGACAGGCTCGGCGTGCTGGTGCTGCAGGACCTGCCGACGGGCGACTGCGGCGACCCCTTCACCGACCAGGAGCGCTCGCCGGCGGCCGGCGACCAGTGGCGCGCCGAGACCGCGCACCTGATCGAGCAGCGCGCGCACCACCCGTCCATCATCTGCTGGGACCTGTTCAACGAGGCCTTCGGCGGTTTCGACTACGCGCGCAACACCGCGTGGGTGAAGCGGCTCGACCCGACGCGCCTGACCGACGAGTCGAGCGGCTTCCCCTTCCACGGCACCGGCGAGGTCGCCGACGGCCACGGCGGCATCGACTTCCAGGACCCCCGGCGCATCACCATCGTCAGCGAGTCGGGCACCGCCTCGCTGGGCTGCGCCAACCACAAGTTCCCGCACGCGTGGAGCTACGGCAGCTACGACCCGAAGACCCACAAGGAGACGGATTTCCTGGCCTTCTACAACAAGAACCGCGACACCGCCGAGCTGCCCGACCTGACCCCCGAGGCCGGGGCCTGGCTGACCGGCAAGGTCGGCGACTTCTTCGCCGCCTTCCTGCGCGAGGCGCCGAAGTCCGCGCGCAGCGGGCAGTTCTACTGCCAACTGGTCGACGTCGAGACCGAGTGCAATGGACTGATCAGCTACGACCGCGAGGTGCCCAAGGTCGACGCCAAGCGCCTGGCCGAAGTGATCCGCGCCAGCACGCCCGTGCTGACGGTCAAGCCGGAGCGCAGCCCCTGAAGGTCCCCGCGCTGGTCTGAGCAGCGGACGGGTCCTGCGCGAGCGGCCGGATCCAGAACCGGAAGCCGCCTCAGGGGCGGGATTTCCGGTTTCGCGGATCCGGCGGGTACTTTCCCTACCCCCTCCGATCGCGACCGCCGCCACCCGCGCAGGCGGGAAGCGGTCCTGCCCCCCGCGCCGCCATGCCCAGCCCGTCCATCCTCCACTCCGGCCGCGCGCCGCGACCCCCGACGACGGTGGTGCCGGCCAGCGGACGGCAGGTCGCGCCCTGCGCGCCGAGCGGACCGCAGGCCCAGCACCTCGCGGCGAAGGGGCGCAGCGGCGGGGCGCTGAACGACGCGAGCGTGGCCATCCCGCCGTACGGTCGCCGGAGGCGGCAGTACTCCGCCGCGGAGTGGGCCGAGATCAGCGCCGCCTTCCTTCCGGGTGGCGCCACCACCCGCATCGACCGCGAGCGCCTGACCGCGCTCGCGGCGGCCTACGCGTGCCTGCGGGACGAAGGGTCGAACCGCCACGTCGGCCGGCTCGCGCAGGTCCTCGGCGCGCGCGTGCGGCGGCACCTCGCCGGCCTGGGCAGGCGCAGCGGGCGCACCCAGGACACGCTGCGCACCGTCCTCCAGCGCGAGTACCTGCCCACGCGCACGCGGCTCGAACTCATCGCGCGGGCGGTCGGTGACCCGGCGTGGCCGGGACTGGCCTTCGCGGAGAAGTGGGCGCGCGTCGGCGACCTCCTCGAAGCCATCCCGATCATCGAAGCCGAGCTGGACGACCTGCCCGGAGCGCACGACGGGATCCGCAAGGGCCTGATGCGGCGCAAGCGCGAGCGCTTCGGCCTCGACATCGCCGAGGCCCTGCAGGACCACTTCGCCGCGCACGGCGCCGCCGACGCCGAGTCCCTGACCCGCGCCGTCCACGAGCGCCTCGCGGCTGAAGGCGTGGTGTTCCGCCGCTGCAGCCCCGGCTGGTACGCGTTCGGCCACCTGCTGACCCGGCGGCACGACGTCACCGTGGCGCCCCCGGCGGTCTTCCTGGCGTGGCTCATGCGCGGCGCGCGGCACCCGACCACCCTCGGCGCGCCCAGCTGCCGCTCCGGTCCCATCGACCTGCGCCAGGAGGCGGACGCGACGGTGGCGTGGGCGCGGGACGGCGCGCTGGTCAGGAGGCGGGCTCCTCGCGGCGGTGGCCATCCTTGAGCGAGGCCAGGTCGATGACGAACCGGTAGCGCACGTCGGCCCTCAGCATGCGCTCCCACGCCTCGCCGATGCGCTGCATGGGGATGACCTCGACGTCGGACGCGATGCGGTGCGCGGCGCAGTAGTCGAGCATCTCCTGGGTCTCGGCGATGCCCCCGATCGCGGAGCCGGCGAAGGTGCGCCGGTTGTGGATCAGGCTGAACGCCGACACCTGGAGCGGCCGCGGTGGCGCGCCCACCGTCACCAGGGCCCCGTCGAGCTGCAGCTGGGCGAGGTAGGGGTCGACGTCGTGCGCCGCCGAGACGGTGTCGAGGATGAAATGGAACGTGCCCAGGTGGGCGCGCATCGCCTCGGCGTCCTTCGACACCACCACCTCGTGCGCGCCCAGGGCCAGGGCGTCGGCGGCCTTCTGCGGGGAGGTCGTGAACAGCACCACGTGCGCACCGAACGAGCGGGCGAACTTGATCGCCATGTGGCCGAGGCCGCCGAGTCCGACCACGCCGACCTTCTGACCGGCGCCCACCCGCCAGTGCCGCAGCGGCGACCACGTGGTGATGCCGGCGCAGAGCAGCGGCGCGGTCGCGGCCAGGTCCATGCCGGCGGGCACGCGCAGCACGAACGCCTCGTCGACCACGATCGCGGTCGAGTAGCCACCGAAGGTGTGGCCACCCAGGTGGCGGTCGCGGCTGTTGTACGTCAGCACCGCCCCCGGGCAGTACTGCTCCAGCGCCGCGTGGCACTGCGGGCAGGTGCGGCAGGAGTCGACCATGCAGCCGACCCCGACCAGGTCGCCCGGGTGGAAGCGCGTCACGCCGGCGCCGACGCGCGCGACGCGGCCGACGATCTCGTGGCCGGGCACGCACGGGTAGCTCGCCGGGCCCCACTCGCTGCGCGCGGTGTGCAGGTCGGAGTGGCAGACTCCGCAGAAGAGGATCTCGATGGCGACGTCGCTGGGGCGCGGCTCGCGGCGGTGGATGGTCAGCGGGGCGAGCGGCGCGCCCGCGTCGGCCATCCCATAGGCCGCAACTGCCGCCGGGTCGGCTGCAGCGTGGGCGCTCTGCGCCTCGGGAGTGGTCGTGGTCATGGGGGCCCTTCCGTCGTGAGGTCGCTCGGCGCCGCCGGACCAGGGCGCCCGGTCGCGTGGCGTCCCACCGCGCTCCCGGGTCCGGTGCGATGTTCTGGCCGGTCGAGGTGGCGCGCGCACCGGCTTCAGCTTCACCTTCCGCTTAAGCTTCAGCTTCAGCTTGCCCCATGCCAAGTGATCTGCCACGTGGCTTCCTGCAACCGCTGAACACCGCTGCAAAATGATGAAACGCCCTCTCAGCACCGCCTGCAGGCTGCACGGGGTGGACAGCCCTGCGCGAACGTGCGCGGCCGCGATCATGACGCCAAGTCCATCGCACTTGACGTGCCTGTCGTTTCCTACGTGAGAACGCCGGGGCGTCCCGTCATGCGCGCAGCTTGGCACAGCGCGCGCATCATCGCGGCAACCAGGAACCTCCCATGCCACTCGCCACCATGCCCGGCGTCCACCTGCCACCTGCCCCTCCGCCTCGCCGCCGCCGCGCTCGGCGCCATCGCGCTCGCCGCCACCGGTTGCAGCGATGCCCGGCCCACCCACCAGCTGGGCGCGAACGCCGGGCCGCTGAGCGGGAAGACCATCGCCATCCTCGCCACGGACGGCTTCGAGCAGGACGAGCTGCTCAAGCCGCGCCGGGCGCTGGAAGAGGCCGGGGCGCGCACCCTGGTGATCGCGCCGCAGGCGGGGAGGATCCGCGCCTGGAACAAGACCGACTGGGGCACCAGCGTCGCCGTCGACGAGACCCTGGCCCAGGCGCGCCCGGACGCGTACGACGCGCTGCTGCTGCCGGGCGGGGTGATGAATCCCGACAAGCTGCGCATGGATCCGGCCGCGGTCGCCTTCGCCCAGGGCTTCGTGACCGCCGGCAAGCCGATCGCGGCGATCTGCCACGGGCCGTGGCTGCTGGTCGAGGCCGGCGGCGTGAAGGGCAAGCGCATGACGTCGTGGCCGTCGCTGCACACCGACCTCGCCAACGCCGGCGCGACCTGGGTCGATGAGCCGGCGGTGCGCGATGGGCGGCTGGTGACCAGCCGCAAGCCCGACGACATCCCGGCCTTCGACGCCCAGGTGATCCCGCTCTTCGCCGGCAGGTGAGGGTTCAGGCGGCCACCTCGCGGCCACTGGACCGCGCGAGCGGCACCGCGGGCCGCATGGCCGAGGCCCTGGAGGCGATCGGCGAGCTGGAGGTCCAGCTGCGTTCGATGGCCAGCCGAGCCGCCCTGCCGTGAAACCAGGATCCGGGTGCGCAAGGCCGGGCAGGATGCTCAGCGCCCCAGGCTCATCCCGGCTCCTGCGCGGCGCCCGGAGCAGGTCCGGGCCTGGCGCCTTCCCCGTCGACGCGCAGCCGCGGAAGCGCCTGCGGGTGCTCGCGCAGCAGGAAGGCGAGCAGCGCCTCGCGGACGGCGCAGCGCAGGTCGAACGCCTGGCTGGCGTCCGCCGCCGAGACGAGCGCGCGCACCTCGATGGTGCGCTCACCGCAGTCCGTGACCTGCAGCGCGCAGACGCGCTTGTCCCAGCGCAGGTCGGCGGCGGCGATGCGCGACAGCTCCGCGCGCAACGCTGCGATGGGCGCACCGTAGTCCAGGCGCAGGAGCACGGTGCCGAGCAGTTGCGCGGTGGTGCGCGTCCAGTTCTGGAAGGGCTTTTCGATGAACGAGCTGATCGGCAGCACCAGGCGGCGCTGGTCCCACAGCGCGACCACCACGTAGGTGAGGTTGATCTCCTCGATGCGCCCCCACTCCCCCTCGATGACGACCACGTCGTCCATGCGGATCGGCTGGGTGAAGGCGAGCTGCACGCCGGCGAGGAGGTTGGCGAGGGTGCGCTGGGCGGCGAAGCCGATGATCACGGAGGCCAGCCCGGCCGAGGCGAGGATGCTGGTGCCGAGGACGCGCACCTGCTCGAACTGCATCAGCATCGCGGCCACCGCGCAGGTCCCCACGAGCAGGTAGAGCAGCTTCTTGACCACCGTGGCCTGGGTCTGCAAGCGGCGCGCCTGGAGGTTGTCGGAGACGTCGAGGCGGTAGTGCGACGTCAGGAACCGGTCGAACATGCCGATCAGCTGCACCAGCACCCACACGACGGCCGCGATCACGGTCAGCCGCAGCAAGGTCCCGGCCGCGTCCTTGATCAGCGGCTGCTCCGCGAGGACGGTGAGCGCGAGGGAGAAGGTGAAGAACGGCACCAGGCCGGCGGCGATGCGCAGCGCCATCGCGGCGATCAGGCGCTCGAACTCGCTGCCGAGTCGCCAGGAGCCCGTGCTGATGTGGAGGTGCGCCTGCCGCAGGAGGCGCATGGCCAGGACCGCCGCGAACCAGAACAGGCTTCCGAGCAGCAGGAAGGACGCGTACCACATCGCGCTGCCCGCGAGCTGGCCGGCATCGGCCCTGGCGAAGGCTGGCGCGAGTCCGAACACGGTCGCCACCAGCCACAGCTCCGTGCGCGCGAGCGGCCTGCTGATCGCGAGGAGACCGGGCACCGCCGGGTCCTGACGTGCGGGCGCGGGGGGACGCGGCAGCAACCGTCCGCACAGCCAGCGGACCAGGCGCGCGAGGGTGACGACCGCGGTGGCGGCCGCCACGCCGGCGATGATCTCCGGCAGCCACCACGCGCGCAGCGCGCCCGCGGGCGAACCCGTCGCCTCGAGGATGGCCTGGACCTGCGCTGCCCAGGCTCCGCCGAGGGCCGACAGGAAGGCGGTGAGGGCCGTGATCATGCCGCAGGCCGCCCGGTGGCCCGATCCGGAGCACGGACGATGGATGCTCCCGCGCTCACTGCTTGGCGGGGGCCGGCTGCGGTGCCGCCGGTGGCAGGATCTGGACGCCCGGCGCCTGCGGCCGCACCGGCTGGCCGCCCATGGGCAAGGGCGGGCGCGCCGAGGGCATGCCGATCAGCACGACCATGGTCTTGCCGTTCGCCGTGACCGGCGTGACCGACGTGATCATCACGCCGCTGTCGATGAACAGCTTGATCTTGGTCGCGAGGTCCTCGGCGCCTTCGACTTCGCACACCTCGGTGACCTGGTGGGGGCGCTGGTAGGCCGGTTGCATGACGCCGGCGGGGCCGCCGATGGCCGCGGGCTGGGGGCGGGGCGCCGGCGCGACGGGCGCGGGCGCCTCGTCGGCGGCGTGGAGGAATCCCGCGCCCAGCACGCAGAGGGACACCAGGCGGATGGGGAGGTTGCGGGTGGGCATGGGGCGTACCGTGATGGAATGAGGGATGCGAGCCGGACGGCAGAGGCTAGCAGGGTGATGAAAAATGGCGACCAAGCATCGTCGGCCCATCCGGCCTGGATGGCAAGGCGGACGCAGCGCAGGACATGCAGGGCATTTCCAAGCATCGTCCAACGCGGCGAAACAGGCTGGAGGGGCCGGCGAGGCGCCGGTCGAGCTTTTTCATCACCCTGCTAGGGATAGCGACGCGGACGCCAACGCAACCCGGAGGGGCGGCCCTCCACCGTTGTAAGGAGGAGCCGCCTCTCCTTGGATGAAGTCTCTCCGATTCCGTCATCCGTCACGGCGCCAGCCGCGTTGCGCGCAGCGAGCGCGGATCATCTGCTCAGCCGCGCGCCCGCGTGCGGGCCGCCTTGCGCGCCGACGCCGACCGCGCGGCCGCCGGGCGTTTCGCCGCCGCCGCTCCACCGCGTTTCCCGCCGGTCCGGGCCGGCGTCTTGTCGACGCTCTTCCCGCGGCCGGAGCCGCTCTTCTTGCCGCCGTGCGTCATCTTGTTGACCGTGGCCCAGGCGCGGCGTTCGGCCTCGCCTGCGGACTTGCCCCGTTTCTCATAGCCTTCCTCGATGTGCTCGGCTTGGCGCTTCTGCTTGGAGGTGTACGACGACTTGTCACCGCGTGGCATGGCTTGTCCCCTGGAAAGACCGCGCCGGTCGTGGGGCCGGCGCGGCTTGGTGCATGGAATGACGGTGGCCGGCACCGCGCGGAGCGGAGATGGTGGTCGCCACTCCCCGCGGTGCCGCGACCCCGCCCATCACTTGGCGTCGGCGATCTTCTTCGCGTGCTCCAGGTGGGCCTGGAGGGTCGGCAGCGTCTCGGCGGCGAAGGCGCGCAGATCGGTGTCCTTGCCGTCCTTGCTCTCGTCGCTGAACAGCTCGACGGCCTGCTTGTGGGCCTTCACCTGGACCTCGACGTATTCCTTCGAGAAGTCCTTGTCGGAGGTGGTGCCCAGCTTGTCGAGCTTCTCCTGGTGCTTCTTGTCCAGGTCGCTCGCCACGGTCACGCCCTTCTTCGCCGCCAGCGCGCTGAGCGCGCTGTTGGCCTTGGTGTGGTCGTCGACCATCTGGCGGGCGAAGGCCTGCTCATCGCTGCCGACACCGCGCTTGATGGCGAGTTCGGAACTGCGCACTTCGAACATGCCGGCCTGCGAGGCCTTTTCGATGAAGGACTGGTCCTGCTTGTCGAGCGCGGCGGCGGCTTCCGAGCCGTGGACCTGCGCAGCACAGGCGAACAGGGCGGCGACCAGGGCGGTGGAGATGGATTTCATGGGGACCTCGGAGTGAAGGTTGAGGGTGGACGTCGACACGACACGCAAGCCACGCGTGTGCCATTCTTCGGTGCGACTCCCATGTCCTGCATCGAGCACGAAAAGACCAGGGCAACCATGGATACTCGTGGAGAGCGATCGTGCAGGCGCCCGTTCCTCGAAGCCTGATGCCTGTGGAGCGAGCCTGTCAATTGCGGTCTGCAAGCGTCGCCGCGCTCCGCATCCTGCGCATTGCATACACTCGCGTACGAACGCTGGGGCGGGTCTGGGCGTTCAGGCCCGCACGAGACCCGGGGTCTGGCATCATGATTGCTCGTCATCGGACGATGCGGGGCTCAGGGGGCTGTCCCCCGACTGCCCCCGCTGCATCCCGCAGCCCCGATCCGAGGTCCGCATGCCCGCTTCCCGCCCCCGCCGAGTCCCCACGAAGAAGAAGGCGGCGCGCGGGAAACGCGCCACCGGTGCAGGGAAGAAGGAGCCGCGACGCTCCGCGCCACGCCAGCAGATCCGCATCGCGGTGATCGGCCTCGGCCACATCGCCCAGACGGCCGTCCTGCCCGGCATCGCCCAGGCGAAGAACGCGCGCATCACCGCGCTGGTGAGCGACGATCCCGTCAAGCTGCGGCAGCTGGCCCGGCGCTACCGGCCCGAGTACACCTGCGACTACGGCAATTACGACGAGATGCTGCGCAGCGGCCTGATCGATGCGGTGTTCATCGCGCTGCCGAACGACCAGCACCGCGACTACGCGGTGCGCGCGGCCCAGGCCGGCGTCCACGTGCTCTGCGAGAAGCCCATGGCGGTGAGCGCGCAGGACTGCCGCGCCATGGGCGAGGCCGCGCAGGCCGCCGACGTGCGGCTGATGATCGCCTACCGCCTGCACTTCGACCCCGCCAGCCTGCGCACCGTCGCCCTGGCCGAGCGCAAGGCGCTGGGCGACCTGCGCTTCTTCAGCTCGATCTTCTCGATCCAGGTGAAGGAGGGCATCCGCACCGGACCGCTGGAGGCGGGCGGCGGTCCGCTCTACGACCTCGGCATCTACTGCATCAACGCGGCGCGCTACCTCTTCCGCAGCGAGCCCGAGGAGGTCGTCGCGGTCAGCGTCGCGGCGGACGACCCGCGCTTCGCCAACGGCGAGGAGACCATCTCCGTGATCATGCGCTTCTCCGGCGCGCGCCTCGCGACCTTCACCGCCAGCTTCGGTGCCGCGGCCACGGGTTCCTTCGACCTGGTGGGGACGCGCGGCAGCCTGCACGTCGACCAGGCCTACGAGTACGCGGAGGCGATCCGCCAGCGCGTGACCGTCGGGGAGCGCACGCGCACCACCACCTTTCCCGTGGGCGACCAGTTCGCGGCGGAGGTCGACTACTTCGCGCGCTGCGTGCTGACGGGCGAGGACCCCGAGCCGGGGGCCGCCGAGGGCCTGGCGGACGTGCGCATCATCGAGGCCATCCACGCGGCGGTGCGCACGCAGCGGCCGGTCGCGGTGGAGCGGGACGGCCTGACGCTGGAGCGGCCCGGGACCGGGCAGGAGATCCGCTATCCGGCGGCCCCGAAGGTGAAGCCGGTGCGCTCGCCCGAGCCGCACGACTGATCACGCGGGGGCCTTGTCCACGTCCGTCTTGGACAGGCCCTTGATGTTGAGGCCGACCAGCGCCGCCTGCAGCGCCACCAGCGCGTAGGAGCCGACGTGCAGCCCCCACGCGGTCCAGCAGGCGTTGCTGGCCAGGAACACCCAGAACCCCCAGTGGCGCTTGCGCGGACTCCTCGAGGTGAGCAACCAGGCGCCGAGGACGTTGGTGAGCATCCCGGGCCATTGGAGGGCATCGAGGAAATCGGACATGGGGAGAGCGGTCCTTCCTGAGCTGGGCCTGATGAAGCGCGGCGCATGCCATGCGGGCGGAGCGGGTTGGCACCGCCTGCGCTCCTGCGACCGCCATGCCCGCCCGCGCGCGCCTGCACATCGGCACGTCCGGCTGGGTGTACCGGGGTTGGCGCGGGCCGTTCTACCCCGCCGACCTGCCGGCGAAGAAGCACTTCGCGTTCCTCGCCAGCCGCTTCCCCACGGTGGAGGTGAACGGGACCTTCTACCGCTTGCCCAGCGCGGCGGCGATCGCGGCGTGGCGCGCGCAGGCGCCACCGGGGTTCCTCTACGCGGTCAAGGCCAGCCGCTTCATCACCCACAACAAGAAGCTGGCGGAGCCGCGGGAATCCCTCAAGCGGTTCCTGGACCTGGTCCTGCCGCTCGGCCCCCACCTCGGGCCGCTGCTCTTCCAGCTGCCGCCCGGCTGGCACTGCGACGCGGCGCGCCTCGACGCCTTCCTGGGCGCGCTGCGCGAGCGCGTGCCGCGCCACGCGGTGACCGTGGAGTTCCGCCACCCGTCGTGGTTCACCGATGACGTGTACGCGGTGCTGCGCCAGCACGACGCCGCGTTCTGCATCTGCCACCTGGTCGGCAGCGAATCACCGCTGGTGGTGACCGCCCGCACGGTCTACCTGCGGTTGCACGGCCGTTCCGGGAAATACTCGGGCGCGTACGGCCGCGACGGGCTCGAGCCCTGGTGCCAGCGCATCCGCGGCTGGCTCGACGAGGAGCGCGAGGTGTTCTGCTACTTCGACAACGACATCGGCGCGGCGGCGCCCGGCGACGCCCTGCTGATGCAGGAGATGCTCGCGGGCTGACCATGCACATTGCAGGAGGCCGAGCTTCCAGGCCCTTCACGACCCCGATGCGAGAGACTGCTCCACGATGGTCATTGCTCGACGCACCCCGGTGGAAGGATGCCGGGTGTGAGGAGGCGACCAGTCGGACCACATGCCCACCCTGGCTGACATCACGCCGCGCGAGCTGCTGACCGTCCAGGACGACCTGCGGGCGGGACTGCGCGAGGCGAGCTCGTTCGAGGCCGGGGCGCAGCGCTACACCGAGGCCGTCTACCGCGCGTTCGGCGGTGAGATCGCGCTGTCGCGCATGTTCCTGAGCCTGCCGTTCAAGGACCTGCCCGAGGACCTGCGCCGCAGCGCCTGGAGCGTGGTCGAAGGGCAGGCCGCGCAGGCGCAGGTCGCGCCCACGACGCCCGTCCTGACCCTGGTCGGCACCTACGGCGATGCGGCGGAGTGGCGCGACCGCAGAGCGTCGCGCGGGCACGCGGCCATCCCGCTGTGCTCGGCCAGCTTCGTGGACTCCATCCCGATGGTCGCGGCCATGCTCCAGGAGATGGGCGTTCCGCTCGGCCTCGACCGCGAGACCGGGCGCTTCGTGAAGAACATGCTGGGCGTCGGCTGGGTCGGGCTGTTCTACGTCGAGGACGCGCGCACGGCGCGCGATGGGCAGGGGCGGCGGGTGATCCCCTCCGCCGACTTCGTCGACCGGCACCACATCCGCACCGTCTTCGGCCTGGGCAAGGCGTACGGCAACGGCGCCATCGCCGCCTACGTCGGCTTCACCAAGAGGCTGATCCCGAAGGAGAAGGTCGAGGCGCTGGTCCCCTTCGTCAACCTCTTCAAGGCGTCCACCATCGAGCTGGTGCAGGCTGGGCGGTACTTCGAGCCCACCGACGGCCTGACGCGCCGCGGAACCGCAGGTGAGCGGCGCCCGGCGGTCGCAGCGCGTCCGCGAGGGCGCGGTCCGGACCCATCAGGACCGCGCTCCCACCGGTGCTCCCGCCGCCGCGGTCAGCGCGGCCACCGCGGCTTCCGCGTCGTAGACGCACCCGCCCCACGTGCCCCCGCCCACCTGCTGCAGGGCCGCCCAGAGCTTCGTGTCCGCCGGCAGCGCCGGGTGCGGCGCGAGGTCCCCGCGCGGAGCGCGCCGCTGCAGTTCGGCCGCGCCCCACGCCGCGTCGTGCTCGCCCGCGGCGTCGCCGACCAGGTCGACGGTCCCCTCCTGCCGGTCGCGATCGACGGTGATGCGGATGCGGTCGCCGTCGCGCAGCCTGCCGATGGGACCGCCCGCGAGCGCTTCCGGCCCGACGTGGCCGATGCAGGCGCCGGTGCTGACGCCGGAGAAGCGCGCGTCGGTGAGCACCGCCACCTGCTTGCCCCAGGCGAGGTGCTTCAGCGCCGAGGTCACCTGGTAGATCTCCTCCATGCCCGTGCCGAGCGGGCCGCCGCAGCACAGCACCACGACGTCGCCCGCCTGGACCGGCTCGGCGGTGAGGCCCTTGATCGCCGCGACCGCGTCGTGCTCGCGCACGAACACGCGCGCCGGGCCGGTCTTGCGGTAGACGTGGTCGGCGTCGACCACGGCGGGGTCGATGCTGGTGGCCTTGATCACCGCGCCCTCGGGGCAGCAGTTGCCGGACAGGAAGGCGATGGTGCCGGTCATGCCGCGGGAGCGCGCGCGCGGCGGCGCCATGATCACGTCGTCCGGGTCGACGCCGTCCGCGGCCAGGCGCGCGCGCAGGGCGCGGCGGCGCTCGCTGCCTTCCCACCACTCCAGCACGTCGCCCAGGCGCCGGCCGCTGGCGCCGACCGCGTCGAGCTGCAGCAGGCCGAGCGCGCGCAGGTGCAGCATGACCTCGGGGACGCCGCCGGCGAGGTAGACGCGCACCGTCGGGTGGTTGCTGGGCCCGTTCGGCAGCGCGTCGACCAGGCGCGGCACCTGGCGCATCAGCGCCAGCCAGTCCTCGCGCCGCGGCCGCGGCAGTCCCGCCGCGTGCGCGATCGCCGGCACGTGCAGCAGCGCGTTGGTCGAGCCGCCGACCGCCGCGTAGGTGGCCATGGCGTTGTGCAGCGCCGCCGGCGTCAGGATCCTGCCCGCGGTCAGGCCGATGGTGCGCTGGTGGAGCACCGCGCGCGCCGCCGCGCGCGCCAGCTCCAGCCAGATCGCCTGCCCCGACGGCGCGAGCGCGGAGTGCGGCAGCGCCAGCCCCAGGGCCTCGCCGATCACCTGCATGGTCGCCGCCGTGCCCAGGAACTGGCAGCCGCCACCCGGCGTGGCGCAGGCGCGGCAGCCCAGCTCCGCCGCGTCCTTCAGGCTGATCTTGCCGTGCGCGTAGCGCGCCCCGATCGACTGGATGGTGCCCGCGTCCTCGCCCTGCGTCGGCGGCAGCGTCACCCCGCCCGGCACGAACACCGCCGGCTGGTCGCGGCACCCCGCCAGCGCCATGAGCATCGCCGGCGCGCCCTTGTCGCAGGTCGCGATGCCGATCACGCCCTTGCGCGTCGGCAGCGAGCGGATCAGGCGGCGCAGCACGATCGCCGCGTCGTTGCGGTAGGGCAGGCTGTCCATCATCCCGGTGGTGCCCTGCGAGCGCCCATCGCAGGGATCGGTGACCGCGCCGGCGAAGGGGATGACCTGGCGCGCGCGCAGTTCCTCGGCCGCGGCCTGGACGAGCAGGGCGACCTCCCAGTGGCCGGTGTGGTAGCCGAGGGCGAGCGGCCGACCGTCCGGGTGGCGCAGACCGCCGGCGGTGGAGAGGATGAGGACCTGGTCGCGGCCCAGTTCCGACGGGGTCCAGCCCATGGCCGCGTTCTGGGTCATGGCGAAGAGGTCGCCGCTGGGGGCGTTCAGCAGCAGGTCGTGCGTCAGCGGCAGCGAGCCCGCCGGGCCCGCGGCGTGGGTGCGGAGGTCGCTGAGCACGTCGGAGCGGTAGAGGGCGTCGAGGTCGAAGTCGGTCATGGGGTCGGGGTCCGGTGGCGCGACGGGGCAGGCGACCATGCGATACCTGCGCGGAGAATCCCTCGCAAGCGCTACCCACGCGGCATCGACCGGCTTCCGGGAGGGTCGCAGCGCTGGCCAGGCCACCGTGGTGCCGTTCCGATCCACGGCCAGCCGAGGAAATACGCGCGAACGCTCCCCTCCATCCCGGCGTACCCCTGCCGAGGACCCCATGCCCACCCCGACGCCCACCATGCTCCACGCCACCGCCATCTTCGCGCTGTCACTCTGCGCCGCCGCCGCGGCCGACGCCCCCCTCCCCGTCGCGAAGTTCCAGGGCAGCTTCTTCAACGAGATGGCGCGCGCCTTCGGCTGCGTGGTCGCCACCGACCAGGTGGCGCGCACCATGACCCTGGTGCTCGACCGGGACGGCAGCACGGTGACGGTGCCGATCCGCCCGGACACGGAACTGCACGTGCGCGACTCGTGGGGCGAGCTCGGCGACTACTTCGCCGGACAGCACGTGATGCTGTTCATGTACGTCGACGACGAGCGGAAGTGGACCTGGCCGCGCGCCGTGCAGGACGACCTGCACATGCGCGCCCGCCACGGCCACTTCGACAAGGTCACCACCATCGACGCCGGCAGCCGCACCCTGGTCACGGTGCGCGCCACGAAGAACCCCGACGGCAGCGCGGGCAAGGACGTCGTCACCACCACCCGCTACGATCCCGCCGTGCAGGTGTGGAAGGGCGCCACGCCCGCCGGCATCGCGGCGCTGGCGATCGGCGACGAGGTCATCCAGCAGCAGGTGCTGAAGGGTGGCGACACGGTCACGGTGGAGATCGCCGACCGCGCCGGCGACCAGGAGATCGCCGCGCTGCAGGACGCCAGGCACCACCAGGACGAGGACCGGCTCGGGCTGCCCTGCTACGTCACCGACGTCGACGTGCTGACGGGCGCCACCACCCTGACCGTGCCGTGGAGCAGCGCGGCGCGCGCGAAGCAGCTCGCACCCGGAGCGGTGCTCGCCGTGCAGCCGACGGACGGCGGCAAGGCGTTCGCGGCGGCGCTCGCCGGGCTGCAGGAGGTGGAGCAGCGGGAGCGGCTGCAGGTGGTGGTGAACGCGCGGGTGGCGAGCCGGTTGGGGTACGGGCAGACGTTGCGGCTGTTCGTGCCGGGGACGGGGCCGGCGGTGCCGACGGGGCATCTCGGGGTGCCGGAAGGCGGGAAGTAGGCCCGCCCTCCCCTCAGCACGCTTCATTTCCCGGGTGAAGTGACCGTCGCGGGCTCGCGTCGCGGGTGGTTTCCGGTATATACCCGGTTCCATGCGCCGCATCCTCCTCCTCTGCATCGCCCTCAGCACGCCGGTCCTCGCGGCGCAGGAGGCGGCCCCGGCACCGCAGCCCGTCCTCGCCCCCGCCGCGCGGACCCTGCGCACGGTGATGTGCGAGCGCGGCGAGCAGCTCTTCCGCGACGACTTCGACGCGACCACGCCGCCCGGGGCGTGGAGCGGCTTCTCCTCCGGCGAATGGACCAGCGCGGAAGGCATGCTGCGCGTCACCTACAAGGGCGGGCACTCGCTCTACCACGAGCAGCCCATGCAGGTGACGGACATCGTCATGCAGATGTCCTTCCTGCTCGCGGAAGGGGTGGGCACCCTCACCATGGGCATGGAAGGCGGACCCACCGGCCACTGCCTGCGCTGGAACTTCCACCACGACGCCGTGGACATCCAGCGCATGCCGGGCGTCGGCAAGGACGGGCACGATCAGATCGACAGCGTGCGCACGCGGCTGGAGCCGGGACGCTGGTACACCATGGTCATGGAGCTGTGCGGCACCGAGATGGCCGTGACCATCGACGAATCGGTGCTGCTCTACGGCCGCGCCGACGGCATCGACTGCAGCAAGCACTCGGTGGTGCTGGGCGCGGACGCCGGCGACGGCCACTACGGCTGGTTCGCCCACTGCGCGGTGTGGCGCGCCACGCTCAAGCGCGACTGGCCGCAGAAGCGCGAGGTGGTCAAGGGCCTGATCGCGCGCCGCAAGGAGGCGACGCCGGAAGCGGTCAACCAGCTGCTGCAGGAAGACCCCGGCCACGTCGCCCCGGTCTTCGCGGCGCCGTCGTCGAATCCGAAGGTGGCGCGCGCCGAGGAGCAGATCGCTGGCGGAGCGTTCACCGCGGGCCGCGCGCTGCTGGAGAAGCTGGCCGTCGACAAGGACCCCGTGGTCGCCGAGGCCGCCGCCGCCAGCCTGGCCGTGGTCGCGGCCTGGAAGACCGCGCAGACGGAGCGCATCAGCAGCCTCGCCACGGCCGGCGACGTCTGCACGGCGGCGGAGGTCGCCGCTACGCTGGCGCGCTTCTATCCCGGCGACCCCGGCAAGGACTGCCGCGACCGCGCGGCCGAGCTGCGCAAGGATCCCGGCTACGCCGTGGGCAAGGAGTACCAGCAGCTGGCCGCCCTGCCGTTCGACGCGCGCCGCGGTCCGCACTTCGCGAAGGTCGTGGACGCGTTCGCGAAGAAGCACCCGGAGAGCTTCTACACGCCCCTGGCGCAGCACCTGATCGTGCAGTGATCAGGCCGGCTCCACCTCACCTCGCGGCGTATTCGACCCACGACGTCTTCACCTGCGCGCCGGCCGCGATCGACCAGGTGGCGTCCTCGCGGCCGGGGTCCGCGGCGAAGGCGCGCGTCGCCGACCGCGCCGCGCCGGTGGCGTCCGCCCAGCCGAACGTGACGACGACCGGGCCCTGCTTGCGCACCTGGTAGGCCAGGTGCGCCTCCACCTTCAGGAACGGCTTGCCGCCGTTGTTGGTGAAGCGCACCCGCACCGGGCCGGTGGCGTGATCGAGTTCGACGTCGCCGAAGGTCATGCCCTGGCTCCACCAGTCGCCGGGTTCCGGGTCGTGGCGGATGACTTCCCAGTCCTTCACCACGGGCTTCCAGCTCCGCCCGGTGTCGGTCGAGTACTCGATCTGGTACTTCACCCCGGCCTTGGGCGGGCAGCCGCAGGCCTCCCACGCGGCGGCGTAGACGCGCACGGCCTGCTCCTTGCGCGGGGTGGCGAGTTCCAGCGTGACCGCGGCGCTGCCCATCCGGCCGTCGACCACGTGGCCCTCGGCCTGGTCCTTGTTGGGGCCGGCGCTGACCACGCCCAGGCCCGAAGCGAGGACGGTGATGCGGTTGTCGCCGTCGTGCAGGTGCGGGATGATCGCGCCGTTGCACTCGCAGACGGTGCGCAGGGTCAGCCCGGACGCGGCGAGCGCGGGGGCGCCGGCGGCGAACCTGATCCAGTACTGCTGGCGGCCCTTGACCAGGTCGGTCAGGTCCATCCCGTCGTGGGCCGCGCCGGCGGCGTCCCAGGTCCGGCCCTGGTCGGTCGACACGCTCACCGCGCAGGTCATGCGGCCCGACAGCACCAGGCCGTTGCGGCCGCCCGCGGCGTAGACGCCCCAGGCGCTGCCGTCGGCCGGCGTGCTGCCGATCACGTAGGGCGTGTAGAATTCGAAGGTGACGTGGTCCGCGGACTCGTCGATGACGCCGTCCTGGTAGGCGCCCGTGGAAAAGTCCGGCGCGTAGGTGTAGGCGGCGTTGGCGAAGCGGACCTGGCCGTTGCGGGACGGGCACGAGGCGGCGGCCTGGTACATCTTCTCCGGCTGGTTGACCCAGCTCTCGCGGCGGTCGGGGCCGGGGACGCCGGCGTCGGCGTAGTTGCGCCCCCAGAAGACGAAGGTCTTCCCATCCGCGAGCCCGGGCGCGAGGTAGCGCCGCAGGGTCTCGCCGGCGCGCAGGTGCACGGTCGGCGGCGGGCCGCTGTAGCCGCCGGCGTACTCTACGGTCGAGAACGTCGCGTAGGCGCTGGCGTCGCTGGCCGCGAGGCCGGCGACGCGCCAGCCGTGGTTGCGCGCCGGCTTGAAGTCGGGGTTGGCGTAGGTGGCGATCTGCGGCTTGATCGCGGTGATGCCCAGCAGCCTGCTGCCGTCCTCGCTGAAGATCACCGTCGAGACATCGTGGTCGAGCAGGGCCCAGTCGCCGTGGCCGTAGGCGCCGCCGGTCACATAGACCTCGAAGCTGTTGTGGCCCTCCACCCCGGCGACGCGCCCGCGGAAGGGCCCGAGCAGCTGGTGCAGCTCCGCCGTCCACTGGCTGTGCGTGGTGCCGCAGATGCCGAAGCCGAAGGCGTAGAGCCCGGTCCAGTACTCGCGGTTCCAGGCGCTGTGCGAGGTGCGGTCGAAGGTGTCGGGGTGGCCCTCCTCGCCGTGCGCGAAGTGCAGGTTGCGCCAGTACCAGGCGGCCAGGGCCTTGTCCTCGTCGCTGTCGACGCCGCGACCGGTGACGCGCCGGTAGACCTCCGCCTCGGTCTTGAACAGCCGCGGGAAGGTCGAGCACGACAGCTCGCCCGGGTACCAGGGGTCGTCGGTCATCACCTGGGGGTCGCCGCACTCCGCGTGCAGGGACAGCGGCAGCAGGCACAGGCTGAGCGCGGGGATCCGCCAGTCGGGACGAGGCATGGGCGGGCTCCAGGGGGGTGCTGCGGCATCTCTCCGGAGATGCACCTGACGTTACACCATGGCCGATGGCGGTGTGTTGCCGATTACCCATAGGCCGATGGGGACGTGCGTGATCATGAAAACCCTGCGATAACCCCTTCGTGAGCGCCAACGGCGCGGCCCCAATCGTCAGCCCAGGGCAACGCCCTACCCGTTACCCACAAGTCCCCTCGTTCCCGCCTGGAGGTCAGCGATTTCGGCTGAAATCTGCGAAATCTCCCCAAATCTGCGGATTCTTCTGCGGGTCTTCCGAAGAAGAATCCGCAGATTTGGGGAGATTTGGGGAGATTCAACCGGGTTTGATCACAGCCACGGCGGTGACTTGTGGGTAATGAGCAGGGCAACGCCCTGGGAAGAGACGCCCATTAAATACGATCGAGAGCCCTGCAGGGGCGGCCCCAATCGGACGGGGCGCACGGATTGGGGCCGACCCGGGGCGCTGCCCTGGGCTGACGATCGAGGCCGCGCCTGCAGCGCTCTCGATCGTTTGATGACACTGCCACCGCAAGCATGAAATCGATCGGCGCCAGTCGGTTCCCTCGCGTCTCGCGCCTCGCGCCTCACCGCTCCCCCAGCACCCGCGCCGCGTTGCCGTGGTAGAGGTCCTGCAGCGCCTGGTCGCTGAGCGCGAGCCCGTACAACGGCCAGTGGTAGCCGAAGTTGCGGGGTTCGTAGAAGTGCTCGTCGGCGGTCTCCAGGATGCGGAACGACACCGGGTAGAGCGCCATCGTGTAGTGGCTGTCGGTGCCGTAGAACAGGCGCTTGCCGTATTTTTCCATGAAGGCGTGGACGAAGCGCGGGATCGGGGCGAGCTCGCCGTAGCGCGCGCCGATGTCCGCGTAGAGGTTCGGGTAGGCGTCGAGCAGGCGCGCCAGGCTGTCCAGGTCGGCGCAGCAGTTCGCCAGGTGGCAGGCGATGAAGGTGGTCGCGGGGTTGTCGCGGACCGCCTCCTCCAGCATGCCGAGGAGCTGCGCGTGGTCCGCGAGACCCGCCCTGGCCTGGTCCACGTGCCACTTGGCCGCGTTCATCAGGCCGTCGTTGGTCGCATCCGGCGGCTGGTACATCCAGGCGTCCTCGCCGATGTGGATGTTGATCGCCATGCGCAGTTCCGCGCACTTGGCGAGCAGCGGCTTCAAGCGCGCGTCGTTGATGTGCATGCCGACCGAGGTGTCGGTGAAGGCCCTGCTCGTCAGGCTGGCGGACATGGGCTTGAAGCCCATGCCCTTGTCCATCAGTTCGCCCACGCCGCGCGCCCCCATGCGGTGGCTCGCTTCCAGGTCCGCGACCGCGCGCGCGCTCCAGCCGGGCTCGTCCCAGCCGGTGAAGTCGAAGTAGCACCACAGCTCGAAGCGCTCCGGGTAGCGGCCGTAGCGGGTCACCAGCGCCTGGAACTCCGCGCCGGTCGCGAAGGTCAGGACGATGGAGCGGGCGATGTTCGCCGCGTCCATGGCGGCGACCCACGCGTCGACCTCCTCCGGGGTCTTGGCGTAGTCGTGGGTGTGCACGTCGATCGCCGGGTACTTCGCCTTCGGCACCGCGGTGCGCGGGACGTGGTAGAGCGAGACGGGGCGGAAGTCCTTGAGCAGGATGCCGGCGGACAGGTCGCGGACGGGTTCGCGGGCGGGTTCGGCCGCGCCCAGCCCGGCAGCGAGCAGCAGGAGACTGGCGAAGCGGCCGAGGCGCATGGGGGCTCCCTTGGGACGTTGCCGCAACGTCGGCGTGCAGGCCTGCGCGGCAAGCGGGTGCGCGCGGGGGTGGACCGGAATCGTCTTCCCGCTGAGAGACGCTTTCCCCACAACCGGCCGCACGTCGCCCCCTCCCCCATCCGCCCATCCGCCCATCTGCGCAACCTGCGGATCCTCCTCGAGGGAGAGTCCGCAGGTTGCGCAGATGAGCGAGGATGGGAGGAGGAGCGTTCGGCCGTGCGGGGCACAGCGGTGGAAGAGCAGCCGTTCCCTGCCGCTGCGGGCTGATCCTCGCGGGGGGCACGCGTACGGGGCCGTCCGCGGTCTCGTGCCGACGTGCTCGCTTCACTTCCGCCATGAAGCGTCCACCACGCGGACCCGTCGGGAGATATCCCTGGGCCAACGGCCTCGCGCTGCGGGATACGCGCGCGCAAAACAACACCGTCGCTTCGCAAAACGACACCACTCCCCCCGAATCGGCGTGGAGAGGCGAAGGGTGGCCCGCATAAGACCGGGCCGGTTGGAGATGGATCCGATGGCATTCCACCCCGGGGACCCGCTGCTCTTCTCCGTGCGCGCACCCGCGCCCGCCGGGCTGGCCGCGCGCGCGCGGCGCGGGTCGCCGGCGCGGCGCGGCTTCACGCTGTTCGAAGTCGCGATCTCGCTGGGCCTGGTCTCGTTCGGCGTGATCTCGGTGATGCTGCTGTTCCCGATGGGCCTCAAGCAGCAGCAGGTCTCGCGCTTCAAGATCCTCGCCGCGGTGAAGGCGCTGGAGATGATCGACTCCTTCTCCGGGATCGACGAGTTCACGCGCTCCATGGACCCGGAGGCGCCCGAACCGTGGGAGAGCAACAACTACGCCTACTCCAGCACGCGCTTCGACCTCGAGACCCGCCTGTGCAACTGGCACAACGGCCTGCTGCCGGTGCCGGACCGCATCGCGCGGCGCCTCGACTCGGACGGCGACGAGATCCGGCAGGTGCTCGACGAGGGCGGCCACCTCTACTACGCGCAGCCGATGGCGAACACCAACCTCGATGAGCGCTGGATGGCGCACACCCTGCCCAACGACGCGCTGCGGCTGGTCTGCGCCGTCACCGGCTACGCGCAGAACAACGCGTTGCCGAGCCTGCCGTGGAAGGAGTGGCCCTACCGGGCGCCCTACCCGTCGCCGCCGGTCGCGGCCTACCAGGACGACGCGTCGATGCAGAGCGCGCGCAACGCCCCGGTGAGCGCGCTGGGCAAGAACATGTACTCGCACGAGTGGTGGTTCGGGGGGCACCCGGGGAGCGCGGCGCAGGTGAACCCGCCGCAGCCGGACCCGCTGCTGAGCAGGGTCTTCGCCTGCGCGGAAGGGCTCGCGGCCAATTCCGCGCAGAGCCGCAAGGACTACGTCGCGGCCGCCCTGGCCTACGGCGCGGGCACCTTCCTGACCAGCGTCGCCTACGACCTGCCGCAGCTGACCGCCGGCCACCACGACGAGTTCGCGACCTACTACACGCCGGACCAGGCCGACGACGGCGCCCGCCTCGACGCGCTCGGCAAGGAGTACGACCTGGCCTTCGCGGCCTTCTGCAGGTCGGCGGAGCTGGGGCCCGCCGACGCCCAGCTGGCCGACCGCATGCGGCGCCGCGCCGACGTGGCGCTGCGCGTGCAGTGCATGCGCTTCCTCGCCCACGCGATGATGACGCTGTCGCGGTCGAACCAGATCCGCGATTACGACCAGGCCGACGCGCTGGTGCCGAGCAAGGACATCGGCGGCAGGAAGGTCACGCCCGGGCTGCTGCGCTACTACCACGAGCGCTGCCTGGCGATGGTCATGCGCTACGCGGCGACCCTGCCCTACGACTGGGGCGCGCCGCGGCCCCAGCAGCGCAGCATCATGATGGACCACCCGCTGCTCGAGTGGGACCTGTTCTCCGCGCCGCGCAGCGGCACGATCAGCGGGACGACGGTGCCGGCGGCGATGTGGCGCCCGCTCTCCGCGCAGCCGGTCTCCAACCTCGGCCCGGCCGCGAGCTACTCGGGGAGCTTCGACCAGGCGGGCGCCTACCAGGCGGACGTGCCGCCCTTCCCCGAGTGGAGCGCGCCGGCGCCGAACGCCTTCTGGGGCGATCCGGCGCACTTCACGCTGACCAAGCCGTTCGCCGTGGCCGAGCGCTGCCGGCAGATCGTCTTCTGGGCGGCGGACTGGCAGAGCTACGAGGACGCGGAGACCGCGCCCAGCGCGCCGCTCGACGCGAGCCGGGCGCCGCTGAGGGCGCCGCGCGCGGGAGCGCAGCCGTTCGCCGACCGCTCGCTGGGCATCCGGTGGCAGTCGAAGGAGACCTACCACCTGCTGAACCCGGAGTACCACCTCGCCTTCACCCGCGACGTCAGCGCCCTGCCGACGGGCAGCGACGTCGCCGCCCTGACCATGTTCAACTCGCAGGCGGGCGAGCAGCTCGACGCGTCGCTGAAGAACGCGCGCTTCCTGAACGGCATGTACGGCGCCGACCGCAACTACAACGGCCGGCTCGACCGCGGGCCGCTCGCCAGCTCGGTGCGCATGCGCGCCATGCGCATCTCGCGGTTCAACTACTACGATCCCCGCCTTCCCACCTTCATGCGCTGAGGACACCATGACGACGACGCACCAACGGGTTCACGCTGGTCGAGCTGCTGGTCTCGATCGCGCTCGGTACCTTGATCGTGTCCGTGGCGGCGGCCGGCGCGTCGGTCGCCGCCCGCGCGATCACCGCCAGCAACGCCATGGCGCTGGAGAACTCACTGCTGCGCGCGGCGGTGCTGCAGGGCTGCGACGAAGTCGACTTCTGGACCATGGTCGACGACCCCGCGGACGACCACGCCCAGGCCCTGCGCGCCACCGCCGCCAGCGGCGGCGGGCTGCCGTTCAGCGCCTTCGCGCCGGGCGGATTCGCGGCCGCGCCGATCGCGCCGGCCTTCGCGCGCCCGGGGCCGGAGCGCGCGTGCGCCTGGGACGGCAGCCCGATGGCCTGGTCGGCCGAGGATCCGCGCACCTGGTGCCGGGCGAACCTGATCGAGACCGACGGGTCCGACCAGCGCTTCGGCGATTACTCGCTGCTCGCCTTCGACCGCCCCCAGGACAGCGCGCCGCCGTACGACCCGTCGCGCTGCCGCAGCTGGTACGACAACCAGGTCGAAGGCCTGCTCAACACGCTGGGCTTCTACGGGGCGCTCGAGTACCTGCCGTCGAATGCCTTCCTGATGTACCACGGCGCGCCCCCGGACACCGCGAACCCGTCCGGCGTGAACGTCGGCAAGGTCCCCCGGGCGCTGCTCGAGGGGAACACCTGGCTGGGCGTGAAGTTCCAGGCGTTCTCGTGCGGGCGGTTCCGCGCCACGGACTCCATGGTGATCCCGCTGGCGAACCCGGCCGCGGGGCTGCTGCCGGAGTTCGGGGGGACCCAGGACCCGTTCCGCGTCGGGTGGCGCGTGGGGTACGGCGGCGCCTACCTGCCCGACAGCCTGAGCGAGTCCAACCGCTTCCACCGCGCGACCGGGTTCGTCCACCAGCTGATGCCCGCGCACCCCGGCACCTGGCCGGACGTCACCGTCAAGGTCGAGCGCTTCATCCGCCAGTCGCGGGCGGTGGCGATCTGCATCATCGAGGTGGCCAACCCGCTGACCGGGGAGCGGACCACGCTGCCGTTCTCGACGCGGGGCACCACGCTGCGCGGCGCGCGCCTGCAGCGCGGCACGGCCGGCGGCTGGTCGACCTACGACAACCGCGCGGACCCGGCGCACCCGATCGTCGGCGCCTCGCTGGACTGCCCGGTCGACGCGGCGTATTGAGGCCCCCCATGTCCCGCACGCCCACCCGCGCCGGCAGCATCCTGATCATCGTCGCGGGGCTCTCCGCGCTGCTCGCCGGCATGTCGCTGGTGTTCCTGGCGCGCAACCGCTCCGACGCGCAGGAGTCGGTCGCCTTCGAGCAGGAGGCGCAGGCGCGCATCATGCTGGTCGCCGCGTGCTCCTACGTCCAGGAGGCGTCGCGCATCGGCTGGGACGCGCTCGCGAACCACTCGTCCGTGCACTCCGAGGGCTACGGGTGGATCGACGTGCGCGATGGCGCGCTGGGGCCCAAGCCGTACTCCGAGGCGCCCACCGACCGCGCCGCGGGCGGCACCATCCCCGCCACCCCCTACCCCGTCGACGCGCAGAAGCCCGATCAGGACGCGCACGACCAGGAGAACCGGCGCCTGGCCGCGGGCGTGCCGGTCGGGGTGGCGACGCGCTTCCCGATGTACGTGATGAAGCGCCCGCCCTACGCCATCCAGAACCGACGCCGCCTACAACCCCATCGAGCAGGACCCCGCCTCGCCCGGCTACCTCGCGTCCTACCTGCGCTACCCGGATCCCCAGCCGGTGACCGGCAACGGCTGGCGCCGGGATCCGGCCGATCCGGCCGGGTCGGTCGATGGGGCGCGCTTCTCCGAATGGGAGGCCGGGGACCGGGCCCCGCGCGAGGCCTCCCTCGGCCTGGCGTGGTTCCGCCTGCTGCGCGAACCCGGCGGCGCCACCTTCCTGGTGACCTGCGGCGCCGGTGCCACCATGGGCTACCGCACCTGGGCCGAGGTCCAGGCGGACCCCGACCCGACCGGCCGCTCGCTGTTCCAGTCGGCGGAGCTCTTCGCCGCCATCAGCCAGGACGAGGTGCGCCTGTGGTACCGCATCGAGTGGAGCCCCGCGATCATGGCGATCGACACCCACCTCGCCTGGCACCACGGCGGCGCGTTCGACCACTACGAGCAGTTCCCCCTCGACATGAGCGTGCGCACCAGCGACCCCTGGGGCCAGCTGGTGCACCACAACCTGGGCGGCACCATCCCGCTGATCCAGCGCCTGCGCTACGAGCCCGCCAACTGGTGAGGCGCGGGCGCGCGCAGCACCTCACCCACCACCTCGGACGGGATGCGGATGACGGTGCCGCTGCGGCCCTTGGCGCCCATGATGCGGCCGACGGCGCCCGCCCCGGGCCCCGTCCCATCCCAGCGAGCCAGACCATGAGCACCTCCCACGCGTGCCGCTTCCTGATCCTCCTCCTCGCCCTGGCCGCCGCGCCGCTGCAGGCCGCCGACCAGCCCGCGCCCAAGCGCGAAGGCATCGAGTGGCTCGACGTGTGGGTGACCTCCGGGAACAAGCCGGCGGCGGCGCCCAGGGTACTGCTCATCGGCGACTCCATCACGCGCGCCTACTACGGCGACGCGGCGAAGGCCATGGGGGACAAGGTGGTGTGCGACCGCCTCGCGACCTCCGCTTCGCTCGGCGATCCGCTCCTGCTGCTGCAGGTCGAGCTGGTGCTGCGCCAGTACCGCTACGACGTGGTGCACGTGAACAACGGCATGCACGGCTTCGACTACAGCGAGAGCGAGTACGGCGCGGCCATCCGCCCGCTGCTCAAGGTCGTGCAGCAGGGCGCGCCGCAGGCGCGGATCATCTGGGCCACCACCACGCCGACCGCCGGCGGCGCGCAGGACAAGAACCCGCGCATCGTCGAGCGCAACCGCCTGGTGCGGACGGCGCTCATGGGGACCGCGGTGGCCATCGACGACCTGCACGCGGTCATCGCCGCCGACCCGACGATGATCTCCAAGGACGGCGTGCACATGAACCCCAACGGCTCCGCGGCGCTCGGCGAGCAGGTGGCGCGGGCGGTGGCCGCGGCGCTGGCCGGCGGGAAGTGAGGCGCCGCGGCGGGCGCGGCGGCCCGCCGCTGGCGGCCCGCGCCCGGTGCGGGGCGGGCGGGTGCGCGCGCGGCGAACTGGTTGACAAGGAAACTTCTCGGTCTAGTTTCCTCGTCAACCATGACGCGGACACCCAGGACGCCGTACGCCGGCCCCCTCGAAGCCCACCTCGGCTTCTGGCTGCGCTCCGTCAGCAACCACGTCTCCGGCGCCTTCCGCCAGAAGCTCGCCGCGCACGGGGTGTCGGTCGCCGAGTGGGCCCTGGTGCGCGAACTGGCCGAGCGCGGGGCCGTCCCGCCGAGCCGGCTGGCGGCGCACCTGGGCATGACGCGCGGGGGCATCACCAAGGTCGCCGACAAGCTGGTCGCGCGCGGGCTGGTCGCGCGCACCCCGGACCCCGGGGACCTGCGCGGCCAGCTGCTCGCCCTGTCCGCCAGCGGGCGGCGGCTGGTGCCGGTGCTGTCCGCCCTGGCCGACCTGAACGAACGCGAGTTCTTCGGTCACCTGCCGCCAAGGCAGGTGGCGACGATGACCGCCTTCCTGCGCGAGCTGGTCGCGCACCACGGCCTGCACGGCGTCCCCCTCGAATAGCCCCGCACCACCCACCACCATCAGGCCCCGCCCGCATGGACCGCACCACCACCGGCGTCATCGACGCCTGCACCGCCAGCTCGGACGCGGAGCAGGCCACCTTCCCACAGATCATCGGCCGGCTCCTGGGCGTCGGCGTCGAACGCTACCACGCCGACCTGTGCCGTTTCGAGAAGACCTACTTCCTGCCCTCGGGCGAGTCGCACGTCACCCCGTGCGAGCGCCTCGCGGGTGCGGCGGCGCCCACCTTCGTGGCGGCGCAGGTCGAAGCCGCGATCCGCGCCAGCCAGGCGCAGCGGATCGGGTACCGCGAGTTCTGCCGCCTCGTCCTGGCCGCGGGCTGCGTCGGCTACCACGTGTCGCTGGTCGGGCGGCGCGCGGTGTATTACGGCCGCACCGGAGACCTGCACGTCGAGCACTTCCCCACGGCGCAGCCGCAGGGACAGTCCGGCAGCGGCAGCCACTCCCCGGCCGCAGGAGGCCCCCCATGACCCCGCGCGACTCCCTGCTGCCCCTCGCCCTGTGCCTGTCCCTGGCCGCCACCGCCCAGGCGGAGCAGCTGGTGCTGTTCGACGAGGTCTTCACCTTCGCGCAGCAGGACGCGGTGCCGACGCAGGGGCACCTCAAGATCCCGGCGGAGCGCTTCGCGAAGGACACGCCGAAGGACTGGACGCAGCCGATCGACTACCGCCACGGCACCGTGCACATCCGCTTCGAGGTGCTCGAGAAGCCCAGCGACGCGCCGGTGTTCTGGAGCGTCTGCTACATCCCCAACAAGGGCCAGAAGAACAACTACGGCTGCGCCGGCACGCCGACCTACACCAGGCCCGGCGTCTACGAGAAGGACGAGTCGATGACCGGCTTCTGGGAGAACGACTCGATCGTGTGGACGGAGGGCGTGAAGATGATGACCCTGGTGATGAAGGCCGGCAAGGCGGCCGGCGACAACCACGCGAGCGCGCAGCCGGATCTGGGCAAGTTCTTCCCGACCAAGGTGCACGTCACCATCGTGCAGGTGTCGAAGGGGGCGATGTACGACGCCAGCACGGTGCCGGGATCGCAGGGGGCGGCGGGGAAATAGGAACTTTTAGCGCGGGGGAGGGCTCCCGCCGCGTGCCTGGGCGGGTTGCACTGAGTGGTCGAGCTGGCGCTCGACCCTCCCGGCGGTCTGGCACCATGTACACGGGTGCATCCTGTTCCGACTGGCAGTCGCCGGGAGGGTCGAGCGCCAGCTCGACCATCATCGCATTCCGCGATCTTGGAAATGCTGAGGGGTCGAGGACGCGCGCTCCGCCTCACTTCAGCTTGTAGTACTTCACGTCGTCGATGGTGACCTGGTTCGACACCAGCAGGCGCAGGACCTGCTTGGTCTCGTGCGCGATGCCGGGCGAGCTGAAGCTTCCGGCGACCTTGCCGTCGACCGCGGCGGTCATGGTGTCGCCGATGATGGTGACGCTCAGCGCGTGCCACGTGCCCACGCCGAGGTCGTCGTACGGGAAGGACTTCTGCTTGGTCCTGATCAGGGCCTCGTCCTCCGCGCTGAGCTTGCCGCCCTTCTGGCGGCCCTCCCAGTACTTGAGCAGCATGCCGCCGGTCTTCATGTCCTGCAGGTTGACCTTCTTCGCCCCGAAGGTCGCGGCGCAGATGTGGCCGGCGTGCACCTCCTTGCAGGAGAGGTCGGCGAAGTTCAGCATGAGCGTGTCCTTCGCCTCGTGGAACTTGAAGCGCATGGTCGCGGTGCCGTCGGTGAAGGCGAAGGCGTGGCCGACGTCGACCGGGTGGATGGCCTCGGGGTGGATGTAGATGTGCAGCGCGCCGCCCTCCAGGGCGACCTCCTTGTTGCCCTTCGCGCTCCACGAGCTGCTGGTGTTCCAGCCGTTGCCGGGCTCGTCCTTCACCGACTGGGTCTCGGTGCGCGCGAAGTCATCGGCGAAGACCAGGGTGCCGAGGTTCTCTTCGGCCGTGAGCGGCGCGACCGAGCACAGGGCGAGCAGGAGCAGGGTGCGCATGGGGCGGGCCTCGACCGGGGTACGGAGACGGATGGACGGATCGTCCGTGCTGCGTGATACCCTGGAAACGACCGGCCGTTGCCGTGGCGGAGCCGGGGAAACGGAACCCGGGCCACGGCGTAGTACCAGGCGGATCCGTGGGCGGCGCCCGCGGCTCCGCCCGGTCGACCCCTTCATTCGTTGACGCCACGCCCGCGGGCGCCTCTACTCGGCGTCCCCCTTCAGGAGCAGCGATGTCCCCGAGACTCATCCTGGCGAGCATGCTCGCCCTCGCTTCGACGGCCTTCTGCGCGGATGCCCCGCCGGCGCCGAAGAAGGACAACGGACCGCCGACGCGCCCCTTCGACATGCCCGGCGCGCCGACCTTCACGCGCCTGGACGGCAAGCCGGGCGCCAACCCGCCGGTCGACGTCGACGGCGATTTCCTGATCGGCCCCGAGTACGTCCAGGCGCCCGAGTACAAGGTCGTCGACGGTGTCCCGC
Organism: uncultured Planctomycetota bacterium; assembly: GCA_963818245.1. Taxonomy (GTDB): domain Bacteria; phylum Planctomycetota; class UBA11346; order UBA11346; family UBA11346; genus BOG-1363. Next base: position 48,888 of record CAWFSD010000055.1, read on the forward strand.
AGGGCAAGGTGCAGCAGTTCACGCTGAATTCGAAGGACGGCACCATGCTGAACCCGGGCATCGCCCGGAACGTGTTCGGCACGGTCGACCCCAAGAACCCCAAGACCCTCATCGTCGAGACCCACCCGATCGACTACACGCGCACCATCACCGTGTACGTGCCGGCGCAGTACGTGCCGGGCACCGCCGCGCCGTTCATCGTCACCCACGATGGCCCCGGCATGGGCCACCCGGACATGGGCCTGGCGCACGTGCTCGACAACCTGATCGCGCAGAAGCGCGTGCCGGCGCAGATCGCGATCATGGTCAGCAACGGCGGCGGCGACGCCCAGGGCCACGAGCGCGGTCGCGAGTACGACACCATGTCGGGCCTGTACGCCGAGTACATCGAGACCCAAGTGCTGCCGCGCGTCGAGAAGGAGTACGGCGTCACCCTGACCAAGGACCCCGAGGGCCGCGCGACGCTGGGCACCAGCTCCGGCGGTTCGGCCGCGCTGATCATGGCCTGGTACCACCCGGAGCTGTACCACCGCGTGCTGACCTTCTCCGGCACCTTCGTGAACCAGCAGTGGCCGTTCGACCCCGCGACGCCCGACGGCGCCTGGGACTTCCACGAGAAGCTCATCCCGGAGAGCCCGGTGAAGCCCATCCGCCTGTTCATGGCGGTCGGCGACCACGACCTGCTGAATCCCAACGTCATGCGCGACGGCATGCACGACTGGGTCGAGGCCAACAACCGCATGGCCAAGGTGCTGAAGGCGAAGGGCTACCACTACCAGTACCTGTTCTGCCTGAAGGTCGGGCACGGGCTCGGGCCCGCGCACGGGCAGATCCTGCCGCACGCGCTGGAGTGGCTGTGGCAGGGGTACGTGCCGGCGAAGGCGCCGTGAGGGCTGGAATTCCCGATACGATCGGAGCGGACTGAGCGGGAGTCCTGGATGTGCGACGCGTGCCCGAGTGCCAGCTCGAGCACGCTTCCCGCACATCCCCCGATGGTCGAGCTGGCGCTCGACCCTCCGGCGGTGCGGCACGCGGACAGGGATGCCGCTGGTCACGGCGGGCGATCGCCGGGAGGGTCGAGCGCCAGCTCGACCATCGAGCGACGTATGCCCGACGTGCGGACCCGCGGGGCAATCGGTTTCCCGTTCCCGGGGCGGTCACCTTGGCCTCTTGGCGCCTCCTCACTCGATGGTCGAGCTGGCGCTCGACCCTCCCGGCGGTGCGGCACGCGGACAGGGATGCCGCTGGTCACGGCGGGCGTTCGCCGGGAGGGTCGAGCTTTTCCGGGGGTGATTTCCCGATCGAGGCTGAGCTAACAGCAGAAAACTCGCGCTTGTGGCACAACGAGTTGCGAGCTGTTAGAGGGCAGCGCCAGCTCGACCATCGAGCGACATATGCCCGATGTGCGGACCCGCGGGGCAATCGGTTTCCCCGTTCCCGGGGCGGTCACCTTGGCCTCTTGGCGCCTCCTCACTCGATGGTCGAGCTGGCGCTCGACCCTCCCGGCGGTGCGGCACGCGGACAGGGATGCCGCTGGTCACGGCGGGCGATCGCCGGGAGGGTCGAGCGCCAGCTCGACCATCGAGCGACGTATGCGCGACGTGCGACCGGCAGGGGAATCGGTTCCCGCTTCCGGGGCGGTCACCTTGGCCTCTTGGCCCACTCGCCATTCCATCCCTGAGCTGGATCGCACGCGGGCAGCGACCTGGATGACGGCTCCGGGCAGATGATCGGATCGGGCAAATGGCGAGTCGTCCCCGGCAACTGTGCGCGGAATAGGCAGGTAACCGCGGCCGCAGTGGCGCCAATGTGGTAGGAAGAGAAAACAGCGCCGGTTCTGCGACGTACAGCCTCGTCCAGAAGCTCCCGGTACAGTCCGCCGACCGCCGCACCTGTCCGCATCCCAAGGAAGCGCCATGACCTCCCTCCGCACCCCCTTCCTGTCCGCCACGCTCGCTTGCGGCCTCCTCTTCGGCCTGCCCGGACTCGACGGCGCCGAGGGCAAGGAGAAGGAGGACAAGCTGGTCGCCACCACCGTCGCCGCGGCCGGCGCGGACTACGCGGTGCAGGGCGAGTACCTGGGCACCGTCGGCGGCAAGCCGCTCGCCGCGCAGGTGATCGCGCACGGCGACGGCAGGTTCCTGGCGGTGTTCGAGCCGGGTGGTTTCCCCGGCGACGGCTGGAACGGCACCGACCGCTTCGAGGTCGAGGGCAGGACCAGCGGCGACACCACCACGTTCGGGCAGAGCGGCTGGCACGGCGCGATCACCGGTGCGGCCTTCACCGGCAGCAGCGAGGCCGGCGCGGCATTCACCCTGAAGAAAGTCACGCGCGTCAGCCCGACCATGGGCGCCAAGCCGCCCGCGGGCGCGCTGGTGCTGTTCGACGGCTCCAACACCGACGCGTGGAAGGACGGGCGGATCGAGACCATCGAGGGCGAGAAGTGCCTGGCCTACGGCGCCGAGACCAAGAAGAACTTCACCAGCTACCGCCTGCACGTCGAGTTCCGCGTCCCCTTCAAGCCGTTCGCGCGCAGCCAGGAGCGCGGCAACAGCGGCATCTACATCCACCACACCTACGAGATCCAGGTGCTGGACTCGTTCGGCGTCAAGCCGCAGCCCAACGACATCGGCTCGCTCTACACGGTGGTGCCGCCGCTGGTCAACGCCTGCTACCCGCCGCTGACCTGGCAGACCTACGACATCGACTGGCAGGGCCCGAAGTTCGACGCGGCCGGCAAGAAGACCGGGGACGCCGCGGTCACCGTGCGCCTGAACGGCACCCTGGTCCAGGACCACACCGAGGTGAAGTCCGGCACCGGCGCGAACAAGAAGAAGGCCGAGACCCCGCAGGGCGGCCCGCTGTGGCTGCAGGACCACCAGAACCCGGTCTACTACCGCAACGTGTGGCTCGAGGAGAAGCCGTGATTCCCAGCGCCCGCACCGCCGCCCTCGGCGCCGCCCTGCTGCTGTGCGGCGCGGCCTGGGCCGAGGACGAGGTGGAGGTCGCACCGACCAAGGAGGCGCACTCCCTCGGCGGGCGCATGGACTACGGCCACGTGCTGCACTACTTCCTGCACAACCCGGCGGACCCGGCCAAGGCCGACGTGGTGCTCAAGGGCATCAGCGTCGACCTGGGCGGTGGCAACGCGGTGTGCTACGATGGCGAGACGCTGCGCCTGGCCGCGGGGTGGAGCGGCGGCTTCGTCGACATGACCGCCACCACGCCGGCCAAGGCCGGCCAGGGCGCGGGGCCGGCGACGGCCAAGGGCAAGGCGGTGTTCGGCACGCGCCCCGGCCCCGGCTGGGGCGGCAAGGGCGGCACGCTCGCCGATCCGCGCGCGAACGGCGTCGGCAACCTGCCGGTGCACTGGGCGCAGTACCGCGGGCTCTACCGGCACGGTGAGCAGACGGTGCTGAGCTACACCATCGACGACACCGCCGTCCGCGAACTGCCCGGCTGCGTCGCCGGCGCGAACGGCCCGGTGTTCACCCGCGCGATCGAGGTGGGCAAGGGCGCGCAGGAGCTGGTGCTGGTCGTCTGCGAGGTGGCGAAGGCCGGCGGCGGCGTGTCCGCGGCCGCCGCGGCGCCGGGCAGCGCGGCCAGCGGCCCCGCCGAGGGCGCGCTGGCGGTGCTGGCGCAGTCGCTGGCGGGCGGCGACGCCGTCACCGCGGTCGGCGTCAAGGGCGCGCCGAAGGGCGCGACGCTGCTGGTCGCGGACGGGAAGGTGCTGCTGCGCCTGCCCGCGCAGGCCGCGCCGGCGCGCTGCACGGTGGCGATCTGGAGCGGCGCGAAGTCCGCGCTGGCGGCGTTCGCCGGCCAGGTGAAGGACCTGCCGGCGACGCCCGACCTGGCCCCGCTGTGCCTGGGTGGGCCGGCGCAGGCCACCGCCGCCATCACCACCGCCGGGACGCTCGGCACCGGCGACGGCGCCTACCTCGTCGACACGCTGAAGCTGCCGGCCGAGACGCCGTGGAATTCCTGGATCCGCCCGACCGGCCTCGACTTCTTCGCCGACGGGCGCCTGGCGGTGTGCACCTTCGAGGGCGAGGTGTGGGTGGTGTCGGGCATCGACGCCACGCTCGGCACGCTGACCTGGAAGCGCCTCGCCAGCGGGCTGTTCGAGCCGCTCGGCCTGCGCGTCGTCGACGACACCGTCTACGTGCTCGGCCGCGACCAGATCACCAAGCTGGTGGACCTGAACGGCGACGGCGAAGCCGACTCCTACCAGTGCTTCTTCAACGCCGACACCATCTTCAAGGACTACCACGACTTCTCGTTCGACCTGCAGACCGACCGCGCCGGCAACTTCTACTACGTGAAGGGCGGCAACCGCGTGCCGCACGACCTGCCGCTGCACTCGTGCGTGTTCAAGATCGCCAAGGACGGCGCGTCGAGCGAGGTCCTCGCGACCGGTTTCCGCGCGCCCAACGGCATGGGCATGGGCCCGAACGACGAGATCACGACCAGCGACAACCAGGGCCACTGGACGCCGGCGTGCAAGATCAACCTGGTGAAGAAGGGCGGCTTCTACGGCTACGTCGCTGAACCGCGCGTGAAGGAGAACAAGGACGTCAACGACCACCACCCCGCGACCTTCGACCCGCCGCTGTGCTGGATCCCGATGCCGATCGACAACTCGAGCGGCGGCGAGGTGTGGGCGCCGAAGGAGGGCTGGGGCCCGCTCGGCGGGCAGATGCTGCACATGTCCTACGGCAAGTCGACGCTGTTCGCGGTCATGCACGAGGAGGTCGGCGGCGTGCCGCAGGGCGGCGTGGTCGGCTTCAAGCTCAAGTTCGCCTCGGGCCTGATGCGCGGCCGCTTCAGCCCCAAGGACGGCCAGCTCTACGTCTGCGGCATCAAGGGCTGGCAGACCAACGCCGGTCTCGACGGCTGCCTGCAGCGCGTGCGCTACGCGGGCAAGCCGGTGTGCCTGCCGATCAGCCTGCACGTCACCGCCAACGGCGTGGCGATCGGCTTCAGCAGCCCGCTCGACAAGGCCTCGGTGACCGCCGACAGCTTCGCGATCGAGGAGTGGAACTACCACTGGACCTCGACCTACGGGTCGGACGACTACCTGGTGACCAACGGCCAGAAGAAGGGCCACGACAAGCTCGACGCCACCAAGGCGACGCTGTCCAGCGACGGCAAGACGGTGACCCTCGAGATCCCCGACCTGCGCCCGGCGATGCAGGTGCAGATCAAGTACCAGCTCGAGGACGCGGGGCACCAGCCGGCGGTCAACGAGATCTACAGCACGATCAACGTGATGGGGAAGTAGGCGGCGGTCGATCAAGCGCGACTTGCGGCCGGATCGACCACGCGCGCCACACGATCCCTGATGGTCGAACTGGCGCTCGACCCTCCCGGCGACGGCGCGTTCGACCAGGCATCACCGTGTATCCATGCCGGACCCCCCGGGAGGGTCGAGCGCCAGCTCGACCACACGATCCCTGATGGTCGAGCTGGCGCTCGACCCTCCCGGCGACGGCGCGTTCGACCATGCATCACCGTGTATCCATGCCGGACCCCCGGGAGGGTCGAGCGCCAGCTCGACCACGTGTTTCAATGCACCCGCTCTTCGAACGCGGATGACCACGGCCATTCAGCGCGCTTCCGGCACAGGCCCGCCTTGACCGGGTTGTCATGGACGTACGCGACCGCTTGTTCGAAGTGATCCCGATCCCTGATGCAGCGGTCCCAGTAGTCGCGTTGCCAGGAACACGGCAGCCGACGACCGGTGTAGGACTTCCAGGACTGCACGATGCGCGCCAAGGTCATCGCGCCTGTCAGGCGGAAGATGACGTGAACGTGATTGGGCATGACCACCCACGCGCACAGCGCATAACGCTCACCGTCCCACCTACGCCAATTTTCGATCACGAGGGCCGCATGTCCTGGTCGTCGCAGCGCACATCCACCATGGCCACGGTCCAAATGCGCTTCGATGCGCTTGCGATAATCCGGATCGGCCACCGCCCTGAGTTCATAGAGGCGACGTCGGGCCACTTCCACAGGAAGCGCATCGCCCAGACGGTAGGTGACGATCTGGGTTTCCTGCCCCGGATTGAAATGCGGTAGTTGCCGCGGTTTGGACCACGCCGACTCGGATGGCATGTCTGATCAGCTCCAAATTCCAACTGGGGAAGGATGGATGCGAAGGTAGTTCCGGCTTGTGACGATCAATGTTGCCGAAGACCCGAAGCAATGGTCGAGCTTCGGCGTGGGAGCGGTGCCACCGCATCTCTCGATGGTCGAGCTGGCGCTCGACCCTCCCGGCGACGGCGCGTTCGACCAGGCATCACCGTGTATTCCATGCCGGACCCCCGGGAGGGTCGAGCGCCAGCTCGACCGGTCGAATCACAGGGCTTGTGATGATGAATGGTGCCGAAGACCCGAAGCAATGGTCGAGCTTCGGCGTGGGAGCGGTGCCACCGCATCTCCCGATGGTCGAGCTGGCGCTCGACCCTCCCGGCGACGGCGCGTTCGACCAGGCATCACCGTGTATTCCATGCCGGACCCCCGGGAGGGTCGAGCGCCAGCTCGACCGGTCGAATCACAGGGCTTGTGATGATGAATGGTGCCGAAGACCCGAAGCAATGGTCGAGCTTCGGCGTGGGAGCGGTGCCACCGCCTCTCTCGATGGTCGAGCTGGCGCTCGACCCTCCCGGCGACGGCGCGTTCGACCAGGCATCACCGTGTATTCCATGCCGGACCCCCGGGAGGGTCGAGCGCCAGCTCGACCGCTCGAATCACATGGCATGTGATGATGAATCGTGCCGAAGACCCGAAGCAATGGTCGAACTTCGGCGTGGGAGCGTGCCACCGCATCTCCCGATGGTCGAGCTGGCGCTCGACCCTCCCGGCGACGGCGTTCCACCAGGCATCACCGTGTATTCCATGCCGGACCCCCCGGGAGGGTCGAGCGCCAGCTCGACCACGCGCATCACATGGCTTGTGATGATGAATCGTGCCGAAGACCCGAAGCAATGGTCGAACTTCGGCGTGGGAGCGTGCCACCGCATCTCCCGATGGTCGAGCTGGCGCTCGACCCTCCCGGCGACGGCGTTCCACCAGGCATCACCGTGTATTCCATGCCGGACCCCCGGGAGGGTCGAGCGCCAGCTCGACCAGGCACCCCTGCGACGCTGGCTTGAACGGTTATTCCGGGGTAAAGCCCTGCACGGCACGCCACGTCCGGGTCACAGCGCACGCTGCCCGGCGTTTGGAACTGCCCGAGGAGCCCCGATGCGCCACGCCGTCCGTCCATTCTGCACCGCTGCGGTCCCCCTCCTGCTGCTGTGCGTGATGACGGCCGCTGCGCAGGCCGCCGATGGCGCCGCCGCCAAGCCGCAACCGGTCGCGACCGCGAGCAGCTTCCAGGGCGGCAACGAGCCCGGCCGGGCCATCGACGGCGATCCCACCAGCCTGTGGCACAGCCGCTGGGGCGAGCCGCGCGCGACCCTGCCGCAGTGGCTGATGATCGACCAGGGCGAGGTCGCCACCGTCGCCTGCCTGATGTACCAGCCTCGCCCCGACGGCGGCAACGGCACCGTGACCCGCTACACCGTCGCGGTCAGCAGCGACGGCCTGGCCTTCACCACGGTGGTGAAGGACGGGCAGTGGGCCGCGACGCCCAAGCGCAAGGTCGCGGTCTTCCCCGCCGTCCAGGCGCGCTACGTCCGCCTCGAGGTGCTGGAGGGCGTGAACGGCTTCGCCAGCGCGGCGGAGGTCGCGGTCGCGCCGGTGGCGATCGACCCCAACATCGAGGGGGGCGTGGTCGCGGTCACCGCGCCCGCCTACGGCGGCGACGTCCAGGGCGACACGCCGATCAGCATCGTCGCGCCAGGCCTGGCGTCGGCGACGGTGAGCTGCTGGAAGCCGGGCGCGGCCGCCGGCGCGGACGCCGTGGTCGGCACCGTCGCGCTCGACGCCGCGGGCAAGGGCGCACTCACCTTCCCGGCGAACGACTTCCCGCACGGGCCGCTGTGCGTGCGCATCGTCGGCAGCAACGGCAGCCTGCGCGACACCTGCTGCCTGCAGCTCTTCAACCGCGGCGGCGCGCCCTTCCAGGAGGGCATGCCCAAGGCGGCGCCGCCCGCGGCCGCGGGGATGACGCTGCTGTTCGCCGACGATTTCGAGAAGATGCCGACGATCTCGGACCGCGACGCCACGGCCACCTACTACAGCCACAAGCCGCCGGACGGCGGCCAGGACTTCAGCACCCTGCGCTTCACCGACCTGCGCGAGCCCGGCAACCCCTTCACCCAGGTCGGCACCTGGCTGCGCATCCGCGCCGACGAGGCCAAGCGCAGCGCCGGACTGCTTTCCGCGCTGAAGAAGGACGGCTCCGGCGTGGTCGCGAGCGCGCCGTGCTACTTCGAGTGCCGCTTCCTGGGCACCAACGCCAGCGGCGCGTGGCCGGCGTTCTGGCTGCTCAACAAGCCCGCCGCCTACCCCGACCAGCGCGCGCCGTGCGACGAGCTCGACATCATCGAGGCCTATGGCGGCGAGGGGCCGGGCCGCCCGAACGCCGTCGACAAGTTCTGCATCACTCCGCACGCCTGGAACCAGGGCGGAGCCGGGAAGCGCGCCGAGGACGCCGCGCTGAAGGCCATCGGCCCGGGCGCGCCCGTGGTGTCGATGCGCGCCAAGGGCATCGCCTCGACGTGGTACCAGGCCTTCCACACCTACGGCTGCAAGGTCACCGAGACCGACACCATCTATTACTGCGACGACGTGGAGATGGGCCGCCACCCGACCATGGAGGTCTCGAAGAAGACCCCGTTCTACTTCCTGATCAACCTCGCCACCGGCGGCGGCTGGCCGGTCGATCTCGCGCGCTACGGCGGCATCGCCGACATGTACGTCGACTACGTGCGCGTCTACAGCGCGAACGCGGGGGACGTGGAGCGGGTGAAGCAGGCGAAGTAGGCTACTTCCCCGCGACCGCCTTGCCGCTGGGCCCGCTGCGCACGCTGAACCAGGTGCGCCACGCTTCGATGGGGCCCTTGCGCGCCGCGGGCGCGGCGGTCGGGTCGTAGCCCAGGCCGTCCACCACCGCCGGCTTGACGGGTGCGAAGATGGTGCTGCGGATGTCGTCGACATCGCTGTCCATCAGCGCCAGCGCGCCCTCGAACAGCGGCGTATCGTCGGTCCAGGTCCCGAGCATGGGCAGGGCCAGGTCCTGGGCCAGGCCGGTGCTGGCGGCCATGCGGTCCTCGCCCGTGCGCTTCTTGTTCATGGCCAGCTTGACCAGCACGGTCTGCGCCGCCGGGTCGTGCCAGTTGGCGTGCACGGCCAGGGCGGCGATGGCGGCGGTGCGCACGCCGGCGTCGGCGTCGTCGGACAGCTTGGCCAGCGCGGCGACCGCCTCGTCGTCGTCGAAGCGGACGCGCGCGCAGGCCTCGGCCAGGGCGAGGCGCACCGCCGGCTCCTTGGACTTCGCGGCCTTGCCGGCGACCTGCCAGGCGAGCGCACCGCCGATGCGCACCAGTTCCGTCCAGGTGTCGGGCTTGGCGAGCGGGTCGCCGGCGTGGTCGGTCAGCACGCCCTTCAGCCAGATGCGCTCGCTCTCGCTGGGAGCGACGGTCTTGTGGCGCAGGCCGTCGATCCAGCGCGCCGCGTCGTCGCGCAGCGGCTTGATGGCGAAGAAGCTGCCGTGGTCGGCGCCCTTGATCTCGCGGTAGACGTAGTGGAACCCGTGGGTCAGGCGGTCGCGCAGCGTGCGCGACTGGTCGACCTTCACCGTCGGGTCGGCCTCGCCGTGCACGACGTAGTACTCCAGGCCCATGCCGGCCTTGTCGGGCACGTCCTGGGCGTAGCCGCTGAAGCGCACCAGCCCGGCGAAGCGGTCGGCGTGGCGGCTGCCGAACCAGCTCGACATGAAGCCGCCGTTGGAGTGGCCCCAGATGAACATGCGGCGCTTGTCGATCGGGTACGCGGTCTGCAACCAGTCGACGAACTGCAGCAGCGCCTGCTCGTCGCCGGAGCTCCAGCCGGTGCCGAGCGACTTGCCGCCGGCGATGACGTAGCCCGCGGCCAGGGCGCTCTCGGCGAACGCCTGGTGGGCGGTGTTGGTCTGGGTGTCCTCGTTGCCGTTCAGGCCGTGGAAGGCGAGGATCAGGCCCAGCACGGGCCTGTCGGGGAGGGCCTCCGGCGCGTAGATGTGCCAGCGCATGATCGAGGAGTTCTTGACCGGGTGCTTGAGCTCGCCGTGGAGGTCGCCGGACAGCCCCTTCGCGGCCTTGGACCAGTCGATCACCTCGTACGCCGGCTTGGCGGCCTCGGCGGCGGGCAGCAGGGCCAGCGCGGACAGCAGGAACAGGAGCAGGCTGCGCATACGGCGGTCCTTGGAGGGGGGGTGGCCGCCACACGCTGGGGGCGGCGGCGGAAGGCGGGGCGGCCGCGGCAACGGGGATCCTCGCGGGCCCGAACTTCGGTATCAATGCATTTATGGTGGAGCGCGTGTCATCCGAACACGACCGCGGTGCGGCCCGGCGGCGTTGCGCCCACCGCTCGGGGCCGTCCACATCGACGACGCGCACGATGGTAGACGCGCGTCGGGCCGGGGCACTTGCGATTTTGCGTCAGCTTGCGGATTCCGACGACCTGCCCTGGCCGCCACCATCCGCGTCCGGCGTGCCAGGGATGACGGCCGTTCACCCCTCGCCGGAGCGCGCGATCTCGATCAGCCGCGGCGCGGTGAGCACGCGCTGCGGCGCGGCGGGCAGCGTGCCGGCGAGGCGCGCTTCGAGCAGGCGCACCAGCTCCGCGCCGAGGGCGTGGTTGCCCTTGTCGACGGTGGCGAGCGGGTGGGCGGGTTCGTGGCGGTGCTCGTCGGTGCAGGTGCGCCAGTAGGCGTCGTAGCCGACCAGCCACACGTCGCGGTTCGGTTCGAGGCCGAGCAGGCGCAGTGCGGCGGCGGCGGCATAGCACTCGCCGTCGCTGGCGACCAGCAGCGCGTCGGGCGCGGCGGGGCCGCGCAGGCGCTCGGCGAGGGAGCCGGCGAAGTGCCGGGTGTGCGCGGCGAAGCGCTCCTCCGCCGGCAGGTCGCTGGTGTCGAGGCGGCCGGCCACCCAGATCGGGGCCTGCGCCGGCACGGCGGCGGCGCGCAGGGCGTCGTCGCTGCCGGCGAGGCGCTGCCGCACCCAGTGCAGGCGGCGGTCGGCGTTGCAGAAGAACGCCGGCCGCCGCCGCCCGCGCGCCAGCAGCCACGCGCAGAGCAGGTGCGCGCCGGCGCGGTGGTCGTGGTCGACGCGGTCGCAGGCGGCGAAGCGCGGTTCGTCGCTGGCGATCACCGCGGGAATGCCGGCGGCGCGCAGCCGTTCGAGCAGTGCGGGGATCTCCGCCATGGAGCTGGCGCGCATCGGCACCACCACGCCGCGCGGCATCTGGCGCACCAGCTCGTCGACGGTGGCGGCGTCGACCGCGCTCGGCGGCAGCGCCATCAGCGCGTGCCCGGCGGCGTGCAGGGCGTCCATGGCGCCGATCTCGACCGCGGCGGTGAAGCCGCCGCCACGGTAGTGGTCGGCGACCGCGGTGTGGGCGCTGAGCAGGACCACGGTGTTGGCCATCAGCGCGGAGGGCGCGGCTGGACCCGGTGGCTGGAGTGGCGTCGTGGCGCCGAGCACCAGGCGGCCCTGCAGCAGGCCTTCCTGCTCCAGCACCAGCAGCGCCGCGCGCACCGTGCCGCGGCTGACGCGCAGGCGGTCGGCCATGGCCTGCTCGGTGGGCAGGCGCTCGCCGGGGGGCGGCCGGCCGGTCGCGAGCCAGTTCCGCACCTGGCGCACGGCGCGCGCCCGCGGCGACTGGTCGAGGGGTGGGGCGGGCATGAGGGGCATCAGAATCCATTGTCAAAAATTGTCAACTGTACCGGCCATCCTATTGAAAATCCTCGCATTTACTCAATAAAATATGGTAATTGTCCCGCACAAACAGCGCTTTCGAGATAGGTGGAATGTCTTTTTATGTCAACAACCTGGATGGCGCGGGGTATTCCGGACACCTCCCCGGCGCCGCCCGCGGAATGCCTGATGCATCCACGTAGCCGGGATCCCGCCATGACCCCTGTCCTGCCCGCCTCGACCGCCACCCTGGTCCTCGCCCTGGTGATGAGCGCGGCCGCCGCCCCCTCGGCGGCGGCCGCCGACAGCACCCTGCGCTGCCTCGGCACCCCGCCGGACGCGGCCTTCCTCGCGGCGGCGCAGCAGGCGGGCTGGACGGTGCTGGCGGGCGGGACGACGGGTGGCCCCGCCGATCTGCTGCTGGTCGACCGGCCCTGCGATGACGAGGCCTTCGCCCAGTCCCTGGTCACGGCGCTCGACGCCGGCGCGACCGTGGTGCTGGGCCTGCCCGAGGCGACCAGGCCGCCTTCCGCGCTGGCGGCGCGCCTGCCGGTGAACCCGTGGACCTTCAGCAGCGCGAAGCTGCTGCGCTACGACGCGGCGGTGGCGCCGTCGCCGGGCGCGGCGTTCGCCAGCATCGGTGGGGCGCTGGCGGTGTCGGCGCGCTGGGACCTGCACCTGCCGGGAGCGCCGATCGAGAACGGCCTGATGCGCTACCTGTGGAGCGACTACGCGAAAGGCCCGCTGGTCAGCGACTGGCAGGCGCAGCTCGCCTGCGCCATCGATGGCGGACTGCCGCTGCTGGTCACCGGCCGCTCCGGGCCCGGGCAGGTGGCGGTGTTCGGCGCCGACCTGTGGGACCACGACCTGGTCGCCTCGCCCGGGTATCCCGCCTTCTGCACCGCGCTGCTGGCCTGGGCGAAGCCGCGCGCAGCGGTCGCGGCCGAGGCGGACGCGGCGCTGCTCACCCTGGCGATCGCGCGCCACCAGCCCGACGGCCTGAGCGTGGAGGTGCGCAACCCTGGTGCGCGCGCGGCGGCGGCGGTGCTGAGCTGGAAGGTCTGCGACTGGGGGCGCGAGCACTTCAGCGCGCAGAGCCAGGAGGTGCGCGTGGCCGCCGGTGGCAGCGTGGTGGTGCACCTGAGCGATGGCGCGCCGGCCAGCGCCCTGCCCTGGCGCCGCATCGACGCGGCGCTGCTCGGCCTCGACCGGCGCAGCGTGCTGGTGCGGCGCCAGGTCGCGGTCGCCACCGCCGGGCGGCTCTCCGTGACCATCGAAGAGGACCCCTCCACCTACGCCGACATGCAGGACTGGGCGCTGACCGACGCCGACACCTGGTGCGACGGGCGCATCGCGCGCCGCTACGTCTACCGGCCCGGCACCACCGCCCACCTCTCCATCATCGTCCGCAACGGCCTGATGGACGTGGCGCCGCTCGCCACCGCGCACGACCGGCAGTGGGCGGAGAACCTCAGCGCGGGCGGGCTGAACGACCTGTCGTACTCGGTGTCGGGGATGCGCCTGCCGCTGCCGGTGATGGGCGGCTGGTCTGGGAGGCCGGCGACCGGGCAGGCGGTCGCGCTGACCTGGGACGAGCCGGTGCTGGTCGCCGGCTACCGCCTGCTCGGCTACGGCACGTACCGCAACTGGAACCGCGCCAATCCCGTCCACCACGAGCTGGACGCGACCCTCGCCGCCGGCGGGCAGGCGGTGCTCGCGCACCAGGACCAGGCCGCCTTCACCAGCCGGCGCGGTGCGCGCTTCGCGTGGTGCGAGCAGCGCTTCGCGGCCGCGAGCGCGATCAGCGCCTGCACGCTGCGCGTCACCGGGCTCGAGGCCCAGGCCAACCTCGAGCCGCACCACGTCGCGCCGTCGAACTGCTCGCTGCAGGAGTGGGAGATGTGGGGCTGGCCCGGCGCGAGCGCACCGCCGGCGGTCGAGGGCGCGTTATTCGTCAGCGCCACCGACCTCGTCACCGGGGCCACCACCGAGCTGCTGCACGAGCGCTTGACGGTGGGCGGCGCCGCGGAAGCGCTGCGCGCCCTCGACGTGGTGGTGCCCGCCGGTTTCACCGCGGTGCACCTGAGCGCGCGCTTCGTCGCGGGCGACCAGGTGGCGCTGGCGGCGCACGACCTGCTGGCGACGCCGGTGTCCGCGCAGCAGATGACCGACCGCGAGCACCTCGCCGACTTCCAGGCCGGGCTGCTGTGCTCGCCGGGCTGGGTGCGCACGGTCGGCTTCGGCCTGGGCATGAAGAGCCAGACCGAGGGCTGGGGCGGCGACGACGACAAGCTGTGGGCCTACGGCCTGGACCTGCTCGAGACGCGCCAGTCCAACCGCGACGCGGCGAACCGCCTGTTCACCAGCGAGTCCGCGGCGACCCACTACACCAACCCGTGGCGCGAGACGCCCGGCGGCCGCTACGGCTGGGACCTGGCCGCGGACGGCGTGCTGAAGGAGGCCCTGGCCAAGCACGCCACGCGCGTGCACGTCATGGCCGCCGACCGCTGGAACGGCATCCCCATCGGCAGCACCTGGGGCTGGGCCGACTTCGCGGCCTTCGACCAGGCGCTGCGCGCGGCCGGCGGGCCGGGGCTCAGCGGGCGCAGCCGCGGCCAGCTCGCCGAGGAGATCGCGGCGCAGCACGGCGACCGCTGGCAGCGCTGGCACCTGGAGCGGTACGCGGACCACCTGCTCGCCACGCAGAAGACCTTCGCCGACCACGGCCTGGCCTTCACCTTCGAATCGCACGGCAGCTTCCCGCTGTGCGGCGGCGAGCTCGGCGCGAAGCTGGCCAAGACCCACGTCGCGGTCGGCACCGACCTGTTCTGGGAGCTGCGCGACCAGGACCTGTGGTGGAGCCTGGGCACGCGCTTCGGCGTGGTCGCGGCGAACCCCGACCTGCGCAGCGGCGCCTACAGCCAGTGGGGCTGGGACAACAGCGACTGCAACGTCTGGTGGTGGGCCAACAACGGCGGCCGCGACACCGCGACGCGCCAGTGGTACGCCACCTACTTCGCCGGGCGCGTCGACACCGGCGGGCGCTTCCAGCCCTACCACGTGCTGGGCTGGAGCGCGCAGGGATCGGTCGGCACCCAGCTCTACGGCGACGAGATCGCGGCCTGGAACCACGTCGCGCAGCTCACCTGCCAGGTGCGGCCCGAGGTGTCCGCCGGCTGGGGCATGGTGGTCAGCTGGGCCGAGCAGGAGCGCCGCATGGGCACGCAGATCGGCGAGCAGGGCTTCGGCCTGTTCGCCGGCAAGGGCCAGGAGCAGGTCGACGCGCTGATGGCGCACGTCTGGCACAAGTTGGTGAAGAACGGCCTGCCGGTGTCCTTCGTCACCTCGACGCACGCGCTGAAGGAGTGGCGGGGCGCCCAGCCGCTGGTGCTGGTCGACGGCTTCGCGTGGAGCGCGTGGGAACTGGGCGCCGCCGAGCGCGCCAACCGCGCGGGCGCGCCGCTGCTGTGCGTGGGCGACGACGCCATGCAGCAGGGCGAGGCGGCGCCGGCGCTGTTCGGGGTGCGCAAGGGCGCGGGCGGCTGGGAGGCGCTGGCCGGGACGGAGCGGGTCGCGCTGCCCGGCGGCGGCGCGTGCTTCGTCACCGCGCGCAGCGGGCGCGGACTGGTGGCGTGGTGCCCGGTCGCCGGCAAGGCGCTGGGCGGGCAGGCCGCGCAGCGGCTGGTGCACGACCTGCAGGCGCGGCTGGACGCGCCGCTGGTGCTGCCGGCCGGCGTGACCGGAACGCCGTTCATCAGCCACGGGCGGCTGCTGCTGGCGCTGTGCGACCAGGGCGATGCGGACCGCACGTGCACGGTGCGGGTCAGGCCTGGCGCACTGCTGATCCCGGCGTGGCGGCCTGCTCCCCCGGTGGAACGCCGGTGGGCGATCGATCTCGACGCGGGCGAGCGCTGCGCCGGCAGCTGGGACGCTGACACCGGCACACTGACCTTCACGGTCAAGATGCCGGCGAGCGGCGGGCGGATGGTCCTGGTCACGGGAGGCGAGCCATGAACACGTCCCTGCAGAGCGCGGTCGTCGCGTCCCTGCTGTGGTGCGCGGCCACTGCGGGCGCCGCCGACGCGGACGCCCGCCGCATCCTGGTCTGCGTCGCGGCCACCGCGCCGCCCGGACTGCGCGAGGCCGCCACCGACCTGGCGCGGGACGCCGAGCGCGTGCCGCTGCTGCACGCGCTCCTCGCCACCCAGGGCGCGGGCGCCGCGACGCTGGTGGACAGCGCCGCGCTGCTCGGCGACCAGGCCTGGCACCGCGCCGCGCTCGCCCACCTGGTGGTGATCGGGCTGCCGGGACAGGACGCGCTGCTCGACCAGGTGTGGGGCTTCGCCGCGCAGGTCGAGCCCGCGGGACGGAACGTGCACATCCTCGGCTACGGGGACCTGCAGGGGGACCTCGGCTGGATCGAGAGCGAGCGCAATCCCTTCCTGCACAGTCCGCGCATCGACACCAACCCGTTCGACACCTGCGTGATCAAGCTCAGCGGCACCAGCCCGGCCGGCGTGCTGGCGGCGGTCGCGGCGTTCCGCGCGGGGATGATCAACGGGCTGGTGCCCGCGGGCGCGGTGACGCGGACGCGCACCAGCGTGCTCGACCTCGACCCGCTCGCGGATCCTCCGCCCCTCCAGCCCGCGCACCTCGGCGAGTCGCACTTCGGCGGCTGGACGCAGTGCGCGGGCATGGAGTACCGCGCCTTCATCGACGCCGGCGGCGCCGAGCCGCGCCGGCTGTGGCGGCTGCGCTACCTGGCGCCGCGCAGCTGGGACCATATCGGCGCGCAGGGCTGGCTCGCCGGCCCGCACCGCCTGGCCTTCGGCGGGGCGGTGACGGTGGCGGAGTTCGCCGATGCGGCGACCGCCGCACGCGTCGCCACCGCGATCGGCAAGACCGGGCGGCCGCTGGCCATCGGCACGCAATCCGCCTGGGAACTGGCGCCGGCAAAGGACGAGGCCATAGACGCGGGCGACGCGCCGGCGGTGCTGGTGCTCGCGCGCGGGGCGCTGGTGGTGATGTCGACGCTGGACGCAGGGCGGACCGGGGAGTTCATGGGGCCGCTGGGGAGGTAGGGATCGAGCGCATCACAGGGCGTGGTCGAGCCGGCGCCCGACTCCCGCGGTTGGTCGTTGGAGCACGGCGGATCGCGGTGCACGAGGGGCTTCCCCTGGGGGGGCGAGCGCCAGCTCGACCATGCCTTCCTCACGCCTCTCGATGGTCGAGCTGGCGCTCGACCCTCCCGGCGACTGCCCCTCGGAACAGGATGCATCCCTGTCCCCCATGCCAGACCGCCGGGAGGGTCGAGCGCCAGCTCGACCATCATGCGCACGCCAGGCGGTGGCCGGCGCAGGCATTCCGGCGGGCAGACCATGGACAGGCATGCATGTCACAACGCATCGGCGGAGGATCGGACTCCTGCTCGACCATGCGCGTCGCACGCCTCGCGATGGTCGAGCTGGCGCTCGACCCTCCCGGCGACTGCCCGTCGGAACAGGATGCATCCCTGTCCCCCATGCCAGACCGCCGGGAGGGTCGAGCGCCAGCTCGACCATCATGCGCACGCCAGGCGGTGGCCGGCGCAGGCATTCCGGCGGGCAGACCATGGACAGGCATGCATGTCACGACGCATCGGCGGAGGATCGGACTCCTGCTCGACCATGCGCATCGCTCGCCTCGCGATGGTCGAGCTGGTGCTCGACCCTCCCGGCGACGGCCCGTCGGAACAGGATGCATCCCTGTCCCCCATGCCAGACCGCCGGGAGGGTCGAGCGCCAGCTCGACCATCATGCGCACGCCAGGCGGTGGCCGGCGCAGGCATTCCGGCGGGCAGACCATGGCGGGCAGACCATGGACAGGCATGCATGTCACGACGCATCGGCGGAGGATCGGACTCCTGCTCGACCATGCGCATCGCACGCCTCGCGATGGTCGAGCTGGCGCTCGACCCTCCCGGCGAGAGCCGGGTGACGTCAGCGCGCCCCCTCCTTCCGGATCCCGTACTCGGGCACCTTCGCCCCCAGTTCGAAAGCACCCAGGTCCGGCCCCTTCCCCGCGAACCCATCGTTGAACCCCGGCAGCGGTTCACCCGCGTCGATCGCCGCGCAGCCGGCGTGCAGGCGCAGGTCGAGCTTCGCCGCGTCGAAGAGCAGGCCGTCGGCGCCCGGCGCGGCCAGGCCGCTGGCGAACAGGCCGGCGGTCGGCAGCGCGATGGCGTGGCGGTAGACCGGGGCCTTGGCGCGGACCTCGGCGATGGTGGCGTACTTCTCGCCGCACCACTTCAGGAACACGCCGCCGGAGGAGCCGGCGAAACCGTCGTAGTCGAAGTCGCAGCGGATCATCGGCGGGTCGTAGTTGGCGGCGCGGCCCTCGGTGCCGACGAAGAGGTTGTTGCGCATGACGCAGTCCACCGGGCTGTCCTCGGTGCTGACCCACGACGGCGCGCCGAAGCGCACCGCGGTGTTGTGGTAGATGACCGCGCCGGTCGGCGCGTTGTGCAGCTTGAACGGCTCGCCGCGGATGTTGTAGATGGCGTTGCGGAAGGCGTAGACCGGGCCGCCATAGACCGGCTGGAAGGACACGCCGACCAGCACGTCGGTGTAGCGGTTCTCGAAGCAGCGCACGTTGCGCTCGCTGCCGTCCAGCTCGCTGCCGTCGTCGAAGCACTCGCTGACGTCGTTGTCGTGGACGTCGATGTTGTCGCAGGCCGCGCCGTCGCCGGTGTCGATGCCGTCCTTCACGTGGTGGATGCGGTTCCAGGCGATGACGTGGCCGCTGCCGGTCAGCCACACCGCGCGCGACTCGAGGCCGACGGCGTACTCGGCGCCGGTCTTCGGCCACGTCTGCACGCCCTCCATGAGGTTGTCGGTGATGAACCAGCCGCGCTGCGCGCGCTGCGCGTCGGCGCTGACGCCGACCACGCCGCAGATGAAGTTGGTGAGGTGGCAGCGCCGCACCACCAGGCGGTCGGCGCCGTGCGCGCGCACGCCGTTGAAGGCGTTGCGGATGGCGAGGTGCTCGAACCACACGTCGTGGGCGCCGTCGGCCTTGATCGCCGCCCCGTCGAGGTGGTCGACCGCGCGGCCGCCGTCGATCACCGCCTCGCCGTCGCCGGCGGCGCTCCAAATGATGGGCTTGCCGGGCTCGCCGCTGCGCGTGATCTCCCAGGTGCCGTGCGCGTAGCTGCCGGCGTGCAGCAGGAAGCGGTCGCCGGGCTGCGCGGCGGCCTGCGCCGCCTGCACCCCCTTGAAGGGGTCGGCGCTGGTGCCGCTGCCACCGCCGTCCCCGGGCACCACGTGGCGCACCGGCGCGGCGGCATCCGCCTGCGGCTCGACGGCGGTGCGGCCGGTCAGCAGGTGCTCCGCGCGGCCGCCATCGGGATCGCTGAGCGTGAGCCTGAACTCGTAGGCGGTGCCGGGCTGGAGCTGCACCGCGCTGCCGGCGAACAGCTCGGCCCCGGGCGGGATGGCGAGCAGGCTGGTGCGCGGCTGGCCGCCCTGGTCCTTGTAGGGCGCGGCGCGGCGCTCGTTGCGGAACAGCGGCGCGCCCTTCCTCCAGGCGCTCTCGCCGACCGCGCGCAGCTGCAGGTCGACGCGCGCGTTGGCGTTGGCGTCGCCGTCGATCAGCCAGTGGAAGCCGACGCTGCGCAGCGTGGCGGCCTCGAGCACCGGCTCGCCGCGCGGGGTGGCGGCGTCCTCGGCGGCGAGCGGCGGGATCACGGCGAGAGCGGCGAGGGCGGTCAGCAGGGGGCGGGACATGGACGGCTTCCGGAACGAGGATGGATGGACAAGCGAACGGAGCGGTGGCGGGTCGGGCGGTTTCAAGGGCAGCACGTCACCAGGATGCGTGGTCGAGCCGGCGGTCGGGTCCGAACCATGCGTGAGGCCGACGGCCCCCATCGCCCTTGCCGCGGCGGGCAGGCCCGGGAAGGTGCAGCGCCACCGCCAGGGCCGCTCCAGGCAGCCGGTGACGGCGGGAACCGGCACGCGATGATCCTCCTCTCCCTCGGCGTCCTGCTGCTCGCTGCGCGACTGCTCGGCGAACTTGCCCGGCGCTGCCGGCAGCCCGCGCTGGTCGGCGAACTGCTCGCCGGCGTGCTGCTCGGGCCGACCGTGCTCGGCCACTGGGCGCCCGGGACCGCGGCGGCGCTCTTCCCGGCGGAGGGAGCGCGCGCGCAGGCGCTCTCCGGCGTCAACGCGCTGGCGGCGGTGCTGTTCCTGCTGGTGGTGGGCCTGGAGATCAGCCTGGGCGCCGTCCTGCGCCAGGGGCGCACCGCGCTGGCGGTCAGCGCGGGCGGCATCGCCCTGCCCTTCGCGCTCGGCTACGGCGCGGCCGTGGCGGCGCCGCAGCTGCTGGGCATGAGCCCGGGAGCGGACGCCGCGGTCTTCGCGCTGTTCTTCGCCACCGCGATGGCCATCTCGGCGCTGCCGGTGATCGCCAGGACGCTGCTCGATCTCGGCCTGCTGCGCAGCGAACTCGGCGTGGTGGTGATCGCGGCGGCGATCTGCAACGACCTGGTCGGCTGGACGGTGTTCGCGGTGGTGATGGGCCTGATCGGCGCCGGCGGGCACCCCGGCGCAGCGCATCCGGTGCCCGCCACGGTGGCGCTGACCCTGCTCGTCTTCGCCGTGGCCCTGACCGCCGGCCGCTGGCTGGCGCACCGCGCCCTGCGCTGGAGCGAAGCGCGCCTGCCGCCGGACGGAGCGCTCGGCGTCATCCTGGCGCTGGCGCTGCTCGCGGGCGCGCTGCTGGAGGGGCTCGGCCTGCACGCCATCCTCGGCGCCTTCCTGGTCGGCGTGGTCACCGGCGACTCGCCCCACCTGCGCGCGCGCACCCGCCTGGTCCTGGAGCGGTTCGTCACGGCGTTCTTCGCCCCGCTGCTGTTCGCCGCGGTCGGCCTGCGCGTGGACGTCCTCGCCAGCTTCGATCCCGCCACGGTGGGCGCGGTGCTGGCCATCGCCTGCACCGGGAAGATCCTGGGCTGCGCCGCCGCTGCGCGCCTGGCGGGCATGGCGCCGCGCGTGGCCTGGGCGGTGGGCTTCGCGCTGAATTCGCGCGGCATGATGGAGATCGTGCTCGGCACCGTGGCGCTGCAGGCCGGCGTCATCAACGAGCGCACCTACGTCGCGCTGGTGGTGATGGCGCTGGTCACCTCGGCCGCGGCCGGGCCGCTGATCCAGCGCGCGCTGCGCGGCGTCGCGCCGGACGCGGCCGGCGTGCGGGCGCACGACGCCGCGCGGCCCACGGCCGGGCCGGCCTAGCGCGGGCCTGGTTCGCGCGGCCTGCGCGCGCGCCGCCGGCCGCTCACGGCGCGGCATAGACCACGGCGTCGCGGATCCAGAAGCGCGCCGGCGGCACCACCGCGCCGGCGGCGTGCATGGCGGCCCACACCGCGCCGTGGATGCGCGCGCCGGCGGCGAGCGGCACCTGGGCGCGGTCGACCGGGACGAACGCGCCGTCCACGCGCAGCAGCGCCTGGTGCCAACCCTCGCCCGGGTCGGGGACCAGGCGCT
>CAWFSD010000056.1:0-9451 GCA_963818245.1 uncultured Planctomycetota bacterium
CGCATCTTTTCCCCCCTGGCCCTCGGCCAGGGGGTTTTTTCGTGTCGCGTTGCCGCCGAGCGCCAGCCCCGTCCCCGCCCCCGCCCCCCGGGAGGGTCGAGCGCCAGCTCGACCCTCGAGAAACCTGTTCATCCACGTTCGACCCTTCCTGCAGCCGCTGAGGAGGGGGGCACCTGGTCGAGCTGGCGCTCGACCTCCCGGCGACGGCGACCGCGGAGATCGCTGGTAACGTCGCTGAAACCAGCGGAGAGATAGGCGCCGACGCCCCGATCCCTGGCCGCGGCCGCGCCCACCGCCATGCTGCCGGTGGACCCTGCGCACCATCCGCCACCCACCGGAGCCCGCATGCGCCTCTTCGCTACCGCCATCCTGGGCTTCACCCCGGTCCTGGCCCATGCCGCCGACCTCACCCTGCCGGTCCTCGCCGACACCAGCATCTGCGCCTTTCCAAGCGAACGCGGGCTGAACGCCGGCGGCACGCCGCGCCTCAAGCTGAAAGGCATCGAGAACATCATCCTGCTGCTGCCCGACACCGCCGCGCTCGCCGGCCAGGTGGTCGAGCGCGCCGAACTGCGCCTCAAGGGCTGCGACGAGTACATGATGATCCAGCGCGTCGGCATCTCGACGGTGGCCACCGCCTGGGGCGAGGGGACCGGCGACTACGCCGCCGCCAACGCGGGCGAGGCCACCTTCCTGAGCGCTGCGCAGGGGCAGCGCGCCTGGGCGGGGCCGGGTTCGGTGCTGCTCGATGCGGTATTCGCGCGCGGCGGCACCATGTGGGGCCAGGCGCAGGCGCCGCGCGGCGCCGATGGCTGGTACCGCATCGCCGTCGATGGGCGCTTCCTCGAGGCCTGCGCGGCCGGGCTGGCGCACGGCCTGGCGGTGAGCGACGACAACGGGCAGACCATGAACCTGGCGGTCGAGGCGGTGCCGCAGACGAACCACGGCAACAACCGGCTGTTCGCGCACGAGCAGAGCAACGCGCGTCCGCAGATCACCGTCACGGTCCATCCCGCCCACGCGGTGGCGCCGGTGGCGCTTCCGGTCGCGGTACGGCCATGGGTGGGCGGTGCCGGCATGGACGGCGGCGCGCTCGAGATCACCTGGCCCGGCCCGGCCGATGCGACCGCGCGCGCCGCGATCATCGGCTATCGCGTGCGCCTGGGGCACGGCGCGGTCCTCGCGGAACTGCCACGCTGGCAGCACCCGGCGGTACCCCCGCCGGGCCAGCCGGTGCGCCTGCTGCTGCGCGGCCAGCCCGCGGGCGTCGACAGCGAGGCCGTGGTCGAGGTGATCGGCCGCGGCGGCGTGGTTCTGGCGAGCGGGCGCGCCAGCGGCACGGCCGCATCCGCCTGGTCCGCCCCGGTGCCGCTGGTCCTGGCGGGGGCGCCCGTCCTCGCACCAGGGGCGCCGCCGGCCACCGCCGCCGGGGCGGTGTGGGCGGTTCCCGACCTGGTGCAGGTGGATCCGCTCAGCGGCGCCAGCGATGGTGAAGCGGTGGTGTCGCCCCTCGGCGGCGCGCCGTCTGCGCCGTGGTCGCAAGCCAACCCCGCTTGGAGCGGAGCAGAGCGCACCGTGCACGTCGCCGTCCCGCGCGGGGCCTGGGCCGCCTTCCAACTGGTGTGCGCGACAGGCCAGCCCACCAGCACCTGGACGATCGCTCCCGGGGACCTCGAAGGTCCCGGCGCGGCGCGCATCCCGGCCGCGGACATCCACCTCGCCCGGACCTGGTACCAGCAGGTGGCGGGCAGGTGGCGACCGGACCCGCTGGTGCCGCTCGCGGCCGGGGCTCCGTTCCAGGTCCCCGATGCGCGCAACGCCGTCCCCGGTCAGGCCAACCAGACGGTGTACGTCGAGTGGTTCGTTCCGCTCGACGCCCCCCCTGGCACTTATCACGGGACGTTCTCCATCGGCACCGACGCCGGTGCCCTGCCGGTGACGGTGCGCCTCGACGTCGCTGCTGCCGGCGTTCCGGCAGAGGCCGCGTTCACCTGGTCGATGAACGCCTACAGTTCACCCGGCGCCGACTTCGGTGCGCCGGGCAGCCCCGCCTTCCTCGCCGCGGAGCGCGCCTTCTACCGCCTCGCGCACGAGCACCGCACCACCCTCGCCATCCTCGGTTACAGCCACGCCGCCGATTTCCAGGCCGACGTCGCGCCACCCCTGACCGGCACCGGGGCGGCGATGCGCGTCGCGGACTGGAGCGCCTGGGACCGGCGCTACGGCCCGCTGCTCGATGGCAGCGCCTTCGCCGGCACGCCGCGCGGCGCGGTGCCGCTCGACCACTTCTACCTGCCCTTCATGGAGTCCTGGCCGACGCCGATGGCCGCGGGCTACCGTTGGAACGCCCTGACGTGGGAGGACCACTGGCGCCTCGCCGGACCGGTGACGGAAGGCTTCAGCCCGGACTACCAGGCCCAGTGGGTGGCGGTCATGCGCGACTTCATCGCGCACATCCACGCCAAGGGCTGGCGCACCTCGTTCCAGGTCTACCTCAACGACAAGTACTACTACAAGCAGTACGACCAGCGGCGGAAGGCCGACGGCCACGGCACCAGCTTCTGGCTGCTCGACGAGCCGCAGCACATCGACGACTTCCTCGCCCTCCAGTTCTTCGGCGGGCTCACCCGCGCCGCGCAGGGCGGGGACCGCGCCACCATCGTCCAGCGCGTCGACCTGTCGCGCCCGGAGTGGGGCCGCGACTGCCTCGACCGGGTCATCGACCTCGACGTCAGCGGCGGCTTCAGCGACTCCCGCCCGCTGCTGGAGGACTGGCGCGAGCGGCACGGGCAGCGGCTGTGGACCTACGGCGGCGCGCCATCGTCGGCCGAGGGCGCGCTCGGCATCGTCGCCCAGGCGCTCGACCTCTACGGCCGCGGCGTCGACGGGTTCGTGCCCTGGCTGACCCTGGGTTCGGCGCAGAACTGGACGGAATTCGCGGACACCTGCGTGATCTACTGCGGGAAGCCGGTGGGCGTGGACGGGCCCTGCGCCTCGTTGCGCCTGAAGGCCTACCGCCGCGGCGAGGAGGACGCCGCCCTGCTCAAGGCCGTGGCCGCGCGCGAGGGCCTGCTCACCGGCGACCCCGACCGCCGCCGCGTCGGCGCGCTGATCTCGGCCGCGCTCGGCGGCGGCCGCGCCCGCGGCACCCTCGACGCCCAGGGGGCCGTCACCGAGCGCCTCACCGGCCTGACCATCGAGCGCCTCGACGCCCTGCGCCGCGCCCTCTGCGCCCGCGCCGTTCCGTGAGTCCGGAGGAGCGAAGACCGATAGAAGCGCAGAGGGCGCAGAGGGGCAAGAAAGGGGCCGCAGAGGCGAGGAGCAGGGTGGGCGCACCAGAGTCCTCGCACATCAGGTGATGATGGGTGGACTC
The DNA here is from genome assembly GCA_963818245.1 of uncultured Planctomycetota bacterium. Taxonomy (GTDB): domain Bacteria; phylum Planctomycetota; class UBA11346; order UBA11346; family UBA11346; genus BOG-1363. The sequence continues at coordinate 3,374 of CAWFSD010000056.1, forward strand.
CGTCCTCGTTCCGCCGTGCTCGGCCGTCCTCTGGCCCCTTGCCTTTCCCTCTGCGCCCTCTGCGCTTCTATCCGAGAGACCTCAGTTCTTGTTGGTCAGGAACTTCAGCAGCGCGATGACGTCGGGTTCGGGCATCGCTTCGAGCAGGCCCGGGGGCATCATCGACTGGGGCAGGACCTGGCGCGTCTGGACCTGGTCCTTGGGGATGATGACCTTCTCGCCCACGGTGCGCAGCACGTAGGCGGAGTCGGTCTCCGAGTCGACCATGCCGGAGACCACGCTGCCGTCCTTCTTCGTGATCAGGTTGAGCTGGTAGTTCTCGCCCACCACCGCGTTGGGGTCGACGATGTTCTCGATGAAGTAATCGACGCCGTTGCGCGCCGAGCCGCCCAGGTCCGGCCCGAGCTTGCCGCCGACGCCGTTGTACGAGTGGCAGGCGGTGCAGGTGCGCTGGAACACCGCCTTGCCGACGTTGACGTCGAAGGCCCACAAGGGCGCCTCGCTGAAGGTCTTCTTGAAGCGCGCCATGGTCGCCTTGGCCGCGGCCGGCGAGTCGGTGACCCGGCCGAAGGCCTTGTCGAGCAGCTGGTCGATGCCGTCGTTGCGCAGGTTGCGCATCTGCCGCACGTGCAGCGCGGTCAGGTTGGCGCGGTCGAAGCGCTTGTCCTGCAGCGCGTGCAGCAGCTCGGTGGCCTGGGCCGGGTGGCTGGTCAGGGTCTCGAGCGCGGCGATGCGGTCCTTGTCGCCGAGCGTGGCGAAGTGCGCGATGATGCCCTTGGCGGCCGCGGGGTCGGCGCAGCCGGCGAGCAGCGGGATCACCGCGGTGCGCCAGGCGTCGGCCTCGAGCAGGTGGATGTAGATCGGCTGCGCCTCCTTGTCGCCGCTGCGCTTCAGCAGCTCGAAGGCGCGCTGGCGCTCGGGCGCCGGCGCGCTGTCGTCGCCGAGCACCGCGCGCATGCGCGCCAGCACCGCCCCGTCCCCGAAGACCGCCGACAGGCGCTCGCTGAGCGCGCGCAGGCCGTCGTCCTTGGCGAAGCGCTTGGCCGCCTCGACCCAGCCCGCCGGCATCGGCAGGCGCGTCTCGTTCTCGAGGCTGCTCGCCAGCAGGCGCAGCAGGCGGGCGGCGCGCGGATCATCGCCGCCGCCGATCTGCGCGGTGATCTGGTCGCGGCCCGCGCCGCTGCGCGCGGCGTACCACACGCAGGAGTCGCTGACCGTGGGCAGCGGCGACGCCGCGGCGAGCGCCAGGGCGCGCGCCGGGTCGCCGGGCACCAGCGGGGCAAGGCCGGTCCACACCACCTTGGGCAGGAAGCGGTCGCCCGCGTCCTCGCCGTGCGCGGCGAGCGCCTTGGCCACGTCCCAGCGCGGGCCATCGGCCAGCGTCGGCAGGGCCGAGGCCAGGGCCAGGCGCACCGCCGGCGAGGGGTCGCTGACGGCGAGCTGGGCGAGCACCGCGGGGGCGATCAGCGGCGCCTTCGCCTGTTCCGTGCCCAGGTCGATCGCCCACCCACGCACGCGGTCGTCGGGGTGCTTCAGCGCCGTGGCGATGCCGGCGGCGTCGAGCTGGCCGGTGACGTGCAGCGTCCACAGCGCCTTCAGCGCGGTGACCGCGTCCGGCGCGATGGCCTGGGCGCGCAGCGGCGCCAGGGCCTTGACGTCGAGCTTGCCCGCAGCCGCGCGCTCGGCCAGCAGGCGGCGCGCGGTGCGCACGTACCACTCGTTGCGGTGCGCGTGCAGCGCGACCAGCTCGGCGTCGGTCTTGGCGCCGAGGTCGACCTTGACCGGGTGCCAGGTCGCGGCCCACGACACGCGGTAGATGCGGCCGTCGGAGCGGTTCCAGCTCTCGTCGCGGGGGGTGTGGCAGTGCTGGGTGTCGCACCAGTCGATGACGTAGGCGGCGCCGTCGGGGCCGTACTGCAGGTCGACGCCGAGCCAGCGCGGGTCCGCCGAGCACAGCATGTCGTAGCCGGCGTGGAGGGTCTCGTAGCCCGAGCCGCTGCGCACGCTCTCCTGGTGGTTGAGCTGCTGGCCGAAGAGGTTGAAGGTGAACAGGTGGTCGCGGTAGATCTCGGGCCAGTTGTCGCCGAGGTAGATCATCGCGCCGGCGTGCGCGTGGCCGCCGTAGACCGCGCCGCTGCCGGGCTTGCCCGCGCCACCCTCGCCGTCGTCGTAGCGCGCCGAGGCGGGCAGGTAGTTCTTGAGGGCGGGCGCGAAGTCGGGCGCGCTGTTGTCGATGAACGGCGCGTACCCGCCGTTCACCTGGTTCCAGTAGTGGCCGTTGCGGATCACGTAGCTGGTGCCGCCGCCGCCCCAGAAGCTGCGGCAGTGGGTGATGAAGAGGTGGCCGACCTCGTTGAAGTCGATGCCCCACTGGTTGCTGCCGCCGTGCGCGAAGACCTCGAACTCCTTGCGCACCGGGTGGTAGCGCCACACGCCGGCGTGCAGCGGGGTGCGCTCCGCGTCGCTGGCCCCGGGCTTGCCGATGTTCGAGCCCGTGAACACGCCCTGGTTGCCGTAGAGCCAGCCATCCGGTCCCCAGGTGAAGCTGTTGAGCGTCTCGTGGGTGTCCTGGTGGCCCCAACCGTCGAGCACCACCTCGGGCGGGCCGTCCGGCTTGTCGTCGTGGTCGCGGTCGGGGATGAACAGCAGTTGCGGCGCGGCGCCGACGAACACGCCGCCGTAGCCGAGCTCGATCCCGCTGACCAGGTTGAGGCCCTCGGTGAACACCGTGCGCGTCTCGAACACGCCGTCGCCGTCCTTGTCCTCGAAGATGACGATGCGGTCCTTGCCCTTGCCCTCGGGCTGCTTGTTGGGGTAGCTGTAGGCCTCGACCACCCACAGGCGGCCGCGGTCGTCGATGGCGAAGGCGATGGGCTGGCGCACGTCGGGCTCGGCGACCATCAGCTCGGCCTGGAAGCCGTGCGTCAGCATCAGGCCGGCGATCAGCTTCTGCGCCTCGGGGTTGGCGACGGCGGTGGGCTTGGCCGGGTTCGGGCGCAGGTGCCACAGCACGGCGCTGTCGTTCTGGTGCGACGCGATGGCCTTGGCCGCGGCCGGCGCGAAGGACGGGCGCTGCTCGTGGAACACGAAGTCGTCGAAGTTGAGGTGGCCCCAGCCGCCGGTCGCCTGATCGACCAGGCGGATGCGGATCTGCTTGCCCCGCCACGCGGTCAGGTCGACGGCGACGCGCTGCATGTCCTCGAGATCCTTGCCGCCGCCGGTGAAGACCACCTTGCCGGTGCCCTCCTCGACCAGCTCGACGCGCACCGTGGCGCGGTCGGCGCCGCCACCGACCAGGAAGCTCGCCCACGGCTGGGCGACGGTGAAGGCCGGCGAGGTCAGGGTGCCGGTGCCCTCGTCGCCGACGTGCTCGTAGCCGCCGATCCAGAACTGGCCGGCGTGGCGGCTGGCCATGCCCGGCTTGCGCGGGCTGACCGTGTCGCCCTTGATCGGCTGGTCCTTGAAGGCGTCGCCGGTGGCGGTCCAGCCGGCGAGCGTGCCGGTCTCGAAGTCGAGGTTGAGCGGCTTGCCGTCGGCGCCGAGCGGGCGGATGCCGACGCTCTCGGCGGCCGCCACGTCCGTCGTGCCGGGCAGCGCCGGCGGCAGCTCCGAGGCGCCGAGGTCGGTGAAGCGCAGGTTGCGGAACTGGATCTTGGCCGGGCCGGGACCCGCGTGCAGCTGCAGGCCGATGCGCCCGGCGTACTTCGCGGCGCTGCTCTGGTGGTCATCGAGCGCGGCGAACAACGTACCGTTGATCCAGGTCTCGATGTGCGAGTTGGCGGCGTGCACGTGGTAGGTGTTCCAGCCCTCCTTGACCGGGACCCCGCGGAAGCTCTCCGGCGTGGCCAGCGGGTCGGCCCAGCGCCGGCCGTCGGGCGCGATCGAGGCGCGCGTGCCGCGCTCGGCGACCAGTCCGCGGCCGTTCTCCTCGTAGACCCGGCCGAGCCACACCGCGCCATCGTCGAGGTCGGCCTGGTAGCCCTTGGCCTCGCCATCCTCCAGGCGCTGGCTGCGGATCTGGATGCCGGAGTTGGCGCTGGGCACGCCGCTGATGCGGTACTCGACGGTGAGGTCGAAGTCGCGGCTCTCGCCCTTCCAGAACAGGAACTGGTTGCGCCCGAGCGACTGGCCCGCGGGGATCTCGCCGGTCAGCGCGCCGTCCTCGACGCGCCACCACTTCGCATCGCCTTCCCAGCCACCGAGCGTGGTGCCGTCGAAGATGCTGCGCTCCTCGGCGGACCACGAGCAGACGCCGGCGGCGAGGAGGGGGATGAGCAGGAGGGGACGGAGCATGCGGGCCTTTCGCTGCGGGAAAACGCGCTGGTGTGCGAGCAGGGTACGGGTCGGGACCGGTCGCCGTTGAGCCCGGGTTGACGCAGTGATCACACCGGTAAATACCATGGAAAATCGCAAAAATCCACGATCGCGCCGACGCTCGGGCGTGGCCCGGGCGAGGCGTCTTCCCAGCGCTGGACGACTCACGGCTCAGTCGCCGCCGCAACCCCCGGCAGGGCGCGCCGGGCGCGGCCGTGCGTCCGAGGTGCGAGGACGGTGAGGGGGCGGGCGCATGCGGACCTAGTGCGCGAGCGGCTTGGGCTGCGCGGCGTCGTAGGCGGCCTGGTCGACCGGCTGCGCGTGCTGGAGGTGGACGAAGGTGCCCTTCTTGTTGCCGACCACGACGTCGGGCAGGCCGTCGCCGTTCACGTCGCCGACCATCACCTGCGTGCCGACACCGCTGGCGTCGTCGATCAGGTGCGGCACCCAGTCGACCGCGCCGCCCGGCCCGCGCACCAGCTTGAACCAGTAGAGCACGCCGGTGAACTCCGCGTCCTTGGCGCCGTGCGGACCGTGCGACCACCAGCGCCGGCCGGTGACGATGTCCTTCAGGCCATCGCCGTCCACGTCGACCAGCTGCAGCGCGTGCAGTTCCGAGAAGTGCACGCCGTAGCGGTTGTCCTCGGGCTTGTCGCCCATGATCAGGTGGCGGGTGAAGGTGTGGTCGGCGTTCTGCTCGAACCAGGCCAGGCCGTAATCGTGCGCGGCCAGCGAGGTCACCACGTCCGGGCGGCCGTCGCCGTTGACGTCGTAGACCTCCATCTGCGCGCCGCCGCCGCCGAAGTCGACGGGGTGGAAGACCCACTGCGGGTCGCCGGTCAGGTCCGCGGGCTGCTCCCACCAGCCCTCGCGCATCAGGACGTCCTTGCGCCCGTCGCCGTTGAGGTCGCCGACGCCCAGGCCGTGCGTGAAGCGGCCCCAACCGCCCTTCGCCGACACCGGGTGGAAGGTCCAGGGCTTGGCTGGCGCGGCCCAGTCGGGGCTCGCGTAGCCCACGTGGCCGCCCGCGATGCAGAGCAGTTCGGGGCGGGCATCGCCGACCACGTCGATGAAGGCCGGCGATTCGTTGTCGACCGCGTCGACGACCTGGTGGCGCACCCACTGGCCATCCTTGCCCGGACCCGGGTTCTCGAACCACGACGCGTCCTTGCCGGGAAAGCCGACGATGACGATGTCCTGGTTGCCGTCGCCGTTCAGGTCGCAGGCCCAGGCGAAGAAGTCGTCCGAGTAGCCGTGCGGGTCGAAGGCCTTCGCCGGGTAGTACTCGTGGCGCACGGTGAAGGCGGGACCCTCGTACCAGTAGGGGCCGGAGACGACGTCCATCCTGCCATCGTGGTTGAAGTCCCCGAAAGCCGCACCCTCGCTCAGGAACTGGTCGCTCAGGCGCTGGGTGGTGAAGGTGCGCAGGCTCGGGCCGTCGGCCGCCGCCGCCCAGGGCCCGACCAGCGCCACCGCGCAGCAGGCGAGCGGCAGCGCGAAGCGGGTGCCTGGGAGGGATGGTGCGGTGGGCATGATGGAGATGGGTATACCCGCAAAGCAACACCGTCCATGAGGTCTTTTGCGGGTCGCATGTGTTTTTTCACCAGCGGAGCGCGGGCGCCCCCCGCCCATCACCCACGCCCGGCGGCGGGTCGCCCGTGACCCTGGCCCGCTGCCGCCGAGGCGGATGCTCGCACCACGCCGCAGCGCCGGCGCCGGAGGATGCCATGCCCGCGCCGACCCTCGCCGACGTGCAGGTCCTGA
>CAWFSD010000057.1:0-19158 GCA_963818245.1 uncultured Planctomycetota bacterium
GAGGACCGTCTCGTGGTCGGTGCCCAGGCCAGCGGTGAGGAGCCGTTCCACGGACACGTCGGGTCGCGCGGACCCGTTGCGATCGTCACTCATCCCCAGTCCGTCCTGCGCGGGTCGACCTGAAGACCCGGGCCATCCTTGGCTGGGCGGTTGGTCGAAGCGAGCAGAGCCATGGCGATGCCAATGGTGAAAAGTCGATTTCACCGCACATTCCGCGGCACCGGACCGCTCATGGCCTGGCCCTCGACAATGGCCCGTCAACCAGCGTTGACACCGCGCGCCTTCACGGGCTCTCGAAGCAGCCCACGTCGGGGTGCCTGCCGGCGAACGGGAAGCCGATCTCGACGCCGCGGTCGATGAGCTGGCTGCCGGGGGCGGGGTGCAGGAAGGTCACGTCCGGCAGGCTGCCGTCCGGCTTGCGCGGCAGGACCACCTGCGCCTCGTCGAGGCTGAGGAAATCGGCGTCGGTGATGGTCATCCCGAGGTCGAAGGAATTGGCCACCGCCTCGCTGCGCCCGGCGTCCAGGTTGGTCAGCTCCCTGCCACCCTTGTAGCCGAGGTTGTTCTTCAGGACGTGCCGCGTGCCCGGAACGTTCAGGTCGAAGTGCTCGCCATCGGGGTCGTTCACGCGCTCGAGCATGTTGTAGTCGTTGCCGTTGCGGTACGCGCTGTTGCTCAGCCAGTCGCCGCCCTCGAGGTGGTGGTTGGCGTAGAAGCCGCTGGCCTTGTTGCGCACCGCCAGGCAGAAGCGCACGGTGTGGCGCGGCATCGGGCTGGGCAGGCGCGCGGTCGGCGTGCGCGCCCAGCCGCCGGCCTTGAAGCCGTTGCCGTCGCCCAGGCTGGCGAAGGTGGTCGAGTAGCCGTTGTACATCGCCCAGCAGTGGTCGAACACCACCGCCTCGCAGGCGCTGATGCAGTCGTAGCCGTCATCGCTGTTGAACCACGCGCGGCAGCCGCGGAAGACGTTCCCGGTGCTGCCCCGGCGCGGGTGGCAGCCGAAGCCGTCGGTGTTGCCGCCCTTGCCGTCCTCCGAGACGTGGTCGTGGTTGCGGTAGGCGTCGCAGTCCAGGACCAGGTTGTCCGAACCGCTGACCAGGTAGAAGCCGATCGCCTGCCCGTCGTGCATGGCGAGGTTCTCGTAGATGTTGTCGCTGCCGCCCAGGTTCTCGAAGCACTCCGACTGGGTGTGGGTCGTCATCGTCACCTGCACGCCGGTCACGTCGAAGTCGCGCAGGCGCAGCCACGAGCCGCTGACGAAAAAGGCGATGATGCGCAGGCCTTCGGCGCGCACCGCCGAGAAGTCGAAGACCGGCCGCTCGCCGCGGTAGGCCACGTAGCTGATCGGCGCGGCCCGCGTGCCGCTCTTGTCGAGGACGAAGACGTGGGCGAAGATGCCCTCTTTACGGGTGATCTGGTCCTCGCGGATGCGGTAGGTGCCGCCGCGGATGAGCACGGTGTCGCCAGGCGCGGCGGCCGCCTGCGCCCGCGTCAGGCTGGCGAACGGCTGGGCGAGGGAGCCGGCGTGGGCGTCGTCGCCATCGGGGGCGATGACGTACTCCGCCGCGCCACCGCCTGGAGCCAGCGCGGCGGCGAGCAGGCACGCCAGCACGGCGGCGGGAATGAGGCGGGCCATGGTCATCCGCCCTTCCCGGCCGCAGCTTGAGCGATGCGGTAACGCCTGCCGCGCACGGTGTCGAACCCGAGGCGTCCGCCCGCGATCACCGCGGGCACCACCGGGTCCGTGGCGCCGACCTCCGTGACGCTGGGCGTCCCACCCTCCCACGGCACGACCAGCAGGCAGCGTCCCCCCGCCTCGCTGACCAGCTCGATGGGGCCGACGGTGCCGTGGTCGCACGCCGCGGTGATCCGGAACGCGCCTTCGGCGAGCAGGTCCTGGAAGGCCGCGTCGCGACCGCCCGGCCAGTCCGGGAACACGCGGATGACGCCGCCCTGGCTCTGCAGCAGCATGGAGTCGATCGCCTCGATGGCGCCGACCGACTCGATGCCGTGCACCGGCGGCATGATGCTGAGGTTGCCGCGCATGACGGCGTGGTCGCCGCGGTCGTCGTAGGGCTGCTTGCCGGCGAGCATCGACCGCAGGTTGTCGAGCACCGACTGCGCCGGCCAGCCGGCGCGCACCGCCTGGGTGTAGATCTTGGGGAAGCAGTTGGCCTGGAACCACGACTGCTTGCCCTGCGCGGGGCAGAGCGCGGCGACGGTGTTGCGCGCGACCTCGTAGGCCGCGGCGTCGCCGGGGTCCAGGCCCTCGCCCGGGAAGAGGTGGAAGAGCACGTCGCTGTTGTCGCCGGCCCCGCCGAGCGACATGCGCGTGCGGTTCTCCGCCTCCTTGAAGATGGTCTTCCCGCCCTCGACCATGGTCGGGTAGGCGGCGAGGTGGTCCAGGTAGCCGCGCCAGCGCATGCGGTCCGCGGCGGTGATGCGGATGGCCTCGTCGCCGCTGCGCTGGCCCTCGAGCCGGTCGGCGGTCTGCAGCAGGAAGCCGTAGATGGCGCGCACGAAGGCCAGCTCGTTGATCGGATTGGTGTCGTGGCCGCCTTCCCGCGTCGAGGAGTCGGCGATGATCCAGCGCCTGCCGCTCTCCTCCCAGGTCAGGTTGTCCTGCCAGAACAGGTCGAGCTCGTGCAGCAGCGGCCACGCCTTCGCGACCAGGAAGGCGTCGTCGCGCGTGTAGCGCCAGTGCATGAGGAATCCGAGGCAGGCCAGCGAGGCGTTGCCCTTCATGTTGAGCGTGCGCGTGTCGGTGAAGCCGCCCCACGCGTGGGCGTTGACCCCGAAGAGCACGCCCTTGGTGCCGTGCTGGACCGCGAGTTCGCGCCCGGCCGGGATGAGCTTGAGGATGGTGTCGTAGTACGGCTCGGCCAGAGCGGGCCGGTTGCAGGAATAGACCCCCCACCACGGCGCCTCGAAATTGTAGTCGAGGGTGTAGCGGTTGCCCCAGCACACCGGCCCGTCGAGCTGCCAGGGTCCCGCCAATCCGGGCGCCACGGAGCCGGCGCGGGTGGAACAGCCGAGGACGTAGAGCGCGCCGTAGTAGAAGCCCTCGACCAGGTCGTCATCGAGGCGGATGGATGAGCGCGCCCAGTACGCCCGCCACCACGCGAGGTGGGCGGCGTGGCGCTGGGCGAGGGAGGACGCGTCGCAGCGCCCCACCAGGTCCTGCGCCGCCGCCACCTGACCGGTGGAGCCGAGGCCGCCAGCGACCGCGGTCACGATGGTGACCGCGCCATGCGCCGGAATGGTGAAGGCCGTCGTCGCGACACCCGCGCCATCGCCGCCCGCGGTGACCGTCGCGCCGAGGACGCGCGCGGCCACGGCGGCCTTGGCGGTGAAGGGCTTCCCGTCCATCGTGACCGCGAGTTCGCGCGACGCCCACAGCACGTCGCCAGGACCGCTCGAGGCGATCTTCGCGCGGGCCGCGTGCGTGGACACCGTCAGGTCGGCTGCGATCGCCGCGTCGCCGTCCGTGGACAGTTCGATCACCAGCAGGTCGCCATCGTCGGCGGTCCAGGACCGCGCCCGCAGGTCGCCGCCGACCAGCGGGATCAGCGACCGCACTTCGGCCTGGGCCAGGTCCTGCTCCTGGCGGTAGCGGGCTGCGTCCCCCGCGCCCGCGCGCAGGCGCACCGTGACGGCGCCGACGCCGCGGTTCGCCTGGCTGAGATCGGACTTGGAGATGTACCAGGTCTGGCTGGTCGCCGTCCCACCGATGGCGACCGCGAGGTCGCCGTTGCCGAGGAGCGGGCCATCGGGAACCCGGCACGCCTTGATCGCCGGGTCGGGCACTCCGACCGTGGCCGGGGGTGCGGTGTAGATGCCGACGTGGTGCACCACCTGGGCGCCAGCCGTCAGGGACAGGGCTTCAGCAGCGACAGCAGAGGACCAGGTTCCCGCCGTCACGGCGGTGGCCAGGGCGGCGAGTGCGCCAGGAGCACTTCGCAGCGCTCGGGTGAGCGCCTCCATCACCCACGCCGTGCCGAGACCACCGTGGGATCGTGCGTTGCTCATCTCCTGAAACTCCTCGCAGCGCCGGCGCACCAGTGGACGCGATGAAATACCGTCGCAAACCTGGGCTGTTCACTGGACTTCGGTCCCGTCCGTGGTGCTTTCGTCACTGCAGGACCAGTCGCCTCTCCCTGGGGGGCCGGGCGCCAGCCCGACCACGATCACCTGCAGATCACCGCGATGGCCGAGCTGGCGCTCGACCCCCCAGGGGCTCCGCCTGACCAGGACCGGATAGGGTGCGGGAATCCGCCCCTGGCCGGCGTCCTCCCTGGATTGTACCCTGATGCATGCCCACCCCCAAGCCCCACATGCCGTGAGCGGACCCGAGAACTGGACCGGCGAGGCCCTGGCCCAGCCCCTCTCCGGCCTGAACGCGGCGCGGCACCGCGACCAGGCGCCCGACGGGGTGATGGTGGCGCTGCGCAGCGTCCAGCACCTGCAGGTGACCAGGGGACGCTTCGGCCCGAGCTGGTCGCAGCGCCTGGTGATCGCCAAGTGGGTGATCTCCGGCGCCGCGGTCATGGAGGTGGCCGGCGAGCGCCTGCGCTTCGGCCCCGGGCAGGTGGCCATCTACCTGCCGACCATCCCGCACCGCTTCTGGGCGCTGGAGGCGGTCAACGAGATGTGCTGGTTCAGCACCGACGGACCCTACGCCGAGCAGCTGGTGCTCGAACTCGGCCTGCGCCCTGGCGTCTACACCGTGCCGCCCCCCTCGCGCGAGCGCCTGCAGGAACTGGCCGCCAGCCTGGCGGACCCCTCCGCACCGGCGCGGCGCCGCGCCAGCCTGCTGGCGATCGCGGAGTGGCACCGCCTGGCCGACGCGATCGGGGTGCAGCCGCGGCCCTCGCACGTCGGCCGCACCACCGAGATCATCGCCCAGGAGTTCTCCGATCCCGAGCTGTCCGCGGAGAGCATCGCGCGGCGCGTCGGCTACCACCGCGGGTCGCTGAGCCGCATGTTCCGGCGCGAGACCGGCGAGACCATCATCGGCCACCTCACGCGGGTGCGCCTGCGCGAAGCGGAGGCGCTGCTGGCCCACACCGACGAGCCGATCATCGCCATCGCGCAGCAGTGCGGCTTCCGCGACGCGGCGTACTTCTGCCGCTGGTTCCGCAAGCACACGGGGAACACGCCGGGCCGGCGCCGGCTCACTTCCCGGGAGGGCTCGTGACGGTGGCGGCCGGCGGCTCCGCGAAGTCCTCCCACAGGCGGTCGAAGCGCATGGCGTCGGGAGCGCCATCCCAGGCGACGATGCGGTAGCGCAGGACCAGCGGCGCGTCCGGAGCGATGGTGAACTCGCCGGGCTGCGCGGGGGCATACGCCAGGAACGGCTCCTTGGGGTTCAGGCGCACCGGCGTCGGGTGGCGCAGATTGGCGGGATGGTCGAAGACCACCATGCCGACGGTCCGGCCGTCGACCTCGCCGCCCATCCAGCACCAGCGGGCACGCGTCTCATCCCCGTTCGCGCGGTCCTTGCCCTCGCTGGTGAGGAAGCGCGCCGTGCCGTCCGGGGGATTCCAGGCGCGGTTGCCGCGCAGGCCGAGCCCGCCGTAGTGGAAGGGGGTCAGCTGCAGCGCCTGCGCGCCGCTGCAGGCCTGCGTCGCGGTCAGGTCGATCGACATGGGCGCACCCGGAAGCGGCGCGCCCACCACGACGTCCCAGCGCTCCTCGAGGACGGCGACGGCCGGCGTCACCCCCAGGTCGAGGTAGCGGTGGCGCGCGTGGAAACCGGCGCACCACGCGCCATCCCAGGTGCCATCGATGCCGAGCGCCTGGACGGTGCCGGTGCGTTCGCCCATGTTCCAGAAGTCCGGCGCGCGCCCGGCGAAGCGGGTCTTCGCCCAGGCCATCCGAATGCCGTGGTGGTGGAGGTGGTTGGGCGGGTAGTCGTCGGTCACGGTGACGCCGGCGGCGGTGACCACGTCGGTCAGGTAGCCGCCGCGCCGGTAGACCTCCTTCACCCCGTCCGGCAGGGTGCCGGCGCCGCCGACGTAGCGCAGGAGCCGCAGGCCGCCGGCCTGCGCGGCGAGCACGTCCCCCTCGCGCTGCCAGGTCACCGCCGGCGCGGCGGTCGCCACCGCCTCCAGCCGCCCGGTGAGCGTCGCCCCGGCCGCGAGGTGCGGAACGCGCACGTAACCGTGGTGCTGGTCATCGACCTGGACGGCGAGCCGCTGCCCGTCCGCCGTTACCATCGTCCACGGTCCGCGCGCGAAGTCGCCGGGCAGGGCCACGGTGACCAGCACCTGGGTGCGCTCGTGGGGCCCGGCGGCGATGCTCAGGACCTGAGCGTCCGCGCCCGCGGCGGCCCGGACCAGCGCGACCAGCAGCGCGGCGCGCACAAGGTGGAGGCCGGGGAAACGTCGTAAAAGGGGCATGCCGGCTCCAGAAGGTCGGTCCTGCAGATCATATATGATCAAGGGGCGCGGGCCAGCGCTGATCATGCCTCCTCTGCGGCTCCCCTCCGCCTCTCTGCTGGCTCCATGTCGATTCGTCTTCGTGAGGCCTTGCGCAGCAGGATCGACATGGAGCCACAGAGAGGCGGAGGGAAGAGGAAGGCAGGGCGGCGAGGCCAGCCAGGCGATGGTGACTGCTCAGCGGGCGGCCCGCGGCGGACGGAGCGGGCGCCCCCGCGCATCAGGGACTGGCGACCTCCGCCAGCGCCGCCAGCCAGGCCTCGGCCATCAGGCCGTGACCGTTGTAGGTGGGGTGGATCCCGTCCCAGATCCAGTAGTCGGCCGGGGCGCGGCTGCAGGCGCTGGTGAACATCGCCTGGTAGTGCACCAGCACGGCGTGGTGCTTGCGCGCCAGGCGCGCGACCGCCTGCTGGTAGCCCGCCATCGCGGCGGCGTGCTCGGCGAAGCGGTCGGCGAACCGCCCGACCGGCAGCAGGAAGGGTTCCCCCAGCACCAGGTGGACCCCCGGTAGCGCCGTCTCCGTGCGCGTGAGCAGCGCGTCGTAGTCCGCTTCGTAGGTCGCCGCCGTGCCCGGGACGCTGCCGTCGGTGGCGTGGGTGAAGTCGTTGACCCCGACCAGGATGCTGAGCAGGTCCGGCTTCAGGTCGAGCGCGTCCTCCTGCCAGCGCTTGGCCAGGTCGGCGACGCGGTTGCCGCTCACCCCGCGGTTGATGAACACCAGCTTGCGCTCGGGAAAGGCCGACCCCAGGTGCGCGGCGGCGATGAACTGGTACCCGTGCCCGAGGATGTGGTTGGGGTCGGGGCTGCGCCCCCGGTTCCCATCGGTGATCGAGTCGCCCTGGAAGAGGACGCGCGCGCCGCTGGGCAGCGCCTGGAGCACCGGCGGAAGCTCGGCCCCGGACGCGGCGGTGTGGACGCAGGCCAGCGCGAGCACGAGGACGGCCAGGGCGGGCATGGTGGTCGGCGGAGTGGGCATCGGAATCCTCGAGGTGGAGATGCGGGGCGGTGCTACGGTGCGAACTCCCGGGCGAGCTGCAACGTCGTGATGACGTTGAGCGCCCACTGGGCCGTTCCGGGGGTGTCGAGCGGCGACAGCTCCGCCACGGGCTCGGCGACCTCGGGTCCGGTGAGCGCCGTTGGCGCAGCGGGGAACCGCGCCCGCCCGCCCACCACCAGGCTGTCCTTCATCAGCTGCCACGCCCGCGCCTTCAGCGCCGGGTCGCGCTTGGCGTTGGCGAGGAAGGCGGTGATGCGCATCCGGGTGTAGAAATCGCGCTTTTCCGCCACCCACGTCGCGCACAGGGCAGCCCACGCCGCGGTGAATTCCGGACAGGGGATGAGCTCGCCGAGTTCCACCATGATCTGGTCGCCGCCGAACAGCACCAGGAACTCGCCGACCTTCAGGTTGGGTTCGCCGACGTCGCTCAGCCGCTTGGTGACCGGATCCAGGCGGAAGGCCTGGCGCGTCCTGAAGGCCTCGGGCATCGCTCCGATCGAGCGCATGCCGGCCAGGACGTAGTCGCGGTAGCGCGGATCGCCGGTGCGCTCCCACTCGGTCATCCAGTTGCTGGCCATGGCCAGCCAGTCGGGGGCGATGCGGTAGAGCACCGGCTCGTCGGGCCGGGTCAGCTCGTGGCGCAGCGGCTGGATGCGGGCGATGGTCTCGTCGACGGTCAGCACCTCGCGCATCAGGTCGCCGGTGCGCTCGTCGGTGGTCAGGTAGTAGAAGCAGCGCTTGAGCCACGCCTCGCTGATGCGCGCCTCCTTGGCCCCGCAGCCCCAGTGGCTGACGTTGTGCCGCGAGCCGAGGCCCATGAACGGCCCGCTGTGGTAGACGTCGACCTCGCCGGTGTTGCGCGTCATCGCCGCCGCCAGGCGGAAGGCGTCGGCGCGGCCGCTGCGCAGGAAGGCGAACCACAGCCACGCGTTCGGCATCAGCTCGGTGTTGTTCCAGGCGTGCCCGCCGATGTCGTAGAGCCAGCCGTGGCGCACGTCGCTGTAGGTGCGCATGACGTCGCCGAAGTCCCAGAACCCGTACCAGCGCCGCCGCTCGACCTCGCCGGCGTAGAAGTCCCAGGCGCGGTCGAGCTGCTCCTCGACCGCCGCGGCGTCGGGATCGCTGCGCTCCGGCAGGCTCCAGAATGCCCAGCGTGCGCGTGGCGTGGTAGTGCGCTGGGCTGCACACCAGCAGCGGCGGCGCGTCCGCGTCCGCCGCCCACGCGGCGAGCGTGGCGTTGGACGGGGTCTCCCCCGCCGCCCACAACGTCAGCTCCTGGGTGTTCGCCACCCCGGTCGCGGTGCTGAAGCCCTCCTGGTGGTCCTCGTACGAGATGCGGCCGTCGTGGCCGACGGTGTCGTAGTGCCGCAGGTCCATCGCCGGCGCGTCCGGCGACCAGAACCACGCGGTCAGCTCGCCCGCCGCGCCGCCCGCGCCGCCGATCTCCAGCGCCGCGGGGTACTTCTCCCAGAAGTCCTTCAGGCCGAGCGCCAGGCCGCCCGAGACGTCGCCGAGGAAGGCCAGCCCGCGCGCGCGCCGGCCGTTCAGGTGGTGCAGCCAGGAACTGGCCGGGCCCGTGCGCTTGGCGACGCTGAAGGAATCCGGAGCGAGCTGGGCGAGCTTGAAGCCGTCCCACACCGCGATGGTGGCGAACGCGTCGCGCACCTTGGGCGCGAGCGCGCCTGCATCCGGGATGCGCCGCCCCAGGAGCTGGTCGCGGTTCATCTGCAGCGCCCCGGGGACCAGCGCTTCGCGGTACCCCGGGGCCATCAGCACCGGCTCGGCCCACACCCCGTCCCCGTCGGTGGCGAAGCGCACGTGGCGGTTCTGCCGCTCCTCGCGGAAGGGCACGGTGCAGGCGATGCCCAGGCCGCGGATGAAGTCCTGCTGCGCGTCGCCATCGAAGACGAACGAGTGCACCACGCGGCACGAGGCCAGCCCGGCGGTGAAGTACAGGCGCACCGTGAAGGGCAGCCACGCGCGGTCGGCGCCGGCGTGCACCCCCGTGATGCGCACCACCCCGCGCACCGGACCGGTCTGCTCCACCACCACCGCGGTGACGCGGCTGGTGTACTCCACGATGCGCAGCACGCCCTGGGACGGCGAAGGCGCTGCGGTCCTCGCGGCTGGCGACCAGGCGCAGCGCGCGGCCGACCTCGCGGCCGTCGACGCTCAGCGACTCGATGAGGTTGGCGCCGTGGCGCGCGATGCGGCACGTCAGCGGACCGGTCGCTACGTCGACCGCTTCCGCGTCCTCGCGCACGCGCAGCGCCTGGACCGGAGCCGGAGCGGTGCCCGCGGCGATGCTGAGCGGACCTTCCAGGCGCGCGTCGGCGGCGATCGCCACCCCGCTCCACTTGAGCGAGCCGTCCGGCCAGAAGGCCAGCGGCCAGGTCTGGGTCGGGAGGGCAACGCCAGCGCGGTCGCGCACCACCAGCTGGCTGTCCCGCGCCATGGCCCCACGCGCCCACGGCACGCCCCAGCTGACTCCGCACGGGGTCTGCGGCGCGGCGCCTCCCAGCCAGGACAGTTCCGCGCTGGCTGGTGCCGCGCCGGACGCGGGCGGTTCCGCCGCCAGGGCCAGCGGCTCCACGCCGAGAGCGCCGAGCACCGCCATGCCCATGCCGCCGCGCGCCAGTCCACCCAGGAATTCGCGGCGCGTGCCCAATGTGGCGGGGACGTCGGGAAGGGACTGCGACGACGGGGCACGGCGGGGATCGGACGGGCTGGTCATGGAGGGAGGGTAACTTGCGTGGACATGGGTTTCGCGAACTTTCCGGGCGCCCCGCAGGGGCCGGGGGCGCAGCGCGCCGCGCCGGACTTCCCGCGTGATCAAGCACTAACCAGTACCAGACGGCACCAGGCCCGTTCACGTCGCCAACGTCACCGGGAATGGAGAATGGTGACCCGCCCCCCGGGGGCGACCGGTGCGACGAATGTGCTGGGCAGGTGACATCAGTTCCCTCAGCGGCCGCCTCCGGTGTATCGTAGTATCTGCGCCGCCCGGCCCCAGCGGTCCTGCGCGCGGCCGGCCCCGCCTTCATCCCCTCCCTGGAACCCCATGACCAATCCGTCCTGCATCCGCGCCCCCCTCGCATCGGCACCGGCGCCCCGCGTGCACGGCGGGACATCCCTGCGGGCGGCAGCGCTCCTCATCGGGGCGGCCATCGCGGGCGCGGCGGCCGAGACCGCGCCCGCACCAGCCGCCAGCGCTGCCGGCACGGCCGCGCCGGTGACGGTCGTCGACCATGCCGACGGCACGGTGACCATGTCCAACGGCATCGCCAGCATCGTGGCGGTCAAGAAGACCGGCCGCCTCAATTCGCTGAAGTACACGTATGAGCACGCCGGCGCGGTGACGACCACCGAGACCCTGCTCGGCAACGGCCAGTACTACTACGGCGGGTTCTCGCTCGGCAGCGGCGAGTTCGTGTACGACCTGGCCACGGACCCGGCCGCCAACGGCGGCGACTACGGCGATCTCCGCCTGCTGAGCACCAGCCCGACCAACGGCGTCATGGAGATCCACTTCTCGATGCTGCGCGGATCGCCGGGGTTCTACTCGACCGCCTCCATGACCCACCGCCCGCAGGACGAGGCATTCGAGGTCGGGGCCTGGGGCGTCGTCACGCGCGTGCCGCGCGCCTTCAACTGGGTCAGCGCGGACGCGCGCCGCGACTTCTTCATCGGCGTCCCCGGTTCGAAGGGCGTCAAGGTCCCCGACTCTCCGCACGAGATCACCGTCAACCTGGACGGCACGCAGCAGGGCACCTACGCCGACAAGTTCATCTACAGCCAGGACCACGCGGACCTGGAGGCGTGGGGTTGGAGCAGCGTCGGCAAGGACGGGCTGAACGTCGGCCGCTGGATGATGACGACGATGGAGTTCAGCAACGGCGGGCCGCTCAAGCGCGACGTCTCCGTCTACCCGTACAGCGAGCTCAACAACTCGATCCTGACCGGCGAGGTCGGCATGGGCTCGGACGGGTACATGGACAAGGGCGAGGTCTGGACCAAGACCTGCGGCCCCTGGTTCACCTACCTCAACCACGTGCCCGCGACCATCACCGACCCCAAGGAGGCGGCGCACCGACTGTTCGCCGACGCCCGCGCGCGCGCCGCGGCCGAAGCCAAGGCCTGGCCGTACGCCTGGTTCACCCACGCCGGCTTCGTGCCCCCCTCCGGCCGCGGCACGGTCAGCGGACGCGTCGTCATCGCCGATCCCGGCGCTCCCGGCGCCTCGGCGCAGGGCCTGTGGGTGGGGCTGCAGATCCAGCCGCAGACCCACAAGGGTTTCTACGACTTCCAGAAGTGGTCGAAGACCTACCAGTTCTGGGTGCGCACCGCCGCGGACGGCAGCTTCACCATTCCCAACGTCATCGCCGGGACCGGGTACGCGTTGTGGATCTTCGGGCCGGGCGCCGCGGGGACCTTCCTCTCGCACCCGCTGACGGGCGGCGCTCCCCCCTTCGAGTGCGACGTCCCCGAGGCACCGTTCACCGTCGCCGTGACGGCGGGGCACACCACGCAGCTCGACACCGTCCGCTGGGTCCCCAAGCGCGTCGGCGCGACGGTCTTCGAACTCGGCGTCGCGAACCGCAAGGCCGACGAGTTCCGCCACGGCGAGGACTACTGGAACCCGGGCACGCCGCCCAAGCTGGGCTTCCCCACGCCGGTCTGGGGCGGGCAGATGGAGTTCCCCGTGGACTTCCCCGACGGCCTGACCTACGAGGTCGGCACCAGCCAGTGGCCCCGGGACTGGAACTACGTGCTGCCGGCGATGGCCGATGCGAGCGGCAAGTACCAGCCCTGCTCCGGCACCATCGCCTTCACCCTGGCGCAGGCGCCGGCCGCCGGGGCGCAGGCCTCGCTCTACCTCGCCCTGGCCGGCAACGATGGCGACCACGTCCGCCTCGCCGTCAACGACACCGACCTGGGCGGCGCGAGCGGCGTCGTGGCGGCCCCGGATGCGCTGGGACCCGACGGGTTCAAGCCGCCGTACTCGGATACCAGCAGCATCCACTTCAGCGACCACGGCCCGTTCTGCGATGAGCGCGTCACCTTCCCGGCCGCGCTGCTCAAGGCGGGGCGCAACACCCTGCGCATCACCATGGACACGCGCACGATGGTCGCCTACCTGATGGTCGACTACCTGCGGCTGGAGCTGACCGGCTACGTGCCCGCGCCGCCGACGTCCGTGGGCGTGACCGCCGGCAACGGGCGCGTCGCGGTCACCTGGCCCCCCGTGCCCGGGGCGACCAGCTACACGGTCATGCGCTCGCTCGGTGGGAATCCCGCCGTCGCCATCGCCACGGATGTCACCGGGCCGGTCTGCGGCAGCGGCACGGGACCCGCCACCTTCATCGATACCACCGCCGCCAACGGCTCGACCTGCACGTACACCGTGCGCGCCTGCAATCCCGACCGGCCAGAGCGCGCCTTCGGCCCCCAGCCGGGAAGCCAAGCCGCTGACGACGCTGGCGATGGATCCGCCGGCGGCCCCGGCCGGACTGGTCGTCACCGCGTCCGGCCACCACCGCGTGGCCCTGCGCTGGGACGCGGTCGCCGGGCGCCGACGGATTACTGCGTCTGGCGCACCACCATGCACACCGACGGCGTCGGCGGGACGTACCCGCTGCGCACCATCCTCATCGACACCACCACCGCGACGGAATCCGTCGACACGTCGCCGTCCGATGGCCGCATCTATGCGTACCACGTGACGGCGCTGAACGCGGCCGGAGCTGGCCAGGCATCCGCGGCCGTGACCGCCGTACCGCTCCCCGCTCCGCCGACGGCGGCCCCGGCGCAGCTCGCGGGCGCGTGGACGAAGACCCGCGAAGGGCCCGTGATCTCCCTGTCCTGGTCCGCCGTCCCGGGGGCGACCGGGTACGTCATCTACCGCACGACCAGGCCCGGCGCGCCCTTCACCTGGCCGGCGGACTTCCTCACCGCGCTCGCCGAGACCACCTACCTGGACCGCGGCGTCACCGACAAGAACGCGAAGGTCAAGGGACTCGACCCGACGGGCGATTATTCCTATCAGGTGACGGCGGTGAACGCCGGTGGCATCTCGGGGCCGGCCACGGTGCACGTCGGCGCGCGCTGACCAGCGACCCGACCGCCGGCGCCGCGCACCACGCGGCGCTGGTGGCCCGACTCACCAGGCATCGGTCCGGAATGGCGAGGCCGGCAAGCCATCGCCATTCACGAGATTGCAGCCGTCGGGATTCTCCGCCCACGCATAGCGGACGGCCACCGGCTGGGCGACCACCGGGCTGGAGACCAGCACGGCGTCCCCGGCGATCACCGCGTCTGCCCACACGAAGTGGCGATCCGCCCCCGCGATGGCGAAGCGCCGCAGCGGACCGCCCTTGGCGGCCAATCCGCGCGCGTGGGTGAAGGCCACGCGGATCGCGGCACCCTCCACCGTCATCGCCCGGTAGCGGGGACCGCTCGCCTCGATCGACCGCCCAGAGACCTGCGCCAGCGCCACCAGGGCCAGGCGCCGGCCGACCTCCTGCTTGTTCGTCGGGTGGATGGTGTAGCGGTCGCCCAGGTCGGGCCCGACGGCGATGCCGGCGTTGGCGACGCTGTCGGCGACCTGCGCCTGCGCCTCGCGCAGGAACGCCCAGGCGGCGCGCTGATCGGCGTCCTGCGCGGGCGCGCCGTTGTTCACCAACTGCTGGATCAGGAAGGGGAAGTCGCCCTGCCCCCAGCGGCTGCGCCAGTCCTGGATCATCGCCGTCAGCAGCTTCCGGTACTCGCCGGCGCGACCGGCGTTGCTCTCGCCCTGGTACCAGATGGCGCCGCGCAGGGCGTAGGGCGCCAGGGGCGCGATCATGCCGTTGAACAGCGACGACGGCACATTGCGGAATGGGATGGTCGCGAGCTTCGGACGCCCAGCCAGCGCCGCCGGAGCGAGCGGCGGCAAGGGCACCTCCTGGCGCGCCAGCCACCGGTCGTCCACCGTGGCCGGGTCTGTGACCGGCACCTCCAACTGGCTGCCCCACTGCCACACGCCGGTCTTCCCGCTCGCCGCGCAGATGCGCACGGCGATCACGTTGCGTCCGGGCTTCACCTGCTCGGCCGGCACCGCGTAGGAGCGCTGGCCGAAGTAGTAGTCCGGGGCCTGGTCGCCACCCCGGCCGATCTCCACGCCGTTCCAGTAGGCGGTGTCGTACTGCTCGTCCATCCAGTTGAGCTTGAGCACGAAGCCGCGGCCCGCCGCGGCAGGCGGCAGGTCGACCTCCTTGCGCAGCCAGTACACGCCGCCGCCGGCGAAGCCGAGCTGCTCCCACGTCCCGGGCAGGGTCACCGGTTTCCAGTCGCTGGCGTCGAGATCGGGCTCCGCCCAACGGCGCGCCGCGGGTGCGAGCGGTGGCGGCACGACGCCGTTCGCCTCCTCCCAGGCGCGGCGCGCACCCGGGAAGCGGCGCAGCGCCTCGGGCTGGGCGATGTAGGTGGCGAGGTCCGCCTGGGCGCGCTCCGCCAGGCCCGGCACGCCCATCAGCGCCTCGTGCGACGTCCATGATTCCGCCGGCGTCCCGCCCACCGAGGAGTGGATCAGGCCGATGGGGACCTGCAGCTCCTGGTGCAGGGTCCGGCCGAAGAAGTAGGCGACCCCTGAGAAATCCGCCACCGTGCGCGGTGAGCAGACGACCCACGCGCCGGCGACGTCGCGCAGCGCTTCCAGGGCCGGGTGCTGGGCCACGGTGAACATCCGCACCTGGGGGTGGTCGGCCGCGGCGATCTCCGCCTGCGCATCCGCGCAGGCCCCGACCGCCATCGTCATGTTCGACTGGCCCGAGCACAGCCACACATCACCGATCACGACGTCGTGGCGGGTCAGCGCCTCGGCGCCGGCCTGCACCACCAGGTCGCGTCCCTGTCCGCTCGGGGGCAGCGGGTCCAGGCGCACACGCCAGGTTCCGGTGGCATCGGCGATGGTGGCCTTGCGCTGGTCGGCGAATTCGACGCCGACCCGAGTCCCCGCAGGCGCCGTCCCCCACAGCGGGATGGGCCGATCGCGCTGCAGCACGGCGTGGTCCACGAACAGTGCGGCGATCGTCACCTCGGTGGCGCGCGCCGCTCCGCTGCCCATCACGATCAACCCCAGCAGCGCGGCGCCGAGCAGGAGGTGCGACCGGGGGCTGATCATGGCATCGATCCTCATTGACCGGGTGCTTGGCGGAATCGAAGGCGTGGTCACGGATGCGATCCGGCGAGTCCTGTCATCGCTCATCTGGAGCGGCCGGCCACGCAGCACGACCGCGTGCACGACGCGGTTTCCGTAACGCGCGGAAATATTTCCGCTCCGGCCGTTGCAGTGCGAGATCGTGGAGGGACCGTCACTGATATGCGTTTTGTCCATGATGAATTCGTACGCACGAGGCTCCGAGGCGTTCAGATGATCGTTCCGGCGTCCGTCTCTTGCGTGCGCTTCGCCTCGGAGCGGAGCCGCTGGGTGACCATGGGATCCCACGAGCTGAACGTCGTCATCGCGTGTCCCTATCCGACCCCCCTGGAGCGGATGGCGATAGAGCCCTTGGCTGCGTCCGGGCCAAGCGCACACTGATGCGGTTGATCTCCCATCGCCTCCATGCCCGGGACGCCCGCCATGCCTGCCCCCTCCCCGCTGATCACCTGGCCGCTCGCCGCCATTCTCACGGCGCTGGGGATGACCACCGCCTGCGCCGCTGATCCGGACCCGGCGAAGACCGCCCCTGCGGCGCCGGCCCCGTTCGGCGCCACGCCCACCCCCGCCCAGGTGAAGCACGCCGCGCGCGCCTTCTACGCGTTCTGCCACTTCACCGTCGACACCTTCACCGACCGCGAGTGGGGCACCGGTGGCGAATCCGAGACGACATTCAACCCGACGCAATTCGACGCCGGCCAGATCGTCGGCGCCTTGCGGGCTTCCGGCGCCAAGGGCGTGATCCTGGTGTGCAAGCACCACGACGGCTTCTGCCTGTGGCCCACCGCCAGCACTGCGCACAACATCTCGCGCAGTCCTTTCCGTGGCGGCAAGGGGGACGTGGTGCGCGAATTCGCCGACGCCTGCCACCGCCTGACCATGGACTTCGGCGTCTACGTCTCGCCGTGGGACCGCAACAACGCCGCCTACGGCAGGCCCGAGTACGTGACGGACGTCTTCCGCGCGCAGATCGGCGAGCTCACCAGCAACTACGGCCCGCTCTTCGAGGTCTGGTTCGACGGCGCCAACGGCGGCACCGGCTATTACAAAGGCGCGGTCGGGCCCGTCGAAGCCAAGGACGTCGACGAGCGCCGCACCATCGACGCCACCACCTACTACGGTTGGCCCACGACCTGGGCCCTGGTGCGGCGCAACCAGCCCGAGGCCATCATGTTCTCCGACGTCGGGCCCGGAGTGCGCTGGGTCGGCAACGAGCACGGCCACGCCGACGACCCCTGCCGCGCCACCATCACCTACCCGGACGACGCCGTCCCGGGGTCCCACATCCCCCGCGGCCTGCTGGGTCCCGGGACCCTCCACGGGCAGAGCTGGTGCCCCGCCGAGGTGGATGTCTCCATCCGCCCCGGCTGGTTCTGGCACGCCAGCGAGGACCGCCGCGTGCGCCCGCCCGAAGACCTGATGCGGATCTACCTCGATTCGGTCGGCCACGGCGCCTCGCTCAACCTCAACTGCCCACCTGACCGCCGCGGGCTGCTCAACGAGGTCGACGTCGCCAGCCTCGCGGCGTTCGGCGAGCACCTGCGCGCGACCTTCGCCAGCAACCTCGCCGCCGACGCCAAGCCCACGACCGCCGACGTGCGCGGGGACGACGCCGCGCACTTCGGACCGCAACGCCTCCTGGACGACGACCCGTGGAGCGCGTGGGTCACGAACGACGCCGTCACCACCACCGAGGTGGTGCTGGAGCTGCCCGCGGCGCGGACCTTCAACCTCATCCGCCTGCGCGAGGACATCCGCCTCGGCCTGCGCGTCGAAGGCGTCGCCATCGACGCGCTGGTCGATGGTGCCTGGAAAGAGCTCGCCAAGGCCGAATCGGTCGGCGCGTGCCACCTGTGGCGCGTACCCCCCACCACCACCGGCAAGGTCCGCATCCGCGTCACCAAGGCCCCGGTCTGCCCCGCGCTGTCCGATTTCGGCCTGTTCATGGAGCCGGCGTCCGCCCCCTGGGTCCCACCCGGAAGCCCGACCGCGGCCGCCGCTCAGAAGGCCGCGTGGAAGATCGTCTCCGCGTCCTCCGCCGCGCCCGGCGGCGAGGCCAGCAACGCCATCGATGGCGACCCCGGCACGCTGTGGCGCACCGCGCCGGCGGATGGCGGACACCTGCCGCAGGAGCTCGTGGTCGACCTGGGCCAGGAGCAGACCGTGGCCGGCTTCACCTACCTGCCGCGCCAGGACAAGGCCATCCTCGGCGTGGTCGATCGGTACGCGTTCTCCACCTCGTCCGATGGCAGCGCGTGGAAGGCCGCCGCTGAAGGCGAGTTCGGCAATCTGCGGGCGAACCCCGTCGAGCAATCCGTTTCATTCCCGCCCGTGAAGGCGCGCTATGTCAAGTTCGTCGCCAAGCACTGCCTCGAGGGCGACCTCGCCGCGATCGCTGAGATCGGGGTCCTCGAGGGAAAGTGATGGATGCGGTCAGGCACGGGCGGTGATCGCGGGCACTGCCACTCTCATGGACAAGCCAAATTGCCTGGCAACCGCTCTCGTTCCGCTGATGGAGCGCGGATTCGGATAGCGCGAACGACACCTCGTTGAAGGCTCTGTTAAATAGTTTCTTCATCAATCGAGAGCGATCACATTCTTGCCGAGCAGGGTGACGAAAAATGGCGACCAAGCATCGTCGGCCCATCCGGCCTGGATGGCAAGGCGGACGAAGCGCAGGACATGCAGGGCATTGTCGAGCTTCGTCCAACGCGGCCAGACAGGCTGGAGGGGCCGGCGAGGCGCCGGTCGGGCTTTTTCATCACCCTGCCAGGGAGAATGCCGGCGATGGACGATCGGGTGCAGCACGCGCCCCACATAACGGTGGAAAGAGCGCCGAGCACACCTGGCGAACCGTGCAACCGCAGTCGGGCGAGCGACGGACCGGTCACGCACGCTCGGTTGGCTTTGTCAGGCATTCGAAGATGTCTTGCGGTCACTTCCTGATCCTCACTAGCCAACTTCTACACCGCAAGACTTTCACAAACGCATAAGCACATACGGCAGCAAGAGCCCCGATCTTTGCGGTTATGAATATAAACATGAATGGGTTAGACGCAAAGGTCGTTGTTCCGCTGTGTTTGAGAGGGACTTCCCCAGTTATAATGATCAAGGTCAAAGAGACGAGCAATATGAGCAGCGAGACACCGATATACCATTTCATCTCGGTTGCTGCCAGGTCCAATGTCTTGCGCGATACCAGAAGGTATACCAATCGGCCGATCATGGTGAGAAATGCCAGGAATCCCACAATGACCACAATGAATATGGCTATCTTATACTGGGACATCATGCGCATTCCTTGTCAAACAGAGAAGTAAACCCATGGCCGGTATGGCGTAGCATGTGCGGTCCGGGTGGCGGACAACTGGAAAGAGGCCACGGTGCGAATGGCGTGCTGCTTGGCCGCGGTGGAGCGAGCGCAGCGAGTGAGCACGGCGCAGCGGCATGCCATGTGCACGGTGAGATGAAACGGTAGGCGCGTGGTCTGCCGAACGACAGCCGGCTGGTCCCAGCTGATAGCCCTA
>CAWFSD010000058.1:0-8596 GCA_963818245.1 uncultured Planctomycetota bacterium
GGTCCTCGCCGGCGTGCGCCACCTCGTCCACGCCGGCCACCAGGCCTGCGCGCTGCACGTGCTCGACCGCGCCGAGATGAACCTGCCCTTCGACGGCGTGGTCGAGGTCCACGAGATGGAGACCGGCAAGCGCGTCATCGTCGAGGTCGACGAGTTCCGCGAGGCCTACGTGCGCCAGGTGCAGGCGCACATCGCCGCGCTGCGCACCGGCTGCACCAACGCCGGCGCCAGCTACCACCTCGCCGACACCAGCGTCGCCGTCGACGCCGCCATCCGCACCGCGGTGCACCAGCTGTGACCTTCCTCGCGCCGTGGCTGCTGTGGTGCGTCCCGCTCGCCGGCCTGCCGGTGCTGTTCCACCTGTTCTTCAAGGTCAAGAAGCGCCCGCTGCCGTTCTCGTCGCTGATGTTCTTCCTGAAGGTCGAGCCCAACCTGCAGGCGCGCCGCAAGGTCCGCGAGGTCCTGCTGCTGGTCCTGCGCTGCCTGCTCATCCTGCTGGTCGTGCTGGCGCTGGCGCGGCCGGTGTTCCCCGCGTTCGGTGGCGGTGGGCGCACGGCGCTGGTGCTGGTGGTCGACAACTCCGCGTCGATGGGCGCGGACGGCGGCGGCGGCAAGCCGCGCCTGCGCCAGGCGCTGGAGGGGGCCTCGGCGCTGCTCGGCGAACTGAAGCCCGGCGACCTGGCGGCGCTGGTGCCGGCGGTGGACGAGCGCACGGCGGTGGCCTCCGGGCTGGGCGGGGATCCCGCGGTGGTGCGCGCCGCGCTCGACCAGGTGACGGCGACCGAGGCGGCCGCCGATCCCGGGCGCGCCCTGCGCCAGGCGCTGGCGCTGCTCGCGACCACGCCGGCGCCGGCGCGCGAGATCCACGTCTTCACCGACGCCCAGGAGGGGGAGTGGGGCCGGCCCGCCGGCGAGTGGGGCGCGGTGCCGCCCGGCGTGCAGGTGGTGGTGCACCGCGTCGGCGCCGGGCCGCGGCCCGGTGCCGACGTGGCGGTCGCCGCCGTCCACCCGCCGCTCACGCGCATCATCGCCGGGCGGCCGGCGCGCTCCGGCGTGGTGCTGATCAACCACGGAACCGAGAGCGCCACGGTGCAGCTGCGCGTGACCGACGACCAGGGCGCGGAGACCGTGCGCCCGGTGTCCGTTCCCGCGCACGGCGACGTCGAGGTGCCGGTGGTGCTGACGCCGGCGCAGGCCGGCCTGCACCACGCGCTGGTGCGCATCGAGGGCGACGGCTTCGCCGGCGATGACCGCGCTGGGCTGGCCTTCACCTGCGGCGACCGCGCCGCGGTGCTGCTCTCCGGCGATCCGCGCGCCTATGGCCTGCTGCCGGTCGCGCTGGCGCCCGACGGCACGGGCGCGATCTCGGGTCTGGCGCCCATGGCGGTGCCGGTGGCCGACCTCGAGCGCGAGATCGCCGAGCGCCGCCCGGCGCTGGTGGTGCTCACCTGGGCCGACCTGGCGGCGCGCACCGTCGGCGACCACCCCGACCTGCCCGCGTTCAAGGCGTATGTCGGCGGTGGTGGTGCGCTGCTGGTCGTCCCCGGCGTCGCCGGACTGGAGGGCGGCGGCGTGGCGCCGGACTGGCTCGGCGCGGCGCCGACCCGCGATGAGCGCCTGAGTCCGGCGCTGCCCGCGCTGGTGCTGGCCGCGGACGCCGCCTGCTTTGCGGAGATCCGCGACGGCGCCGGCGTGGTCGACGTGCAGGGCGTGCGCGTCGCGCGCGCCGTGCCGCTGAAGGTCGGCACCGGCCGCGCGACCTTCGGGCTCAGCGACGGCCGCGCCCTGCTGGTCGAGACCGCGTTCGGCAAGGGCCGCGTCTTCACCTGCGGCCTCGCCTTCCACCCGGCCTGGTCGTCGCTGCCGCTCAAGGGCTGGTCGCTGGCCATGGTCCAGGGCCTGGCGCTGCCACCGCCGCTCGCTGCCGACCGCGTGCTGCGCCTGACCGCCGGTCAGGGCCTGCCCGCCGGCAGCACCGGCGTGGTGCGCATCGCCACGCTCGCGGGCGGACCGGGCGCGTGGAACGGGCCGGCCGACCAGGCGCCGGTCTTCGCCCGCGCCGGCGTCTACGCCCTGACCGTCGGCGCTGCTGACGCCGGACCCGCGCGCATCGTCACCGTCGCCGCGGCGCCGGGCGAGGGCATCCCGCTCTATGTCGATGGCCCGGCCCTGCCCGCGCTCGCCGGCCTCGCGCAGCGCGTCCTGCCCGGCGGCGATGCCGCCGCGGCGGTCGCGGACTGGCGGCGCTCGCGGCGCGGCAGCGACCTCACCCCGTGGTGCGTGGTGCTCGCGATCCTGGCCTGGCTGGCCGAGGGCCTGATCGGCACCGCGGGCATCGCCAAGCCCGCGGCGCCGGCGCCGGGACCGGGCGCGGCGCCGGGTCGCACTCCGGAGCGCGACCTGGTCGGCAGCGCCGCGATCTTCTGGCTGCCGCAGGTGCCGCCGCTGGTGCTCGCGGCCCTCGTCGCCCTGGTGATCGTCGCGCTGGTGGTCGCCGACCGGCGCCTGCGCGCGCGCCTGGGCGCGGCCGGCGGCTGGCTGCTGCTCGCGCCGCGCATCGGCGTGGCGGCGCTGCTGGTGCTGGCGCTGCTCGATCCGACCGTGCGCAGCGAGCACCGCGACGGCGCCCACGGCCGGCTCGCCGTGCTCATCGACACCTCGTCGTCGATGGACGTCGCGGACGATGGCCGGACCCCGCGCCTCGCCCGCGCGCGCGCGCTGGCCGCGCGCATCGCCGCCGCGGCGCCGTCCGGGGTCACGGTCACCACGCTGGCCTTCGACACGCGCATCCGCGGGCCGCTGGCCGCGGCCTATCCGCCGGGGGAGCGGCCCGGCGATCCCGGGGTGGTGCTGCAGGGCGCGGCGGCCGATCCCGCGCTGGCCGGCGCGGTGGCGGTGGTCGCGCTGACCGACGGCGGCGACGAGCCCTTCACCGTCGCCACGCCGCCGGCCGTGCCGCTCTCCATCGTCGGCGTCGGCGCGCCGGATGGCGCGGCCCTGCCTGGCGACAACCTGGCGGTCGCGGGCGTGACCGCGCCGGCGACGGTCGAGGCGCGCCTGGACTTCACCGTCGTCGCCGACCTCGCCGCCGCGGCGCGCAGCCCGGCCTTCGCCGCGCGCCTCGCCGACGTGCCGGTGGTGCTGCAGCGCGCCGAGGGGGCTGGCTGGAAGGACGTCGCCACGCTGCGCGCCGCGCTCGGCAACGGCCGCGCCCAGGTCACCTTCGCGCAGACCGCCGACGCTCCCGGGCTGCGCCGCTACCGCGTCGTGCTGCCGGAGCTGCCGGGCGAGCTGTCCCTGCTCGACAACGTCCGCGCCCTGGCGATCGACGTGCGCGAGCAGAGCCTGCACGTGCTGTTCTTCACGCGCGAGCTCGGCGCCGACTTCAAGAGCCTGCGCCAGGAGCTGGCGCGCGACCCCGGCGTCAGCTTCACCGGCCTGTTCCGCATCACCGGCGACCGCTACACCCTGCAGGGCGACCGCCTGGACGGCGACGCCGCGCTGGAGAAGGGCTTCCCGACCAGCGCCGAGGCCCTCCGCCGCTACGGCTGCGTGGTGCTCGGCGCCTTCCCGGCGAGCGGCTGGAGCGAGGCCGAGATGGCCGCGCTCACCGCCTACGTCGAGCAGGGGGGCGCCGCGGTCTTCCTGGGTGGCGAGCGCGCCTTCGCCGCGGGCGGCTACGCCAGCACCCCGCTCGCGCCGCTGCTGCCGTGGAACCTGTCCGGTGCCGGGGGCCTGCTGCGCGGGACCTTCCCGGTCGGCGTGCCGGCGACCGCCGGCGGCCAACCGGCGGTCGCCGGGCTGCAGGCGCTGCTCGCCGGCGCGGGCGACGCGGCGGGCGGCGCGGTGCTGGAGAGCGTCAACGAGGTCGGGCCGCTGCGCCCGGGCGCGACCGCGCTGCTCGAGAGCGTGGTCGCCGGCCGCCCGCTGGCGGTGGCCGCCATCCAGCCCTACGGCCGCGGCAAGAGCGTGGGCATCGCCACCAACACGCTGTGGCGCCTGGCGCGCGCCGGCGGCGACGGCACCACCGCCTACGGCCGCTTCTGGCGCCAACTGGTCCGCCACGCGGCCGACGCCGGGGACGCCAGCCACCTGGCGCGCGTGCAGTGGGACCGCGAGCGCTACCAGCCGGGCGATGAGGCGGTCGCCACCATCACCGTGCTCGCGCCACCGGGCGCCGCGCCGCGCCTGGCCGCGACCCTGGCCTTCGCCGCCGCCGGCGCCACCAGCGAGACCCCGGTGCCGCTCGAGGCCGCCGCCGGCCAGGCCGGCAGCCTGCGCGCGCGCGTGCGCTTCGGCGAGCGCGGGGAGTACCGCTTCCGCTTGACCATCGCCCAGCCCGGCCAGGCCGACGACACCTACGACAAGACCTTCGCCATCGCGCCGCGCCTGGGCGAGGGCAACCGCCTGGCCGTCGATGCCGCGATGCTCAGCGCGGCGGCCGGTGCCGCGGGCGGGGTCTACGCTCCCGAGCAGGACCTGGAGCCGCTGCTCGCGCACCTGCGCACCACCCTGCTCGGCAAGCCGGTGACCAGCGACCTGGCGCTGGTCGGCGGGGATCCGTGGTACCTGCTGGCGTTCCTCGCCCTGGTGGTCCTGGAATGGTGGTTGCGGCGCAGGAGACATCTGCTGTGAGGAGGACGCCATGAGCGCCATCGGCCGGGTGCGGAGTGCGTGGACACCCGCCATCATCCTGATCCTCGTGCTCACGCCCATCGCGCGGACGCCATGCGAGGAGCCGCGCCCCGGCACCGTGCAGTGGTCGAACGGCGAGGCCGTCACCGGCGCGATCGCCCCGGTGCCCGGCACGACCCTGCAGTTCCACGACGGCAGGACGCTCCTGAACCTGGATTTCACGCGCCTGCGCGAGCTGCGCCTGGTGCCCGAGAAGGAGACCCTCGAGCGGCAGTTCCGCATGCCCGAGGCCGGCAAGGCCTTCCGCGAGGAGAGCGGCGCGCCCTATCCGCTGCGCCAGTTCAAGGTGCAGGTGGTGTTCACCAGCGGCGAGACCGCCAGCGGCCACCTCTACACCGCCGCCTTCACCGTCGACCCCGGCGGTTCCGATGATCCGGCGGCGCCGCCGGTCCCCCGCCGCAAGGTCATCCTGCCCGCCAAGCAGCAGGGCAGGCCGGGCGACGCCTTCGCCACCCTGGTCTACCCCAGCCGCATCAGCTTCAGCGACGCCGGCGCGGCGCCCGCGCAGCCGCTGGCGGTGCGCGTCGCGGATCCCGCGGTCGAGGAGTTCGCGGCGGTGACCCGCGATGGCCTCGCCCTGCTGGAGTCGACCCGCACCATGCCGGGGCGCTTCGCCATCGCCTCCGGCCTGGGCGCGGAGCTGTTCCTCGCCACGCGCGCCGGCACCCGCATCACCGTGGGGTGGCCCGCTGGCGACGCGGCGCTGACCGCGCGCATGACCACGGCCCTCGCCGATGCCGCCGATTTCTTCGACGACCGCAAGCTGCTCGGCGCGTGGCGGCAGGAGGGCTCCCTCGACCTCTTCACCCTGGTGCTGCTGTGGCGGCGCAGCGCGGTGACCGGCGCTCCCGGCCACCCCTGGCAGGTCGGACTGATGCGCTGGCACCTCGAGAGCGACGAGGCGGGTGCGCGGGTGATGCTCGCCGGGCGCGGCGAGGTCTTCCGCGGCCTCGCCGAGACGGCCGCTGACCTGCCGCAGGTGACGTGCTCGGCAGCGCTGTGGCAGCCGCCGATCGTCGGAGGCGAGCTGGTGGTGGACAAATGACGAGGAGCCCGGAGGTCGGGAAGTGCGGTGTCCGGATGTCGGACGGCGACGGCCGGGTCGCGACGGCGTATGTGCTCACAGCGAGGGTTCCCGGCATGGCGTTGGACCAGGGACGGGGACGCCCATGATCGCGCCCAGGCCTTCGCCCGTGATCTCGCAGCGAACATCCACCGGTGGCGGGGGAAGCGGATCCATGACCACGCCCATCCTGCGTCCGCGACTCGCGCGCATCGGCCGTCGCGCCCTGCTCGCCCGCCTGGCGCGCGGCCTCGGTCGCTGGGTGGCGCCGGCGCTCGGCGCCCTGCTCGCGCTGTGCGCGCTCGACAACCTCGTGCACCTGCCCGCCGGCCTGCGCGTGGTCGGCGCGCTCGCCCTGCTCGGCCTGCTCGCGTGGGGTTTCGTCGCCAACCTGTGGCGCGCCGCGCGCCGCGAGAGCGTCGAAGGCACCGCCCGGCGCATCGAGGAGGCCTCCGGCATCGCCGACAACGTGCTGATCAACGCCTGCCAGTTCGAAGGCCTGGCCCTGGCCGGCCACGGCGGCATCCGCGAATCGGCCTTCGCGCGCGCCACCCAGGCCGCCGGGCACGGGGCGATGCTGCGCCTGCCGTGGGCGCGCCTGCTCGAGCTGCGCGCGCTCGCCCTGTGGCTGGCGCTCACCGCCCTCGCGCTCGCCGCGTGGGGCGCCTACGCGGTGGTGCTGCCCGACCACCTGCGCAACGCCCTGCAGCGCGTGCTGCTGCCCCTGGCCGACGTGCCGCCGCTCGGCGCGGTCGTCCTCGCCGTCAGTCCGGAAGGCGCGGTCACCGTCTACGACGGCGAGAGCGTGACCGTCACCGTCGACGCCCGCACCGTGGCGCACGTCGGGTCGCTGCCCGAGGTCCCGGTCCTGGTGCGCGCGGAAGGCGCGGCCAGCGTCGAGGAATCCCTGGACGCCGGCGAGCGCACCGCGCTCGCACCGGTCAGCGGCGGTGGCCAGCGCTTCACCGCCACCTTCCCCAACCTGCACCGCTCGTTCGCCTTCCGCGCCACCTGCGGCGGATCGTGGTCGCCGAGCGTGGCGGTGACCGTGCTGCCGCCCCCCGCGCTGCGCAGCGCGCGCTTCACCGTCACCGGCCCCGCCTACAGCGGCGCGCAGGCGGCCGTGCGGCCCGGGCCGCCCGCCACCCTGGCGGTGCTGCCGGGCAGCCGCGTGGTGCTGGCGCTGGCCCTCGACCAGCGCGTCCAGGCGTTGCAGTGGCGCATCGCCGGCGCCGCCGTCGCGCTCGTCTGAGCAGGGTGGCGAGTGGGGTGGCGAGACCGTCATCGCCGCGGCCACGCCGTACGAGCTGGTCGTGCCCGCCGGCAGCGGCCTGCCGGAGCGCGTGGTCGCGCGCGGTGCGATCCAGCTCGAGGCCGACCACCCACCGCAGGTCGAACTCGTCGCGGACGACCGCAACCGCTTCGTCGATCCGGGTCAGCGGCTGGCGCTCGAGGTCGTCGCCAGCGACGACCTCGGCCTGGCGACGGTCGCGCTGTGGGCGCACGAGGCCACCGATCCGGCCGGCGCCTTCCTGATCAAGGAGTGGCGCTACCTCGGCCCGCCGGGAAATCCCGGCCCGGTGAAGGAGCACCACGCGCTGACCATCGCGCCGGAGCGCTTCCTGCCCGGCAAGACCTACGTGGTGGAGGCGGTCGCGCGCGACTTCTCTCCGCAGAGCGGGATGTCTCCGCAGAGCGGGAGGTCTCCGCAGAGCGCGCCATCGCCCACCGGGACGCCGCCGGCGGCTCCGGCGGCTGAAGGCCAAGCGCCCCGGGCCGTGGCCGCGCCGCCCGTCGGCCAGCTCGCCCGCTCCCAGCCGCTGCTGCTGCGCGTGCGCTCCGTCGCCGACCTCGCCCTGCCCGAGGGCGATCCGCTCGCCGCCGCCTTCGCCCTGCTCAAGCAGACCCTGGCCGAGCAGCAGCGCGCCCGCGCGGTCGCCGCCAACATGGCGGTCAACCTCGATGACATCCGCCGTCACCACACCGTCGCGCCGCAGGTGCAGGCGGCCGCGGCCGCCCAGGACGCGGCGCACGCCACCGCCGGCAAGGCCATCGCCGCCTTCGCCGCGGCCAAGGACGAGGGCACGCTGGTGCAGCTCCGCCCGCTGGTCGAGGGCGCCATGGTCCAGCTGCGCGCCGACCTCGGCGCGCTGACGGACGACGCGCAGTCCGCCCAGCGCCTCGCCGGGCTCATCGCCCGCCAGGACGAGGTCATCGCGCGACTCATCGCGCTGATCGGCGCCCTCGCCGAGGGCGACCGCGCCAAGGCCGAGGCCAAGGCGAAGGCGAAGCCCAGCGACGCCGCCCTCGACGGCGAGCGCGCGAAGCTGCAGGACAGGGCCGAGGCGCTGAAGGACGACCTGGAGCGCTTCGCGCGCGACCAGCGCCGCATCCTCGAGCGCAGCCGCACCCTCGCCGACAAGGGGCCGGCGGACCTGAGCGGGGACGAGGAGAAGATCCTCGGCGAGCTCGCCCACGAGGAGAAGGCGTGGGCGAAGTTCCTGGAGGAGAAGCTCACCGACTTCAGCAAGCTGCCTGGCCAGGACTTCGCCGACGGCCGCCTCGCCGACGAGTTCAACGAGGTGTGGCAGGACATCAAGGCGTCCGCCGCCGCGCTCGACGCCAAGGCGGCCGAGATCGCCGTGCCGCGCGAGGGCGCCGGCCTGGAGAAGGCCGAGAAGCTGGTGCACAACCTCGAGCGCTGGCTGGCCGAAGGCTCGGACAAGACCAAGTGGAGCATGGAGGACGCCGCCGCGCCCGCCGACGTGCCGCTCGCCGAGCTGCCCAAGGAGCTCGAGGACATCATCGGCGACCTGATCGACAAGGAGACGGAGATGA
>CAWFSD010000059.1:0-40481 GCA_963818245.1 uncultured Planctomycetota bacterium
AGCCTGCCCTGCGCCGCCGGCACCAGGGAGTCGGCCTCGCCGTGCAACGTCAGCACGGGCGCGTCCTTGGCGTCGATGTAGGCGATCGGCGAGGCACGCCGGGCGATCGCCTGCGTGGGATCGATGGTGCCGAGGAAATCCACCAGCACCCGCGCCGCCGCACCACTGAGGGCCCCCGGGTGGGTGAAGTCCGTCGGACCGTAGAAGTTGACCACCACCTGCACCTTGCCCGGCTGGTCCGGGTTGCCGCCGCTGCCGGCGAGGCCGTCGGCGGGGTCCATGAGACCGAGGAGCAGCGCCAGGTGGCCCCCAGCGGAGTCGCCAACCGCGCCGACGCGCTGTGGGTCCAGGCGCAGGCCGGCGGCGTGGGCGCGCAGATAGCGCACTGCGCACTGCGCGTCCTCGACCTGCGCTGGAAAGCGGAAGGCGGGGGCGAAGCGGTAGTCGATGGTCGCGGCGACATAGCCGTGGCGCGCCGCCTCGACGATCGCGCCGCCGTACTGGGCGCGGGAGCCGGCGGCCCAGCCGCCGCCGTGGATGAAGACCAGCGCCGGGCACGCCTTGGCGGCGGCCGCGGGGCGGGCCAGGTCGAGCAGCAGGTCCACGCCCTCGGCCTTGCCGTAGACCACCGCCTGCTGGACGAGCGGCGCGGCCTCTTCCTCCGGCGACCGGCATCCGAGCAGGACCAGCGCCAGCGCCAGCAGACGGCACGGGAAGACCAGTGATGCGGCGCGCGCCCGCGGAGTGGGGACGGAGGTGGCCATGGTCGATCTCGCAGCAGGAAGTGGCAGATGGCGGGCAGGACTCGGCGGCCGCGGGTCGTCGTGGCGACCCGCGTGGTTGTACCGCCTCCCCGGTGCGCGGTTACAGGCTGGTCCCGCCACCGGAATCCGGCAGCGCCGGCAGCGCAGCGCCGTACCATCCCCACCGCACGCCATGGATCGCTTCGCCGTCCCGGAAACCGCCATCGCCGCCTTCGAGCGCGTCCACGACGTGCTCATCACCCTGCACGACTTCAGCGGACGCATCCAGCCGCGCCTGGCGGTCACGCGCAGCTACCACCGCCACCCGCTCTGCCACGCCGCCAAGGCGCGCGATGACGGCCACGCCTGCCTGGCCTTCGACCAGGCCGATCTGCACGCGCTGGCGCCGCTGCGCCCCGACGGCTTCGTGCAGCGTTGCCACGCCGGACTGGTCGAGGCGGTGGTGCCGCTCCGCCGCCGTGGTGAAGTGGTCGGCGTCCTCAACGCGGGCCCGCGCGGCGAAGGCGGCCTGGGCGACGTGCTGGGCCGCACCGCGCCACGCACGCCCGGCATCCCCTCGCCGCGCCTGCCCGGCTGGACGGGCGAGCAGGCGTCGACCGTGCTCGAGAGCCTGCGCCAGCTCGCCAGCCGCCTGGAGCGCTGGCTGGAGGAGGTCGACGGCGACCGCGGGATCACCGCGCGCGACCGGCGCGGGCGCATCCTGCACCTGATCACCCAGCGCGCGCAGCGCGGCTTCACCCTCGGCCAGCTCGCGGTGGAACTGCGCCTGAGCGTCGACCGCGCCGGCCACGTGGTGCGCGAGGAGTTCGGCGTGTCCTTCCTCGATCTGCTCGCCGCGCACCGGCTGGAGCAGGCGGCGGCCATGCTCGGCAGCAGCGACCTGCCCATCGCCACGGTCGCCGGGCACTGCGGGTTCGGGGATCTCTCCGCCTTCCACCGGCGCTTCCGCGCCCGCTTCGGAGCGACCCCCGCCCGCTACCGCAGCCAGCGCCAGGTACCACAAGGGCCCGCCGCCGGGGTCTGACCCGGGTCGAGCGGACTCGAAGAGCCGAGGTTGGGCTCCTCTCGCCCAGCGGATGCGTCCATGTCGGCAGCGGATCCGACCATGCGGGGGCATGGCCGTCGGGTACAATGGCGGTATCCCCCGGAGCCCCCATGTCCCGATCGGCCCTCCTCTCAGCCCTCGCCCTCGCCTGGTTGGTCCCGGCGACGTGGGCCGCGGACATCCCCGCCGATCCCTATGCCGAACTGCACTACTGGTACCCCCTGCCCAAGGCCGACCAGCCCGCGGTGATCACCGTCGACGTGTGCGTCTACGGCGCGACGCCGGCGGGCGTCACCGCGGCCATCCAGGCGACGCGCATGGGCAGGACGGCGGCGCTGGTGGAGTTCAGCCGCCACGTCGGCGGGCTGACCTCGTCCGGGTTGTCGGCGACCGACGGCGGCAACGCCATCGGCGGGCTGGCGCTGGAGTTCTACAAGGGCCTGGGCAAGCGCCGCGGCTTCCTGCCGGCGGAGGCGGAGGCGCGCTTCCGCGCCATGCTCGCCGAGGCGAATGTCCAGCTCCTCACCGAGCACCGCCTGAGCGGCGTCAGCAAGGACGGCGCCGCCCTGACCGCCATCGATTGCGAGGACGGCGACCGCGTCCAGGCGCGCATGTTCGTCGACGCCACCTACGAGGGCGACCTGCTGGCGCGCGCCGGCGTCGCCTTCGCCGTCGGGCGCGAGGCCAACGCGCAGTACGGCGAGACCCTCGACGGCGTGCAGAAGCCGGGGTCGCACAACTTCACGCGCGCGGTCGACCCGTTCGTGACGGCCGGGCGATCCCGCGTCGGGGCTGCTGCCGGGCATCACCAACCCCGCCGCGGACGCGCCCGGCAGCGCTCGGCGCGGGCGACAAGCGCATCCAGGCCTACAATTTCCGCATGTTCCTGGCGAAGATGCCGGAGGCCTTCCCCTTCCCCAAGCCGCCCGGCTACGACGCGGGGCGCTACGAGCTGCTGCTGCGCTACCTGCAGGCGGGCGCGGAGGGCGGCCCGGAGCTGCACGACTTCATGCAGCTGCACGTCGGCGATTCCAACAACAACGGCGGCTTCTCGACCGACGACATCGGCATGAACTACGCCTGGCCGGAGGCCGACTACGCCACGCGCGAGAAGATCTACCAGGAGCACGTCACCTACCAGCAGGGCCTGATGTGGTTCCTGGCGAACGATCCGCGCGTGCCCGACGGCATCCGCGCCAAGGTCGCGGGCTACGGGCTCGACAGGCGCAGCTTCCCCGCCACCGGCGGCTGGCCGCACGAGCTCTACGTGCGCGAGGCGCGGCGCATGGTCGCCGCCTACGTCATGACCGAGCACAACTGCCGCGGCAAGGAGGTCGCCGAGGACGCCGTCGGCCTGGGCGAGTACAACATGGACTCGCACAACACCCAGCGCTTCGTCGACCGCAGCGGCGCCAAGCCGGTGGCGCGCAACGAGGGCGATGTCCAGGTCGGCGTGCCGGGCTCGTACCCGGTCGCCTACCGCGCGATCGTGCCCAAGGCCGAGCGAGTGCGCCAACCTGCTGGTGCCGGTGTGCCTGTCCGCCACGCACATCGCCTACGGCTCGATCCGCATGGAGCCGGTGTTCATGGTCCTCGGCCAGTCCGCCGGCACCGCCGCCGTGCTCGCCCTCGACGCCAAGGTCGCGGTGCAGGCGCTGCCGTACGCGGCGCTGCGCGCGCGGCTCGACCAGGATGGGCAGCTGCTGACGCCGGCGCTGCACAAGAAATAGGGATGGAAGACGCGCAGGAGGCCGTCGCCGGGAGGGTCGAGCTCCAGCTCGACCAGTCGAGCGTCTTTGACGCTCACTGGTCGAGCTGGAGCTCGACCCTCCCGGCGACGGCCACCGCGACGGAGGCGTCGTGGTGGAACTCGCGCCGCTGGCTCAGGCGAGCGGCGGGGACCGCCTACAGCGCAAGCCTCACGCGAATCGACGGGAATTCACGGGATTGCGGTAGTGCGCGTCCGCGGTCGGCGCGGCGGCGGCCTCGGCGACCGCGTCGCGCACCACCTGATGGCGTGGGGACAGCGAACACACCGGGTCGGCGGCGGCGGCGTCGCCGGTCAGCAGGTAGGCCTGGCAGCGGCAGCCGCCGAAGTCCTTGAAGCGCTCCGGGCAGGTGCGGCAGGGCGCCTGCATCCAGTCGTAGCCGCGGAAGCGGTTGAAGGCCGGCGAGTCGCGCCAGATCCACGCCACCCCCTGCTCGCGCACGTTGGGGAAGGTCAGGCCCGGCAGGTCGCGCGCCGCGTGGCAGGGCAGCGCGGCGCCGTCCGGGGCGATGGTCAGGAAGACCGTTGCCCCAGCCGTTCATGCACGCCTTGGGCCGCTCCTCGTGGTAGTCGGGCACCACGTAGAAGATGCGCGTGCGGCCGCGGAAGCGCTCCTGGTACTCGTGCGCCACGGCCTCGGCCGCGCGCACCTCGTCCTGCGTCGGCAGCAGCTGCGCGCGGTTGAGCTTCGCCCAGCCGTAGTACTGCGTGGTCGCCAGTTCGACGTAGTCGGCGCCCAGCTCGACGGTCAGGTCGAGGATGGCGCGCACCTGGTGGATGTTGCCCTTGTGGATGACGATGCACAGCGTCAGCGGGAAGCCGCGCGCCTTGACCAGCCGCGCCGCCTCGAGCTTGCGCGCGAAGGTGCGCGCGCCGCCGATGCGGTCGTTGAGTTCCGCGTCCGCCGCCTGGAAGCTGATCTGCACGCTGTCCAGACCGGCGGCCTGCAGCGCGTCCACGCGCGCCGCGTCGAGGCCGACCCCGGAGGTGATGAGGTTGGTGAAGTAGCCCAGCCGGCGCGCCTCCGCGACCAGCTCGACCAGGTCCGGGCGCGCCAGCGGCTCGCCGCCGCTGAAGCCGAGCTGCGCCGCGCCCAGGGCGCGCGCCTCGCGCAGCACGCGCACCCACTCCGCGGTGGTGAGCTCGTCCTGGATGCCCGCGTAGCCGACCGGGTTGGAGCAGTAGCTGCACTGCAGCGGGCAGCGGTAGGTGAGCTCGGCGAGCAGCCACAGCGGGCGCGGCGGCTCCGCCACGCTGGGCGCCACCCCGTCGGCGGCAGGTGTTGCGGACGGCTCACCCACCGGCGACCCACCCGCGCCCGTGCGCGACCTCCAGGAATTCCCGCACGCCGGCCGCGAGGTCGGCGCCGGGGAACTGGCGCTGCAGCTCGGCGATGATGCCCGCGGCGTCGCGGCTGCCGTCGCACAGCGCGAGGATGCGCCCGGCGCTGTCGTTGAGCTTGACCATGCCTTCCGGGAAGAGCAGCACGTGGCAGTCCTGGGCCGGTTCCCACTGGAAGCGGAAGGGGCGGGCGATGGCGAGCGGGCCGCTGGGCGCGGGCACGTCAGCCGCCCCGTTCCGCTGGGCGCGCCGGGCGCGGCCGCCGGACCGTAGCCCATGTGCGCGAGCCACAGCGCGTCGAGCAGCGCCCACAGGATGTCGAGCTTGTGGCGCAGGATGGACAGCACGCGCTCCTGCCCGGCGCGCGTGGTGAAGTGATCCAGGGTCAGGCGCAGGCCGTGCTCGACGTCGCGCCCGGCCTCGGCGATGCGCGCTCGGAAGTAGGCCAGCCCGCGCGCATCGATCCACGGGTAGTGCTGCGGCCAGGTCGCCAGGCGCTGGCGGTGGATGTCGGCGGCGAACAGCTCGGTGAGCGAGGCCGCGACCGCCTCCTGCCAGGGCGCGGTCTCGGCGAAGCGCACGTAGGCGTCGACGGCGAAGCGCACGCCCGGCAGCACGCCGCGCAGCGACCACAGGTCGTCGCGCGCGATGCCCACCGCCTCGCCGAGCAGCACCCAGCGCTCGATACCGCCCTCGCCGCCTGCGCCGCCGAGGGTGCCGTCGTGGTCGTGGATGCGCCGCACCCACTCGCGCCGCACCGCGCGGTCGGGGCAGTTGGCGAGCACCGCGGCGTCCTTGCGCGGGATCGCGATCTGGTAGTAGAAGCGGTTCGCCACCCAGCCGCGCACCTGCCCGGGCGTCAGGCGCCCGGCGGACATCGCCACCTGGTAGGGGTGGTGGATGTGGTAGGCGGCGCCCTGGGCGCGCAGTCGCGCCTCGAACTCCGCGTGCGTCCAGGCGGGGCCGCCCGGGTCCGCGTCGGGTGGCGGTGGCAGCCAGGGGATCACAGCGCCAGCTCCATGCCGTCCTCGGCGACCTCGATGCCGAGGCGTTCCAGTTCGCGCCGCTCGGGCGAGTCCTCGTCCAGCACCGGGTTGGTGTTGTTGACGTGGATCAGGACCTTGCGCGGGCGCGGGAACCGCGCGAGCTGCTCGAGCATGCCGCCCGCGCCGGCGAGCGGCAGGTGGCCCATCTCGCGCGCGCGCTTCGCCTTCGCGATGCCGGCGCGCTCCATGTCGTCGTCGTGCCAGCAGGTGCCGTCGACCAGCGCGACGTCGGCCTGGGCCAGCTCCTGGGCGACCGCGCCGTCGACCGCGCCCAGGCCGGGGGCGTAGAACAGGCGCCGGCCGCTGACGGCGTCCTCCACGACCAGGCCGAGGTTGTCGCCTGGGTGCGGATCGTTGCGATGCGGGGAATAGGGCGGCGCCTTGCTCGCGAGCGCCACCGTGCGCAGCGTCAAGCGCGGGATGCCGGCGACCGTGAACGGGGCGCCGTGCCCGGGCAGCGCGACGACGTCCAGGTCCAGGTAGTGCGCGAGCACCGGGAGCAGCGGCAGGCCCACGCTGAGGTCGGCGCGCACCGGCGCGCTGCACAGCACGGTCAAGGTGCGGCCTTCGCGCAGCGACAGCAGTCCGGTGACGTGGTCGATCTGCGCGTCCATCAGCAGCACCGCTGCGATGCCGGTGGCGCGCACCGGCGTGCCGGGCTGCAGCGCCGGGCAGGCGGCGATCTGGGCGCCCACGTCGGGCGAGGCGTTGACCAGCAGCCAGCGCCCGCCGCCGTCGCTCACCGCGATCGACGACTGGGTGCGCGGCTTGGCGCGGATGCTGCCGGCGCGCACGCCGCGGCAGTTCGCGCAGTTGCAGTTCCACTGCGGGAAGCCGCCACCGGCGGCGGAGCCGAGCACGTGCACCAGCATGACGGGCGTGGCTCCTCGACGCGGCGGACTTCAGCGAACGACGCTCGCGAGCGGACCCCGGTCCGTGGTCGGCTCGCGAGCGGGAGGCCGATGGCTCGGCTCAGCGGTTCTGGACGTACATCGTCACTTCGAAACCGAAGCGCAGTTCGACGAAGGCGGGCGCGGTCCAGGTCATGGCAGGCTCCTGAAGGGTTTCCTGCACCAGCGTGACCACTCTCCGCCCACGGCAAGCGGCGATCCCGTCACGCACGCCCCCGTCTGGATCGGCCCGCCTGGTGTCCTGTCCGGTACATGCATTGACTCTGGCGCCGGCCCCGTCGGCTGGCTGCATGGCGCATCCGACGCGCTATCGCAAGGAGGATGCAACGCAGCAGACGGCCGGCGCGGCCAAGCCAGAGGCAGTGCATGTACCGGACAGGACACTAGCCCCCTCCGAACTCGACAACGCCACCCCCTCCTCCACCGTCACACTCGGGGCGGAGGGGCGAAGGGGACGGAGGCGGAATGAAGTCGGGCGGCAGGCGCCCACACTGCCTCCCTTCGTTCACTTCTTCCTCCCTCCTCGCTCCCTTCCCCCCCTCTCCCCTTCTCCCCTCCCCCGGGTCCCCCCATGCCCAAAGTCAGCGCCAACCGCCGCTTCCTCATCGAAGACGACGGCCGCCCCTTCTTCTGGCTCGCCGACACCGCCTGGGAGCTCTTCCACCGCCTCGACCGCGAAGCCGCCGCCACCTACCTGGCCGACCGCGCTGCCAAGGGCTTCACCGTCATCCAGGCGGTGGTGCTGGCGGAGTTCTCCGGCCTGGTCGAGCCCGACGCCTACGGCCACCTGCCCCTCGCCGGCAACGACCCCACCAAGCCCGACGATGGCTACTTCGCCGACG
This sequence comes from uncultured Planctomycetota bacterium, assembly GCA_963818245.1. Lineage (GTDB taxonomy): Bacteria > Planctomycetota > UBA11346 > UBA11346 > UBA11346 > BOG-1363. The sequence continues at coordinate 7,718 of CAWFSD010000059.1, forward strand.
TCGACTGGGTGGTGCAGTACGCCAACGACCTGGGCCTGGCCATCGCCATGCTGCCGACCTGGGGCGACAAGTGGAACAAGAAGTGGGGCATCGGCCCGGAGATCTTCACGCCCGAGAACGCGCGCACCTACGGCGAGTACCTCGGCAAGCGCTACCGCGCGGCGCGCCTGGTGTGGGTGCTGGGCGGCGACCGCCCGATCGAGAACGACGGCCACCGCGCCATCATCCGCGCCATGGCCGAGGGCCTGAAGGCCGGCGACGGCGGCGCGCACCTGATGACCTACCACCCGTCGGGCGGGCAGAGCTCGGCGCAGTGGCTGCACGACGAGCCGTGGCTGGACTTCAACATGATCCAGTCCGGCCACCGCCAGAACCGCGACTGCTACGAGATGATCGCGCGCGACTACGCGCGCACCCCGGTCAAGCCGGTGCTCGACGCCGAGGCCGCCTACGAGGACCACCCCAACAACTTCAAGCCCGAGAACGGCTGGCTCGACGAGTGGGACGTGCGCAAGGAGCTGTGGTGGGCCCTGCTCGCCGGCGCCTGCGGGCACACCTACGGCTGCCACGACATCTGGCAGTTCCTGTCGCCGGCGCGCCCCGCGGTGACCTTCGCGCGCACCCCCTGGGCGCAGGCCCTGCACCTGCCCGGCTCGCACCACGTGCGCCACGCCCGCCACCTGCTCGAGGCGCGGCCGTTCCTCACCCGCGTCCCCGACCAGGCGCTGATCGCCGGCGCGCCGGGCGTGCTCGCCGAGCGCCAGCAGGCCGCGCGCGGCGAGGACGGCAGCTGGGCCATCATCTACTCCGCCGCCGGCCGGCCGATCACCGTGGACCTGGGCCGCCTCACCGGCCACATCCTGCGCGCCGCGTGGTTCGATCCGCGCAGCGGCGCCGCGACCATCGCCGAGACCTTCCCGCGCGCCGCCGGCGCGCGCACCTTCACCACGCCGACGGCGGGAGCGGGCTGCGACTGGGTGCTGGTGCTGGACGACGTGGCCAAGGGGTACGCGATCTGAGCCCGGCGCCGCGCCCGCGCAGGGCGGCCGGGGCGGCTCGCGCCCAGCCGCGCGGCGACCTCTTCATCCTCAAGCCCGACCCGCCGCTGCCGGCGCTGCCGCTGGTGGTGACCGAGGTCGGCGCCTCCCACTGGCAGGGCGACCGCGCGCACGCGCGCGCGGCCTCGCGCATCCTCGCCATCGAGCTGGTGCTGGCCGGCACGGTGCGCCTCGAGCAGGGTGGGCGCCGCAGCGAGATCGGGGCCGACCAGGTCTTCGTGCTCAAGCGCGGTAGCGACCACCGCTACGGCGCGGCGGGCGGCGCGGTGCGCAAGCGCTTCGTCGGCTTCGACGGGCCGTTCGCCGAGCAGCTGATGGGCCTGCTGCCCGACCGCGTGGCCCCGCGCGACCCGCGCGCGCTGGAGCGGCTGATCGGGCGGCTGGAAGGGCTGTTCCGCCGCCGCGGGCCCGGCTGGCAGCTCGACGCGGCGGCGCTCGGCTACCGCGTGCTGGCCGAGCTCGCCGCGGCCGGCGTGGCGGGCGCTCCGCCGGCGCAGCACCCGGCCCTGGCCGAGGCCCTGCGCCTGATCCACACGCGCGCCCTGCAGCCCTGCCCGGTGGGGTGGCTGGCGCGCCAGGTCGGCACCAGCCCCACGCACCTCACCCGGCTGTTCCGGCAGGCCCTCGGCGTACCGCCGCAGCGCTACGCGCAGCGCTGCCTGATGGACCAGGCGCGCTTCCTGCTCAGCGGCTCCGACTTCACCTGCCAGGAGGTCGCCGCGCGCCTGGGCTTCGCCGACCCGCTCTACTTCAGCGCGGTCTTCAAGCGCCACGTCGGGAAATCGCCGGTGGCCTTCCGCCGCGACCAGCGCTCGATTTCCAGTTTGCCGGAGTGAGGGCGTCATTTCTGCGGATTTTTGCCGCAGAGACGCAGAGTTCCGGAGAGGGCCGCAGAGCGGAGCGCTCGGCAGGGCAGCGGAGGGATCCTACGCAGAGGCGCGGAGAGGGCCGCAGAGCGGAGCATTCGGGAGGGATGCGGAGGGATCATGGGACTTTCAGGATGATCGCAGTTGGCCCCAGCCCAGAAGCTGTCCTCTGCGGCCCTCTCTGCAACTCTGCGTCTCTGCGGCAATGTCCCTAAGTGACAGGGCAACCACTGGAATGGCAGGCCAAGCCATGGTCGGATCTCCCATGTCCGAGGGTCGCGGCGCCCATGGCGCGCGGCGCTGGCGGCGCGTACGCTGCAGGCTGGACCCGCGCACTCCGGAGACCGCATGCGCCACCGCCCCCCCATCCCGGCCCTGCTGCTGACCGTCCTGGGCCTGCCCGTGGCGAGCGCTGCGGACACCATCCCGCTCGCCAGCCTCGACCTGGCGCCGATGACCCAGGAGTACGGCCGGCCGGCGGTCGACCGCACCGTCGACGGGCACCCGCTGCGCATCGGCGGGCGGGGCTTCGCGCACGGGCTGGGCACGCACGCGGCCAGCCAGCTCACCATCCGCGTGGATCACCGCGCGCTGCGCTTCCACGCCCACGTCGGCGTCGACGACGAGGGGCCCGGCGGCACGGTCGAGTTCCGCGTCGTGGGCGACGGCAAGACGTTGTGGTCGAGCGGCATCGTGCGCGCGGGCCAGCCCGCCAGGGAGGTCGACGTGGCGCTCACCGGCGTGGCGCTGCTGGCGCTCGAGACCGACGCGACCGCGGACGGCAACAAGGACGACCACGCCGACTGGGCGGAGGCGGAGCTGGTCATGGAAGCTGGCGCGCAGCCCACCACCGTCGCCGATCCCACCGCCGAGCGCGACGCCGGCGCGGGCGAGCGCACGCCCTCCCACGCGCAGTACTTCACCTGGATCAACAACACCAACGAGGGCGCCACCGAGGCGCAGACGCTGACCAACCTCGCCTTCTTCGCGTGGCTGCGCGACGAGTACGGCATGCAGCTCGACATCTACGCGTGGGACGCCGGCAACCTGGACGTGCCGCGCGGCTACGGCACCACCGACAGCGCGCGCTTCCGCGCCCAGTACCCGCGCGGCTGGCGGCCGATCGCCGACGCCGCGGGCGCGCTGGGCTGCCGCCTGGGACTGTGGGGCGGGCCCGACGGTTTCGGCGACACGCCGGAGCAGGCCGCCGCGCGCATCGCGCTGATGTCCGGGCTGTGCCGCGACTACCGCATGGCCGAGTTCAAGTTCGACGGCGTGTGCGGGCAGCTGCGCCCGGAGAAGCAGGACTACTTCGTGCAAATGATGCAGGCCTGCCGGAAGTTCAGCCCCGACCTGGTGCTGCTCAACCACCGCCTGCCGCTGGGCAAGGGCCTGCGCTACGCCACCACCTTCCTGTTCGAGGGAGCGGAGACCTACATCGACGTGCACATGGCCAACAGCGGCACCGCCCCGCACCACCGCGCCGGCGCGCTCGCCCGCGGCCTGCCGCCGCACCTGACCCGCCTGACCGAGGACCACGGCGTGTGCATCTCGTCGTGCCTCGACGCGTGGGACGACGACCTGGTGCTGCAGGCGTTCAACCGCTCGCTGATCCTGGCGCCGGAGATCTACGGCAACCCCTGGTTCCTGCGCGACGACGAGTACCCGAAGCTGGCGCGCATCTACAACCTGCACCGGCGCTGGCGCGACCTGCTCACCCAGGGCGTGATCCTGCCGGAGGCGGACTACGGCCCGCACGCGGTCGCGCGCGGCGACGCCGCGACGCGCGTCGTGACGCTGCGCAACCTCGGCTGGGAGCCGCGCACCTACCAGGTGAAGCTCGACGAGGGCATCGGCCTGTCCGCTGCCGGCGCCGTCACGGTGCGCCTCTTCCACCCGCACGAGCGCATCCTGGGCACCCAGGCGCACGGCGGCACGGTACCGGTCACGGTCGCGCCGTTCTCGGTCGCCCTGCTGCTGGCCACCACCGTGCCCTGCGCCGAACCGGGCGTGTCCGGCTGCGACGCCGAGGTGGTGCGCGATGTGCCCGGCAAGCCGCTGGTGCTGCGCCTGCTCGGCCTGCCGGGCACCACGGCGACCGCGACCTTCGCGCCGGGGCGCGTGGCGGCCAGAGTCCGCGACCATCGACGGCCAGCCGCTGCCCGGCTTCGCCGCGGGCCAGCCCGTCACGGTGGCCTTCCCGGGCACCGCCCTGACGCAGCCCAGCCACCGCCGCCTCGCCGAGCTCGCGCCCTGCGCGGTGCCCGCCGACGCGCGGGCGCTCTACGAGGCGACCTGCTTCGCCGCCGACAACGACGCGCTCGAGGCGCGCTCCCTGCGCCGCTCCGGGCCGACGCTGGTGCCCCAGGTGCAGGCGGCGCGCGACGCCTTCTTCGGCCAGGAGCTGTTCGCCGCGCGCGGGTGCTGGGACAAGCTGCTCTTCGATGGCCGGCGCGACACCGGACTGGGGCAGGGCGGCCGGCAACCCGCCGACGGGGACGGCGCGCCCGAACTGCGCGTCGACCTCGGCGCGCCGACCGTCGCCGAGCGCTTCACGCTGGAACTCGCCGGCGGCACCACCGGCGGCCAGGCCGAGGGCTCCGCCGACCTGCTCACCTGGACGGCGCTGCCCACCGCCGTCACCGCGCAGGCCGTGACCATCACTCCGCCCGCGGGCCTGGCGCTGCGCTACCTGCGCCTGGAGCGCGGTTCGCTGCACCTCTGCGAGCTGACCGCGGTGCAGGGCGGCAAGCCGCTGCCGCGCACCGCCTGGCGCGCCTCGGGGCTGTTCGCGTCCTACGCCCGGCGCACCGCGACCGCCGCGTGGACCGCGACCGTCACGCTCGGCCGTGAAGCCCCCGGCAGCTACCTGTGCATCGCCCTGGAAGGCGAGCACGGCGTGGATGGCGCCTGGGCCGCGGCGCGCCTGGCCGGCCGCCCGCTCGGCTGCCCCGACCGCGCGCCCTCGTTCGCCGGCAACGTGTGGGAGGCGCCGATCCGCCAGGCCGGCAGCAACTGCACCTACTACCTGCCGGTGAGCGCCCGACATGGAGGGCAGGCCGCTCGACCTGGTCGTGCTCACCCTGGCCAACGGGAAGAACGCGTACAAGCCGGTGGCGTGGATCACGAGCAGGGAGCCGATGGTCGGGCGGACGGTGGTGGTGGAGTAGGGGACCGCCCGCCTGCGCGCCGCCTCACAGCACCGTGTGCCAGGCCGGGCTGACCGCGAACGCGGACATGATCAGGCCGACGTGCGAGTAGCACTGCGGGAAGTTGCCGCTCTGCGTCGTGGTCGCCGGGTCGAAGTGCTCGGCGAACAGGCCCAGCGGGTTGGCCGCCTTGAGCGCCTTGCCCAGCACCGCGGCGCCCTCCTCGACGCGGCCGAGGCGCGCGAGGGCCTCGGCCATCCAGAACGAGCAGATCAGGAACGGGTGCTTGGGCGTGCCGAAGTCGTCGTGGTGGCGGTAGCGGAAGTAGAAGCCGCTCGCCGGGTCCCCGCCCCAGGCGAGGTCCTTGGCGATGTGGTCGACGGTGCGCTCGGCCAGCTCGCGGTCGGGGTAGCCGAGCGTGGGCAGCAGCAGCAGCGCCGAGTCGGCGGTGCGGTGCCCGGGCGCGCTCCACAGCACGCCGCCGGACACCGCGCGCTCGATGGCGCGGCGCGCGGTGTCGCGCCAGCCGGCGATCTGCTGCGCGTCGCCGCGGATGCGGCCCATGGCGATCAGGCGGGCGTAGCGGTCGAGCGCGGTCCACGACATCATCGCGGTGTAGGTGTGCGGCTTCCAGTCGTCGCGCAGCTCCCACAGCCCGGCGTCGGGCTCGTCGAGGGTGTCCAGGCAGCGCGCCGCCAGGGTGGCGAGCAGCTCGTCGTAGTGGCGCGAGCGCAGGTGCGCGAAGCGCTCGTCGAAGTACAGGCGCGACAGCATCATCAGCATCTGCCCGTAGACGTCGTTCTGCACGTGCTCGGCGGCCTGGTTCTCGGTGCGCACCGGTCTGGAGCCGCGGTAGCCCGCCCAGTTCCCGCGCTCGGTCTCCGGCAGCGGGCGGGTGCCGTCGACGCGGTAGACCGGGTGCAGGCGGCCGAGGTTCTCGCGGTGGATGACGTCGAACATGAAGCGCAGGATGCCCTCGAGCTCCTCGAAGTGGCCGAGGCGGTGGATGGCCGAGACCGTGAAGTAGGCGTCGCGCAGCCAGCAGAAGCGGTAGTCCCAGTTGCGCACGTCGCCGACGATCTCGGGCAGGCTGGTGGTGATCGCGGCCAGCACCGCGCCGGTCTCCTCGTAGCAGTGCAGCTTGAGCGCCAGCGCCGAGCGGATGACCTCGCGCTGGAACAGCACCGGGGTGTTGCAGCCCATCACCCAGGTGCGCCACCACTGCTCGGTGCGCAGCTGGAAGGTCTCGACCAGCGTGGGCAGGTCGTCTTCCGGCGGCACGCCCCAGGTGAGGATGAAGTACAGCGGCACGGTCAGCGTCGCGTGCGTGCCGGCCAGGAGCTGGGTGAGCGGCATGGTGGTCGAGAGGCGCAGCTCGTCGTCCAGGCCCAGGAAGCGCACGTGGCTGCTGCCGCGCTGCATGGGCGCGGGCTCCTTGCTCCAGCCCTGCACGGGTTTGATCTCGACGCTGATCTTGGGCAGGCCGCGCAGCGGGACCACCTTGCGCATCAGCATCAGCGGCCGGTACATGCGCCCGAACTGCTCGAAGCGCGGGAAGAAGTCGATGACCGCGAAGCGGTTGCCCTCGGCGTCCTCGTGGAGCGTTTCGAGGACGTTGGTCGATTCCAGGTAGCGCTGGCTGCAGGTGCCGGGCCGCGCCGCGCGGATCGAGAAGTGCCCGCCCTCGGGGTCGAGCAGGCGCCCGAACACCGGCGGCGAGTCGGGCCGCGGCAGGCACAGCCAGTCGATGGAGCCGTCGCACCCGGCCAGCGCGGCGGCCTGGCAGTTGCCGATCAAGCCGAGGTCGTACATGCGCGCTGGTCCTTGGGGACGGTGACGGGGACGTCTCCTCCGGTAGCCGGGAACGTGCCAACGCGGTCCGCACGCGCGGCGCCCTGCAAGGGCGCGAAAAGCGCGGCGGAGTCGCCCAGGCTCCAGCGACCGCGCTGCAAGATGCACGACTAGGGCGCTGCGAGGGTGTCGTTCCGACGCTGCGCAGGCGCGCGCGCGATCGGCGGGCTTCCGGTTTTCGCACGCTGGCGGAGTAGAGCTTCAACCCGGGAGCGGGCAACCTCGTCCAGCCCCCTATCGCCGGTGAATCGGGCGCGCATGCTTCCACCATGAGACGACCAACAGCATGCTGCCGCACCCGCCCCGCCGACGCGGGGCGCCGGTGAGCGACTTCCTCGCTTGGCTGTTCGGCCCCGGCAGCTTCATGCCGCACGCCTGCTGCTACCTGAGCAGCCGCCCGCTGATCCTGCTGCACGGCATCGCCGACGGCGTGATCGCGCTCGCCTACTTCACCATCCCGGTCACCATCCTGCACCTCATCCGCAAGCGCCGGGACCTGCGCTTCAACTGGGTGATGGTCGCCTTCGGCGTGTTCATCCTGGCGTGCGGCGCGACCCACGTCATGGAGATCATCACCATCTCCTACCCGGCCTACTGGCTGGCCGGGCTGATCAAGGTGGTCACCGCGCTGGCCTCGGTGGTCACCGCCTGGGCGATGGTCCGCCTGATGCCGCGCTTCCTCGCCATCCCCAGCGCCGACCAGCTGGGCGCGGCCAACCGCATGCTCGAGAACGAGGTGCGCGAGCGCGCGCGGGCCCAGGCCGACCTGCACCTCGCCAACGCCGAGCTGGAGGGGCGCATCCGCGCGCGCACCGCCGACCTGGAGCGCAGCAACGCCGCGCTGCGCGAGAGCCAGGCGCGCTACGAGCTGGTCGCGCGCGCCACCAACGACGTGATCTGGGACCGCCGCCTCGCCGGCGGCGCCATGCGCTGGAACGAGAGCATCACCACGCGCCTGGGCTACGCCCCCGCGGAGATCGGCGACGACGAGGCGTGGTGGCGCGAGCGCGTCCACCCGGAGGACCGCGCGCGCGTGGTCGCGACCATCGCCACCGCCGCCGCGCGCCAGGAGCCCGGCCCCGCGGCCTGGGCGCACGAGTACCGCTTCCGCCGCGCTTCCGGCGACTACGCGAACGTCCTGGAGCGCGGCGCGGCGCTGAGCGACGACACCGCCACGCCGCAGCGCCTGATCGGCACCATGCTCGACATCACCGAGCGCAAGCGCAGCGAGGAAGCGGTGCGCCAGGCGCAGAAGCTCGAGAGCCTGGGCGTGCTCGCCGGCGGCATCGCCCACGACTTCAACAACCTGCTCGCCGCGATCCTCGGCCACATCAACCTCGCCACCGAGCGCAGCCCCGCCGGCGCGCCGGCGCTGCCGCACCTCGAGAGCATGGAGCGCACCGTGCTGCGCGCCTCGGACCTGACCCGGCAGATGCTCGCCTACGCGGGCCACGGGCCGTTCGTGGTCAAGGCGGTCGACCTCAGCGCGGTGGCGCGCGAGCTGACCCAGCTGCTCGCCGTGTCGATCCCGAAGAAGGTCGAGCTGCGCTACCAGCTGCAGGAGGGGCTGCCGACGATCGAGGCCGACGAGGCGCAGCTCCAGCAGGCGGTCATGAACCTGGTCACCAACGCCGCAGAGGCGATCGGCGACCGCAACGGCTTCATCGTCATCCGCACCGGCGTGGAGACGCTCGCGACCGAGCGCTCGCCGACCACGTTCACCGGCCAGCCGCTGGCCCCGGGGCGCTACGTGACGCTGACCGTCTCGGACACCGGCTGCGGCATGAGCGCCGCGGTGCAGGCGCGCATCTTCGACCCCTTCTTCACCACCAAGTTCACCGGACGCGGCCTGGGACTGTCGGCGATGATGGGCATCCTGCGCAACCACCGCGCGGGCATCCGCATCACCAGCGAGCCGGACAAGGGCAGCACCTTCACCCTGTGCTTCCCGGCCTCCGACCTGCCGCTGCCCGCCACCGCGAGCGCCGGCGGCGCCTCGGCCTGGACCCCCACGGGCACCGTGCTGCTGGTCGACGACGACGAGAGCGTGCGGGAGGTCACCACCGCGATGCTCGCCACGGCCGGCTTCACCGTCCTCGAGGCGGGCGACGGCGCCAGCGCGGTGGCGCTGTTCAGCGCGCGGCGCGCGGACGTCCGCGCCGTGCTGCTCGACCTGACCATGCCGGTGATGGACGGCCGCGAGGCCGCGCGCGAGCTGCGCCGCCTCGACCCGGGCGCGCGCATCATCCTGTGCAGCGGCTACGACGCCCAGGCGGTGGCGAAGGACTTCACGCCCGACGGCCGCACCGGTTTCCTGCAGAAGCCCTATCAGCTCGCCGCGCTGCTCGCCGCGCTGCAACGGGTGATCGAGGCGGAGTGAATCAGGCCCGGACCTGGCCCTCGCCGCGGCAGACCCACTTGTAGGTGCACAGCTCGCGGATGCCCATCGGGCCGCGCGCGTGCACGCGGTTGGTGCTGATGCCGACCTCGGCGCCGAAGCCGAACTGGCCGCCGTCGGTGAAGCGCGTCGAGGCGTTGTGGTAGACGCAGGCGCTGTCGACCTCGCGCAGGTAGGTCTCGGCCGCGGCGGCGTCGGCGGTGACGATGCCGTCGCTGTGGTGGCTGCCGTGGCGCTCGGTGAACGCGATCGCGTCGGCCAGGCCGTCGACCACCTTCACCGCCAGGACCAGCGCCAGGTACTCGGTGCCCCAGTCGGCCGCGGTCGCCGGCACGGCGCCGGGCAGCAGCGGCAGCGCGCGCTCGTCGGCGCGCAGCTCGACGCCGTAGGGCGCGAGCCCGGCCTGCAGCAGGGGCAGGAAGCGCGCCGCGACCGCGGCGTCGACCAGCAGGTTCTCGATCGCGTTGCACACCCCGGGGCGCTGGCACTTGGCGTTGACCACCAGGCGCACCGCCATGGCGAGGTCGGCCGCGGCGTGCACGTACAGGCTGCACACGCCCTTGTCGTGCTTGATGACCGGCACCTTGCTGCACGCCACCACCGCCTGGATGAGCGCCTCGCCGCCGCGCGGCACGACGATGTCGATGGCGTCGTCGCGGGACAGCAGCACCGGGATCAGGGCGCGGTCCTGCTCCTGGACGAGCTGCACCGCGTCGGCCGGCACCCCCGCCGCTTCGAGCCCGCGGCGGAAGGCCGCGGCGAGCGCGCGGTTGCTGTGCACCGCCTCCTTGCCGCCGCGCAGGACGCAGGCGTTGCCGGAGCGCAGGCACAGGCTGGCCGCGTCGACGGTGACGTTGGGCCGGCTCTCGAAGATGATCGCGACCACGCCGATCGGCACGGCCAGCTTCTGCGCGCGCACGCCCTGGGCGATGACGCGCTCCTCGAGCACCTGGCCGACCGGGTCGGGCAGGGTGGCGACCTGGCGCAGGTCGGCGACCAGTGCGGCGAGGCGCGGCCCGTCCAGGCGCAGGCGGTCGACCATGGCCGCGGCCAGGCCGTCGCTGCGCGCCTGCTCGAGGTCCTTGGCGTTGGCCGCGAGCAGCGCCACGCCGTCGGCCGCGAGCGCGTCCGCCGCCGCGAGGAGCGCCGCGCGCCGCGCGGCGTCGGGCAGCAGCGCCAGCGCGCGCGCCGCCGGCCGGGCGCGCGCGCACAGCTCGGCGACGTGCGCGGCGATGCGCCCGGGCTGGGCGGAGGCGGAGGCGGACTGGGCGGGTATGGAGGAACTCATGGGTACGGCCAGCTTCGCGCTGCCCCCGTCCACGCAAGCCATGCGCGAACCGTGCTCAGACACGCCGCGAGATGCTCGCACCCCATGATCGAGCCCACGCCCCCCGGGAGGGTCGAGCACCAGCTCGACCATCGAGAGGCTGCGAGCCCAGTACCGACCCGTTTCCCCATGCGCAGAGTGCCACCATCCCCGCGCCCCAGTCCCGACCCCGAAGACCGCGGGCGGCCATTGCCGCCCCGCGCCCGCGCGCTCTCATGCCGCCCATGCTGCTGCTCATCACGCGCCGGCTCGGCGCCGGCCTGGCGGTGGTATGGCTGGTCCACCTGCTGACCTTCGGCGCGCTGCGCCTGATGCCGGGCGACCCCTGGGCGGACCTCGCCGGCGACCGCGCCGTGCCGGCGGCGACCGTGGAGCGCATGAAGGCCCTGTACGGCCAGGACCGGCCGGTGGTCGTCCAGTACGCCGACGACCTGTGGGCCAAGCTGCACGGCGACCTCGGCGCCAGCCTCAAGCTCGCCGCCGGCCACGACGTCGGCGATCTGCTGCTGCGCGCCGCGCCGGTGTCGCTCAGCCTCGGCTGCGGCGCGCTGCTCCTCGCCCTGGCCCTGGGCGTGCCCGCCGGGATCCTGGCCGCGCGTCGCGCGCGCGCCGGGGGCGCCGTCACCGACCACCTGGTGCGCGCCCTCGCCACGCTCGGCACCAGCACCCCCGCCTTCGTGGTCGGCCCGCTGCTGCTGATCGTCTTCAGCCTGGCGCTGGGCTGGCTGCCGGCCGGAGGGCATCGACCGCCCCGGCGCGCTGCTGCTGCCCATCGCCACGCTCGCCCTGCCGCTCGCCGCCGAGCTCGCCCGCCTGGTGCGCGCCAGCCTGCTCGGCGAACTCGGCGCCGACTTCGTGCGCACCGCCCGCGCCAAGGGCGCTGGCGAGGCGACCATCGTCCTGGACCACGCCCTGCGCCCGGCCTTCGCCCCGGTGCTCGCCTACCTCGGCACCGCCGCCGCCAGCGTGCTGACCGGCGCGCTGGTGGTCGAGTCGCTGTTCGCCATTCCGGGCCTGGGATACTACTTCGTGGCGGGGGCGCTGCAGCAGGACTGGACGGTGGTCAGCGGCGCGGCGTTGCTGTACGCGGTGGCGATCGTGGTCTGCAACCTGATGGCGGACCTGGGCATGATGTGGTTGGATCCGCGGACGCGGTGAGCGGAAGACCCTAGACGCCTAGACCCTAGGGACAGCAGACAGCTGGTCGCGCCACGAGCTGAGGCGATAGCCGGTTTTCTAGGCGTCTAGCGGACTAGGGTCCTAGGGTCTAGGGTCTAGGGTCCAGGGCCTGAGCTACCGCACCCCGATCTTGCTGTCCGTGACCCTGCGCCGGTACGCCCGGCTGCCCTCGTTCTTCGCCCCCGCGCTCTGCGCGGTGCAGATCGCGGCGTGGTACAGCTCGACCGCGGATGGGCCGACCACGGCGATGTCGAAGCGCGCGGCGGCCAGGCGCGCGGCGGCGCCGCGGCTGGCGCGCAGGTCGGGGTTGCGGGCCAGCGCGACGATGGCGCCGGCGAGGGCGCTGGGATCGCCGGCCGCGATCACGGCGCCGCTCTCGCCATCGGCGACGAGTTCGGCCATGCCGCCGACCGCGCTGGCGATCACCGGGCGGCCACAGGCCAGGGCCTCGACCACCACCGCGGCGGAGCGGTCGGTGCGCGGGGCGTGCACCAGCACGTCGCTGGCGGCGATCAGCTTGGCGGCGGGGACGTCGCCCAGGTCGCGGATCCAATCGGGGGCGACGATGCCAGCCACGCTCAGGGTCTCGGCCAGGTCGGGGCCGCCGCCGGCGACCACCAGGCGCACGTCGAGGTCGCGGCGCACGGCGACCAGGGCGGCGAGCAGGTCGCCGGTGCCGGCGGCCTCGTCGTAGGGGCCGGCCATGCCGACCACCAGCGCGCCGCGCCCCGGCCGCGGCGCGCGCGCCGCGCAGGCGGCGACGTCGACGGCGTAGGGCAGGATGCTGACCCGGTCGCGGCCCAGGCCGAAGGCGGCGATGGCGGACGCGCGGTGGTGCTCGGTCGGGACCAGCACCCACGACACGCGGCGGTCCTGCAGGCCGCGCACGCGCGGGGCGTCGGCGAGGTGCGCGACGCTGGCCACCACCGGCAGGTGCAGGCGCCGGGCCAGGGTGCGCGCCGCGGGCAGCGAGCCCAGGCCGTGGAGGTGGATCAGATCGGGGTTCCAGGCGCTCACGCGGGCGAGCAGCTCATGCCGGCCACCCAGCCACCAGCGCGGCCGCGAGGCCTGGATGGGCATGCAGGTGATGCCATCCAGGCTGCCTTCGCCCGGGGCGGCCAGGGCCACCTGATGGTCGTTGGCGCGCAGCCACTCCATCATGGGAAGGACGTCGCCGGCCTGGGCGGCCGCCAGGGAATCGGCGATGTGCAGGACGCGCAGGCCGATCACGGCCGGATCCGACAAGGAAGCATAAGACCAATAACTGGAATCATTTGTGGATCGAATCCTTCATTGGAGGTCACGCTCGCGGCTGCGCGGGAGCTGCTCCAGCCCCGGGTCCTGCTCGGCCAGGGCCGCGAGATCGGTACCGGCGATGGTGTAGGTGCCGTCGAACCACGCACCCAGGTCACGGCTGCGGCAGCGCGTCGAGCAGAAGGGGAAGCCGGCCGGGCGCTCAGCGGCCGCCACCAGCACCGGTCGGCCGCAGGTCGGGCAGGAAAGGGTCTCGGACATCGCTGGGCATTGTCGCGCGCCGCGCGGCCAGTCCAGCCGTGCGGTGCGCCCGTTTCCGCCGCCCCTTGCATCCGGCGCGGGACGCATTCTGCGTCTTGGCACCCGGCGCAGCGGCTGGACACTGGGGGCATGCCCCGGTCCCACCCTCCGCTGCTGCCGCCCCTGCTGGCCGTGGCGTGCCTGCTGCTGGGCGGATCTCCGGCCCGGGGCGCGGATGTCGCAGCGCGCCTCGATGCGCTGCTCGCCGGGGTGCCGAGCGGGGGCGAGGCCGGGGTGGTGCTGCTCGACACCAGCGACCACCAGGTCCTCTACAGCTTCGCCGCCGACACGCCGCGCACGCTGGCCTCGACCACCAAGCTGCTGATCGCCTGCGCCGCGCTGCTGGAACTGGGCCCGGCCTACGAGTTCCACACCCGCGTCCTGGCCCTGGGCCCGCTGAGCGCCGGCACCATCCGCGGCCTGGGCGTGATCGGCGGCGGCAGCCCGTGCCTGGACGGGCACTTCGCCGACCAGGACCCCGACCGCTTCTTCCGCGCCTGGGCGGAGGAGCTCAAGCGCCTGGGCGTCGACCCGCGTCGCCGGCGACCTGGTCATCGACAACCGCCTGTTCAGCGGACCGATCCGCCCGGCCACCTACCCGCAGGACGCCGAGAACCAGCAGCGCTGGTACAGCGCCCCGGCCAGCGCCTTCGCGTGGAACGACAACTGCATCGAGGTGCGCGTGCTGCCCGGGGCCCCCGGCAGCCCACCGACGGTCGAGACCCGGCCGCGCTCGCCGCGCATCCAGGTGCGCAACGAGGCGCGCAGCCAGCCCGGCAAGGACGACGTCGCGATCTCGCGCGAGCTGGCCAGCAACACGGTGATCGTGCGCGGTCTGTGCGGCCGGGCGACCGCGTGGTTCCCGCTCGCCATCCAGACCGACCCCGACCTGCTCATCGGCGACCACCTCAAGGCGGTGCTGGTGGCGAACGGCGTGGCCGTCGACGGCGCCGTGCGCCTGGGCGCGGTCGGCGCGGAGGCGCTGCCGCTGATCGACCTGCGCCAGGGCCTGGTGCCGGCGGTCACACTGATGAACCAGCACAGCCAGAACTTCTTCGGCGAGCAGCTGCTGCGCCTGGTGGCGGTGGCGCGCGGCCAGCCCGGCTCGGTCGACGCGGGCCGGCACGAGGTGCTGGCCGCCCTCGCCGCGCACGCCGGCCCGGCCTGCGCGGACGCCACCCTGCTGGACGGCAGCGGCCTGAGCTACGGCAACCGCGCCTCGCCCGCGACCATGACGCGGCTGCTCGACGCCATGCAGCAGACGCCGCTGGCCCAGGTCTTCGCCGACAGCCTCAAGGACCGCGCCGTCGGCGGCGTGCGCGCCCACGTCAAGACCGGGACGTTGGCGGTCGCGTGCTGCCTGGTCGGCTACCTGGACACGCCGGGGCAGCGGCTGGCGTTCGCGATCCTGCTGGGGAAGGGCGAGGCCGCGGGCTTCGGGTGGGCGCCCAAACTGCGCGACAAGGTGTTGGCGGTGATGGCGGAGGCGGGGGGGAGGTAGGGGCAAGGGGTAAGGGGTAGGGGTAAGGGGCACGAGGCACGAGGCACGAGGCAATCGGATTGAGTACACCGTGCATGGGAAGAGCATGAGGCGTGAATCGACGAGCCCGCGGAGCGGGCGAAAGAAATTAGCCCAGGGCGTGAGCCCTGCTCATTACCCACAAGTCACCGCTGTGGATGTGATCAAACCCGGTTGAATCTCCCCAAATCTCCCCAAATCTGCGGATTCTTCTTCGGAAGACCCGCAGAAGAATCCGCAGATTAGGGGAGATTGGGGAGATTTCGCAGATTTCAGCCGAAATCGCTGACATCCAGGGTGGGAACGAGGGGACTTGTGGGTAACGGGTAGGGCGTGAGCCCTGGGATTCGGATCAGTGATCGGGTCAAGCCCGCGGAGCGGCGGCACCATTCGCTCACCGGGAGTGTTGCGCGAACGTATTCGAGCGTCGGAAACAGTGTCGCCCGCTCCGCGGGCTTGATCCTCCGGACATCGCTTTCCCAGGGCTCACGCCCTGCCCATTACCCACATCTCATGGGATCACGCGCGGCCCTGGAAACGAAGAACCCGCCGGCCCGGAATCGAGAGCGCCAACGGCGCGCCCCAATCCCAGCCCAGGGCAACGCCCTGGGAACGAGATCCCCATGAAAACATTCGCGAGCCCTGCAGGGGCGGCCCAAACCGCGTGCCGCCAGCGACGATTGGGCCGCCCCTGCAGGGCTCGGTTCCTATTGTACCGAGGTACCCAGGGCGTTGCCCTGGGCTGGGATTGGGCCGCGCCTCCGGCGCTCTGGACAGTGGGAGCGGGTCACGGGCGAGAGATGTGGGTAATGAGTAGGGCTCACGCCCTGGGCTAATTTCTTCCGCCCGCTCCGCGGGCTCATCCATTCAAGCCACACGACTCTCCATTGCGCCAACGCCCTACGCCGTTTTCCTAGCGCCTAGCGCCTAGCGCCTCGCGCCTCGCGCCTCGCGCCTCGCGCCTCGCGACTGGCGCCTCGCGCCTCGCGCCGCAGGCGCGCTACGCCTGCCCGTACTGCCTGAGCTTCGCATACAGCGTCGACCGGTCGATCTCCAGCATCTCCGCGGCCGCCTTCTTGTTCCCGCCGCATTGGTCGAGCACGCGCAGGATGTGCGCGCGCTCGACGGCGGCGAGGCTGGCGATGGGCGACGCGCCGGAGGGCAGGTCGGCGCCGCGCACGGTGTCGGGCAGGTCGGCGGCCTGGATGACCTGGTCGGTGGCGAGCACGCAGGCGCGCTCGATGACGTTCTTCAGCTGGCGCACGTTGCCGGGCCACGGGTGGCGCAGCAGCACGGCGCGCGCCTCGGGGGCGAGCTTGCGCAGCGGCTGGGCGAGGCGGCGGGCGTTCTCGGCCAGGAAGTGGTCGATCAGCAGGTCGAGGTCGCCGAGCCGCTCGCGCAGCGGCGGCATGGTCACCGTCACCACCTCGAGGCGCGTGAGCAGGTCCGCGCGGAAGCGCCCGGCGGCGACCTCGTCGCCCAGGTCGCGGGCGCTGGCGGCGATCAGGCGCACGTCGACGCGGCGCACCGCGCCGTCGCCGCTGCGCTGCACCTCGCCCTGGTCGAGCAGGCGCAGCAGGCGCCCCTGCAGCGCCGGCGGCAGCTCGCCGACCTCGTCGAGGAACAGCGTCGCCTGGTCGGCCAGCTCGAAGATGCCGGGGCGCGCGGCGTCGCCCGCGCCGCCGGCGGCGCGGCCGAACAGCATGGTCTCGAGCTCCACGCCGCCGGTCGCGGCGCAGGCGGCGATCTGGAAGGGCCGCGCGGCGCGCGGCGAGCCCTGGTGCAGGATGCGCGCGGCCAGCTCCTTGCCGGTGCCGGACTCGCCCAGCAGCAGCACCGGCGCGGGCGCGACGGCGGCGCGCGCCAGCACGCCGCGCACCGCGACCAGCGCCGGCGCGGTGCCGACCAGGGCCAGCGGCGCGGCCTTGGGCGCGTCGATCAGGCGCTCGACCTCGGCTTCGAGGTGGGCGACGTTGGCGCGGTTGTGCAGCTGCACCGCGAGCTGGTTGGCGACCGCGGCGAGGAACTCCAGCTCGGTGCGGCTGAACGGCTCGATGGCGGCGATGCGGTCGACGTAGAGCAGCGCGTGGACCTCGTCGCCGAGGCGCAGCGGCGCGGCCATGGCGCTGCGCACGCCGGCCTGGGCCATGCTGGCCGAGGGGTCGATGTCGCCGTCGCGCGTGCACAGCAGCGGCTCCTTGCGGCTGCGCACCGCGTCGAGCAGGGTGCGCGCGAAGGGCACCGCGCCGAAGCGCGCGCGCAGCCGGCGCTCGTGCGCCGGCCACAGCGCCCAGCCGCGGTCGGCGGGCGCGGCGGACGGCAGGAACACCGCGCAGCGGTCGCCCTCGAGGGCCTCGGCCGCGGCGTCGTCGAGCAGCTCGAAGAGCTGGTCGCGGCCCTGCGCCTCGGCGGCGCGCACCACCAGCTGGTGGAGCAGGACCAGGTAGGCGTTGGTGCGTTCGAGCAGGTTGCGCTCGGCGGGCGCGCGCGCCTCTGGCCGCGCCCGCGCCCTGGGCGCGCACGAACAGCGAGGTCTGCCCGCGCGGCGCCCCCCCGCCAGGCCCTCGATGCGCGCCGGGTCGGCCCAGGTCGACTCGCCCTCGCCGGCCAGGGTGTCCTCCTCGCGGCTCTCGAAGCGCAGGTAGGCCTTGCCGATGCGGAACACCGCGCCGTGCACCAGCGGCAGGCTGGTGATGCGCCCGGCCTCGGTCCAGGTGCCGTTCGAGCTGCCCAGGTCCTTGACCTGCCAGCGCCCGCCGACCAGGGCGACCTCGGCGTGCACGCGGCTCGACTTGGGGTCGTCGATGCGCACCGGGTTGGTCACGTCGCGGCCCAGGGTCGCGCCCTCCGCGCCGAGGGTGAAGACCTGGCCGGTGCCGGGACCGTCGATGATGCGCAGCAATGCCATGGGCGTCCTCCTGGCGGTCTCGGGCCGTCCGGCCGCGCGCCGCGCCCAGGATGGCACGGGTTGGCGGCCGGAGAAGCATACACGTCCGCGCCCCGGCGCGCACCTGGACTGCCGTACCCCCCGCGCCGCGGTAGCGTGCCGCGATGAAGATCCACGAGCTGTTCCAGGCCATGGCCAAGCACAACGCCAGCGACCTCCACCTCAAGGTGGGCGAACCGCCGATCTTCCGCATCTCCGGCGAGCTGGTGCGCATGAAGAGCGCTGCCCTGACCGCCGAGGACACCGACCAGCTGCTGCGCTCGATGCTCAGCGACAAGCAGAAGGCCAACCTGGAGTCGCGCGGCTACGAGGACTTCTCGCAGGCCGATCGAGGGCGTCGGGCGCTTCCGCTGCAACGTCTTCCGCAGCTGCGGCGCGCTCTCGGCCGCGGTGCGCCGGGTGCGCCCGCGCATCCCCACCTACGAGGAGCTCAGCCTGCCCGCGGCGGTCGGCAAGTGCGCGCTCTACGAGCAGGGCCTGGTGCTGATGGGCGGCATCACCGGCTCGGGCAAGTCGACGACCATCGCCGCCATCCTCAACGACATCAACGCGCACCGCCGCGCCCACATCATCACCATCGAGGACCCGATCGAGTACCAGTTCATCGACGACAAGTCGCTGATCAACCAGCGCGAGATCGGCCTGGACGTGGTCAACTTCGCCGAGGCGCTGCGCTCCGCGGTGCGCGAGGACCCCGACGTCATGCTGCTCGGCGAGATGCGCGACGCCGAGACCTTCGAGACCGCGCTGACCGCGGCCGAGACCGGCCACCTGGTGTTCGGCACCATCCACTCCTCGGGCGCGGCGCAGACCATCGGCCGCATCCTCGACCTCTTCCAGCCCAACAAGCACGAGCAGATCCGCACCAGCCTGGCCTTCAACCTGCGCTGCGTGATGAACCAGAAGCTGCTCGCCAGCACCGACAAGGCCAAGCCGCAGATCCCCGCGGTCGAGATGATGTTCATCACCCCGATCATCAAGAAGCTGATCCTCGAGGGCGAGGACAGCAAGGTCGCCGAGGCCCTGGCCAAGGACGTCGAGAACGGCTGCGAGAACTACAACAAGGTCCTCGCCCGCCTCTACCGCGAGAAGAAGATCACCATGGAGACCGCCCTGGCGATCGCGCCCAACCCCGAAGAGCTGAAGATGTCGATGCGCGGCATCACCATCAGCGACGGCGGGATCGTCTAGGCGCGCCCCGTGGGCGCGCCAGTTGCGAGTCGCGAGCTGCGGGCCGGAGCCCGACGCCGCAGCGCCGCTCCCGGCCGACGCCGGCGCCGCGGGTCGCGGAGCGCGAACTCGCGACTCGCGACTCGCAACGTGACGCGCAGCGTCACTTCCCCATGTGCTCCACGCGGTAGATCTCGTCGACCTCGGCGTCGGTGAGCAGGCGGTCGTAGAAGCGCAGCTCGTCGAGGCGGCCGGTCAGCATGCCGTAACCGGTGGTCATGCTGCCGACCACCAGGTGGTCGGGGGCGGTGCGCTCGCCGGGCGGGCCCTGCATGGTCGCGTCGCGCTGGCCGTCGACGTAGATGCGCATCTCGCCGCCGTTCGCGCGCCCGACGCCGACGTGGTGCCAGGTGCCGTCGCTGACCACCTGCCGGCCGGACAGCGTGGTGTTGGGGGCGCCGACGCCGAAGAGCAGCCGCCCGGCGTACAGCCCGACGCCGAAGTCCGCGGCGATGTTCGGCATGTCCCCGTCGACCAGCCCGGTGCCGATGCGCCACTGCAGCTCCTCGGGGTTGCCGTAGGGGTCGCCGCCGGAGAAGCCGGTGCGCAGCCAGAAGACGATGGTGAAGTCCTTGCGCACCACGCAGGGCACCGCCATCTGGCCCTTGCCGCGGAACTCCGCGACGTGGTGGCGCTGCGCGTCGACCACCGCGAGCATGCCCGCGATCTGGCGCGCGCCGTTGTTGCCCAGGGTCGAGACGTCCCGCCCGAGGTTCTCGGTGTCCTCGAAGCGGTACCAGGCGACCGGTCCGCTGCGCACCGCCGCGGCGGGGGACGGCGGCGGCGCGGTCTCCCGGGCGGGGCTGGCCGGTTCCTCGCTCGGCGCGGCGGAGCGCGGCGGCGTGCGCGGCGCGGCGTGCACCAGCAGCAGGGCGGCGAAGACCGCGATCATCGCCAGCGCCGCGAGGATGATGATGACCAGGGCGCGGCGCGAACCGCGCTGCGCGGGCGCGGGCAGCTCGCGCTCCTGGGGCTGCCCGCGGCGCAGCGCCGGGAAGCGCTGGCTGGTGCGCGGCCGCGGCGCGGCGGGTTCCGGGGTCGGCGTGCGCCCCGCGCGGCGCGTCCCCGACGACTGTCCGGTCACCACCGCCGCCGAGGACACCACCTCCAGCTCGGAGGTGAAGCCGCGGAACAGCACCTTGACCTCTTCGGTGCCGAAGCCGTCGAGCTGCGAGCTGGGCGAGCGCGCGGACGAGGACGCGGACGAGGACGAGCCCACGCCCTCGGCGCCGCCGATCACCACCGGGCGGCCGGTCGGCAGGTCGATGATCTCGATCTCGGCGCCGCGCGGGGCGGCGCGCAGCAGGTTGCGCAGCTCGGCCGCGTCCGCGGCGCGCACCTCGCGACGCCCGGCGCGCACCAGGAACGGGCCGTTCGGGAGCTGCGGCGCGGCTGGTGTGGGGTTGGGGCGCGGTGGCATGGCTGGCGATGGGCCGAGGCCCATGGCAACCATACCCCTGCGCGCCCGGCTTGGCAAACCGTGGACGCCGGCGCGGCGGCCGGCAGGTGGGCGCCAGCGGTCGGCGGCAGGGTGGGCGGAGCGGGGTTTGACTTCCGCAGGCCCGGTCCCTCAAATGGGCCTGAGGTCCCTACGCCCAGCCCCCGATCCTCGCCGTGACCCAGCCCGCACCCGCCAATGATGCGTTCGAGGCCGAGCGCGAGGCGCGCCGCCTGGCGACCCTGCGCGCCCTGCGCATCCTCGACAGCCCGCCGGAAGCGCTGTTCGACGACCTCGCGGCCCTGGCCGCGGCGGCCACCGGCATGGCCATGGCCGCCATCGTTCTGCTCGACGAGCGCCGCGCCTGGCTGAAGGCGCGGCACGGCATCGCCGCGGGGGAGTGGCCGCGCGCCCTGGCGCCGATGCCCCAGGGCGACGGGCTCGAGGAGTGGGCCGACCTCGCCGGCGACGCGCGCACCCCCGGGGACCCCCTCACCGCCGCCCCGCTGCACGCGCGCGCCCTGGCCACGGTGCCGCTGCACCTGCCCGGCAGCGCCCTGCCGCTCGGCTGCCTGTGCGTGCTCGACCCGGCGCCGCGCGCGCTGTCCCCCGGGCAGCGCGAGGTGCTGCGCGCCCTCGCCCGCCAGGTGATGCACCACCTCGCGGCGCGCGCCACCATCGCGGAGCTGGAGCGCGCGGTGGCGGAGCGGATGCTGGCCGAGGACTCGGTGCGCACCAGCCAGCACCGCTACGAGCAGCTGACGCGCGTGGTTCCGGTCGGCATCTTCCGCACCGACCCGCGCGGCCAGTGCGAGTACGTCAACCAGCGCTGGAGCGAGTTCACCGGCCTGGACCTGGAGCGCGCGCGCGGCTCCGGCTGGGTGGCGGCGATCGACCCGCACGACCGCACCCACGTCACCGCCCTGTGGCAGACCGCGGTCAACGCGCGCGGCCCGTTCACCGCCGAGTACCGGTTCCGGCGCGAGGACGGGCGCGCCATTCTGGGTGCTGGGCCAGGCCGCGCCGGAACTCGACCCCTCGGGCCGGCTGCTCGGCTACGTCGGCACCATCACCGACATCAGCGAGCGCAAGCGCGCCGAGCACGCCCTGCACGACAACGAGGAGCGCTCGCGCGCGATCATCGCCGCCCTCGAGGAGGGCATCGTGGTGCTCGACCAGGACGGCGTGGTGCGCGTCGCCAACGCCAGCGCGGAGCGCATCCTCGGCGTCGACCGCCAGGACCTGCTCGGCCGCACCATGCCCGACCCGCGCTGGCAGCAGGTGCGCGAGGACGGCTCGCCCTTCCTCGCCGACGAGAACCCGGCGCTGATCGCGCTGCGCACCGGCCAGCCCCAGCCGGGCGTGGTGATCGGCATGACCCGCCTGGACGGCAGCCGGATCTGGCTGTCGAGCAACGCCCACCCGCTGCTCTCGCCGGCCGGTGGCATCAATGGCGTGGTCGCCTCGTTCTTCGACATCACCGAGCGCAAGTCGCTCGAGGAGCAGCTGCGCCAGAACCAGAAGATGGAGGCCATCGGCCGCCTCGCCGGCGGCGTGGCGCACGACTTCAACAACCTGCTCACCGTCATCAAGGGCCACGCCGGGCTGCTGCTCGACCAGACCGGGGCCGACCTGGTGCGCAAGGACGCCGAACCGATCCTGCGCGCCGCCAAGCGCGCCGAGACCCTGACCCGCCAGCTCCTCGACTTCAGCCGCCAGTCGATCATCAAGCACGAGACGCTGAACTTCGGCCAGCTGGTCTCGGACGAGGGCCTGCTGCTGCGCCGCCTGATCGGCGAGGACATCCAGCTGGTCATCGCGCCGGCGCACGAGTCGTGCTTCATCAAGGCCGACGCCGGGCAGATGCACCAGGTGCTGATGAACCTGGCGGTCAACGCGCGCGACGCCATGCCGGGCGGCGGCAAGCTGGTCATCACCACCACCAACGTCGACCTCGACGCGGGCGCGGTGCGCAAGCTCGGTGGCCTCAAGCCGGGCCCCTACGTCTCGCTCGCGGTGCGCGACACCGGCATGGGCATCGACGCGCGCACCCTGCCGCGCATCTTCGAGCCGTTCTTCACCACCAAGGAGAAGGGCAAGGGCACCGGCCTGGGCCTGGCCACCATCTTCGGCATCGTCAAGCAGAGCGGCGGCGCGATCTCGGTCGAGAGCAAGCCCGGCAAGGGCAGCACCTTCGTCGTGCTGCTGCCGCGCGTCGCCCCGGGCGAGGTGCTGATCGAGGCCCGCACCGACCGCATCTCGCGCCGCCCCAGCCACGAACTGCTGCTGCTCGCCGAGGACGACGACGACGTGCGCGAGCTCGCGCGCCACGTGCTCTCCACCGCCGGCTACCAGGTGCTGGCCGCCGCCAACGGCGCCGAGGCCCTGGCCCACTACCGCAACCTGGGCGACCAGGTGCACCTGCTGATCACCGACGTGGTCATGCCCGGGATGGGCGGGCGGCAGTTGGCGGAGCAGCTGCTGGCGATGCAGCCCGGTCTCAAAGTGCTCTACACGTCGGGGTACACGGACGACGCGGTCATGCACCACCAGGTGCAGGGGCAGGGTGCGGAGTTCCTGCAGAAGCCGTACTCGGCGAATTTGCTGAAGGTGACGGTGAGGAGGGTGCTGGATTCGCGGTGAGGGTGCGGCGGGGGCGAGGCGCGAGGGACGAGGCGCCTCGCGACCCCAGGATCGCGCGGAACCGCGCCCTCAGCGGATAACGCCCGCCCCGGCATCGAGGTCCTGCCCCACCGGCATCCCGTTCCCGAAGCGCTTGAACTCGTTCATCGTCCACACCACCTTCTTGTCGGCGGTGATCTCGATCATCTGCGGCTGGTCGGGGCCGGCGTGGCAGTTGACGATCACGGTGTTGCCGTTGGCCAGGCGCTCGATCTGGGCGACCCAGACCAGCTTGATGCCGGGCAGCTCGTTCTCGCCGACCGACCACACCGTGGCGCCGGACCGGTCGACCTCGATGACCTGGTGGCCGTTGCCGTCGCCGATGAGGGTGTTGCCGTTCACCAGGCGGACGGCGCTGAAGACCATGCTCTTGCAGTCGTAGGTCCACACCACCTTGCCGGTGCCGGACTCGTACTCGCGCACCTTGTGGTCGCCTTCCTGGGCGACCAGGTAGTTGCCGGTGGCGAGCTTGCGCCCGTGGCGGCTGTCGCGGTGGGCGTCCTCCTTGTCGGTGGTCAGCGGGGTCGCGCGCAGCAGCGTGCCCTTGGCGTCGACCTCGATGATGCGCGCCGGTCCCGACTCGATGATCATCGTGCTGCCGTCCGCGAGGCGCTCGAAGGAGTGGATCTCGACGCGCTTTCCGGCGTTGCCGTTCATGGTGGCGGAGTCGTAGGACCACACCTCCGTGTCGCCGTGCGCGATGTCCAGCTCGACGATCCTCGTCCAGCCCACGCCCATCAGCACGTGCCCGTTCGGCAGCAGCACCGCCTCGTGGATCTCGCCGGGCACCTTGCGCTGCCACTCGATCCTGTCGTCCCTGCCGACGATCGCGATCAAGGCGTCGGCGCCGGCACCGAGGAAGCGGTGCGGGACGCCGGTCTGGCCTTCCGCCGCATGCACGGCGGCGAGTGGGGCGAGGAGCAGGAAGGGAACGATGTGGCGCATGGTGTGTCCTTGGGAAGACCCTAGACCCTAGACCCTAGTCGTAGGAAAAGGTCGGAAGTGGGGTGACGACGTGAGCTCGCTGATGGAGATCGGTGACGACGCGCACTGGCTGCGACAGCCGCGCTACTCCCCTAGGGTCTAGGGTCTACGGTCTACGGTCTACGGTCTACGGTCTACGGTCTACGGTCTACGGTCTACGGTCTACGGTCTACGGTCTACGATCTACGGTCTACGGTCTCAGCGAAGCGCTAGCGCAGCGCCCCCGGGACATCCAGCACGAAACCCACCGGCGTCGCGTTGCCGAGGTGCTCGAAGTCGCGGTAGCTCCACACCACCCTCTTGTCCTTGTCGACCTCGATGAGCTGCGGATTGGCCTCCTTGGCGTGGCAGTTGTCGATGATGGTGTCGCCGTTCGGCAGGCGCTGCACCTGGGCGACGTAGCCGAGGGAGATGCCGGGCAGCTCGGTCTCGCTGATCGACCACACCACGGTGCCGGCCTTGTCTACTTCCAGGACCTTGTGCGAGAAGCCGCCGCCGATCAGGGTGTTGCCGTTCTCCAGGCGCACCGCGCTGTAGCACTCCGTCTCGGTGGGGTACGACCACACCTCCTTCCCGTCGCCGTCGACCTCGCTGATCTTCTTGTCGTGGGACAGGCAGAGCAGGTAGTGGCCATTCGCCAGCTTGCGCGCGTTGCGCATGTTGTGGTGCGGGTCGCCTTCCATGGTCAGGGCGACCTGCTTCTGGATCTTGCCGTCGCTGCCGATCTCGAGGATGCGCTTGGGGCCGGATTCGAACACCACCACGCCGCCGTCCGGCAGCGGGGTGATGCCGTGCACCTGCACGTCGGCGTGCTCGTTGCCGTTGGTCTTGGCGTCGTAGACCAGCACCTGCTTGTCGGTCTTGGGATCGAGGTCGAAGACCTTGTCGCCGCTCGGGGTCCACAGGATGTGCCCGTTGGGCAGCATCCAGGCGTCGTGCGAGCCGCCGTCCATGTGGTGGCTCCACTCCACCTTCCCGTCGGCGCCGACGATCAGCATGGTGTGCTTGTCGTAGTCGGCGGCGAAGAAGCGGTGGCCCTTGCCGGTGATGGTCACCTTGTCGCCGTCGGCGGCGCCGAGCGTGGCCGCGGCGAGCGCGGTCGTGGCGGTGAGGGCGAGGCCGGAGAGCAGGTGCGTGCGCATGGTGGGTGGTCCGGGGTGACGGTGGAAGGAATGTGGAGAAGCAGGTCTCGGACGGGAAAAAGGCGAGGAAGGCCGATAGGACACAGAGCACCAGAGAAACCGAGAGAGAGAGAGAGAGAGAGAGAGAGAGAGAGAGAGAGGCGAGAAGGCGTCGATGGCCGTACTCTTCCGAAATGCCTCCTCTGGGATCTCTGGTGCTCTGTGTTCGATCTTCCAAGCCAGCCCACGGTCAACGCCAGACGAGATGCCCGAAGGGCTCGCCGGCCTGGTCAGTGGGTCGTCACGTGATGATCTTCTTGATCGGCTCGGCGCCCTCGACGCCGACCAGGGTCTGGTCGAGGCCGTTGAAGAAGTAGCTCAGCCGCTTCGTGTCCAGGCCCATCTGGTGCAGGATGGTCGCGTGCAGGTGCTTGACCGCGAACTTGTCCTCGATCGCGGCTGCGCCGAGTTCATCGGTCTGGCCGACGGTGGTGCCGCCCTTGATGCCGCCGCCCGCCATCCACATGGTGAAGCCGTAGGCGTTGTGGTCGCGGCCCGAGCCCTCCTTGTACTCGGCGGTGGGCTGGCGGCCGAACTCGCCGCCCCACACCACCAGCGTGCTGTCGAGCAGCCCGCGCTGCTTGAGGTCCTTGAGCAGCCCCGCGATCGGCTTGTCGGTGTTGCCGGCGTGGAAAGTGTGGTTCTTGACCACGTCGCTGTGCGCGTCCCAGTTGTCGTCGTTGTGCGCGCCGCCGCTGTAGAGCTGGATGAAGCGCACGCCGCGCTCGACCAGGCGCCG
Source organism: uncultured Planctomycetota bacterium (assembly GCA_963818245.1). Lineage (GTDB taxonomy): Bacteria > Planctomycetota > UBA11346 > UBA11346 > UBA11346 > BOG-1363. The sequence goes on from CAWFSD010000059.1 coordinate 33,820, forward strand.
CGCGAGCAGGCACTTGGACCCGAAGTCGCGGGTGCGGTCGTTGTCGAGACCGTACATGGCCTGGATGTTGGCCGGCTCCTTGGCCAGGTCGACGGCCTCCGGCGCGCTCTGCTGCATCTTGTAGGCGAGCTCGTAGCTGTGGATGCGGGCGGCCAGGTCGCTGTTGCTGGCGCGCGTCGCCTCGTGGTCCTCGTTGTAGGCCTTGAGCGTGTCGAGCAGGCGGCGCTGCGACGCGTCGCTCATCCCCTCCTGGACCTTGAGGTCGAGGATCGGGACGCCGGTCGGGCGCAGCACGGTGCCCTGGTAGGACGCGGGCATGTAGCCGCTCGACCAGTTCTTGGCGCCGCTGATCGGGCCGCCGGTCTTGTCGAGCATGACCACGAAGCCGGGCAGGTTCTGGTTCACCGAGCCCAGCCCGTAGTTGACCCACGAGCCGATGCACGGGTTGCCGCTGAGGATGCGCCCGCTGTTCATCTGCAGCATCGCCGAGCCGTGGATCGGCGAGTCCGCGGTCATCGAGTGGATGAAGGCGATGTCGTCGACGCAGGTCGCCAGGTTGGGGAACAGGTCGCTGACCCACTTGCCGCTCTGGCCGTACTGCTTGAACTGCCACTTCGGGCCGACCACGCGCCCCTCGTTGCGGTGGCCGCCGCGCCCGAAGGTCTTGATCGGGATGGTCTTCCCGTCCAGCGGGTAGAGCTTCGGCTTGTAGTCGAAGGTGTCGACCTGGCTGGGGCCGCCGTACATGAACAGGAAGATCACGCTCTTGGCCTTGGCCGGGAAGTGCGGCTCCCTGGGCGACAGCGGGCTCGTGAACGGCGTCACGCCGTCGGCGGCGTGGGACTGCTTGCCGAAGAACTCGCCGCCGAGCATCCCGGCCAGGGCGAGGCCGGCGAAGCCGTTGCCGGCCTGCCACATGAATTCGCGGCGGGTGCGGCGGCAGAACTGGGCGGGATCGTTCATGGCGGGTTCCAGTGCGGACGGAGAGCGGTCGGGCGGCGGGCCGCCATCAATCGAGGTAGACGAACTCATTGAGGTTGAGCACCATCAGGCAGAAGGTCTCGAGCGCGCGGTCGTCGGCGAGCCGGTCCTTCTGCTGCAGGTCGCGCAGGAAGGCCAGCCCGCGCGCCACGTCCTTGTCGGCGGGCTCGCGCTGGGTGGCGAGCGCCAGCGCCAGGCGCACCTGCTTGGCCGGGTCGGCGCCGGCGTCCTTGCGCAGGCGCCGCGCGAAGGCCGCGGACTGCTCGGCCATCAGGCTGCTGTTGAGCATGGTCAGCGCCTGGGTCGGCACGGTGGTGGCGAAGCGCACCGGGCAGCTCGCGTCGGTGTCGGCGAAGTCGTGGGCGGCGAGCAGCGGGTAGAGCAGCGAGCGCTTCACCTTGATGTAGACGCTGCGGCGCGCCGCGTCGTCGGCCGACGAGTGGCCCCACACGTCGGCGGGGTGCGACGAGGTGGCGAGCACCTCGGCCGGCATCGGCGGGTACACGCTCGGCCCGCCCATGCTCGGGTTGAGGGTGCCGTCGACGGTCAGGATCGAGTCGCGGATCTCTTCGCCGGTCAGGCGGCGCATGCTGAAGCGCCAGTGCAGGTCGTTCTGCGGGTCCTTGGCCAGCGCGGCGGCGTCGTCCGTCGAGGCCAGCCTGTAGGTGCGGCTGGTCATCACCTGCTTGTGGAAGCGCTTGATCTTCCAGCCGCCGGCGACGAAGTCGGTGGCCAGCCAATCGAGCAGCGCCTGGTCGCTGGGCAGCTCGCCGAAGCGGCCGAAGTCGTTCGCGGTCGAGACGATGCCCTTGCCGAAGTGGAACTGCCAGAGCCGGTTGACGATCACGCGCGCGGTGAGCGGGTTGGCCGCGCTGGCGATCCAGTCGGCCAGCACCAGGCGGCGCCTGGGGCCGTCCTGCGCGGGCTCGGGGAAGCCGAGGATGTGCGGGAAGCCGGGCAGCACCTTCTTGCCGGTGACGTGCGGGTTGCCGCGCACCATCACGAAGGTGTCGCGCGTGTCGCCCTCGACCGCGCACAGCGCCTTCTGCTCGCCGGGCGGGTCCTTCCTGAGGGCTTCGAGTTCGCGGCGCGCCTTGCGCCAGGCCGCGAAGCCCTCCTTGCCGAGCACCTCCAGGCCGCGCGCGCTGATCAGGTCGCCGAACGCCACCTCGCCCTTCTCGCGGCTCAGGCTGCGGCCGCCCACGCCGGGCCCGGTCCAGCTCAGGGACAGGCCGCGCCCGCCGACGTGCTGGAAGTAGTCGAGGCGCAGCGGCACGCGGCCCTTCTTCAGCGCGACCTCGGCCTTCTGCGGGGCGCCGACGCCGTGGATGCCGTCGTAGAGCAGCACCTGCCGACCGGCGAGGGTCAGGCGCGAGCCGTCGTCGGAGTCGAGCAGGAAGGTGTAGGTGCCGTCCTGCGGCACGATCAGCGCGCCGTTGTAGACGAAGCCGAAATCGCTGTCGCGCGTGGTCGGCGCGGTGTCGATCAGCCCGCCGGGCAGCCTGCCCTCGCTCTCGGGCTTGAGCTCGTCGAACTTCGGCAGCACCTCGAAGGCCCCGCGGTAGTAGCGGTACGAGAGGTCCTCGACGTCGCGCGCCGCGGCGCCGCCGGCCTTCTTGCGGAAGTCGGCCTCGATGGCGTCGAGCCGGTCCTGCAGGTCCTTGACCCTGGCGTCCCAGGCGGCGCGCTGGCTGTCGTCGCGCGCGATCACGGTCTCGAGGTTGCCGCCGTTGTTGGCGTGCGGCTTGATGCTGTGGAAGAACGCGAGCAGCTTGTAGTAGTCCTCCTGGCTCAGCGGGTCCTTCTTGTGGTCGTGGCAGCGCGCGCAGCCCATCGACAGCCCGAGCATGCCCTGGGCGGTGGTCGAGACGATGCCGTCGAAGTAGTCGAACTGGTTCTGCTCCTGGTCGGCGGGCTCGTCGTCCCAGGTGCCCAGCCGGTAGTAGCCGGTGGCGGTGATCGAGTCCGCGGTGGGCTTCTCGAACAGGTCGCCGGCGAGCTGCTCGCGCACGAACTGGTCGTAGGGCTTGTCCTCGTTGAAGGCCTTGATCACGTAGTCGCGGTAGCGCCAGGCGTTGGGCTTCTCGCCGTCGCGCTCGTAGCCGTTGGTCTCGGCGAAGCGCACCAGGTCGAGCCAGTAGCGCCCCCACTTCTCGCCGTACTGCGGGCTGGCGAGCAGGCGGTCGAGGAGCTTGTCGTAGGCCTGCGGATCCGCGTCCTTGACGAAGGCCTCGACCTCGGCCGGCGCCGGCGGCAGGCCGGTGAGGTCGTAGGTGGCGCGGCGGATCAGGGTGCGGCGGTCGGCCTCGGCGCCCGGCTTGATGCCCTTGGCGTCGAGCTTCGCGCGGATGAACGCGTCGATCGGCGAGGCCGCCCACTGCGCGTCCGCCGGCCTGGGCACGACGGGCGGCACGATCTTCTGGTAGAACCAGTAGTTCTTCGCCTCGGCCTCGGCCTTCTTCGCGGCCGCGGCCAGCTCGTCGGCGGACGGGCCCTCGGCGCCGCTCCACGGCGCGCCCAGCCGCACCCACTTCACCAGCACGTCGATCTTCGCCTGCGCCAGCTTGGTCTTGGGCGGCATCTGGTGGTCGTCGTCGGTCCAGCGGATCATCTTCACCAGCAGGCTGGCCTCGGGGTCCTTGAGGTCGACGGCCGGGCCGTTGTCGCCGCCGGTCAGCACCGCCTCGTGCCCGGTCAGGCGCAGGCCGCCCTTGATCTTGGTCTCGCCGCCGTGGCACTTCAGGCAGCTGTCCTGCAGGATCGGGCGCACCTCGTCGGTGAAGAACTTCGCGGTCGCGGCGTCCGGCTGCCCGTCGGCGGCGCCGGCGGACGCGAGCGGCAGCGCCGCGGCGGCGAGACCGGCGATGAACCAGGAGAGCGGAGGACGGGGACGCTTGGTCATGGGTTCGCACCGGTGGGGGCGGTCGGGCTGCCGGGCGCCGGGTGGCGCGCCGCACACCCAGGATACGCTGGCCGCGGGTCGAGGTTAACCGCGGACCCGGCGAAGCCTGACGGCTTCACGGCGCCTCCGGGTGGGCGCCGCGCAGGTAGAGGGCACGGATCTCGTCGCTGCTCAAGGCGCGGTCGTAGACGCGCAGGTCATCGATCGCGCCATGGAAGAAGCAGTTGTCGCGCCCCGCGAGGGTGCCGATCATGACCTCGCCCGCACGGGCCGGCGGCGGGTTGCTGGCCAGGCTGCCGATCTTCACGCCGTCGATCCAGCACTCGCGCTGCGCGCCGTCGAAGGTCGCCACCAGGTGGTACCAGCGGCCGGTCGCGAAGTTCCACGGCAGCAGCGCGTCGCGGTCCCAGAAGTACCACTTGAACCAGTGGTTGCCGCACACCCCCAGGCCATAGCAGCGGTTGCGCGAGAAGATCTGCGCGTCGCCGTCCTGCGCGCCCTCGGGGCGGATCCAGGCCTGGATGCTGAGCGCGTTCAGCTCAAAATCCCCGCTGTGCGCGACCTTGATGCAGGTCGTGCGCCCGTCGAAGGCCAAGGCGCGCCCGACCCGGCCGGGCACGCCGGCGCGCTCCATGGTGAAGCCGGCGCCCACCAGCTCGCCGTAGTGGCCGTGGCCGCTGGCGTCGCGGACCACCGTGCCGCTCGTCTCGGCGAAGGTCCACCACCCGACCAGGCCGCGGTCCAGGCCGGGGTCCTCGAGTTCGCCCGGCATCACCCGCGCGAAGCTCGCCGGGGCGAACTCCGCGGTCTCGACGGTGCCCTTCGCGCCATCCACGTGCACCGCCTGCCCGATGCCGAGGCGGCGGCGGTCGCTCGATTCGGCGGGCCCGGGGCGGCCGACCTCGACCACGCCCTCGAAGACCTGCACGTCGGCCTGGCGCGCGCCGGTGATGGCGACGCCGAACTCGGTGCCGAGGTCGACCACGTCCATGCCCGCGGCGTTGATGGTGAAGCCGTGCGCGCCGTCGGGCGCGCGCCCGACCAAGCGCCCGGAGATGAGCCGCCCGGCGGCGCCGCCGAGCACCTCGAACTCCGCCGGCCCCTGCAGGATGACCTTGGCGCCGTCGCGGAAGCGCAGCGCGACGAGGCCGGAGGCGAGGTGGAGGCGCTGCGGGCGCAGGTCGCGGCCGGGCGCGGGCCCGTCCCACTGCGCGGTGCTGGTCTCGAGCAGGCGCGCGGCCGGGCCGGGCGCGAACACGCCGAGCGACCAGGCGAGCAGCACGCCGGCGGCGAGCGCGGCCGCGGCGAGCGCGCGGTTGCGCGCGTTCGCCCGCCGCCGCTGCTGGCGGCGCGCGGCGGACTCCGCGCCGCTGACCGTGCCGCTGTCGCGCGCGGGCGGCACCGGCAATCCGCCGTTGACGCGGCCGGGCTGGGCGAGCTCCCACTGCAGCTGGCCGTGCAGCATCAGGTGCTCGATGTACAGGCGGCGCGCGGCGCGGTCGCCGCGCAGGCGGGCGTTCAGCGCGCGGCCCTCGGCCTCGCTGGGCGCGCCGGCGACCACGGCGGCGATCTGCTGCTCGAGCAGCTCGTCGACGCGGCTGTCCTGGTCGTCGCGGCTCATGCGGGGCTCGCCGGGCTGCCCGCGCCCGCCAGGCTGCGGCGGATGCACTCGAGCAGGTTGCCGCGGATGCGGTGGATGGTGACGCGCACCGTCGGTTCCGACTGGCCGCGCGCGCTGGCGATCTCGGCGACGCTCTGCTCGTCGAAGTAGAAGCGCTGGAGGAGCTCGCGCTTGCGGTCGCCGAGCTTCTCCATGCAGCCGCGCAGCGCGCCGAGGCGCTCGTCGAAGGCGCCGAACACCTCGACCGCCTCGGTGGCCAGGGCGCCCATCACCTCGTCGTCGAACAGCGGGCGCAGCTCGCGCCGGCGCTTGCGGTAGTAGGTCATCGCCTGGTTGAAGGCGATGCGGCAGGCCCAGGCCAAAAAATTGGTGCCGGGGGTGAAGGTGTCCGCCTTGCGCAGGATGGCGAGGTTGGTCTCCTGCAGGATGTCGTCGGCCTCGGCCGGCGAGGGCACCAGGGTCAGCACGTAGCCGTACAGGCGCCGCTGGCCGCTGGTCAGCTCCTTGAGGATGTCGGCGGGGGCGTCGGTCATGGGCGGGGGCTCGGCAGGGCGGTCATGGAAGGTCGGGGCGCGCTGGCCATGCAGGTCGTTAACGCGGCGCCACCAGGGGCCGTTAACACGCGTCCCCCTGTCGCTGGACAGGTCGGATGCCGTCTGCTGGAATTCTCCAAAACATTTCCAGCAGGGCACTTGGGAAGCCAGAGCGGGTTTTCCCCGAGTGACCGCCCTTCCACCCCGGCGCGGGCGGCGGCTTGTCTTCATTCGCGTGCACATCTACCCTGCGCCTCCTCACACCCTGGAGCCCGACATGAAACCAGTATCCTTCCTGATCGCCTGCTGCGCCACTGCCGCCCTCGGACTGGCGCTCAGCGGCTGCGGCGACAGCGCCACCCCCGAGACCACCGCGGCCGGCGCCAAGCCCGCCGCCAAGGGCGCCGTGCACCAGGCCCCGGCCGGCACCGCGTTGAAGCTGGCCTTCATCACCAACAACAGCAGCGAGTTCTGGAAGATCGCCGAGAAGGGCGTGCAGAAGGCCAACCAGGAGCTGGGCATCAACGTCGAGATGAAGCTGCCCGAGACCGGCAAGGTCGAGCAGCAGAAGAAGATCATCGAGGACCTGGTCAGCCAGGGGTACAACGGCTTCGCCATCAGCCTG
>CAWFSD010000060.1:0-51382 GCA_963818245.1 uncultured Planctomycetota bacterium
CGCCGTTTGGCTTGCTGACCCCGGGGCTTCTCAGCTCCCTGCGTCAGCGGCGGGAGGCACATCATGTGGGGTGACCCCCCTCTGTCAAATTTATTTTCCGCCCCCTCGGTGGGACGTCTCAAGTAGCCCGCTATCAAAGACCTTAGTGGCCCGACGGGGGACGGCCCGGGGGGCTCTGGTTCTGGACCCTGGCGAGGTCCGCCTCGAGGGCCTGGATGAAGGCCGCGAACTTGGCGCGGTTGTCATCGCTGATCGCCACCAGGTGGTGGTGGGCGCGACGCACCAGTTCCATGCGCTGCATCGGGCCGAGCGTCGGGCTGGCGGGCAGGTTGACGAATTCCAGGTCGGCGCGCTCGACGCGCTGCAGCACGGGCAGCACCGCGCTGACGCCGAGCATGTCGAGCAGCCGCAGGTTGCCCTCGCTGGGGTTGACCACCACCAGCTTGCCGCCGCGCGCGCCGAGGAGCTGGGCATAGCCGACCAGCACGCCCATGAAGGTGCTGTCCATGCCGGCGCACACCGAGAGGTCGATGCAGACCAGCTTTCCGTCCTGCTCGATCTCGCTCTGCAGGAAGAGGTCGAGCATCGGCGCGTTCTTCATGTTCGCGAGGCCGGTGGCGCGCACGAAGATGGTCGCGCCCAGGCGTGCGACCTGGTAGCTGGCGGGCTGGGGCAGGTTCACGGCTTCGCTCCGGCGACCAGCGCCTTGGCCTGGCCGAGGGCCGCGTTGCCGCCGCCGAGCATGTCCGCCAGTTCCGCGAGGCGTCGTTCCGCTGAGAGCTCGTCCACGTCCACCGTCGTTTCGTCGACCCCCTGGCGCTTGCGCACCGCGTAGTGGCGGTGCGCGGCGGCGGCCACCTGCGGGGTATGGGTCACCGCCAGCACCGTACGCCCGCGCCCCAGGGCCGCAAGGCGAGCGCCGATCGCGGCGCCGAGCCGGCCGCCGACGCCGCTGTCGACCTCGTCGAAGACCAGCACCGGGGTGCGCTCCTGTGCGGCCAGGACCACGGCGAAGGCCAGCGACAGGCGCGCGGCCTCGCCGCCGGAGACCACCGCGCCGAGGCGGCCGGGCGGCAGGCCGGGGTTGGTGGCGACCAGGAATTCCTGGGCGATGGTGCCGAGCGGCCCGGGTTCCGGCAGCGCGGTCTCGCCGAGCACCAGGCGCGCCTTGGGCATGCCCAGGCCGTCGAGCTCCGCGACCAGGCGCGTGGCCAGCTTCGCGAAGCCCTTGGCGCGCGCCTTGGCCAGGGCGGCGCCGCGGCGCGCGCGCTCGGCCTGGGCGGCGGTGAGTTCCGCGCGCAGCGCGTCGCGGCGGCCGTCCAGGCCCTCGAGCGCGCGGATGCGCTCGTCGACCGCGGCCCAGGCGGCGAGCAGCGCGGCTTCGCCGTCGCCGTGCTTGCGGCTCAGGCCGTACCACGCGTCGAGGCGCTCCTGGACGCGCGCGAGCTCGGCCGGGTCGCCCTGCAGGCGCTCGGCGGCGTCCGCGCAGGCCGCCGCGGCGTCGCGCACCAGCTCGCCGGCGCTGGCGCAGGCGCGGCCGGCCTCGGCGAGGCGCTCGTCGGGGGCCTCGCCGAGCTGGCGGGCGATGCGCGCCAGGACGCGGTCGACGGCGCGCTCGCCATCCCCGAGCTGGGCGGCGGCGGTGGCGGCGCGGGTGCGCCACTCCTCGCTGCCGGACAGGCAGGTGGGCGCGGCGCTCGAGCTCGGCGAGCTCGCCGGGGCGCGGGTTCAGGGCCTGGAACTCCGCCGCCTGGAAGCGCAGGAAATCGAGCTCGCGGATGCTGTCGCGGCCACCGCTCTCGAGTTCGGCGAGGTCGCGCGCCAGGGCCAGGCAGCGCTGGTGGTCCGCGCGGTAGGCGGCGGCCTGCTCGCCGAGGCCGGCGTGGGCGTCGAGCAGGGCGAGCTGGCGGGCGGGGTCGCCGAGGCGCTGCGCCTCGTGCTGGGCGCGGATCTCGACCAGCACCTCGGCGATGGCGCCGAGCGCGGCGAGGGTGACGGGCACGTCGTTGATCCACGCCTGGCTGCGGCCGGAGGCGGCCAGACGGCGGCGCAGGATGTACTGACCGTCCTGCGCGGGGATGGCGCAGGAGGCCTCGGCGGCGGCGGCGATTCCGGGTTCGACCTGGAAGGAGGCGGTGACCTGGGCGTGCTCGGCGCGCGGACCGACCAGCTTGGATTGGGCGCGGCCGCCGCGCAGCAGGTCGAGGGCGTCCAGGAGCAGGCTCTTGCCCGCGCCGGTCTCGCCGCTGATCACGGTCAGGCCCTCCGCGGGCGCGAGGCGCGCCTGGGCGACGATGACGAGATTCTGGACCAGGAGTTCGGTGAGCATGCCCGCGACCATCCGCAGGGCGCCAGTGCACCAGCTCCACGCGCGCGGACAAGCTTTTTGGCCGGCTGCGTTGCGCTGCAGGAGCGCAGCGTCAAGCGCATCCTTGACTTGCGCCGTGCGTTCCGTCGAGCGCGGCCGTTCCCGCCCTGGATCAGTGCGCCGGGGCGTCGAGCGCGGTCTGCGCCTGCTGCTGCAGGGCGCGGGCCTTCTCCTTGACCGCCTCGTCGCTGCTCACGCCCTCTGCGCGGCGCGCGATGCGCAGCGCCTCCTTGGGCTGGCCCAGAGCGAGCTTGGCGGTCGCCAGGTCGAGGGCGACCTCGGCGTTGCGGTCGTCGGCCTCGTAGAGCGGCGCCAGCCAGCCGGCCGCCACGTCGGGCTTGCCGAGTTCGTTGGCGAGGTGGCCGAGCTGGGCCGCGACGCGCGCGTCCTTGGGGAAGGCCTTGGCGGCCTTCTCCCAGGTCTGGTAGGCCTCGGCCTTCTTGCCGAGCGAGACCTGGAAGTCGGCGAGCTCGGCGTAGCTGTCGTAGTTGTTGCCCTGCGCCTCGGCGAGGCCGGCGAGCTGCACCAGCGCGGCGTCCTGGTTGTTGTCGGCGCGGTAGCGCGCGATCAGGGCGCGGCGCGCGGGGATGTACTTGGGATCGGCGGCGACGGCCTTGAGGTAGGCGTCGGTGGCCATGGCCGTGGTCGCGGGCTTGCGCTCGGTACCGACCAGGATGTCGGCCTTGGCCGCGGCGGCGGCTTCGAGCACCTGGCCGGCGCCGAAGTCGCCTTCGGCATCGCTGGGATCCAGGCGCACCGCGATCTCGTACTCGCGCAGCGCGATGACCAGGTCGGCGGCGGCGCTGGCGCCGCCCTTCTGGCCGCGGTGCAGGTAGACCGCGCCGATCGCCTTGTGGATGCGGTGGTCCTTCGGGGTGATGTCGATGGCCTTGCGCAGCGCGTCGATGGCCTCGTCGTAGCTGCCCTGCTGGTCGAGGATGCGGCCCAGGTACCAGCGCACCTCGGCGTTGTTGGGGCGCAGGCGGATGGCCTTCTCGCACTGGCGGCGCGCCTCGTCGAACTGGCCCATGCCGGCGAGGGTGATGCCGAGCACGGCGTAGGCGTCGCCCTGCTCCGGATCGAGCTCGACGGCGGTGCGCGCGTGGCTGACGGCCTCGCTGTAGCGCGCGCTGCGCGCCTCGGCGCTGGCGTCCGCGGAACCGCCCTCGGCGAGGGCCTTGGCGAGCAGGTAGTGGACCCCGGCGAGCGTCCTGCGGTCGAGCGGCGCCGCGTCGCTGACGCCGTCGAGCAGCTCGTGCAGGACCTTGGCGCAGGCGTCGTAGTGGCCCCAGGCGGCGAGGGTCTGGGCGCGCTGGTAGGAGACGCGCTGGCGGGCGCCGGGCGGGAGCTCGCCGCCCAGCGCCGCGGCGAAGTGGTCGTCGGCCAGGTCGTACGACGATTCCGCGGCCAGGCTGTTGGCCTGCTGGATGTGGTAGAGCGCGGTGTCGCTGTAGACCTGAGCGCCCTCGGCGACCTCGAAGGAGTGGATGGAGAGCAGCGGCTGGCCCTCGATGACGCCGGTGACCTCGCCGGTGATCTCGAGCAGCTGGTACTTCTTCAAGCCGCCGATCTTGGTCGCGTCACCGCGGTCCTTGCTGAGGAAGGCCGTGGTGATCGGCTGCGCGCGCACCTGGGGGTCCCAGATGTCGGCCTGGGCGTCCCAGAGGATGAGGTTGAAGAAGCACTCCGGCTTGTAGGAGGTGCGCAGGGTGTCGAAGAGGTTGCCGTTCTCGACGTAGAGCGCGTGGAAGCGGATGCGCTCGTTCAGGAAGGACTGCGGCGCGGCCAGCACCGCCGCCAGGTCGATGTCCTGCACCACCTGCTCGCCGGGGTGGATGCGTTCCCGCACCTCCGAGAGCGAGGCCGCGGTGAGGCACGGACCGGAGAGGACCGGTGCGGCGCAGATGGCGAGCAGGGCGAGCAGGCGGGTAGGGCGCACAAGGCCTCCATGGGCTGGGGACGGAGCGGCCGACCCCCGAGCATCGTCGGGGCGGTCGCCGGGTTCTGCCTCCAGCTTATGACACAGGAACGGGCTGCGCGCCACCGCGGGTTGGGGATCTCCGCGACCGGGGGGGCTTGTGGAAGGTTGGTGGGCCGCTTCAGGCCCGCTTCACCCGCATCATCAGGTCGATGATGAACGCATCGAGCGCCGCGTCCTGCGACCGGTACTTGGCGACCTGCTCGCAGGCGTAGGCGACGCTGCTGTGGCTCTTGACCGCGAAGGCCTGCCCGATCGCGGTGTAGGTGTCGGAGCTGGCCGACTTGAGCACGTACATGGCGACGTGGCGGGCGTTCGAGCGCATGCCGGAGCGGTTCTTGCCGAGCAGGTCGTCGACGGTCAGCTCGAAGTAGTCGGCCACCGCGCGCATGATCATCTTCGCGCGCGGCTCGCCGGTGCTGCGGTCGATGACGTCGGCCAGCGCCTGGCGCGCCAGGGTCAGGTCGATGCGGCGCTGGAAGCTCGCGGCGAAGGCGGCGAGCTTGTTCACCGCGCCCTCGAGCTCGCGGATGTTGTCGGTGATGTGGTCGACGACGTAGGCCAGCACCTCGTCGCTGAGGGTGATGCCCTGGGCCTTGGCCTTGGCGATGATCACCGCGTGGCGCAGCTTGGGGTCGGGCTTCTCCATCGCCACCACCAGGCCGCCGCTGAAGCGCTGGATGAAGCGCTCCTCGAGGTACTTGATGTCGGCGGGCGGCGCGTCCGAGGTGATGACGACCTTCTTGCCCTGCTCGTTGAGCTGGTTGAAGGTGGAGAACAGCTCCTCCTTGGTCTTCACCATCTGCCCGCGCGACAGGAAGTGGATGTCGTCGATCAGCAGCAGGTCGGGGTGGCGCATCTTCACGCGGAAGGCCTGGATGCCCGGGCCGCCGAGCTCGCAGGCGGCGATGTAGTCGTTGGTGAACTGCTCGCAGCGGATGTACTGGACCTTGCTCTTCGGGTAGCGCTCGCGGAAGGCGAGGGCGAGGCCCTGCTCGAGGTGGGTCTTGCCGAGGCCGGAGGCGCCGTGGATGAACAGCGGGTTCACCGGGTTGCCCGGCTCCTCGAGGATGCGGATGATGGCGTCGTAGGCGAGGCGGTTGCAGTGCCCGACCACGAAGTCCTCGAGGGCCTTGAAGCCCTGGCCCCAGCGCGAGCCGCCGCGCTGGCCGTCGGCGTGCGCGTGCCCGGCGGCGGGGGTGGCCTCGAGCGCGGCGAGCTGGGCGGTGCTGCGGCGCTGCTCGTGCTCGCGCAGGGCGTTGCCCGAGACGCGGCAGCGCACCTCGCTGACCGGCGCGCCGAGGACCTCGGCCGCGACCAGCGCGAGCTGGCGCGAGAAGCGGTCGCGGATGGTGTGCTGGAAGAGCGCGGTCGGGCAGTCGAGCGTGAGCACGCCGTCGGCGAAGGACGCGGGGTGGACCTTCGGCGAGGCGAGCCACAGGCGCACGCCCTGCTCGTTGTCGGGCGAGCGCAGCCGCTCGAGGATGGCAGGCCACGCCTGCGCGATCACGGATGCCTGTCGTTCCACCGCGGAGCCCTCGTGTGCCGTCATACCGTCTTCATGCCCCCACCTCGTCCATCGCCTGCCGCCGCGCCCCGGCGCGCACCATCATCCGGTCCCGGAGCGGGACGCGGCCGCATCGCGCACGCGCGCGCATCCGGCAGGGGACCCCATCTGTAGACCGGCCGCGCGCCAACTCAAGATCGCTCCCGGACGGGTCTGGACCGACCGCTTGACTCGCTGCTGCGGGCGCAGCCCCGGCGCGCCGCCGGCTGCGCGGCGCAGCAACGTGCCAGACGATGCGCGGGCCGCGCGCGGCCCGCGCTCACGCGCGCGCCTGGGCGCGCAGGAAGTCGACGACCTGCGCGCGACTCGGCGAGACCGCGGTGCGCACGTAGTAGCCGCTGGTCGCGCCGCCGACGAGCAGCGCGTGCGCGGGCTCCAGTCCGGCGAGCAGCGCGGCGAGGAAGCCGGCGTTGAAGTGGTCGCCGGCGCCCGTGGTGATCACCGGCTTGGGCTCGAAGAAGCCGTCCAGGCCGACGCTGCCGGCGGGCCACGCGCAGGCCGCGGACTTGACCAGGTGGCACATCGCCCAGGACAGGCCGAAGCGCTTCTGGACGGTGACGCAGCCGGCGCGCGCCGCCTCCCACTCGGGATCCTGGGCGGGCCACGGCTCGCCGATCACCTCGAGCACCTGGCGCAGCTCCATCTCGTTCATGCCCAGCACCACGTCGACGTGCTTCTGCAGCTCCTGCAGCGCGGCGAGCGCGGCGCGGATGTCGCCGGCGGTGCGCTTGGCCGGGTCGGCGAGGTCGATGAACCACAGCGGGCGGTCGCTGCGCAGGCCGGGCAGCACCTCGGCGGCGAGGCGCCGCCAGATCTCGGTCATGCCCAGGGTCATCGTCCAGTTGACCGTGGCGATGCCCTGGGCCGTCCTCAGCGCGTGCTTGAGGCCCTCCGGGCCGAGCTTGGCGACGAGGCGCTCGTAGGTCACGTTCTCGAGCGGCAGCAGCTTGCCGAGCATGACCTTGCCGTCGCTGAACTCGAGCGCGTCCGTCGAGGCGGCCGCGCCCAGGCTGATGGTCTGGCTGGCGCGCGCGGCGAGCGGCGCGAACACCGGGTCGATGGCGGCGTCGCCGAGCAGGCCGATGGCGGTGACCGCGAAATCGTAGCTGCACAGCGCGTTGGCCATGATCGGGCCGTTGCCGCCGATCTTGCTCTTCTTCACCACCAGCTCGAAGTTCGCGCTCTTGCCCGCCGCCGCGGTGATGCGCCCGCCGAGCTCGGCGATGGTCTCCATGGCGTGGAAGGCGGTCGCGCTCTCGCGCTTGGCCACGACCGCGATGATGTTGTCGATGAAGCCGTCGAAGCCGACCAGCACCTGCGGCTTGCGGGTGGCGGGGAGCGCGGCCAGGGCGGAGGCGGCGGCGGCGCAGAGAGCGGCTTGGCTCATGGGCGGGGGATCCTCGAGGGTCGGGGGGGCCACGGTAGTAGGGACCAGCGCGGTTCAAGCCCTGGCCTTGCATGGGCCGCTGAACCTGTGGCTGGGTGTACCGGTGACGAGCTGTGAGCTACGAGCTCCGAGTGGACAACCGCTGTTCGCGACTCGTTGCTCGCAACTCGCGACTCGCAACCGTTCCGCGCGACGGAGCGATACGGTGCTCGCTGAATGCGCGAGTCGAGCGAGCGACTGCCGCCCTCACCCCCCGACGCGGGCGGCGGCCTGGGGCAGCGCGATGCCGGTGGAGCGCATCAGCAGCAGCACGCGGCACAGCCACTCGACGGTCTCGAGGTGGCGGCCGGCATCGCGCACGTTGGCCCCCCAGGCGTAGACGCCGTGGCCGCGCACCAGCACCGCGGGCATGTGCTCGACGCGTGCGGCGAGGACGCGCGCGGTCAGCTCCTCCATGTCCTGGCTGTTCTCGACCACCGGCAGGACGCGCTCGCACAGGTGGGTGGTGGTGCCGCTGAGCGCCTTCATCATCTCGATGCCGCGCACCTCGATGCGCGCCGCCCCGTCCATGCTGAGCGCGACCGCGTGCGGCGGGTGGCCGTGGCACACCGCCATGGCGCCGACGGCCTGGTAGATGCGCAGGTGCACCAGCGCCTCGTCGGAGGGCTTGCGGGTCTCCGGCGGCAGGGCCTTGGCGTCGCGCCCGACGCGGATGAAGTCGGCCGGCTTGAGCTGGCCCTTGTCGACGCCGGACGGGCTCATCGCCGCGATCAGCGGCTCGCGTTCGATGACCGCGCTGAGATTGCCGCCGGTGCAGGCCATCAGCCCGAGGGCGGCCAGTCGGGCGGCTTCCCCGGCGAGGGCGGTCAGGATGGCTTCGCTCATGGCATCTCCGCGGTGCGGGACGGTAGCGCAGCCGGGCGCCCGGACAATGCCGCCGGAAGCCGGTCCGGCCCGCGTCGCGCCATCAAGGCGCAGTTGACAAGCGCGTCCGTTCGGGGTTACCAATGGGATGAGAGCATGTGCCGGCCGTCATCGGCCGGCGACCCGTCCGAGCAAAGCTGCCGACCCCGCGTGTGCGCGGAACCGGCCATGAGTGCGAAGCGATCCATGAACATCAATGAAGCCAGTAAAGCGTGTGGACTGAGCCCGAGCGTGCTGCGCATCTGGGAGTTGCGTTACGGCTGGCCGGCGCCCAAGCGCAAGCCCAACGGCTACAGGGCTTACAACCAGCATCAGGTGGACGAGCTCAAGCGCATCGCGGACCTGGTCAAGGGCGGCACGCCGATCAGCAGCCTGATCATCGATGGCCTGCCGCGCTGGCCGGCCGACATCCAGCAGAAGCGCGTGCCTCAGGGCCTGTCGCGCACCCGCAGCCTGGGCCGCCCGTCGGGCGGCCAGGAGACCAAGATCCAGGGCGAGATCGTCGAGGCGCTGGAGAAGCGCCACGCCAGCCTGGTCAAGGAGCTCCTGCAGCGCGCCTTCTGGCAGGTCCGCCCCAACGACGAGGCCCCCACCGCACTGATCCCGGCCCTGGCCGGCCTGGCCGAGATCGCCGCCGCCGACCGCCCCCTGGCCGAGGACGCCGAAGTGCGCCTGCTGATCCAGGAGCGCTGCCTGCAGCTGCTGCGCCGCTTCAAGACTTCCGAACCGACCATCTGGGTGGTCCCCGCGACCCCGGCGGACCTGGCCCTGGCGGCCCTGGCCACCCTGATGCTGAACCAGCGCTCCACCCGCGCCCAGCTGTGGACCCAGCCCGGCCTGCCGGGCAGCGGCTACCTGCTCGCCGGCGACCACCTCGATGTCGCCCAGGCGCGCTCGGACCGCCGCCTGGTCGGCATGGTCTCCGCGCTCGGCGACCAGGGCATCGGCAGCCTCGAAGGGCTGCTCGCCGCGCCCATGACGCCGACCCCGGTGGCGCCGCTCAGCACGAATTGAGGGGGGGCGCCTGGAGGCGCCACACCCTGGATCCTGGACCCTGGACGCCTGGACCCTAGACCCTAGACCCTAGACCCTAGAGGGTGGCTGGTGGTCATGGGTATCCGTTTGAAAATCCCATGAAAATCCGACTTTATTGGGCGCTCCATTTGTCGTGAGGCTCTGCCAAGTCCCCGAACTGCTGGGATCCCACTGCACGGGATCTCGGGTCTCGGGTCTCGGGTCTCGGGTCTAGGGTCTAGGGTCTTCCCCTCATCCAATCCAGTTCGCGGCAAGAAAGCGGTATGCCAGGCGCGCACTCCGGGCGGGGGTGCGAGGTCGGCGAGGGCGAAGCAGGCGGCGCCGGAGCCGGACATGAGGAAGGGGACCCCCTGGCCGGCCAGCCAGTCCAGCAGGGCGCCCACCGCGGGGCACAGGCGGCGCGCGGCGGGCGCCAGGCGGTTGTCCAGGTGCGGGACCACGCCGTCCGCGCCAGCGCTGGCCGCCACCAGGCGGCGCCACGCAGGTCGCGCGGGCCGCGCTCGGCCTCCGTCATGGCCTTGAAGACCGCCGGCGTGGCGAGGCTCGCGTCCGGCATCAGCACCGTCACCGGCTGCGCCGGCAGGTCGGGCAGGGCGGTGAGGATCTCGCCGCGGCCGGTGCCGTGCGCGCTGCCGCCGATCAGGAAGAAGGGCACATCGGAGCCGAGCGCGGCGGCGAGCCCGGCGAGTCCGTCGGCGCTCCACAGGCCGGGCAGCAGCCGCGCCAGGCCGCGCAGCACCGCGGCCGCATCGCTCGAACCACCCCCCAGGCCGGCGCCGTGCGGGATGCGCTTGGCCAGTGCGATCGCCACGCCGGAGGCCGGCGCGCGCCCCAGGAACGCCGCAGCCGCGCGCCACGCGAGGTTGCCCTGGTCCACCGGCAGGCTCGCGTCATCGCAGGTCAGCGCGATGCCGGGCGCGGAGCGCAGGCGCAATTCCACCACATCGTGCAGCGCGATGGTCTGGAAGATGGATTCGAGCGCGTGGAAGCCGTCGGCGCGCCGTCCGAGCACCTCGAGGTGGAGGTTGAGCTTTGCCGGCGCGGCGATGCGGAGGACGGTCATGGGGATCCCGGGCATGCGGCGAAAAGACCGCACTGTGCCGGCCTGCGACGGGGCGCAACCCCCGCCCCTTGGGGCC
The DNA here is from genome assembly GCA_963818245.1 of uncultured Planctomycetota bacterium. Taxonomy (GTDB): domain Bacteria; phylum Planctomycetota; class UBA11346; order UBA11346; family UBA11346; genus BOG-1363. The sequence continues at coordinate 10,399 of CAWFSD010000060.1, forward strand.
GGGAAGGACGGCGTAAGCACATCCTGCGGTTCGTCATACACTACCTACCCGCCGCCATCCTCCACGGTTGAGGCGACCAGGGCAGCCACGAATGATGCGCGTCCCAATCGGGGTGCACAGCGGAATTGCCGCGGTCTTCGGGCCAGTCAGCTGCATCCCGATATCGACGACTCCGCCTTAGCAGGAGGTTCTGATGCCGAAGCCGACGTTGCTGGCCACCACGCTGCTGACCGCCGCGCTCTCCGCGGGGGCCGCCCTCCACGGCGCCGAGGCGGAGTTCAAGGCCGATGCCCGCTTCCCGAACTCCGACCAGGTCCGCGAGCTGCTCGCGGAAGGGGTCAAGGAGTACCATTCGGGCCGTTACGCCAACGCCGCCGCGCGCTTCCGCGACGCCCTCAAGCTCGAGCCCGAGAGCAAGCTGCTCTACGAGTTCTACCTCGCCGCCGGCGACGGCCTGCTCGTGCAGATGGAGGAGTACGACCAGCTCCGCGACGTCCTCAAGGACGTGCTGCGCCAGGCCAACATCTACCAGAAGCAGCTGCGCCGCGACGACAAGTACATCAACCTGCTCATCGACAAGCTCGAGAAGAGCGAAGAGGAGCGCCTGGTCGCCACCAACGAGCTGGTCGCGGTCGGCCCGATCGCCGTGCCGCTGCTGGTCGCGCGCCTGAGCGACAACCGCCAGGACGACAACCGCGTCTACGCCCGCGTGGTGCTGTCGCGCATGGGCTACCGCGCCGTGATCCCGCTCATGGAGGCCCTCAAGGCCAAGGACGAGCGCCTGATCACCAGCGTCGCCGCCGTGCTCGCCGACATCGGCGACCCGCGCCCGCTGCCCAAGCTGAAGCAGCTGCTCGACAGCAAGGACGCGACCGAGACCACCAAGCGCGTCGCGACCAACACCATCGCCGCGATCGCCGCCCGCAACAAGGTGGCGGACGCCGGCCCGGCCGACGCCCTCTACTTCCAGGAGGCGCTGCGCTACTTCCGCGGCGGCGACCTGGTGCGCGACGAGATGGTCGCCAACGAGTCGCTGGTGTGGCGCTGGGACGAGAGCAAGGACCCGGCCAGCAAGAAGCTGGGCTACGTGCGCGTGCCCCGCTACGCGTGGAACGAGCTGATCGCCGAGCAGCTGCTCATCGACGGCGCCGAGTCCTACACCGCCTACACCGCCTACGGCCCGCTGCTCGCCGCCGACCTCGCCGCCGAGGACGTCGAGGCCCAGCGCCGCGTGCGCATCGCCAAGGAGCGCACCACCCCGGTGCAGTTCCCCGACGAAGCCCTCGACGCCATCAGCGAGCGCGTCACCGCGCTCGGCGAGCAATCGCTGCGCGTGCGCATGTTCGGCCCCGAGCGCCTGTACCACGCGGTGCAGGAGGCGATCGTCTCCGAGCGCTACGACGTCGCCGCGTACATCATGCGCCTGCTCCAGGACCGCAGCCTCGCCCAGGCCGACACCTACCTGCCGGTCGGCGGGCTGGCCGCCGACAAGGCCGGCACCGTGCTGGCCGCGGCCCTCGACCACAGCGACAAGATCGTGCGCTACCAGGCCGCGACCACCCTCGCCCACCTCGATCCGGCGGTGAAGTTCTTCAACGCCGACAAGGTCGTCCCCACCCTGGCCGACGCGGTCGGCGAGTGGGGCAACCGCGTGGTCGTGGTCCTCGACCAGGACTACCGCCAGCGCAACGTGGCGCGCGAGCAGCTGCAGGGCAAGGGCTACCGCGTCTACGCGGTGCAGGACGGCTTCGACCTGATGCAGCGCCTCGAGGAGTCGCCGATCAAGGACGCCATCATCATCGCCGGCGACCTGATCCCGACGGTGCGCGACGAGCACGGCACGATCGTCAGCGTCGACGAGCAGAAGGCCGAGACCCTGGTCGCCAAGCTCTCCAAGGACTGGCGCAGCGAGAAGACCCCGGTGTTCATCTCGCTGCCCGACAACGCCGCGCTGGCCGCCAAGATCCAGGGCCTGTTCGACGGCAAGGTCGCCGGCTTCATCCAGAAGCCCTTCAACTCGGTCGACATGTCCGGCAAGATCGAGGCGGCCCTCAAGGACGCCCAGCTGCCGAACGCCAACCGCGAGGACGCCGAGGAGGTGTCCCTGCGCGCGGCCATCGCCCTGCAGCAGCCCGATCCGGCGCGCACCCAGTTCGACCTGACCAAGGCGGCCGACGCCCTGGTCAAGACCCTCGACATGCGCGCGGACACCCTGCGCATCGAGGCGCTCAAGGCGCTCGGCCACGCCGCCAAGGCCCCGAACGGCGAGTCCGTCAAGGCCATGATCGGCAAGGTCACCGACGTCTACGGTGCCCAGGACGCGTCGCTCAAGCCCGAGCTGCGCGCCGCCTTCCTCTACGCCATCGGTCAGCTCAACCCGAACACCGACGCCGCCGTGCAGATCCTGCTCAAGGCGTTGCAGTTCACGGATGAGAAGCCCGAGGCCCAGCTCGCGGTGCGCACCGCCGCCGCCGAGGCGGTCGGTCACAGCACCGTGATCACCAACGATCTCCTTCAGAAATACCAGGTCCAGCAGCGGCTCGATGTCCGCGGCCAGGGCGCTGGCAAAGAATAGCTCTTCGACACGAACCGCACACAAGGCAACCGCCTCGGAGCACGTCGACCATGACCACCACCGTCAAGATCTTCATCGTCCTCAATCTGCTCCTCGCGCTGGCGTTCATGTTCGTCCAGATGACGGTCTACGCGACCCGCGAGAACTGGAAGCGCCGCTGGCACGAGGACACCAAGCTGTTCTCGGTCGAGATCAAGGACGCGACCCAGAAGATCGCGGACGAGTCCGCCGCCAAGGTGACCGCCGAAGCGCGCGCCGCCAGCCTGAGCGCGCAGATCAACGACCTGCAGGTGCAGGTGAAGAAGCAGGAGGACACCATCACGGCGCGTGAGAAGGAGGTCCAGTCCCAGCGCCTGACCCTCTCGAAGAACGACGAGGAGATCAAGCAGCTGCGCGACCAGAACATGTCGCTCAGCGCCACCCTCGAGGCCACCCGCCAGAGCAACATCGAGAAGACCCACATCGCGCAGGTCGCGCGTGCGGTCGCCTTCCAGCTCAACGTCAAGCTCGCCGAGGTCGAGGACGACCTCAACAGCACCTCGACCGCGCTCACCCAGCGCGAAGAGGACCTGGCCAAGCTGACCAAGGAGGACAACGACAAGGCCGCCAAGCTCGGCATCGTCAAGGAGCGCTACCCCAAGGTCTGGAACGACGTCGCCGACCAGCACCAGTCGGCCGCGTTCCTGCAGGCCGTGGTCGCCGCCGTGCGCAACAACCCCCAGGGCCAGCAGGACCTCGTCATGCTGACCCTCGGCAAGAAGGACCAGGTCGAGGAGGGCGTCGAGTTCATCGTCTTCCGTGGCAGCCAGTACGTGGTCAAGGTCCGCGCCGAGAAGGTGCTCAACGACATGGTCGCGTGCCGCGTGATCCCCGAGTCGTGGAACACCAACAAGCTGCAGATCCAGGCCGGCGACCTCGCCCAGAACCGGCTCTGAGCCACCACCCCTAGCGAACGAGGATACCATGGAAGAAGACAATTCGTTCTCGTGGCTGGTGATCATCACCTTCCTGGCCTGGGTCGCCGCCATCATGTTCGCGACCATGGAACTGCTGGAGCTGCGCGCGAGCGACCTGTTCGTGGTGACCACGCTGTTCTGAGCGGAAGCGGTTGCGCCGTTTCGATCGACGCCCGTGGCCGCTCGGCCATGGGCGTCGTCGTTTCCAGGCTGGGGTACGCGGTCGTTTGACGGAGGAGACAGGATAGAACCGCAGAGGCCGCAGAGATGGACGGCTCAGGGCCGCAGAGGACGGCGAGACGGGCGGGCGTTCGCAGCGCGCACGGGCGTTGACCGGATCCGTCAGAGACAAGCGGTCGTCGAGGGACGACGCAGGATGGAACCGCAGAGGCCGCAGAGGATCTCAGGCCCGCCCCAGTCCCATACGCCTCTTCCTTCGTCTCTGCGGCCCTGAGCCGTCCACCTCTGCGCCCTCTGCGGTTCTATCCTCCCAAGGGTCATCAGACCCGCCCATGTCACGGAAGAGAGCCCCCCTGTCGATCTTGACCATGAAGGCGCGCAGGGCGAGCCGCTCTCCCTTCGTCTCTGCGGCCCTGAGCCGTCCACCTCTGCGGCCTCTGCGGTTCTATCCTTCCAAGGGTCAAGCACCCGCCCATGCCACGGAAGAGAGCCCCCAGTCGATCTTGACCATGAAGGCGCGCAGGGCGAGCCGCTCTCCCTTCGTCTCTGCGGCCCTGAGCCGTCCACCTCCGCGGCCTCTGCGGTTCTATCCTTCCAAGGGTCATCAGCACCCGCCCATGCCACGGAAGAGAGCCCCCCTGTCGATCTTGACCATGAAGGCGCGCAGGGCGAGCCGCTCTCCCTTCGTCTCTGCGGCCCTGAGCCGTCCACCTCTGCGGCCTCTGCGGTTCTATCCTTCCAAGGGTCAAGCACCCGCCCATGCCACGGAAGAGAGCCCCCAGTCGATCTTGACCATGAAGGCGCGCAGGGCGAGCCGCTCTCCCTTCGTCTCTGCGGCCCTGAGCCGTCCACCTCTGCGGCCTCTGCGGTTCTATCCTTCCAAGGGTCATCAGCACCCGCCCATGCCACGGAAGAGAGTCCTCAGTCGATCTTCACCGTGCAGGCGCGGATGGCGAGCTGCAGGCGCTCGGAGAGGCGCGCGAAGCGCCCGGCGATGACCTCGGCGGCACTGGCGCGCTCACTGGCGGACAGGCCGGGCGAGGATTGCACGGCGACCGCGAACTCGCGGATGTAACCGGCCAGGGCCGCGGCGATGTCGCCCAGGCTGCCGAGCGGGATGACCAGCTTGTGGCTGTATTCCCAGGTGCCGCGCGCGCTGAACGTCACGTACAGCAGGTGGCGGCCGTCGCTGGTCTCGAACAGGGAGATCTGGTGGTGGCGCTGCTTGCCGACCAGCCGGTCCCAGGTGGTGATGAAGGTCCGGCCATCGACGCTGCGCAGGAGCCGACCGGTGAAGGCCACCGGCGGGGCGAGCTCGCGACTGAGGGTCCACTCCTGGAGCGGCGCGGGGCGCACGGGCACGTTCAGAACACCTGCTCCGGGTCCTTGGCGGGCTTGGCGGCGGGCGCCTGGGCGGGGGCCTGCTGCAGGCCGTTCATCTGCGCGAAGGTGTAGAAGTACATGCCGGCCGCCGAGCCGCCGAGCAGCGTGTACATGCCGATCACGCCGCCGAGCAGGCCGCCCGCATCGAGCGTCAGGCCCTTGGGGGTGCGCTGGTAGGAGAAGAAGCCGTAGCGCCCGGCGGCGCGCAGGTCCTGGGGCATGGTCATGTACTTCGGGTCGACGCCGGCCATCGCCGCGAAGGTCAGCGCGAGTTGCGCGAACGCGGCGTAGGTCGCGCCGGTGCGGCTGGCGCCGACCCCGACGGCGCCGGGCTTCAGCTCGGCGAACGCCGCCTTGATCTCGGGCTGGTCGGCGAAGCCGGCCTGGCGCGCGGCGAAGCCGGCGACGCCCGATGGGTTGGTGGTGAGGATGAGCTGGCCCTTCTGGTAGGCGGCCTGGAGCTGCACCACGCCGAGCAGGCCGGAGAGCGTGCCGTCGCCGAGGTCCTGCAGGTTGGCCTTGTCCTTGAGCGCGGCGAGCAGCTTGGTGGCGGTGTCGGCGGTGACCCCGAGCGCGAGCGTGCCGGTGGGGAAGGGCACGCCCTCCTCGCAGAACAGCAGCACGTCGCCATCGATCGCCTTGACCAGTTCGAGGTAGGGCGGCAGACCGCCCTGGGCGAGGAGGGCGTCGACCTTGCCCAGCTGGGCCTCGTCGATGTCGGCCTTGGCGATCTCGAGTTCCTGCGCCGACTGCTTGGCGTCGACGTGCACGGTCAGGGCGAAGAGCGTGGAGGCGGGCAGGCTGCGCAGCAGGTCGAGGTTGGCGGGCGCCGCGACCAGCGGGGCGAGCGCCGCGGCGTGGGCGGCGGCGTACGGCATGTCCCAGTGCTCGCGGATGCCGATCGGGTCGAGCGCGAGCGAGAAGGCGAGGCTGTCGATCATGCCCGACCCCACGCTCAGGCTGTTCGGCGTGCCGGTGGTGCGCAGGAACTGCGCGAAGGCCTTGACGTCGACGCCGCCTTCGAGGCAGGCCTCGGGGTGGACGGGCGGGGTGGCAGGCGAGCGCGGCGCGACCGCCTTGACCAGGCCGCCGCCAGCGGGCGCCGAGGCGTAGGCGAACAGCGAGCCGAAGGCGGTGAGCTGACCGCCGCCCACCACCCAGGTCGGGTTGCCGGCGGCGAGGGTCGGCTCGGAACCGACCACCTTGGTCAGCATCGCCTTGAGCGGCGCTGCGTCGCCGGCGAGCAGCAGACCGCCGCCGAAGTCCTGCTGGTCCTTGCCGGGCAGCGCGAGACCGGCGGTCGCCGCGGTCAGCAAGTGCAGGATCGGCACGACGTCGTTGCCCTGCTTGGCGAGGTCCTGCAGGGCGGCGTCGATCTGGCCGCTGAGGTGCTTCCCCCAGCCGGTGGCGAGGAGCTTGGCGAAGGGCGTGCCGGCGAAGCGCGCCACCGAGCGGGGCAGGTCGTTGAGGCGCAGCGTGGCCACCGCCGCGGGCGGGAGGAACTGCGAAGGATCGAGCGGCGCGTCCGCGGCGGCGACCCGGTCGACGCAGGCGGTGGCGATGCCGGCCGTCAGCAGGGGCACGAGCAGGGCGCGGCGGAAGCGGGCTGGCATGGGCATGGCGGACCTCGGCGGCGGATGTGCTCGACGGACGCCGGCACGGCGCCAGCCGGCCACTATGTCCCGGCGTCCGCGGTGCGGCAAGCGGTGAAGCCCGCGGCCGTACGCGCCTGCGCCGAGTGCTGCGGCAGGCCCTGGCGCGCCGCGCTTTCCCGCGCGGTGGCTCGACGTAACATGCCGGTTCCATGCCCCTGACCGCCACCCCGCCCCCCCGACCGCCACGCCCGGCCTCGCCGCCGAGATCGCCCGCCTCAAGCGCGAGCGGGACGCGGTCATCCTCGCCCACTACTACCAGGATGACGAGATCCAGGACGTCGCGGACTTCATCGGCGACAGCCTGCAGCTCGCCCGCCAGGCCGCGGCGACCACCGCCTCGACCATCGTCTTCTGCGGCGTGCACTTCATGGCCGAGACGGCGAAGATCCTCAACCCGCAGCGCCGCGTGCTGCTGCCGGACCTGCGCGCGGGCTGCTCGCTGTCGGACTCCTGCCCGGCCGACCGCTTCAAGGCCTTCATCGACGCCCACCCCGGGCACGTGGTGGTCACCTACGTGAACAGCTCGGCGCAGGTGAAGGCGCTGTCGGATTACTGCGTGACGTCGTCGAACGCCTGCGCGGTGGTGCGCGCGATCCCCGCGGACCGGCCCATCATCTTCGCTCCCGACCAGTTCCTGGGCGATTGGGTCAGCCGCGAGACCGGGCGGCCGCTGGTGCTGTGGGAGGGCTCCTGCGAGGTGCACGAGAACTTCAGCCAGCAGGCGATCATCGACCTGCAGGCCGCCCACCCCGGCTGCGTGACCCTGGTGCACCCGGAGTGCCCGTTGCCGATCCGCGCCCTGGCCGACGTGGTCGGCAGCACCACCCAGCTGCTGCAGCGCGTGCAGCGCGGCGACCCGCGTGGAACCTATCTGGTGGTCACCGAACCGGGCATCGTCCACCAGATGGGCAAGGCCGCACCGCAGGCGACGTTCCTGCTCGCCCCGGCCGAGGTCGGGGGCACCCAGCAGGGCAGCTGCACCCGCTGCAACACCTGTCCCCACATGCGCCTGAACACCCTGGCGAAGATCCGCGACTGCCTGCGCGATGGTCGTCCTGAACTGCAGCTCGACGCGGCGCTGATCGCCCGGGCACGCTTGCCCATCGAGCGCATGATCGCCATCGGCTGACGTGGCGGCTGGTACTGCTGCATTCCTTTACATTGGAGGGCAACCGCGGCGTCGGTAGGGTGTTACGCACATGCCCCCCTCCGCCCCCCTCGCTGTGCCGGTGCTTGTCGCGAGACGCGGCGAGCTGCTCCTGGCCATGCCGGTGGGGACGGTTGGCAACGCCGGCAGCCTGCCGTGCACGCCGCCACCTCCGTGGTCGCCGGCGTGGGTGGCCGGGCTCGCGCTGCGCGGTGAGGACGTGCTGCCAGCGATCGATGCGCTGGCCGGCGGCCACGTGCCGGCGGCGGGTCGACCGCGGCTGGTCATCATCGCGACCACCACGCCGGCCTGGGCGCTGGTGATCGATGGAGTCGAGGGGCTGGCCACCGCCAGCGCCACCGGCGATCCCGTGCCGCGCCTGACCCTGCCGAGCGCGTGGGCGCACGCCGGCCGCCTCGGCGATGGGCGCGCGGCGCTGCTGATCGCGCCGCAGCGGATCGCGGCCCACCTCACCGGCGCCGTGGCGGTGTCCGCGTGAGCACCGCGCTGCTGATCGACCGCGACCTGGACCCGCTGCTGCAGCCGCGCCTCGCCCAGGGCACCGCGCAGGCCGCGCTCGCCCTCGCCACCTGGGATGGCGCCGGTGCGCCGCCGGACCCGGCCCCCGCGCTGGTGATCGCCGCCCTGCCGCGCGGCGAGCGGCGCCTGCCCGCCGCGCTCGCTCCGCTCATCGATGGGCTGTTCCCGCGCACGCCGCTGCTGCTCATCAGCGCCGAGCCCCTGGTCCAGCCCTATGTGCTGCTCGCCGGCGGCCGCCTGACGCTGCTCGGGCCGCCGCTGCCCACGACGCTGATCGCCGAACGCTGCGCGGCGGCGGCGCGCTGGCGGCCGGACGTCGCGTCCGGGCGGGCGGAGCGGCAGGACGGGCGCGGCTGGGGCACCGTGCTCGCCACGGGCCACGCGCCCCTGCCGCTGCTCGCCGGCGGCGAGGGGCAGGGGCTCACCGCGCTGCTCGCCGGCGGGACCGCCGATGGCGGCGCGGAACTGGTGCGCAGCGTGCTGCCGGCGCTGGCGGCCTGGGACGGCCAGACCGGCTCCGACCTGCTGACGCGCCTGCTCACGCGCCCTGGCGAAGGGCGGGGTGCGCTCATCCACCTCGACGCGCCGGGGCGGCGGTGGCTGGTCGCGGGCGGCACCGCCGGAGGGCTGCTCGCGCTGTGGTCGCCGGCGCGGCTGCCCACCTGGTACGAATTCCCGACGGACGGCCTGGGACTCCACCAGGGTCTGGCGGCGGAGCCCGGCGACGTGCTGCTGGCCACCAGTCCGCTGCCCGGCGACGAGGCGTTCGCACCCGCGGCCCTGGCGGCGGCGGCCGCGGGTGGGGCGCGCGCGCTCGCCGGGCACCTCGCCACGCAGGGCGGGCGCCTGGGCGCGGGCCTGGCGGCCGCGGTGCTCGAGGTCGTCTCGTGAGCGCGCCCCTGCTGGTGATCGATGACAGCCTCACCATCCGCAAGCTGCTGGAGATGGCGCTCTCCCGCCAGGGCCACGCGCTGGAGCTCGCGGCCAGCGCCGCGGACGGCCTCGCCCTGGCGCAGCGCCTGCGTCCGCGCCTGATCCTGCTCGACCACGTGCTGCCCGACCTCACCGGCGACCAGGTGTGCGTGCGGCTGGCGGCGGACGAGCGCACCGCCGGCATCCCGGTCGTGGTGATGTCGGCCAAGGGCGACGGCATCCGCGCCTTGTTCCGCGACTGCCCGGCGGTGGTCGCGTTCGTGGCCAAGCCCTTCACCCCGGGCGCGATCGGCCAGGTGGTCGCGCAGGTGCTCGCGCGCCTGCCGGAGGAGGCCGGGACCGCGGCGCCCGTGCGCAGCGCTGCGGCGGGCGCGGAGACCGTGGAGATCGCCACGCCCACCGCCGCGCCGCTGGCCGAGCCGGGCGGCGCGCGTGCGCGAGGAGGCGGCGCGCGCCGCCTTCACCGCGCTGCGCGACCGCCTGGCGCGCATCCCGGAGTGGTGCGGCGAGCTGCGCGGCCAGTCGCCGGCGGCGTTCTTCGCGCGCAAGCTGCTCACCCCGGAGAGCATGGGCGCGCTGCTCGGCGGCCTGGCCCCGCTGCTGTCCGCGGGTGGCGCGGCGACGGGCGCGGTTGCCGGCTCCGACGGCGTCGAGCTCGCGGGCAGCACCGGCCTGCTGCCGCTGCCGCAGCTGGTGCGCGCGCTCGCCGCGAGCGGCCGCAGCGGCGTGCTGCAGGTCGGCGGCGCGGACGGGCTGGCCCTGCACTTCAGCCGCGGCGAGCTGCTGCTGTGCGTACCGGGCGACGCGCTCGAGGCGCGCCGCGCCGCCGCCGCCGCGGGCGTCCCGGTGCCCGCCGCGGCGCCGCCCGCGGGCGTCCCGGACCTGGTCGCCTGGGTCGAGGCGGCGGTGCCGGCCGCGGACTGCCCCGCCCTGCTGCAGCGCCTGGGCGCCGCCGCGCTGGTGCAGCGCCTGGGGCAGGGGCCGCTGCCCTTCACCTGGACGGACGGCGCGCCAGCGGCCTTCGTCACCCGCACCGGCTTGGGCCTCCCGGCGGACCAGCTCGACCTCGAGCGCCTGCGCCTGGTCGACGACTGGGCGCAGCTCGAGCTGCAGGTCACCTCGCTCGACCTGGTGTGCACCCGCGCGCCCGATTTCCTGGCGCGGCTGCCGCGCTTCACCCTCGACGCGCTCGAGCGCCGCGTGCTGCTGCAGATCAACGGCCGCAACCGCGTGAAGGACCTCATCGCGCAGCCTCGGACTGTCGACCTTCGACGCCTTCCACGCGCTCTACCGCCTGCTGCAGGTGGCGCTCATCCAGCCGCTGGCGGCGGCGGAGCCGGCGGCGGGGCTGCTGGTGTGCGCGGCCCCGGAAGCCGGCCTGGCCAGCGCCTTCGCGCGCCTGCTGCACGCGGGCGGCGAGGGCCACGGCGCGGCGGCGGTCAGCGGCTGCGCGCCGGCCCAGGCGGAGGAGCGCCTGGCCGCCGGCGGCGCGGCCGTCGCCCTGGTCGACGTCACCGCCCCGGCCGAGGCGGCGGCGCTGGCGCTGGCGCTGCGCGCGCGCCTCGAGACCTCGGCGACCACCCTGGTCGCGCTGCTGCCGCACGCCGACGGGTCCCAGGCGCGCGCGCTGCTCGCGGCCGGCTTCGACCACGTGCTGGCGCGCCCGCTGCACCGCTCCTCCATCCAGCGCCTGATGAACGGACGCCCCGGCGCATGATCCCCCCTCCCCACCCCGCGCGCGCGCCGGCAGGATGCCGCCGCCCGCAGAGGCGCCCATGAGCACCGTGCTGATCGTCGATGACCTGCAGAGCGAGCGCGAGCTGCTCGGCAGGGTGGTGCTGGCCAGCGGCAACCAGCCCGCGTACGCCGTCGACGGCGAGGAGGCCCTGGCCAAGGCCAAGGAGGTCAAGCCGGCGCTGATCCTGCTCGACGTGGTGATGCCGCGCCTCGACGGCTTCAGCGCCTGCCGGCGGCTCAAGCGCGACGCGGCCACCGCCACCATCCCGGTGGTGCTGATCACGCGCAAGGGCACCGACACCGACCGCTTCTGGGGCCAGAAGCAGGGCGCCGACGACCACATCGTCAAGCCGTTCAGCGCGGAGCAGATCCGCCAGGTCATCAAGCGCTTCGCGCCATGAGCGGGCGCCGCGCCCATCAGCGCCCCGCCGACCGGCGGCGGCCGCGTCTGCCTGGTGTGGCTCGCTGCGGGCTGCTTCGCCTTCGACGTCGCCCTGGTCGGCGAGGTCCGCGAGCTCTCCGGCGTGACGCCGCTGCCGCGCTGCCCCGGCGCGGTGCTGGGCATCGCCAACCTGCGCGGCCAGGCGCTGGCGGTGATCGACGCGGCGCAGCTGATGGGGCTGCCCGGCGAGCGCGTCGCGCTCACTCCGCGCCCGCGCGTCCTGGTGCTGCGCCCGGCCGCGCGCGGCGCCAGCCTCGCGGGGCTGCTCATCCGCGGCGCGGCCGGGGTGCACGACCGCGCCGCGCTCGCCTTCCGCGCCGGCGACCGCGCCATCGAGCCGCCCATCGTCGCCGGCTTCCTGACCGTCCCGGAGCACCCGGGGCTGGTCGCCACCCTGGTCGCGTCCGGCGAGCTGCTCGCCCGCCTCGACGCCCTGCGCCCTTCCCGCGCCAGCAACGCCCACCGCGCCGTCCCCGCCTAGGAGCCTCCCGCATGTCCGCGCCCGCAACCCGGCACCGCCTCGCCCGGATCGCCTTCGCCCCGGTCTACTTCTTCATCGAGCGCGTGCGCTTCGCGCGCTCCCTGCTGCTGCTGCTGCTGCTGCTGCCGGACGGCTACGTCGCCTACCTGCTGGTGAAGCAGACCAGCAAGGACGTCGACTTCAGCGCCAAGGAGAGCGTCGGCGTCGCCTACATCACGCCGGTGCGCAAGTTCCTCGCCACCCTGCAGCGCCTGCGCGTGGTCGCCTACGGCGGGGTCGAGGGTCCGGCGCGCGCCGAGGTCCTCGGCCTCACCCAGCTCGCCAACGGCCAGGTCGCGGACGTCGAGGCCGTCGAGGCCGCCTACGGCGCGGAACTCGAGACCACCGCGATCTGGCGCAAGGTGCTGGACGGCTGGACCGACGATCCCCCCGCCGCCACCGCCCACCTCGGCTGGCACCAGCTCCAGTCGGCGGCGTTCCCGACCCCCCAGGCGCGCGACCAGGCCTTCGCCGACCTCACCGGGTACATCTTCGGGACGCTCATCGCCCAGGCCGGCAACAACTCCAACCTCATCCTCGACCCGGACCTCGACAGCTACTGGATGATGGACGTCTACCTCGCCAAGCTGCCCAACCTGGGCGAGCTGGTGGCGACCGCGGGCACCGCCAGCATCGGCGTCATCGCGGACGGCGCCCTCACCAACGAGGAGCGCGCCGACCTCGCCGGCACGCTCGGGGTGATCACCTCGAACACCAGCGACCTGATCAACTCCGACCTCAAGACCGCGCTCGACGACAACGAGAAGTTCAACGAGGGGCGCCAGGGCAACGGGCGCCTGCGCCCGGTGCTCAAGGACCGCTTCGACGCCACCGCCGCCAAGCTGCACGCCTTCACCGACGCGCTGCGCGACAACCTGCTCTACCCGGCGGTGCCGCGCCTGAAGGCCGCCGAGCTGAGCCAGCGCGCCGCGCAGCTGATCGACGAGATCCACGCCCTGCAGCTGGCGGTCGGCCCCGAGCTCGACCGGCTGTGCGTCGAGCGCGCCGACCGCTACCGCCGCACGCGCGGCATCGGCATCTGGACGTTCATCGGCGCGGCGCTGCTGATCAGCTACGTGTTCAACGGCTTCACCAGCCAGGTGAAGGAGTCGCAGGAGCGCATCGTCGACGAGCACGGCACGCTGCAGGAGGACATCCGCGGGCTGCTCATCGTGGTGTCGAACGCCGCCGACGGCGACCTCACCGCGCGCGCCAAGGTCGGCGACGGGACGCTCGGCAACGTCGCCGACGCCTTCAACCAGATGATGGAGTCGTGGCAGGAGCTGATCGCCGCCATCACCCTGCAGCTCGACCGCACCAACCACGCGGTCGCCGAGCTGCGCGGCGCGGCCGCGACCATGGCCACCGGCGCCTCGCGCCAGGCGCACGAGGTGCTGGCGGCGACCACCGCGGTGCAGCGCATGAGCGACGAGATCACCCGCGTCAGCGGCAACGCCGACTCGGCGGCCGCGGCCGCGCAGCGCACCCAGGAGTCGGCGCTGCAGGGCTCGTCCTCGGTGCAGGACGTGGTGCAGGGCATGGACACCCTGCGCGCGCTGGTGCAGGCCGGCGCCAAGAAGATCAAGAGCCTGGGCGACCGCAGCATGGAGATCACCTCGATCGTCGGCACCATCGCCAAGATCAGCGAGCAGACCAACATGCTGGCGCTCAACGCCGCGATCGAGGCGGCGCGCGCCGGCGACCAGGGGCGCGGCTTCAGCGTGGTCGCCGACGAGGTGCGCAAGCTCGCCGAGCGCACCGCGGGCGCCACCCAGGAGATCGACAAGCTGGTGCGCACCATCCAGTCCGAGACCACCGAGTCGGTGGGCGCGATCGAGCGGCAGACCCTGGTGGTGGAGGAGGAGGGCCGCGCGGTGGCCACCGCCGGCTCGGCGCTGACGCGCATCAAGGAGGTGTCCAGCCAGTCGACCGCGCTGGTCACCGACATCGCCAGCACGGCGCGCACCCAGGTCACCGGCGCGCAGTCGGTGGTGGGCACCATGCAGCGCATCTCGGCGATCGCGCAGGACACCGAGCGCAGCGCGCAGGGCTCGCTCGACATCGCCCAGGGGCTCGGCCAGCTCTCCGAGCAGCTGCGCTCCAGCATCGGGCGCTTCCGGACCTGAGGCCATGGAGCGCTTCTCGATCGACGAGGTGGGCGGTCCGTTCCGCGCCGACATCGGCGCGGCGCTGGACGGCATGGCCGCGCAGCTCGCGCAGCTGCACGGCGCGGCCGGGCGCGCCGGGCGCGCAGGCCGCGGCCGCGCAGCTGAGCGCGCTCGACGACGGCTGCCACACCATCGCCGGCAGCAGCTCGCTGGTCGGCGCCGACGGGCTGACCGCCGCCGCGGCGACCCTGCGCGAGCTGGTCGAGGCGATGGCGGCGGAGCGCGCCGCCCAGCTGCGCGCCGCGCACCGCCTGCAGCTGCTGGCGGAGCGGGCGGCGGGCGGGCTGACCGCGATGGCGCGCCTGCTCGACCTCGAGCTGGCCAAGGACCGCGCGGGCGCCGACGCCGTGGCGGGCGCCTTCGCGGCGGCCGCGGCCCGACCGCTCGCCGAGCTGGACGAGGCGCCGGTGCGCGGCGAGGGCCGCTGGCGCGCAGCCCACCGCGCCCGCCGCAGCGCCAGCGACCGACGAGGCCGGCTACGCCTTCGCCGACGCCGAGGAGGCGGCGCCCCCGGCCGTATCCGACGACGACGCCGACGGCTACCTGTTCCCGGAGGAGCCCGCCGCCGGCGGCGCGCCGCCGGAACCGCTGCCGCCCGCGGGGGGGACGGTCGCGACGTCGTCGCCCGACCCGGCCGACCAGCCGGAGGCCGAGGTGGTCGAGGCCTTCGCGCAGGAGGCCGGCGAGCTGCTCGACAGCCTCGACCGCCACGTCCTGGCGCTCGACCAGGGCGGCGGGCGCGCCGCGCTGACCGAGCTGCTGCGCGCCTACCACACCCTCAAGGGCTCGGCGCAGACCGTCGGGCTGGCGGCGGTCGGTGGCCTGGCGCACCGCGTCGAAGACCTGCTCGAAGGCCTGCGCGGGCGGCGCACCCTGCCCACCGGCACCGTGGCCCTGCTGCTGCGCGTCCAGCGCGCGCTGCGCGCCGGGCTGGTCCGCGGCGGCGCGCCCGACCTCGCACCCGCGGAGCTGGAGGAGGCGCTCGGCGCCTTCGAGCGCCGCGGGCGACGGGGAGGGCGCGGCACCCGCCGACGCCGGCCCCGCGAGCGAGGCGCCGGCCGAGGCGGGCCGCTGGCTGCGCATCGCGGCCAGCCACCTCGATGGGCTCATGCACCTCGCCGGCGAGCTGGTGATCGGCCGCGCCCGCCTCGGCAACCGCATCGGCGGCCTGGCCGCGGTGCAGCGCGAGCTGAGCGCGAGCCGCACGCGCCTGCTCGCCACCGTCGAGGACTTCCGCGCCCGCCACGAGTTCAGCGGGCTGGACGGCGGGCGCGCGCGCGGCGCCGCCGCGAGCGCGCCGGGCGCGGCCACGGCGGGCGCCGCGGTCTTCACCGAGCTGGAGCTCGACCGCTACGACGACGTCAACGTGCTGGCGCGCGCGCTCGCCGAGATCAGCGGCGACATCGGCGAGCTGCAGGGCGGCATCGACCGCTCGCTCGCCGCCTTCGACGAGGACGCCGAGGCCATGGGCCGGGTCATCTCGGGCATCCAGAACGGCGTGATGCGCGCGCGCCTGGTGCCGGTCGGCGGGCTGTTCATGCGCCTGCACGTCGCGGTGCGCGAGACCGCGGAGCGCCTGGGCAAGGGCGTGCGCGTGGTCACCGCCGGCGAGGAGGTCGCGCTGGACAAGGCGCTCACCGACGCCGTGCACGGGCCGCTGCTGCACCTGGTGCGCAACGCCATCGCGCACGGCATCGAGCAGGCCGAGACGCGCCTGCTCGCCGGGAAGGCTCCGGACGGGACCATCACCCTGGCGGCGCGCCAGGAGGCGGGCGAGATCGTCATCACCGTCAGCGACGACGGCGCGGGCCTCGACCTCGCCGCGCTGCGCCGGCGCGGGGTGGAGCTCGGCCTGGTCGGCGCCGACGCCCCGGCGGACGACGATGCGGTGCGCGAGCTGGTCTTCGCCGCCGGGCTGTCGACCCAGGCGAGCGCCGACGCGGTCAGCGGGCGCGGCTACGGCTGCGACGCGGCGCGCCACGAGATCCAGCGCCTCGGCGGCACGGTGCGCGTGGCGGCGCTGCCGGCGG
This sequence comes from uncultured Planctomycetota bacterium, assembly GCA_963818245.1. Taxonomy (GTDB): domain Bacteria; phylum Planctomycetota; class UBA11346; order UBA11346; family UBA11346; genus BOG-1363. The sequence goes on from CAWFSD010000060.1 coordinate 26,665, forward strand.
GCGGTACCTGCTTCACGGTGAACCTGCCGCTGACGCTGGCGATCAGCCGCGCCCTGCTGGTGGTCGCGGAGGGCCGCACCTTCGCCGTGCCGATGCACTTCATCGAGCGCCTGCTCGACCTCGGCGAGCTGACCGCCACCGCCTCGGCCGGGGCGGTGCGCATCCCCTACGCCGGTCGCCAGCTGGTGCTGCGCGACCTGGCCGAGGTGCTCGGGCTGGGCGGGCAGGGGCCGGTCGGCGGCGGCCCGGCGCTGGTGCTGCGCCTCGGCGGGCAGCGCTGGGCGCTGCGCGTCGACGCGCTGCTGCGCCAGGAGGAGATCGTGATCGGGACCCTCGGCGAGCTGCTCGCCGGGCACCCGCTGTTCTCCGGCGCGGCGATCGCCGGCACCGGGGACCTCATCCCGGTCATCGACGTCGCCGGCCTGCTGCAGCAGGCCGCCAGCGGTGCGCCGGCGCCGACCACCGCCCCGCCGGCGGTGGCGGCGCCCGGCGCCGCGCCGGCTGCCGCCGCCGGTGGGCCGCGCGTGCTCTACGTCGACGATTCGCTGTCGGTGCGCAAGGTCGCCGAGCGCCACCTGCGCGCCCTCGGGGCGGTGCCGACCATGTCCGGCGACGGCGCCGACGCCCTGGCGCGGCTGCGCGCCGGGAGCGTTCGACCTGGTGTTCACCGACCTCGAGATGCCGCGCATGAACGGCTATGAGCTGCTGCGCGAGATCCGCGCCACGCCGGGCCTGGAGGAACTGCCCGTCGTGGTGGTCTCCTCGCGCACGGCGGACAAGCACCGCGCCCTCGCCGACGGGCTCGGGGCGAACGCGCACCTGCCGAAGCCGTTCACCGCGGAGATGCTGCAGGAGGCGCTGGCGCGCTGGGCGCGGTCGCCATGAGCGCTCCCGCCCAGGCGCTGCTGGTGGTCGCCGCCCCGTGGCTGCTCGCCCTGCCGATCGCCGAGGTCGAGCGCGTGCTGCTCGGCGAGGCGCTGGCCGCGCCGCCCGCCGCGCCGCACGGGCATCCCGCCCTGCTCGGCGCGGTCGAGCACGACGGCCGGCGGCGCGTCGCCGTCGATCTCGGCGCGTTGCTCGGGCTGCCGGCCGGGGCGGAGAGCTGGGTCCTGCTGACCTGCCAGCGCCTGCCCCTGGCGGTGCGCGCCGGGCGCTGCCTGCAGGTCGGGGCACTCGCCGGGCCGGTGCGGCCGCTGCCCGCCGGGTACGGGGGCGGGCACCTCGGCCTGGGCGGTTTCGCCGCTGGCCCGCTCGCGGAGCGCCACGGGCTCGCCGCGCTCGGGCTGGCGCTCGCGGCGGAGCGCCTCCTGCCCGACGCGGCGCTGGCCGCCGGCGCGCGCGCTGCTGCAGGTCCCGGCGCTGGCGGAGGGCCGCTCATGAGCCCGGGCGCGCTCGGCGGCCTCCTCCTGGACGGCTGCTTCGCCAGCGACGGCTTCGTCGCGCCCGGCCTGCTGCCCGGGCAGTCGGCGCCGCTGACCGGCTACGCGCTCGCCGACGAACTCTTCGTCGGCGAGCCGGCCGCGGCGCGGCCGGCGGACGACGCGGGCATGCGCGATCCGACGCCGACGCAGTCCGCCGATTTCGCCGGCGCCGCGCACGCCGCGCCCGCCAACGATGAAGCGCTGCCGGGCGTCGGCACCGTGCTCGGGAAGTACCGCCTCGAGGAGCTGCTCGGCAGCGGCGGCTTCGCCGCGGTGTTCCGCGCCACCCACCTGCTGATGCGCACCCAGGTGGCGATCAAGCTGCTGCAGCCGTGGGTGCTGCGCCAGCGCCCGCAGCTCGCCGAGCAGCTCTGCGAGGAGGCGCGCTTCACCTCGCTGATCAACCACGCCAACGTGGTGCGCGTCCACGACGTCACCATGGAGGAGCGCCACGCCTACATCGTCATGGAGTTCATCGACGGCGTCAGCCTGGGGCGCGCGATCGCGCGCCAGCCGCTGCGCCCGCTCAGCGTGCTCAAGCTCGGCATGCACATCTGCGCCGGCCTCGGCGCCGGCCTGCAGCAGGGGCTGGTGCACCGCGACGTCAAGCCCGGCAACATCCTGATCTCGCGCGAGGGTCGCGCCAAGCTCGTCGACTTCGGCCTCGCCCGCCACAGCGTGCTGACCGGCGGTGGCGGCGAGGAGCAGCGCGCCACGCCGCTCGGCGAGGTCGCCGGCACGCCCGCCTACATGGCCCCGGAGCAGGCCACCGATCCCGACCGCGCCGACTTCCGCGCCGACATCTACGCGCTCGGCGCCACGCTGTTCCACAGCGCCGTGGGCGTGCCGCCCTTCACCGACAGCGACCCGCTGCGCCTGGTCTACCGGCACATCCACGACCCGCCGCCGGTCCCCGGCGAGCTGATCAGCGGCTTCCCGCCGCAGCTCTCGGCGCTGCTGCTGCGCATGCTCGCGAAGCAGCCGGGCGAGCGCCACTCCAGCTACGCGGAGCTCGGGCAGGCGCTGCGCGCGACGTACGAGGCGCTCAAACCGCTGCGCAGCCGATGACGGCGACTCGTCGAGCGGTCGCGTCGCGGTGGGGGACGGGCGCAGGAAGGCCTTGATGACCAGGGTGAAGAACATGTTCGGGAACAAGGGGTGACAGCGGACAGCGGCGCGCGGAGGAGCCCGGCTGGTCCGCTCACCGTGATCTTCAGGACGGCCGGCTATTCGGGACCTACGCCGGTTTCCGCTCTGACCAAGAGGGCGGCCCAGCGGGCAATGCTATCAAGCTGAGGTCCCCACGTCGTCCCAGGATCGGGCTGCAGCTGTCATTCTCGCTGCTCTGGGCTCTCTGGTCCTCTGTGTTCCATCTGGATGTCCTGCCTTCCGTTCGATGTGGGTCGGAGCTGTGGATGTGGAGCCGACAGCCGATCGGACACAGAGGACCAGAGAAACCAGAGAAACCAGAGAAGAGCTCAGCTTGATAGCATCGCCCAGCGGGCCGCGGTCCCGGGAAGGGGCCGCCGCGCGTAGACGGTCGAGGCGTTGAACGGTCGGGCGCTCCCGCCCGGGACCGGGGCCGCCCCGCCGCCCTGCTGGGGTGCTTTCACCACCGCTAACGCAGACCGCTCCTGCGCATCCGGCTCGGCATCACCAGGCGCATTTCGCCACCGGCTCCACCGAGGATGCCCAGCGGAGCGCCCTGGTCGGTCTTGACCAGATCACCAAGCCCGCCAAGCGTTGTGCTCCTATCGCCAGCCCATAGCGCGCACGCCAGCGCGTGCGGGATGGTGTGCGCGTGCGCCCCGCGCGCGATGAGCGCCTGCGCGGCCCACGGCTCGAGGTGGAAGCCGGCGCCGCCGCCGTGACCGAGGAGCAGGCCGCGCGCCTCGGCGGGCAGGGCGCAGGCGGCGGCGAGCGGCGTGGCGGCGAGCAGGGCGTTGCCGCGGCGCCAGGTGTGCAGCGGCGAACCGGGCAGCCAGCGCGCGAGCGCCGGGTCGGCCGCGGGCAGCACGCCGGCGAGGGGCACGCGCCGCGTGGAGGCCAGGGGCCGCCTCCGTCCGCACCAGGCGGCAGGCGAAGAACGGCTCGGTGCCCTGGCGCTGCGGCCACAGGCGCAGCGCGCCGAGCCCGGCGAGGTCGGCATCGATCCCGGGCAGCGCCACCGGTTCCAGGCGCCACTGCGGATGGGCCGCGAGGAAGGCCGCGATCACGCCCTCGTCCTCTTCCCGGTAGGGCGTGCAGGTGCTGTAGACCAGGCGACCGCCCGCGCGCACCAGCGGCGCGGCGGCGGCGAGCAGGGCGAGCTGGCGCTCGGCCATGCGCGCGACCTGGCGCGGCGAGCGCGCCTCGTGGCCGCTGCACGGCGCGTCGACCAGCAGCGCGTCCGCGCACCCGGCGTGGCGCTCCGCCAGCGCGTGCACCGGCAGCGGCGTGACCAGCGCGCAGGCCACGCCCTGGCGCGCCAGGTTCTCGGTCAGCACCGCGCGGCGCGGCGCCGACGCGTCGCAGCAGATGAGCAGCCCGTCATCGCCGAGCGCCAAGCCGATCTGCGTGCTCTTCGAGCCCGGCGCCGCGCAGGCGTCGACCACCACCTCGCCCGGCCGCGGCGCGAGCAGCAGCACCGGCACCTGGCTGGCCGCGTCCTGCGGGTAGGCCAGCCCGGTGTGGTAGTCGAGGAACCCGCCGGGATCCGCGCTCGCCACGGTGAAGCGGCCTGCGGCGTGCCACGGGACCGGCGCCAGCTCCCCCCACCCGCTCGGCGTCCCGCGCAGCGGGTGCAGGCGGATGGAGCGCCGGAAGGGCTCGGCCAGCGCGGCGAGCAGGGCCGCGCCATCCGGCAATCCTGCGGCGAGCAGGTCCAGGGCATCTTCGCGCATGCTCATGCGGGCGCGGCCGTCTCGGCCAGGGCACGCATCCCTGATGATCACCATCGAATCTCCACCTCCCGCTCCTCACCGCCCGCTACCTGCAGGTCACCACGCGTCCTAGGGTCTAGCGGTCTAGGGTCTAGGGTCTCAGGCGTCTCGCCTCACGCGTCTCGCCTCCCCCTCACAGCAACCCATGCACCGCCCGCGCCAACCGCGGCAGCTCCGGATCCCGCGCCCCCATGATCAGCACGGTGTCCCCGCTCTGCGCGGTCTCCGCCAGCCACGTCAGCAGCGCCGGGTGGTCGGCGGCGTGCCCGCAGCGCAGCTCGGCCGGCAGGTCGGCAGCCAGGTCGCGGCTGCTGATGTCCTGCGCGACGCTGCCGCCGGCGTAGAAGATCGCGCCGTAGCAGAAGCGGTCCTGCGGGCGCAGCACGCGCGGCAGCAGCTCCTTGAGCTCGTCGCGCAGGAAGCGCGCGGGGCCGTAGCCGTGCGGCTGGAAGACCGCGACCAGGCGCTCGCAGCCGGCCTGCGCGGCGGTCAGCACCGCGCGGATCTTCTCGCCGTTGTGCGCGTAGTCGTCGACCACGCGGATGCCGGTGTCGGTGGTGCCGATGACCTCGAAGCGGCGCGCCACGCCGGGGAAGGTGGCGAGCGCCGCGGCGATGGCCGCCGGCGCCACGCCCAGCTCCAGGGCGATCGCCGCCGCCGCCGCCGCGTTCTCGAGGTTGTGCGCCCCGGGGTGCGGCAGGGTCAGGACCAGTTCACCGCTCGCGCCGAGACCGAGCACCGCCTGGCTGCTGCGCGGACCGGTGCTGATGATCTCCAGCGGCAGGTCGGCGGTCGCGCCGGTGCCGTAGCGGCGCACGCGCGGGTGCCCCGCCGCGGCCTTGAGCGCCTCGGCGCAGCCGGCGTTGACCAGCAGCGTGCCGCTCTGCGCGGCGAAGGCGTCGAACTGGCGGTGCAGGGCGTCGAGCTCGGCGTGGTCGCGGCTGATGTTGTGGATCAGTCCGATGGCCGGCCGGTAGTCGGCGAGGGCGTTGCTGGCCTCGCAGGCCTCGGCGATCACGGGACCGCCGCGCGGGCCGGCGCTGAAGCCGGCGCCCGCGTCCTCGCCGGCGAGCGCCGCGCCGCCCAGCACGGTCGCACCCACGCCCGCGTGGCGCAGGATCCACGCGACCATGCCGGTGATGGTGCTCTTTCCCGAGGTCCCGGCGATGGCCACGCCCGGGGTGGCGGCGTTGACGACCTCGGCGAGCAGCAGCGGGCGCGCGACCAGCGGCACGCCGGCGGCGCGCGCCGCGCGCAGCTCGGGCGTGTCCTGCTCGACCGCGGTCGAGTAGATGAAGCGCTGGACCCGCGCGTCGACCGCGGCGCCGTCCTGCGCCACCAGCGCGATGCCCTGGGCGCGCAGCCGCGCGGCCAGCTCCGGGTGCTTGCCCTGGTCGAGCGAACGGTCCGAACCCTGCACCGCGTGACCCCAGGCGCGCATCAGCTGGGCGAGCGGATTCATCCCGGCGCCGGCGATCCCCGAGAAATGGTAGCGGAGGCTGGTCATCCCAGCGTCGTACCGGCGTGTGGCGCCGGGACCAGAGGGGAGGTGTGATGTCCGGATGCGCGCAGGACCCGGGATCTTGGACCCCAGACCCGAGACCCCCGACCTCAGCCCAGGGTCTCGGGTCTCGAGAGCATGGGCAGCCGGCGCCGATCGTTCCCCTTCCCCACTTCTGCACTTCCGGCCCCCCGCCGATCCACTACCGTCCCGCCCATGGACAGCCTTCCCGATCCCGCCCCCGGCTTCGTGCGCATCTCCGTGCACCTGCCGCGCGGCGAGGCCTACACGCCGGGCGAGCTGGCCCGCCTGTCCGGCCTGGAGGCGGCCAGCCTCGGCCCGATCGCGGTGCTCGAGGGCGAAGGCTTCGTCGACGTCCCGGCCGAACTCGGCAAGCAGGCGCGCGAGCGCCTGGAGCGCGTCGGCCCCACCCGCCTGATCGGCTGGCAGTGGCAGTGGCTGAAGCTGGCCATCGGCCGCAACCACGGCCTGAGCATCGGTCAGCTGCGCAAGATCATGACCACGGCCGATGCGTTGCCGCTCGGCCGCATCTCCGTCAACAACACCCACACCATGGTCGGCCTGCAGGACTTCAAGCTGCCCGCGGTGGTGGCGCGCCTGGCCGGGCTGAAGATCAACGGCTTCCTCGCGCGGCCCGAGGTCCTGCCGCTCGGCAAGGGCCCAGGATCGCCGGCGTACATGCCGGGCAAGCCGGCCTGAGGGTCAGGGCGACGCCCAGTCCGCGCTCTTCCAGGTGATCGCCTTCTCCCAATCGTGATCCGCAGGGGCCTGCACCACCGCGCGCGAATGGCCATCGGCGTAGAGCACGTTCACCCGCCCCTGGTGGCGCTTGTCGTCGACCCCGGTCGGGTGCGCGTCGCCCCACTGCCCCATGCCGGTCTCGCCCGCCACCCCGTCGATGAACAGCATCAGCGACGACGCATCGCTGACGCTGTCCAGCGCGAAGCACCACGGCCGGCCGTCGTCGTCGAGCCGGCAGTTCATCTTGAAGCTCTTGGGCGAGGCGTTGGTGAACCAGCGCGCGTCCTGGTGCGCGTAGGAGGCGCACTGGAAGATGCTGCGGCTGGAGCGCATGCCGACCTGCCCGAGGAAGGCCGGCAGGCGGTAGAACCAGGCGGGACTGCGCGCTGCGTCGGTGATGCCGTGGTTCTCGCTGGAGGGGATGACGGTGGCGTGGTCGTCGGCGTAGGCCATCAGCACGCCGCTGAGCTGCTCGAGGTTGCCCATGCAGGCGACGCGCATCGCCGTGGTGCGCACCAACCCCACCACCGGCAGCACCAGCGCGGCGAGGATGCCGATGATGCCGACGACGATGAGCAGCTCGATGAGGGTGAAGGCGCGGTGACGGCGGGCGCGCCGGCCCGCCTGAGACCAACCGGTCGCACTGCCCGTATCCTGCCGCGGTGCGCAGCCGCCGGCACCGCGGCGGGCGGCTCTGGCCGGGTCCACGGGGGATCGCGAACCGGCGCGCGGAACGCGCGAGGGCCCTGAAACGAAACCAGGGGAGCGGTTTCCCGCTCCCTGCGTGTCGAATGGTCGCTGGCGGCCGCTGGCCGCCCGCTTCAACCCACGTCGCTCAGGCGAAGTGGCTGAAGGCCTTGTTGGCCTCGGCCATGCGGTGCGTGTTCTCGCGCTTCTGCACGGTCGTGCCGGTCTTGTTGTAGCAGTCGATCAGCTCCTGGGCGAGCTTCTCGGCGATGGGACGGCCCTTGCGGCCGCGGATCGCCTCGAGGATCCAGCGGATCGCCAGGGTCTGCTGGCGCTTGCGGTTGACCTCGACCGGCACCTGGTAGTTGGCGCCGCCGATGCGCTTCGAGCGCACTTCGACCAGCGGCTTGGCGTTCTCGATGCCCTGCTCGAAGACCGGCAGCGGGTCGACCTTGAGCTTGTCGGCGATCTGCGCCATGGCGTCGTAGAACACGCCTTCGGCGAGGCTCTTCTTGCCGTCGTACATCAGGCAGTTGATGAACTTGGAGACCAGCAGGCTGCCGTAGCGCGCGTCGGGCTTGACGCCGATGCCGGTCCAGCGCTGGGGCGCCGGACCCTTGGGCACGCCGCTCTCGGCGAGGGTGATCGAACCGTCCTCGTTGACGACGACGTTCTCGGCGCCGGCACCCTCAGGAGCGTTCTCCTGGGCGGCGGCGGGGACGGTCTCTTCACGAGGCTTGCGGGGGGGAACGGCATGGGTTTTCCCTTTGTCCCGGGAACAGGTCCCGGAGGTACTGCGGCTGGGCCGCGTTGATGGAACGGAAGATGTGAAGGAACGCGCGATCAGACGGAACGGCCGGAGGCGGCTGCGCCGCTCCGGCCGGAACCGATCACTTCTTCTTGGGGCGCTTGGTGCCGTACTGCGAGCGCGCCTGGTTGCGGCCCTGCACGCCCTGGCAGTCGAGCTTGCCGCGGACGATGTGGTAGCGCACGCCGGGCAGGTCGTGGACGCGGCCGCCACGGATGAGCACCAGCGAGTGCTCCTGCAGGTTGTGCTTCTCGCCACCGATGTAGGCGGTGATCTCCTTGCCGTTCGAGAGCCGCACGCGCGCGATCTTGCGCAGCGCCGAGTTCGGCTTCTTCGGGGTCATGGTCTTGACCTGCAAGCACACGCCGCGCTTGAACGGGTTGGACTCGAGCTGCGGGCTCTTGCTCTTGCTGCGCTGGGCCTGCCGCCCCTTGCGGATCAGCTGATTAATCGTGGGCACTGACGGACTCCTGGACGGGGGGGCGAATGCTAGTGGGGATTTCGGAAATGGCAACTGGGGACCCGGACTTGTCGATCTTGACACCCTTGTAGGTGACGAAGCCGGTGCCGCACGGGATCAGGTGGCCGAGGATGACGTTCTCCTTGAGGCCGAGCAGCGGGTCGCGGCGACCCGCGAGCGCGGCGTCGGCCAGCACCTTGGTGGTCTCCTGGAAGGAGGCCGCCGAGATGAAGGACTCCGACTGCAGCGCGGCGCGGGTGATGCCCATGAGCTTGGGCTCGTAGGTCGCCGGGCGCTTGCCCTCGGCCAGGGCGCGCTGGTTCTCCTCGCGCACCCGGGTCTTGTCGACCAGCTGGCCCTGCAGGTAGGGCAGGTCGCCCGGATCGATGATCTCGATCTTGCGCAGCATCTGGCGGATGATCGTCTCGATGTGCTTGTCGTCGATCTTCACGTTCTGGGCGCGGTACACGGCCTGGATCTCGGCGAGCAGGTAGTCCTGCAGCGCTTCTTCACCGCACACGCGCAGCAGGTCCTTGGGGACGAGCACGCCGTCGACCAGCGCGTCGCCGGCCTTGACGCGGTCGCCCTTGTGCACGCGGTAGTGCTTGCCCTGCGGGATCGAGTGCTCGACCTCGGTGCCCGAGTCGCCGCGCACCACGATGGTGCGCTTGCCGCGCTTGCGCTCGCCGAAGTCGACGAGGCCGTCGATCTCGGCCATGACCGCGGGCTCCTTCGGCGGGCGCGCCTCGAAGAGCTCGGTCACGCGCGGCAGACCGCCGGTGATGTCGTGGGTGCCCGCGATCTCGCGCGGGGTCGACGCCAGCAGCGTGCCGCCGGAGATCTTCTGGCCCTCGATGACGCGCAGGGTCGCCTTCTCGGGGATCGGGTAGTGCGCGATGGGCTTGCCGTCGTCGTCCTCGAGCAGCACCTGGGGGTGCAGGTCGCCCTTACCTTCCAGGATGACGCGGTTGATGATGCCGGTGGCCGGATCGCGCTCCTCGCGCATGGTCACGTCGGGAATGATGTGCTCGAAGCGCACCGTGCCGCTGAGTTCCGAGAGGATCGGGATGTTGGCGGCTTCCCACTCGGCGAGCAGCGCGCCCTTCTCGACGACCTTGCCGTCGACGACGTTCAGGGTCGAGCCGACCGGCACCTTGAAGCGCTCGATGGTGCGGCCGTTCTTGTCGGCGATGGCGAGCTCGCCGTTGCGGTTCAGCACGACGACCTTGTTGTCGCCGTTCAGCACGGTGCGCAGGTTCTCGTAGATCAGCTTGCCGGGCTTGCGCGCCTTGTAGTTGGTGTCCTCGGTCTTCACGCCGGCGACGCCGCCGATGTGGAAGGTGCGCATGGTCAGCTGGGTGCCCGGCTCGCCGATCGACTGCGCGGCGATGATGCCGGCCGCGACGCCGAGCTCGACCACCATGCCGCGGCTCAGGTCCATGCCGTAGCACTTCTGGCAGATGCCCGACTTGCTCTCGCAGGTCAGCGGGCTGCGCACGCGGATCTTCTCGAAGCCCATCGCCTCGACGGCCTTGGCCTTCTCGCGGATGACGATCTCGTTCTCGCGCACGATCACCTCGTCGGTGATGATGTCGACGATGGTGTCGCGGGCGGTGCGGCCGGTGATCGCGTCGGCGAGCGAGACCTTGATGACGTCGCCCTCGTACACCACCGCCTTGGTGATGCCGCCGACGGTGCCGCAGTCGAGCTCGCTGACGATGACGTCCTGCGAGACGTCGACCAGCTTGCGCGTCAGGTAGCCCGAGTCCGCGGTCTTGAGCGCGGTGTCGGCGAGGCCCTTGCGGGCGCCGTGGGTCGAGGTGAAGTACTCGAGCACCTTCAGGCCCTCGCGGAAGTTCGCGCGGATCGGGGTCTCGATGATCTCGCCGTTGGGCTTGGCCATCAGGCCGCGGATGCCGGCGAGCTGGCGGATCTGCGCGACCGAGCCGCGCGCGCCCGAGGTCGCCATGACGTACACCGGGTTGATGTAGTCGGCGCCGTAGCGGTCGTCGTTGCGCAGGCGCTCCATCAGGGCCTTCGACAGCTCCTCGGTGGCGTGCGTCCAGGTCTCGACGATGTTGCGGTGCTTCTCCGACGCGGTGATCAGACCGCGCTGGTAGGCCTTCTGGTACTTCTGCGCCTTCTTGTCGGCCTCGGCGACGATCGCCGACTTCTCCTGCGGGACGTAGAGGTCGCTGGCGCCGAAGGACATGCCGGACTGGGTCGAGAACTTGAAGCCGAGGTCCTTGATCGAGTCGAGCACGGTGATGGTGCTGCGGCGGTCGAGGTACTCGAAGCAGTCGGCGATCACGCGGCGCAGGCCGCCCTTGTCCTGGACCTTGTTGTAGAACGGCATGCCCTTGGGCAGCGCGTCGTTGAAGATCATGCGCCCGGGCGTGGTCTCGACCATGGTGGTCTCGGGCAGGATCTTCTTCACGGGGCCGCCGTCATCGAGGCGGTGGCCCTTGGGCATCTGGATGCGGATCAGGGAGTGCAGGCCGACGCACTTCGTGTCGAGGGCCATCAGCACCTCGTTGAAGCCGGAGAACACCTTGCCCTCGCCGATCTGGTTCTCCTTCGCCAGGGTCAGGAAGTAGCAGCCCAGGACGATGTCCTGGTCGGCCGAGATGATCGGGTTGCCGTTGGAGGGCGAGAAGATGTTGTTGGTCGACAGCATCAGCACGCGCGCCTCGGTCTGCGCCTCGATCGAGAGCGGCAGGTGGACGGCCATCTGGTCGCCGTCGAAGTCGGCGTTGAAGCCCTGGCAGACCAGCGGGTGGAGCTGGATGGCCGAGCCATCGATCATCACCACTTCGAAGGCCTGGATGCCCATGCGGTGCAGCGTGGGCGCGCGGTTCAGCATCACCACGCGGCCCTTGATGACGTCGTCGAGGACCTCCCAGACCTCTTCATCGCGGCGCTCGAGCTTGCGCTTGGCGGCCTTGACGGTCTCGGCGTAGCCGCGCTCCTTGAGGGCGCGGATGATGAACGGCTGGAACAGCTCGAGGATGATCGACTTGGGCAGGCCGCACTGGTGCAGCTTGAGCTGCGGACCGACGACGATGACCGAGCGGGCCGAGTAGTCGACGCGCTTGCCGAGCAGGTTCTCGCGGAAGCGGCCCTGCTTGCCCTTGATCATGTCGGTCAGCGACTTGAGCGGGCGGTTGCCCGAGCCGAACACGGCGCGCTGGCAGCGGCCGTTGTCGAACAGCGCGTCGACCGCCTGCTGGAGCATCCGCTTCTCGTTGCGGATGATGATGCTGGGCGCGTTGAGCTCGACCAGCTTCTTCAGGCGGTTGTTGCGGTAGATGACGCGGCGGTAGAGGTCGTTGAGGTCGCTGGTCGCGAAGTTGCCGTTCTCGAGCGGGACGAGCGGGCGCAGGTCGGGCGGGATGACGGGGACGACCGTCATCACCATCCACTGCGGGTCGTTGCCGCTGGAGCGCAGCTCCTCGGCGAGCTTGAGGCGCTTGATGATCTTCTCGATCTTCTGCTTGGCCTTGGTGCCGCCGAGCTCCTCGCGCAGCTCGCTGATCAGGCGCTCGATGTCGAGGTGGCGGATCAGCTCCTGGGCCGCCTCGGCGCCCATCATGGCCTTGAAGTCGTCGCCGTACTTCTCCTGCGCCTTGCGGTACTGCTCCTCGGTGAGCACTTCCATGTACTCGAGCGGGGTGGTGCCGGGGTCGGTGACGATGTACTTCTGGAAGTAGACGACCTGCTGGAGGTTCGAGGACTTCATGCCGAGCAGGATGCCGAGGCGCGACGGCATGGTCTTGAAGAACCAGATGTGCGCGACCGGGCTGACCAGGTTGATGTGGCCCATGCGCTCGCGGCGCACGCGGCTGTGGGTGACCAGCACGCCGCACTTCTCGCAGACGATGCCCTTGTACTTCACGCCGGAGTACTTGCCGCAGAAGCACTCCCAGTCCTTGGTCGGTCCGAAGATCTTCTCGCAGAACAGGCCGTCGCGCTCCGCCTTGTAGTTGCGGTAGTTGATGGTCTCGGGCCGCTTCACCTCGCCCTGGCTCCAGGAGCGGATGACTTCAGGCGACGCCAAGCGGATGGAGACCGCGTTGTAGTCGGGGCTCTGCAGGGTCGTCGGGTCGAGCAGGTCGATCATGAGCTAGGCTTTCCCGGGAAGAGAGACGTCAGGAATGGAGGAGGGGAGAAGAGGCGGGACGGGCCCGTGGGCCCGCCCTTTCATCACCGGGGCCGTCAGGCGTCGCCCTTGTCGGGCGCCGGCGCGGGCACCAGGTCCGCGTCGGGCGCGGCCGCTTCCGGCGCGCGCGCCGGGGCGCCGAAGTCGAGGGTCGCCGGCGCCGCGTCGAAGGACATGTCCTCCGGGCGGTGCAGGCGGATGTCGAGACCCAGGCCGCGGATCTCGTTCATCAGCACCTCGAAGGCCATCGGCGTGCCGTAGGTCAGCGAGCCATCGCCCTTGACCATCGACTCGTAGATGCGCGTGCGCCCGTCGACGTCGTCGGACTTGACGGTGAGGATCTCCTGCAGCACGTGCGCCGCGCCGTAGGCCTCGAGCGCCCAGACCTCCATCTCGCCGAAGCGCTGGCCGCCGAAGCGCGCCTTGCCGCCCAGCGGCTGCTGGGTGATCAGCGAGTACGAGCCGGTCGCGCGGGCGTGCAGCTTGTCCTCGACGAGGTGGTGCAGCTTGAGCATGTAGAGCACGCCGACCGTGGTCTTCTGGTGCATGCGCTCGCCGGTGCGGCCGTCGAAGAGGTGGACCTTGCCCTCGGGCGGCAGGCCCGCCTCGAGCAGCATGGCCTTGATGTCGCCTTCGCTGGCGCCGTCGAACACCGGGGTGACGCACTGCACGCCGAGCGCGCGGGCCGCCCAGCCGAGGTGGGTCTCGAGCACCTGCCCGACGTTCATGCGCGAGGGCACGCCGAGCGGGTTGAGCAGGATGTCGATGGTCTGGCCGCCCTCGATGAAGGGCATGTTCTCCTCGGGCACGATCGTCGAGATCACGCCCTTGTTGCCGTGGCGGCCGGCCATCTTGTCGCCGACCTTGAGGGTCAGCTTGCGCGCCACGAACACCTTGACCATCTCGAGCACGCCGGTGGGCAGGTCGTCGCCGCGCTTGGCGTTGACGATCTCCTTCTCGCAGGCGGCCTTGATCTCGTCGATCTTGGGGTCGCTCTCGTCGTAGATGGCGCGCGCGCGGCGGCGCTTGCTGCCGACGAAGTTGAGCGCCGTCACCGGCAGCTCGCGGTGCAGCTTGAGCACCTCGTCGTCGGTCATGCCGGCGCTGTACTCGACGACCTCGCCGGTCTCGATGTTGACGACGTTGGCGCCCGAGACCTCCCAGATCTGGTTGAACTTCTCGCGCGCGATGTCGGCCATCTGCTTGGTGAAGCGGTCCTCGATGATCTTGATGCGGGCCGCCTCCTCCTTGCGGTCCTTCTCGGTCAGGGCGGCGCGGCGCTGGAAGCGCTTGACCGCGGTGACGACGCCGCGGATGCCGGGCTTCATCACCATCGAGTCGTCGCGCACGTCCTCGCCGGCGCGGCCGAAGATCGCGTGCAGCAGCTTCTCTTCCGGGCTGAGCTCGGACTTGTTCTTCGGGGTGACCTTGCCGACCAGCACGTCGCCGGGGCGCACCGAGGTGCCGACGCGCACGAAGCCGCGCTCGTCGAGGTTGCGCAGGGACTCCTCGCTGCGGCCGGGGATCTCGCGGGTGAACTCCTCCTTGCCGAGCTTGGTCTCGCGGATCTCGACCTTGAACTCCTCGATGTGGATCGAGGTGAAGCGGTCCTCGGCGAGCAGGCGCTCGTTGACCACGATCGCGTCCTCGAAGTTGTAGCCGTCGTACGGCATGAACGCGACGAGGATGTTCTTGCCGAGGGCGAGCTGACCGTTGTCGGTGCCGCCGCCGTCGGCGATGATCTGGCCCTTGGTGACCTTGTCGCCGAGGTTGACGATCGGGCGTCTGGTTGAGGCAGGTGCGCTCGTTCAGGCCGTGGAACTTGCGCATCTCGTAGCGGTGGCCCGCGACGGTGATGTGCTTGGCGTCGACCGAGGTGACCTCGCCGTCCTCGCTGGCGATGACCACCATCGACGACGAGCGCGGGATGTCGATCTCCATGCCGGTGGCGATGCGCGGCGCCTCGTTGATGAGCAGCGGCACCGCCTGGCGCATCATGTTGGCGCCCATCAGGGCGCGGTTGGCGTCGTCGTGCTCGAGGAAGGGGATGAGCGCGGCGGACACGCCGATCATCTGCTTCGGGCTGACGTCGGCGTAGGTCACCTCTTCCGTCGGGATTTCGGTGAACTGGCCGGCGAACCGCACCTGGCAGATCTCCTGGATGATCTTGCCGTTCTTGTCGAGGTCGACGGTCGCCTGGGCGATCTTCGCCTCGGCCTCCTCGTCGGCCATCAGGTAGACGATCTCGTCGCTGACCTTGCCCTTGGTGACCTTGCGGTAGGGCGTGACCAGGAAGCCGTACTCGTTGACCGCGCTGTAGATGGCGAGCGAGACGATCAGGCCGATGTTGGCGCCTTCCGGGGTCTCGATCGGGCAGATGCGGCCGTAGTGCGAGGTGTGCACGTCGCGCACCTCGAAGCCGGCGCGCTTGCGGTTGAGCCCGCCCGGTCCGAGGGCGGACAGGCGGCGCTCGTGGGTCAGCTGGCTGAGCAGGTTCGACTGGTCGACGACCTGCGAGAGCTCGCCGCGCTGGAAGAAGTTCTGCACCGCGCTGTCGACGGCCTGGTTGTTGAACAGGTTGCGCGGCGCGAGCGCCTGGGCGAGGTCCTCGGCCTGCAGGTCGCGGGAGAGCTTCTCCTTCACGGCGCGGCGCAGCTTGAGCATGGCGGCGCGCAGCTCGTCGCTGAGCAGGTCGGCGATCGGGCGCACGCGGCGGTTGCCGAGGTGGTCGATGTCGTCGGTCTCGCCGGCGGAGCTGTTGGAGCGGATCAGGGTGAGCAGGTAGTCGAGCGCGCGCAGGTAGTCGTCGACCGCCAGGACGCGGCCCTCGGCCGAGCCCTTGAGCTTGCGGTTGATGCGGAAGCGGCCGACCGCGCCGAGGTTGTAGCGCTGCTCGTTCAGGAAGCGGTCCTGGAAGAACTCGCGCACCTTCTGCTCGTCGGTGGGGTTGCCCGGGCGCAGGCGGCGGTAGATGCGCAGCAGCGCCTCGTCGTGGCTCGCCGCCTCGTCCTCGCGCAGGGTGTTGAGCAGGATGTCGTCGGGCTTGGTGCCGGCGATGATCAGCTCGACGTTCTCGACGCCGAGGCCCTTGAGGTTCTCGAAGCTGTTCTCGCTGAGCTCCTCGCAGGCCTTGGCGAGCGCTTCGCCCGACTCCTTGTCGAAGACGTCGTCGGCGAGGATGCGGCCGACGGCCTTCTCCTTGGCGCCCTTGCCGCCGAGCGCGACGGTGTCGGTCTTGAAGAAGTGCCGGATGATCGCGGCGGTGGTGCCGAAATCCTTGTTCAGCGCGCGCAGGAAGCAGGTCGCGACGACCTTGGCGCTCTTGTCGATCTTGACCTGGAGGATGTCCTTGGAGGTCTGCTCGACCTGGATCCAGGAGCCGCGCTCAGGAATGATGCGGCAGGAGTAGTTGCGGCGGCCCGAGGCGCCGGTCTCGCTCGAGAAGTCGACGCCGGGCGAGCGCTGGATCTGGGTGACGATCGTGCGCTCGGCGCCGTTGATGATGAACTCGCCGCCGCCGATGCGGATCGGGAAGTAGCCGATGTGGACGTCCTCTTCGAGCACGTCCTTGAAGGTCGGGTGGTTCTGGCCGCTGACGCGGATCTTCAGCTTCAGCCCGCGCTGGTAGGTGAGGCCCAGGTCGCGGCACTCGTCCATGTTGTGCTGCGGCGGGGTGAACAGGTAGCCGTGGTAGCTGACCACCACCTGGTCATCGTAGCCGGTGACCGGGAAGAACTCCTGGAAGATGGCCTCCAGGCCCTTGACCTTGTTCCGCACATCGGGGGCCGCCTCGGTGTCGAGGAAGTCGTCGTAGCTCTTCGACTGGAGATTCACCAAGCTGGGGACGGGGATGACTTCCTTGGTGTTGCCGAAGGAGCGGATCTGCATGGAACCTCCCGAAGAGCGTACAGCTGGACAGCACAACCCCTGACGCGCTCGATCCGGGTGTCCGCCGCGCGGATCCGGCGCTTCCCGGACGGATCCAGGAGCGCCGCGATGGCGGCCGTGACAGCACACGGCGAGGCTGAAAGGGGTTGGGACGTTAGCGAGTTTAGGGCCTAGGGCAAGCATCCCAGCCAGAACATCTGGCTGGGAACTTCCCCTCGGACCGCCGGCAGTCTTTCAACTGACGACGGGACAGGGACTTGCGAACAGAGGCGAGTTTGCGGAAGGTTCCGCTCACGCGCCTTCGATCTTGGCCTTGGCGCCGGCGTCGGTGATCTTCTTGGCCAGCTCGTCGGCAGCGGGCTTCTCGAGACCATCCTTGACCACCTTGGGCGCGCCTTCGACGAAGGCCTTGGCGTCGGCGAGGCCGAGGCCGAGGATCTCGCGGACGAGCTTGATGGCCTGGATCTTCTTGTCGGCGGGGACCTCGACCAGGCTCACCTTGAAGGTGGTGGGCTCGGCCTCGGCGGCGGGGGCGGCGGCGCCGCCGGCGGGGGCAGCGGCCACGGCCGCGGCGCTGACGCCGAATTCCTTCTCGAGCGCGTGCACGAGGTCAGCGAGCTCGATGACGGTGAGGGACTTGACGGTCTCGATGACCTGGGCCAGCTTGTCGGACATGGGATGGTTCCTTTGGAGAAGCGGATGGGAGGCTGATCGGCGGCCGATGAGGGCCGCGGGCAGCCGGTGAGTGGAGTGGGTGGTTCAGGCGGCGGGGGCTTCGGGAGCCCCGCCCTTCTTCTTGCCGATCTCGGCGATGACGCGCGCGAAGCCGACGATCGGCGCCGCGAGGACGTTGACGAGCATGCCGCGCAGCTGCTGCTTGCTCGGCAGGCTGGCGAGGCGCGCGACCATGGCCGTGTCGATGGACTGGCCGTCCATGACGCCGCCCTTGATCGAGACCTTCTCGTCCTTGGTCAGGTCCGAGAGGATCTTGGCGGCCGCGACCATGTCGGGGGCCGCGACCAGGCCGATCGAGCAGGTGCCGGTGATCAGCTTGGCGGCCTCGGGCAGGATGGCGCGCTTGATGATGGCGACCTTGGCCACCTTCATCTTCGCGCCGACGCCGCGCAGGTCCTTGCGCAGCTTGAGGGTCTCGTGGCTCTTGAGCTTCGAGGAGTCGACGATGATGAAGGCGGGGCTGGCGTCGACCAGGACCTGGACTTCGCTGAGCATCAGCTCGTTGATGAAGTTCGGCATGGTGGGCCTCAGCTCTCTTTACCGGTGTAGGAGACCTTCACGCCGGGGCCCATGGTGGACGACAGCGAGATGTTGCGCACGAAGTCGCCCTTCACCGAGGAGGGGCGGTGCTCACCGACGTGGCGCAGGAACGAGGTGATGTTCTCGGCCAGCTTGGCCTCGTCGAACTTCACGGTGCCGACGCGGATCTGGACGTTGCCGGCGGCGTCCGCGCGGTACTCGATCTTGCCGCCCTTGAACTCGCCGACCGCCTTGGCGACGTCGTCGGTGACGCTGCCGGCCTTGGGCGAGGGCATCAGGCCGCGCGGGCCGAGCACCTTGCCGAGCTTGCCGACCAGGCGCATCATCTTCGGCGTCGCGATGGCGATGTCGAAGTCCATGAAGCCGCCGAGCACCTCGTTGACCAGGTCCTCGCCGCCGGCCTTGACCGCGCCGTTGTCGAGGGCGCCCTTGATCTTGTCGCCGTCATCGACGAAGGCGATGACGCGCACGTCGCGACCGGTGCCGTGCGGCAGCGAGAAGCTGCCGCGGAACTGCTGGTCGGCCTTCTTGGTGTCGAGATTGAGGTGCACCGAGAGATCGATCGACTCGGTGAACTTGGCCTTGGCCAGCTTCTTGACGGTGCCGACCGCGGCGGGGACCGGGTGGGCCGCCTCGAAGTCGATACCGGCGCCGGTGACGAGGGCGCGGTAACGTTTGCTGCGGAAACGCATGATGTTCCTTCTGGTGGTCTGCGACGCTCCCCGGTCCTGCCGGGTCGGCCTCGCGGCCAGCGTCTCCCACGTGCGTGAGGGTGAAAGGAAAGAGCCTAGAGGTTCAGTCGACGACCTTGACGCCCATCGAGCGGGCGGTGCCGGCCACGGTCTTCATCGCCGCTTCGATCGAACCCGCGGTCATCTCCGCGATCTTCTTCTCGGCGATCGCCTTGACCTGGGCCTTGGTGATCTTGCCGGCGTCGGCGACCGGGTTGGGCGAGGTGGCGCCCTTCTCGATGCCGGCGGCCTTGCGCACCTGGGCGCTGACCGGGGGCTGCTTCAGCACGAAGCTGAAGGTCTTGTCCTTGAACACCGTGATCACCACCGGGATGATCTCGCCCTTCAGGGCGGCGGTGGCGTCGTTGAACTGCTTGACGAAGGCGCCGATGTTGACGCCCTTGGCGCCGAGCGCGGGACCGACCGGGGGCGCGGGGGTCGCGCCGCCGCCGGGGATCACCAGCTTGATTTCACCGACGATTTCTTTGACCTTGGCCATGGAGCGACTCGATTGCAGTTCCGCCCCGACGGACGGATGAGGGAATGAAAAGCGGGGCGCGGAGTATGTGGCCCGCCGGAAAAAGGAAAGAGGATTTCTTCGCCACTCTTGCTCTTGTAAGAGGGGCGGAGACCCCTTCCCCGCGGACCCGGCCGGTCTTCCGGCGGGGTGCGGTCAGAAATCCCAAGTCACGCTCAGACGGCGGCTTCCGCCTGCCAGACTTCGAGCCACACCGGCGTCTGGCGACCGAACACCGTGATCATCACGCGCATCTCGCCCTTCTGGGGGTTGATCTCGGCGACCACGCCCTCCATGCCGGCGAAGGTGCCCTCCTTGACCTTGACGCGATCGTCGAGGTTGAAGGGGATCTGGACCAGCGCCTGGCGCTGCTCCTCGGGCGACTGGGCCTTGGCGACCTTGATGATCTGCTCGGCCTCGGCGGTGGTGAGCGGGTCCGGGTTGCGCGAGTCGGCGCCGAGGAAGCCGGTGACGCCGTCGACCTCGTTGACCACGTCGAGGATGGGCTGCTTGAGCTCCATCTCGATGTAGATGTAGCCGGGGTACAGCTTGCGCTCGGTCGACACCTTCTTGCCGCGCTTCACCTCGGTGATGCGCTCGGCCGGGATGAGCAGCTCGCCGACGTGCTCGGTGAGGTTCTTGGCGCGCAGCTGGCCGAGGATGAGCTCGCGGATCGAGCTCTCGCGGCCGGAGACGGCCTTGATCACATACCAACGCTTGGCCATTAAATGGGTCTCCCAAAGCTGTTCTGCACCCAGCCGAGCAGTCTGATGTTGATGAAGTCGACGCCGAAGATCAGGAAGCCGAGGATGACGATGGCGATGGCGATGATGATGGTGCTCTTCACCAGCGAGTTGGGCTTGGGCCACTCGACGTTGACCATCTCCTGCTCGACCTCGATGAGGAAGTCGACGGCGCGGCGGTGGAAGCCGATCGCGACCAGGCCGGCGAGCAGCGCCGAGACCGCCACCACGGCGAAGAAGACGCCGAGGGCGAGCTGCTTGCCGGCGCCCTCCTTGCCCTCGAAGTAGAAGCTGAACGGGCCGTAGGCGCCGTTGTAGCCGAGGTCGAGCGCGATGAGCAGCGTGAGCACCAGGCAGGCGGTGCGGATCACCCGCCCTTGCGGCCATTTGTACATCGTGATTCCCGGAAAGGTGGGCCGACGAGTCGAAAGAATGGCACGGGAGGAGGGATTTGAACCCCCGACCGGCGGATTTGGAATCCGCTGCTCTACCAGCTGAGCTACCCCCGTACTGGGTGCGCTTCCGGTCGGGGGGCTGCGGCCCCCCGACATCGCGCTTCGCGCTGCCCCCCGGAACCCGGGGAGCGTGGGTCACGCGCCTGGTCGGCGCGTGTCCGACGCGGGGACGAGGTCGGATTACTTGCGCTTCTTCTCTTTGTGCAGCGTGTGCTTGCGCAGCTGCGGATTGTACTTCTTGAGCTCCAGCTTGGTCGCGGTCTTGGAGCGGCTGGTGTAGTAGTTGATGTCCCCGGTCTCGGAGCACACCAGCATCACGTGTTCGCGCTTCTCTTTGGCCATTGGTCATCTCCTTGGCTTGACGCCGCGAGCTTCGCACTGCGGGTGATGCCACCCGCGGCACGAAGCTCGAAGCCGTCTCGCGCATGTCGGGTCCGGGCGCGGATCGCGCGCCCGGACCCGGGTTGTTCACTCGAGGATCTTCGAAACCACGCCCGAACCGACGGTGTGGCCGCCTTCACGGATGGCGAAGCGCAGGCCCTCTTCCATCGCGATCTTGCTGATCAGGGTCACCGTGAAGCGCAGGTTGTCGCCCGGCATCACGAGTTCCTTGTCCTTGGGCAGCTCGACCGAACCGGTGACGTCGGTGGTGCGGAAGTAGAACTGCGGGCGGTAGCCGTTCTGGAACGGCGTCTTGCGACCGCCTTCCTCGCCCTTGAGGATGTACACCTCGGCCTCGAACTTCTTGTGCGTGTTCACCGACTTCGGCTTGCAGATGACCATGCCGCGCTCGATGGCGTCCTTGTCGACGCCGCGCAGCAGCAGGCCGGCGTTGTCGCCCGCCTGGGTCTCTTCCATCTCCTTGCGGAACATCTCGATGCCGGTGACGACCGAGACGATGGGCTCCTCGCGCAGGCCGATGATCTCGACCGGGTCGCCGATCTTGGCGCGGCCGCGCTCGACGCGGCCGGTGGCGACGGTGCCGCGGCCGGAGATCGAGAAGATGTCCTCGATCGGCATGAGGAAGGGCTTGGCGTCGTCGCGGACCGGCTCGGGGATGAACGCGTCGAGGGCGTTCTGCAGGTCGATGATCGGCTTGGCGTCGGCGCTGTTGGCGTCGGTCGCGGCCAGGGCGGCGTTGGAGCGGCCGCGGATGATCGGGGTCTTGTCGCCGGGGAAGCCGTACTTCTTGAGCAGGTCGCGGATCTCCTCCTCGACGAGGTCGAGCAGGTCGGGGTCGTCGACCAGGTCGATCTTGTTGAGGAACACCACCATGTGGCCGACGCCGACCTGGCGGGCGAGCAGGACGTGCTCCTTGGTCTGGGGCATGGGGCCGTCGCCGGCGGACACGACCAGGATCGCGCCGTCCATCTGGGCCGCGCCGGTGATCATGTTCTTGACGAAGTCGGCGTGTCCCGGGCAGTCGACGTGCGCGTAGTGGCGCTTGTCGCTGGAGTACTCGACGTGCGAGGCCGCGATGGTCACCGTCTTGTTGGCGTCGCGCACGGTACCACCCTTGGTGATCTCGGCGTAGCGAGCGCTTCTCGGCCAGGCCGCGCAGCGCGGACACGTGGACCAGGGCCGCGGTCAGGGTGCTCTTGCCGTGGTCGATGTGGCCGATGGTGCCGACGTTGACGTGCGGCTTGTTGCGGACGAACTTTTCCTTGGCCATGTCAGGCTCCTGGGACTGGGGGCCGCGGGCGCGACCGATGAGGGTGAAGACGGGGACCGGGATGAGTGGAGCTACCTTTGGGATTCGAACCCAAGACCTCGTCCTTACCAAGGACGTGCTCTACCAGCTGAGCTAAGGCAGCAACCGAAGGCGGAAACGCGGGTTGTGGGGCAGGTGGTCGTGGAACTCGTGAAGCGGGTGAAGGGAATCGAACCCTCGTCGTCAGCTTGGAAGGCTGTCGCTCTACCATTGAGCTACACCCGCGTGGAGTGGAGTGATGGTGGGCAGAGAAGGATTCGAACCTTCGAAGGCGTGAGCCAGCAGATTTACAGTCTGCCCCGTTTGGCCACTTCGGTATCTACCCGCATGCCCGATTTCATGAAAACCACGACCGGATGCCAAAGAGCGCGAAACAAGAAGCAGAAGCTGAAGCGGAAGCGGACTCGAACCGAGGCGCGACAGCGCGGATGGAGCCACCGGCCGGTCTCGAACCGGCGACCTACGGTTTACAAAACCGTTGCTCTACCAGCTGAGCTACGGAGGCGGGTCTCCGGCCGATGCCGCAGGACACGCTACCGCGAAGGCGGCGAAACCTTCGCCCCTACAGGAAAGGGACGGAGAGGCTAGGCCGCACCCCCAGGGTGTCAAGCCTCGCGTCCGGCTCTTCCCGGGAGACGACCGACCGTACACCCGGTCGACCGCCCTCCACGCCCGGCCGACGTCCGGCGTTGCGGAGCGCGGCGGAGCGGGAACATAGCCACGCGTGCGGACAGCGCCATGAGACTCCTCGTCCAGGTCGGCCTCTGCGCCTGCGCCCTGACCGCCTGCGCCACCCGTGGCCAGCGCCAGGAGCCGCAGGCGCATCCGCCAGCCCCCGCACCACCGGTGCCGACGGTGGCGGTCACCGCCCCGGATCCGCCGCGCTCGGCGCCGGTCCTGGTCCCGCCGCCGGCGCCCGCGCCACCAGCGCAGGTCGCGGCCCCCCGCCCCGCGCCGGTGGTGGTGCCCCCGGCCGCGCCGCGCCCCCGCCCGGCTCCGCCCGCGCCACCGCGCGCGCCGACCGTCCTCGAGACCGCGCAGGAGCTGTTCGCCTCGTTGTCGCCGGCGCAGCGCGCCCGCGTGATGGTGGCGGGCGACGACGCGCCGCGCGGCGACGAGCGCGGACCGCGCTCCGGCCTGCCGATCCGCGATCTGGACGGCCGCCAGCAGGGCGCTGGTGCACGCGCTGATCGACGACGTCACCTCGCCGTCGGGCCTGCGCATGTGCGAGCAGATCGTCTCGCAGGCCGGCGCCGACGGGCTCGGCCACTACCTGCTCGCCTTCATGGACCCGCCCAGCGCCAGCGCGCCGTGGAGTTGGCGGGTCTCGGAGCAGCACCTGACCCTGGTCGATAGCGAGCGCAGCGATGGCCAGCCCGCCGCGGTCGGCCCGGTGCTGCTCGGCTCGAACCCGCCGGTGGCCTTCGAGCCGTGGGAGGACAGCCTGATCGCCCTCTACAGCGCGCTCAGCCCCGACGACCGCGCCAAGGTCTGCCTGGTCGGCAAGGCCGACAGCGGCGTGCCGATCGCGGACGCCGGCGCGCTGGTCGGCGGGCTGAGCGCCGCCGCCCAGGCCAAGGTCGGCGAGGTGATCGAGCAGCGCCTGGCCTTTTTCGCGCCCCCCATCGCGCTGCGCGTGCGCGCCCTGATCACCGCGCAGGGCGGGGCCGCTGGCCTGCGCCTGGCCTTCTGGGGCAGCGCCGACAAGCGCTGCGCGGATGGCGGCAAGTGGGACTGGAAGCTGGGGTCGGAGAAGGTGCTGATCGATTACGAGAACAATCGGGGGCACATCCATACGACGTTGAAGGCGGTGCCCTGAGCGGGCTGGCGCTGGCGGCCGACGGCTTGGTAGGAGCCGGCCAATCGCGCGATGAGCCGGAATGGCAGGGGTCCTCGGGCTGACACGGTATGTTTCAAAATGACGAAACCGGCGCGAAGCGCCGGTTTCGTCAGCCGTAGCCGTCAGCCGTCCAGCCGTCAGCCGTCCAGCCGTCCAGCCGTCAGCGGTTCACGGCTTCTTCAGCGACGACAGGTACGCCACCAGGTCGACCAGGTCCTGCTGCGTCAGGTTGGCCTGCAGGTTGGGCAGCATCTGCGACATCGGCATCTTGGTGCGCATGGTGACGTCGGCCTTGGCGTACTTGGTGATGACGCCGCCGATGGCCTTCATGGAGATCTGAGTCCTTGTCCTCGCTCGCGACGATGCCGATCGGAGTGCTGCCGTCCTCGAGGGTCAGCATCACGGTGTCGAAGCCCTGGGCGATGACCGCGCTGGGGTTCACGATCGACTCGAAGATCTTCTCCTTGGGCAGGCGGCTGCCGACCTCGGTGAGGTTCGGTCCGAAGTCGATGCCCTGGCCCTTCACCTGGTGGCACATGAAGCAGAAGGTCATGAAGAAGGTCTGACCCTTCGTGGCGTCGCCGTTCAGCTTGGCGAGCTCTTCGAACGAGGGCAGCTTGGTGCCGTCCTTGGTCATGTAATCGGCGGCGGACGCGCCGGTGACCGCGGAGAGGAGGAGGCAGAGGGCGAGGAGCGTGCGCATGGCGGGCTGGGTCCCTGGGATGGGTTGGAAGATCTACGGTGGGCGCGGGCGGCCGCTGAGCCGCAGCGTGGAAGGCGCGACGATGCCGGGCGCGGCCAGCAGCGCAACCTCTGCCCGGACAGGGCGAGACGGCGCG
>CAWFSD010000061.1:0-8117 GCA_963818245.1 uncultured Planctomycetota bacterium
GGTGAGGCCGTAGGAGCCGTTGGAGCGGGCGTACTCCTCGTTGCCGATGCGGACCAGGGTGGTGTCGAGCAGGCGGACCAGCGCCGCCAGGACGGGCTGGCGCGGCAGCGATCGGGGTGCGCAGGTCACGCGCCACCTGCGCGCGGATGCGCGGCAGGGCCCGGCCGAACTCCTGCATGCGGTCGAACTTGCCGGCGTCGCGGGTGGTGCGCCACAGGGTGTGATAGCGGTACTGCTTGCGGCCGCGGGCGTCGCGGCCGGTGGCTTGGATGTGGCCGCAGGGGGCGGGGCAGATCCAGACGTGGGTGTAGGCGGGAGGGATGGCGAGGTGGCGGATGCGGGCCAGGGTCGCTGCATCGCGCAGGGCGAGGCCGGTGGGGAGGCGATAGGTGAATGCGGCGCCGCGGCGGTGGCGGGTGATGCCGGGGGAGTGGTCGGAGACGTGGAAAAGCCCGCCGGGCGCGCTGGGCGGTGCGTCCGCGTTGCCCTGGACGCCACCGCTCGCCAAGGCCACGCCCAGGGGCGGCAGGCGCAATCCCCTTGCGGCTTCGGCGCGTGGCATGCCCCGTGACTAGCCTGGGCCATGCCAATGGATCCGCGTCGCGGGGAACGGTGGACGGCACCACGTGCGGAGTGGGAATGGCATGACCGCGTCGGAATCGGCGCTGCGCCCGTGGGACGGAAGCCGAGGCGCACCCCCCACTGCGCGCGATCCCGTGACGGTGATGGGCCCGGCGTGCGACTGATGGTGCCGGCTGCACCGCCGGGCTCCACCTCACGGGCGCGGGATCGAGCGCAGAGAGGTGGGAGCGGCGCGCTGCCCCTTCATTCCACGCCCACCTATCGAGCAGCGGACCCATGGCCGCGGCCCGTCGTCCGCAGCGATGTGGGCGATGATACGGCGGGGTGGGCGCGTACGCTGCGCGGACAAGGCGCCGCCGTCGATCGTGCGGCTGAGCAGCCCGCCCGCGGCGACGCCGACGCGCTGCCAGGGGCAGCGCGCGGTGGTCACCCCGCCGCCACGGGCGCGGCTGGTGCGCCCGTGGGCGCTGGCGCTTCTGCCGTCCGGACGTGTCCCGCCCGTCGCGTCGCCGTCACGCGATGGATCCTCACCCGTCGTGCACCCGGATCGGCCGCAACCCCGCCGCCTGGCGCAGGTCGTTGGCGGCGTGCATGACCTCCTTGTCGGCGGCGAGCACCTTGGTGAATTGGCTGGTCGACAGGGCGAGCGCACGCGCCGCCTCGCCGATCACCGCCTTGGCCGCCGCGAGGGCGTCGAGGCAGCACGCCGTCGCCAGCGCGAAGCCCGGCTCGTGCGGCGCGAGCGCCAGGCCGTTGCCGCGCCGGAAGGGCTGCAGCCACGCCGCGTCGGAGGCGCCGCGCTCGCGGATGGCGAGGCGGATGCGCAGCCGCAGCAGCGCCGCCGCGCGGTTGTCGGCGCGGTCGCGGTGCTCATCGCACTGCGCGACCAGCCCGCTCGGCCGGTGCCGGAAGCGCACCGACGACTCGGTCTTGTTGCGGTGCTGCCCGCCCGGGCTGTGCGTCGACGAGTTCGAGATCTCGCACTCCGCGATCAGGGCGGCATCGGTGACGGCGTAGCTGGGCATGATGCTGTGGTAGGTGCAGCCGGGGACCGGGCAAGCCCAGGCGACCGCGGCTTCGGCCTTCGTACCCAGCGACTCCGTCGCCCTGGTCCAATCCCCCCCTTACCATCAACCCCACGATGCCGCCGCCCGATTCCCGCCCCGCGCCCCTCGAGACACCCGGCGCCGCGGCCGCCCACCCCGCGCAGGCGCTGCGCCTCACCCCCGCAGCCCGGGCATCCGCGGTCGGGCGCCTGCGCCGGCTCTACCGCCTGAACCCGATCGGCTCGAACCTGATGATGGGCCCGGTGTTGTTCCTGATGGCGCTCGACGATGGCGCAGGGACCTGGTCATGGGCCTGCTCTACGCGCGGGACGCGAGACGCGCAGGGGCCTCCGCGTTGCGGATCGTCCTTTTTTTCACAGCGCGCGAGCGTCGACGTCGCGGGCCCTCCGCGATGACGGCGATGGGCCCCTCCAGCCCGGGGGCATGGGAACCGCGGGGACGGCCCGATTCCGGTACCAGGGCGCTGGAGCCAGTCCGGCTGGCAGGGGCGCCGAGCTGGCGGCATCGCGCGTTGCACGATCCGGACGGGCACCTAGAGAAAGCGGGCGGCCGACCGCGGCCGGACTGGACATCGCCGTGCGCCGCTCGACCACCACCTCGGCCCTCCACCTGCTCGTCCTGGCCGCCGCCTGCGCGCGCCTGGGCGCGGACGACGCCGTCACCGTCTTCGCCGCCGCCAGCACCACCGGCACCCTGCAGGCGGTGGCCAAGGCCTACGAGGCGGAGCGGCACGTGCGCGTGGTGTGCAGCTTCGCCGCGTCATCGACCCTCGCCAAGCAGATCGAGCAGGGCGCGCCGGCGGACGTGTTCCTGGCGGCCGACGAGCGGTGGATGGACTGGCTCGCGGCGCGGGGCGCGATCGCGCCGGCCTCGCGCGTCGACCTGCTGGGCAACAGCCTGGTGCTGATCGCTCCGCCCGGCAAGGCGCCGGCGGTCACCGTGGCGAAGGGCTTCGCCATCGGCGCCGCCTTCACCGGGCGGCTGGCGATCGGCGATCCGAGCAACGTGCCGGCCGGCATCTACGCCAAGGAGGCCTTCGCCAGGCTCGGCTGGTGGGACGGACTCGCCGACCGCCTGGCCCCGGCCGCGGACGTGCGCGCGGCGCTGCGCCTGGTCGAACTCGGCGAGGCGGAACTCGGGGTGGTCTACGCCACCGACGCGCGCGCCGACCCCAAGGTGGTCGTGGTGGCCGCCTTCCCGCCCGACATGCACGGCCCCATCCGCTACCCGCTGGCGCTGACCGCCACCGCGAAGCCGGCCGCGGCGGCCTTCGCCGCATGGCTGCAGGGTGCGGCGGCGCGCGCGATCTTCACCGACGCCGGGTTCAGCGTGCCGGGGGTGGCCGCACGGTGAGCTGTCGGGTGCGGTCGGGCTGCGGTGGACCTGTGCGGTGGGCGACCTCCATCGCGGCGGCGGCCGGTTTCGGAACCGCATGGACGACCCGGTGCTCCACCGCCTCCGCCTGCGCGGCCGGGGCGTCACCTCGACGGCCCGGCCACCGGGGGCACGCGCCTCCTGCGGTGGGATGGGGGGGAGTTCGCATGAGGCGCGGGGCGTCGAGGGCTGCCACGACGGCGCCGGTGCGCTGACGCCCAGCTGGAACCCGCCAGGCGTCGGCGCCGTGCGGCCAGCGGGCCACGAAGCCGGCGCGCCACTGCCCGAGTCGGGAAACCGCGCCGGACGTTGCGCGCCACCTCCCCTCCAACCTTCACCAGCGCGCGGTCGACTCCTTCCAGGTCCCCACGGTCCGGAGGTATGCTCCCCACGTCCGGAGACCGCTATGCGCCGCGCCCTCCTCTTGCCGCTCCTGCTCTCCTGCGCCGCCGGCCCGCTGACCGCCAGCGACAGCATCTCCTTCTTCACCCCGCCGCAGGCGGCCGGGGAAGGCACCACGCTCGACGTGGTGGTGGTGCGCACCGGCAGCGGCGCCGGCGCGGTCGGCGCGAGCGTGGCCGTCAGCGGTGGGGTGAGCGGCGCCGCGCTGGGCGTGGATTTCAGCGCCGCCACACCGGCCAGCCTGAGCTGGGCCGACGGCGACGTGACGCCGCGCGTGGTGCACGTGCCGATCCTGCATGACCCGGCCTTCACCCCGTGGCACAGCGTGCACCTGGCGCTCTCCGCGCCGACCGGCGGCGCGCTCATCGACCCCGGCGGTGGGGTGGTGGACGTCCCGATCAGCGAAGCCGACCCGAATCCAGCGGGCACCATCGGCCTGGTCCTGCCGGATGCGAGCGGGCGGGTGGCGGTGCGGGACGACGCCGGCAGCGTCACCGTGGACATGGTGCGCGGCGGGGGCACCAGCGGCGCGGTCAGCGTCGACCTCTTCTTCGCGGATGAGGACGCCCTGGCGGGCACCGATTACGCGGTGCCGGGCTCGGTCACGCTGAACTGGGCGGACGGCGAGGCCGGGCACAAGACCCTGGCGGTGCCGATACTCCCCCGCTCCCCGGCGGCCGGGCCCCGGGAATTCTCGATCAACGCCTTCACGACGGGCGGGGGCGCCTCGCTCGGACCGCTTTCAGGGGTGGCGGTCACCGTCCTCGACCACCTGCCGGCGCTCGCCGGCACCCTCGCCTGCCCGTCGGCGCTGAGCGTGCGCGAGCTCGCCGGCCCGGCCGTGATCCGGGTCGCCCGCCTGGGTGGCAGCACCGGCGCGGTGTCGATCGATTGGACCACCAACGACAGTTCGGCGCTGGCCGGGACCAATTACCTGGCTGGCGCCGGCACGCTGAGCTGGGCGGACGGTGACAGCGGCCCCAGGACCATCACCGTCCCGATCCTCGCCGACGGCATCGCGGCGCCGACGCTGTACGCCAACGTCTCGTTCGCCAACCCCACCGGCGGCCTGATCGTACCGGCCGGCACCAGCTGCTCGCTCGCCATCCTCGATGGCGACGGCGCGGCGGGCCTGCTCGGCTTCTCGGAGACCGTGCTCGACGTGCGCGAGGACGCCGGCCAGGCGCTGGCGCTGGTGACGCGCAGCGGCGGCGCGCAGGGCGCGGTCAGCGTCGACTGGTCGACCAGCGACGGCAGCGCCGTGAGCGGCGCACAGTACAGCGGAGGTTCCGGCACGCTGTCCTGGGCGGACGGCGACGCCGCGCCCAAGGCCATCGCCATCCCCATCCACCACGACGGCGCCCCGGGACCAGGCAGCGCCTTCTACATCGACCTCGCCAATCCCAGTGGCGGCGCGGCGATCGATTTCGGCTTCGACGGGCGCTACGAGATCGTGGTGGCGATCGCCGACGTCGACTTCCCGGTCGACACCATCGCGTGGAGCGCCAGCGCGCTGACGGTCCATGAGCTGGACGGCAGCGTCACCCTGACCGCGACGCGCAGCGGCGCGGCGCTGGGGCCGGTCAGCGCGCTGGCGCAGGTGCGGGCGGGCTCGGCGACCCCCGGCGTCGACTACGCAGCGGCCGACGTGGCGTCGCTGGACTGGGCGGCGGGGGACCTCGCGCCCAAGAGCGTGACCATCCCGCTGCTCCACAACGGCCAGGCGAGCGGCGCGCGCGGCTTCCGCGTGGTCCTCGGCCCGGCCAGCGGCGGCGCGCTCACCGCGCTGCCGAACGCCGCCGCGATCACCATCCTCGATGACGATCCCGCTCCCGCCGGCCAGCTCGCCTTCGCGCCGGCGGCGCTCAGCGCCAGCGCGGCGTCCGGCGCCGCCACGCTGACGGTGACGCGCCGCGGCGGCACCCAGGGCGCCGTCGCGGTGGACTGGAGCACGGTCTTCGCCAGCCCGGCGTCGGCCCGCCCCGGCGTCGACGCGGTGGCGGCCACCGGCACGCTGAGCTGGGCGGACGGGGACGGGGCGCCCAAGCCCATCCCCATCACCCTGCTCGACAGCGGCGAGGCCGGCCTCGACCGCACGCTGCTGGTGCGCCTGGCCGGACCCGCCGGCGGTGCGATCCTGGACGCCAGCGCCGGAACCGTCGACGCGACCATCACCATCACCGCCGCGGCCCCCGCGGCCGGCCGCATCGCCCTGCCCGCCACCCTCAGCGCCGCGCACGCGCTGGCCTCGCTCGCGGTACCGGTGCAGCGCAGCGGCGGCAGCGCCGGCGCCGTGTCGGTCGACTTCGCGACCGGTGGCGAGACCGCCCAGGACGGCGTCGACTTCCAGCCCGCCTACGGCACGGTCAGCTGGGCCGCCGGCGACACCGCGCCCAAGACCATCACCGTGCCGCTGCAGGCGTCGGCGGTGGGAACGCCGGCCCGCACCCTCTACGTCACGCTCACCGACGCGACCGGCGGGGCGGTGATCAGCGGCGCGCAGACGCGCATCACCCTGCTCGCCCCCCAGGCCATCACCTTCCCCGCCATCGCCGGCCAGACGTACGGGGCCGCCCCGGTGACGCTGAGCGCCTCCGCGAGCTCGAGCCTCGCGCCGACCTTCAGCGTCGTGAGCGGTCCGGGACTGGTCAGCGGCGGCACCCTCACCATCACCGGAGCGGGCGCCATCACCGTCGCCGCCGACCAGCCCGGCGACGCCACCTTCGCCGCCGCGCCGCAGGCGCTGCGCACCATCGCCAGCGCCCCGGCCGCGCTGACCATCACCGCCGACGACCAGACGCGCGCAGCCGGCGCGGCCAACCCGGTCTTCACCGCCAGCGTCACCGGCTTCGTGCGTGGCGACGGCGTCAGCCACCTCGCCACGCCGATCGCGCTCGCCACCACGGCGACCCCCGCGAGCCCGCCCGGCTCCTACCCGATCACCGCGAGCGCCGCGAGTTCGCCCGACTACGCCATCACCTTCGCCCCCGGCACCCTGACGGTGTCGGCCGCCGGCCCCACGCCGCCCCCGCCCGCTGCTGGCGGTGGCCACGGTCCCTGCGGCCTCGGCAGCGCTTTCAGCGCCGCCCTCATCCTCCTGTGCCTCGCTGGTCGCCTGCGCCTGGTCCGCCCCGTTTCAAAGCGCTGACCCCGGTCCCGGCAGGCACGGCGGCCCAGCGGTCCCGGGAGGCGCCACCGACCGGCCGACGCCGCCGCGCGTCGCCGCAGCGGCCCACCTCCCCACGGCGGCTGGTCCGCCTTACGAGCGATTCCCGACTTCCATACCCGCCACCTACGTATCTTTCGCTTCCCGCTTCTCGCGCCTGAGGTCCGTCCGGCCCAGCGGCACCGTTTCGCCGCGCTGCGCGCTCAACGTCGCGCGCGCGGCCGTGTACCGTTAGCTACCGCCCCCCGGAGACTCCCCATGGCCACGTCCTTCCGCGCCCTCGCGCTTCCCCTCGCTGTCCTCGCCGCCGCCACGGTCTCCGCGTCCGCCGCAGAGCAGGGCCTGGCCGAGGGCGACCTGGTCGCGATCTGCGGCGACTCGATCACCGAGCAGAAGGACTACTCGGTCGACATCGAGGACTACCTGCTGATGTGCCAGCCGGCGGCCAAGCTGCAGGCGATGCAGTTCGGCTGGGGCGGCGAGACCTCGTGGGGCTTCCTCGGGCGCATGGCCAACGACGCGCTGCCCTTCGCGCCCGCAGGTCGCCACCACCTGCTACGGCATGAACGACGGCGGCTACGCGCCGCTGCCAGCCCGAGCGCGCCAAGCAGTACCACGACGCGCAGCGCGGCATCGTCGCCGCCTTCAAGAAGGCCGGCGCGCGCTTCATCGTGGTCGGCGCGCCCGGCTGCGTCGACGCCGACACCTTCCACCACAGCCCCGAGCAGGCGGCGATGTACAACAAGACCCTCGGCGAGCTCG
Organism: uncultured Planctomycetota bacterium; assembly: GCA_963818245.1. Taxonomy (GTDB): domain Bacteria; phylum Planctomycetota; class UBA11346; order UBA11346; family UBA11346; genus BOG-1363. The sequence goes on from CAWFSD010000061.1 coordinate 7,354, forward strand.
GCGCGCTCGCCAAGCAGGTCGCCGACGAGGAGGGCGTGGCCTTCGCCGACGTGCACGGCGCGATGATGGCGGCGATGGCCAAGGCCAAGGCGAAGTACGGCAAGGACTACGTCTTCGCCGGCGGCGACGGCGTGCACCCCGGGCGCAACGGCCACCTGGTGATGGCCTACGCCTACCTCAAGGCGCTGGGCTGCGACGGCGCGATCGGCACCGTCACCGTCGACCTCGCCGCGAAGAAGGCCGAGGCCACCACCGGCCACCGCGTCCTCGCCGTCGGCGCCGACGGCGCGGTGCAGGTGGTCAGCACGCGCTACCCGTTCTGCGTCAGCGGCGATCCGAAGCAGCAGACCACCGCCAGCGCCGCCGAGTTCATCCCCTTCGACCAGGACCTCAACCGCTTCGTGCTGGTGGTGACCAATCCCGGCGCCGAGCGCCTGGCCGTCACCTGGGGCGGCGCCACCAAGGAGTTCAGCGCCGCGGACCTGGCGAAGGGCATCAACCTCGCCGCGGAGTTCCGCGACAACCCCTTCGTGCCCTTCTTCCAGAAGGTCGAGAGCGCCGTGCGCGGGCAGCAGATCTACGAGACCGAGTACGTGAAGAACTTCCTGCACAACGTGCCCCAGTACCGCCAGGTGATCCCCGACGAGGGCGCCACCTGGGACCGCCTGGTCGGCAAGGGCACCGCCCGCGCGGTGGCGCTGCGCGGCGCGGCGAGCGAGGCGTTGGTGCCGGTGACGCATGTGATCGCGATCAAGGCGGTGAAG
>CAWFSD010000062.1:0-9676 GCA_963818245.1 uncultured Planctomycetota bacterium
GTTCACCCCCACCGGCGTGGTGGCGCTCGAAGTGGCCGCCGGCGCGGTGGGCGCGCGCGGCCTGGAGCTGGTGTTCGCCGTCGCCGACACCGGCATCGGCATCAGCGAGGAGGAGCAGGCGCGCCTGTTCCAGCCCTTCACGCAGGCCGACAGCTCGACCACCCGCCGCTTCGGCGGCAGCGGCCTGGGGCTGGCGATCTCGAAGCGCCTGGCCGAACTGCTCGGCGGCGGCATCACCCTGTCCAGCGCGCCCGGCCGTGGCAGCGTGTTCCGCTGCAGCATCGTGGTCGCCACCGCGCCGCTGACGCCGATGGCGGGCGCGGCCGTGCTGCAGGAGGGCGTCGTCGCGCTGGCCGCGGCGCAGGTGCCGGCGGTGCGCGGCATGCTCGCCAGCCAGCTGCGCCACCTGGGCGTGACGGTCATCGAAGCGGGCGACGAGGCCGCGGTGCGCGCCGCGCTCGCACCCGGCGCCAACGGGCCGCGGCCCGGACTGGCCATCGTCGACCTCGCCCTGGCCAGCGCGCTGGCGGGGGAGCTGCGCGCCGCCCGGCTGCCCTGGCTGCTGCTCGGCTTCCCCGACGACCGCGAGCACGGCGCCGGGCTGGGCGCGGTGGCCACGCTGGCCAAGCCGCTGCGCCGCGACCAGCTGCGCCGCGCGCTGCGCACGCTGGTCGCGCCCGACGAGGCCGCCCGCGTGGACGCGGCCCGCGCCGCGCCGCCGGCGCTGCCGGGGCGGCGCGTGCTGCTGGTCGAGGACAACCCGATCAGCCAGCACGTCGCCCACCACCTGCTGCTGGGCTTCGGCTGCGCGGTGGCGTGCGCGGGCAGCGGGCGCGAGGCGCTCGACCTGGCGGTGTCCGGGCGCTTCGACGCGGTGCTGCTGGACTGCCAGATGCCCGAGCTCGACGGCTACGACACCAGCCGCGAGCTGCGCCGGCGCGGCCTGCGCCTGCCGATCATCGCGCTGACCGCCAACGCCGCGGAGAGCGACCGCAGCGCGCTGCCTGGACGCCGGCATGGACGACCACCTCGGCAAGCCGGTCGGGGCGGAGGCGCTGCTCGCGATGCTGCGGCGCTGGCTCGAGCCGGATGGCGCGGCGCCGGCCGCCGCGGGCCCCGGCACCGGGCGCGCCCCGCCGGTGCTCGACCCCGTCGCCTTCGCGGTGCTGCGCAGCCAGCTCGGCGCGACCGCGCTCGCCGAGCTCTACCAGCTCTTCGACAGCCAGATCCCGCCCCTGGTGCAGAACCTGGTCGAGGCCCACCGCCGCAACGACCATGCCGCGCTGCGGCGCGTGGCGCACCGCCTGCGCGGGGCGGTGCTCAACCTCTGCCTGAGCGCCTGCGCCGACCACCTGCGTCGGCTCGAATACGCTGCGGAGGCGGGCGATGGGGCGCTGATCGCCGCGCTGATGGCGGAGCTGCCGGAGGTGGTGGAGCGGGCGAACCGGGCGCTGATGGCGATGCGGAGCAGCGCCTCCTGAGCACCTCGCGGTGACTGGCATCCTGATGCGGAGGTTTGGGAAGGTCGGCGGAAGGAGTGGGTCGGGCCGCGCGGATGGACCGGGCTATGCGATGGTCGAGCTGGCGCTCGACCCTCCCGGCGACTGCTCTCGCGTCCTGGGGCGCGGCGCGGTGCACGACGGCTCCGACCGCCGGGGGGTCGAGCGCCAGCTCGACCATGCGCACGACGAGTTCCGTGCGTGGGGATCGGCTTTTCAGCCGTTCGCCAGCGGCGGCAGGCACGGCAGCGGCGCGTACACCGGTACCGCCGACAGCGGGCGCACATGCACGTCGATCGGCGCGCTGCCGGTGATGCGCATGTCGCCGGTGACCTGGTAGAAGCGGCCGGGCACGATCAGGCCGCCGTTCAGGCGGGTGGTGCCGGGGTCGCTCGGAAACAGCGCGATGGCGTAGCCACCCTGGCCGTGGTCGGTGATCACCGGCTCGGGATCGCGACCGGGCACGTAGTGCAGGGCCGCCCAGGTGCCCGCGCCGGTGATCTCGTGGCCGTGCGCGGTGAGCGCGACCCTGCCGGGTGCGGACTGCTGGCCCAGATCGTGCGCCACGGGGCCGGCGGCGAGCGGCAGGGCGCCCGCGGTGCCCGCGGGAGCGGCGTCAGCGCCGGTCCGGTCCCGCGACGAGCCGCCGGCGTCGCCGCCGGCAGGTCGCCCCGAGGCCGGGGCAGGTGGCGATGGTGCTCCCACGGGAGCGATCGCCATCGACCCGCCGCCGACGCGCGTCGGCACGCCACCACCCGTGGTCTGCCGCTGGTGACCGAGCAGGTCGCGCGCTCGCGGCAGGGCGGCGAGCGTTTCGGCGTCGAGCGCCGGCATCTTCGCGATCTGGTGGTCGTCGAGCTGGCCGAGCAGCGCGTAGGCGCGAGCCTCGGCGATGGAGAATGAGCCCAGGCGCGGATCGATCGGGCGCGCCGGCGCCTGGGCGACGCCCGGCTCGGGCAGCGGTTGCGGTGGTGAGGGAATGACTGCGGGCGACCTGCCCCACCGCCACAGCACTGCGCCCATCAGCAGTGCGCCGAGAACGCTCAGGGCGACGATCGCGCCGGACAGGAGTCGGGGGCGGTCGGCCACAGGCTGCGCCCTCAATTCTGCGTCAGGGTGACCGCGACCGCGGTGAAGTCCTGCGAGGTCGGGAAGAGGATGGTGAGAGGCGGCCCGACCACGTCGGCGTCCGCAGTGCCGTTCCCGTTCCCCGAACTGATCGGATCCGGCGATTCGGTGTTGGTGCTGAAGGAGAACGGGATGTTGGTCTGGCCGTCCGCCGGCCAGAAGCTCAACGTCTGCATCGCGCCATTGCCGGCGAATTCGATGGTCTGGAAGCCGGTTCCGGTAGCGGCGATGAACGGGGTGTGCGGGGGCGTGGGGTTGGTGTTGAGGCTGTCGGTGAAGGCCGCGCTGCGGTCGCCGTTGCCGATGAACCCCACCTCGGTGCGCATCATGGGGATGCGGTGGTAGACGGTGTTCCACAGCTGGTCCACCGCGGCGACGCCACCGGTGGTGGCGATGTCCTCGTAGACGGTGGTGACGCCGGGCCCCCAAGGCTCGGGATCCTGGCCGGGATCTGCGGCGCTGGGCGGCTTGCCGAGGGCGATGCTGATGCGTCTCCAGAAATCGGTGTTGATCTTGAAGTGCGAGGAGGCCGGTTCGTTGTGGGTGATGGTGTCGGTCTCGCACTGGTACCCGGAGTGGCGCTGCGCCGCGGTGCCGAAGGGGTTGCTGTAGCCGACCGCGACCGCTCCGGACTGGGCGCGGAAGGCGTTCAACTCGTCCTTAACCGTGCTGGTGAAGGTCGGCGGATTCGCGGTCGCGCCGGTGGTGAAGCTCCAGGACTTCGCGAAGTTCTCGTGCCCGAACGTGCTGGCGGTCACTGCGATGGTGTAGTTGGTGTTGGCGACCAGGGCGCTCTTCGCCATGACGTAGATCTCACCCGGGCGCAGCCGGTTGTTGGCCACGTTGAGGCCATCCAGGAAGACGTCCGGACCCGGTGGGACCGGGTTCGCCGGCGCTGCCCCATGGGCGGAGGGGTCGTGACCTCCAACGAGGATGTAGATCGGCACCGGGCTCCCGGCGGATCCGCCGGTACCACCGCCTCCACCTCCACCGCCGCCCCCCCCTCCTCCACCGCCCCCGGTGGTCGTGGTGTCACCACCCCCTCCGCACCCGGCGAGCAGGGCGGCGACCATCGGGACGAGCAGGTGCTGTGGACGCATCGTGGACTCCGCAGGAGCGAGCATCATGGCTGCGACGGGCGGCCGACTCCAACGCCATCCCCCCAGACCTGCTACGCGTGGTTGCCTCGCCCGCACCCGCCCATCTGCGGGTGGAAACCGCTGGCGGACGCCCGATTCCGCCACACACCGGGGTCCATGAGCGAGCTCGACGCCTCGGTGTGGATGCTGGCGGGCGCGGCCATGGGCGCCTTCCTGGCCTGGAGCGTGCTGCGCGCCAAGGTGCGCGACGCCTACCGGAACGGCCACGAGCACGGCGAGGCCGAGGCCGAGGCGGCCCAGGCGACGCTCATCGAGCGCCTCGCCGGCCACGAACGCGCCGCCGAGTCCCTGCGCGCGGCGCTCGCCAAGGCCGATGGGGCCCTCGCCGCGCTGCAGGCCGACCACGGCGCGCTGCGCACCGCCCACGCCGCACTGGGCACCCGCGCGGCGGCGGAGCGCGCCGCCGCGGACGAGACGCGCGCGCTGCTCGGCCAGGTGCGCGAGCAGTTCGCCGACGCGTTCCGCGCGCTGTCGGCCGACGCCCTGCGCGCGAACAACCAGTCCTTCCTGGAGCTGGCGACCAGCGCGCTGGCGACCTTCCAGGAGGGCGCGCGCGGCGACCTCGCGGTGCGCCAGCAGGCGATCGACGCGCTGGTCGCACCGATCCGCGCCTCGCTCGAGCAGGTCGGCGGCGCGCTCGGCGAGCTCGAGCGCGCGCGCGTCGGCGCCTTCGCCACGCTCACCGAGCAGTTGCGCAGCCTGGCCGACGGCCAGGGGCGGCTGCAGGGCGAGACCGCGAACCTGGTGCGCGCGCTGCGCGCCCCGGCGGTGCGCGGGCGTTGGGGCGAGATCCAGCTCAAGCGCGTGGTCGAACTCGCCGGCATGCTCGAGCACTGCGACTTCACCACGCAGACGTCGAGCGAGGACGGCCGCCTGCGCCCCGACCTGGTGGTGCGCCTGCCCAACCGCAAGCAGCTGGTGGTCGACGCCAAGGCGCCGCTGCAGGCCTACCTCGACGCGCTCGAGGCCGGGGACGACGCAGACGCGGGCGCTGCGCCTGCAGGACCACGCCCGCCAGGTGCGCGGCCACCTCCAGGCGCTGGGCGCCAAGGCCTACTGGGACCAGTTCGCGCCGACGCCGGAGTTCGTGGTGCTGTTCCTGCCCGGCGAGACCTTCTTCAGCGCGGCGCTGGAGGCCGACCCCTCGCTGATCGAGGTCGGTGTCGACCAGCGCGTGATCCTCGCCACGCCGACCACCCTGATCGCCCTGCTGCGCGCGGTGGCCTACGGCTGGCGGCAGGAGCGGCTCAGCCAGGGCGCGGAGGAGATCAGCCGCCTGGGCGCCGGGCTGTACGAGCGCGTGCGCACCCTGGCCGAGCACTTCACCGACCTGCGCAAGGCCCTCGACCGCACCGTCGAGTGCTACAACAAGGCGGTCGGCTCGCTCGAGAGCCGGGTGCTGCCGGGTGCGCGCCGCTTCAAGGAGCTGGGCGCGGGCAGCGGCGACGACATCCCTTCGCTCGAGAGCGTCGACAAGGCCCCCCGTGCCCTGCAGGCCGAGGCGTTTGCCGCTCCGTTGGACAGATCGCACAGCAGCAGCGAGCAGGCTGGCATTCCCGAACCGTGACGGTAGCCTGCCGCCGGTCGCCCTCCGGCAGGCCGTAGCATCTCAACCGGACCTCCTGGTCCAAATCCAAGGAACATCCCATGCGCAACCGCTTCCTCACCGCCTCCTTCGCCTTCGTCGGCGTCCTCGCCATCGCCGGCTGCGGCGATGATGCCAAGCCCACCACCCCGGCCACCCCGACGACCCCGGCGACCACTGCCCCGGCGACCACCCCGGCCCCCGCCTCCACCACGGCCCCCGCCGACGCCCCCAAGGCCGAGACCAAGCCGGCCGACGCCGTCAAGGACGCCGCCAAGGACGCCGCGACCAAGGCTGCGGACGACGCCAAGGCCGCCGCCGACGCCGCCAAGGCCGCGATCGACAAGAAGTAAGCACGCCGCCGGCGCTCGCCGGCGCGGCTCTCTGGTCTCGAGTGCACCGCCCCACGTCCTGTGGGGCGGTGCTTTTTTGGGTCTTCGCCGCGGCGCGTGGCCTGGAGCTCGACCATGGTCGAGCTGGAACGCGACGTGCGACCGACCTGCCCCCCCCGTAGGCCGCGTCCCTCAGGGCTTGATCTCGGCGTCCCCGGACACGGCGCCGCCGCTCGCGTCGGTGATGCTCGCGTCGACCTGGTAGATGCGGCCCGCGACGGTCGCCGCCAGCGGCAGCGCCACCACCGCCTGTCCCGAGGGTGGGATGCTCAGCGAGCCGGTGCCGGCGGCGCCGAGGTAGGCGCTGGTCCTGACCGGCGCCGCGTAGGCGCCGCCGACCAGCGCGCGCTCGCCGGACAGCGCGAGCGTCCAGGTCACGGTCTGCGGCTGCTGCGACTGGTTCGAGACCACCAGCTCGACGGCGGGCTTGCCGTCCTTGGTGGCGGCGTGGATCTCGACGCCCAGGCGGCCGGTCAGGAGCGGCCGGCAGCCGACCAGCGCGCGGGTCGCGCCCGCCGCGTCGGCGAGCCGCACCGCGATCGCTCCTTCGCGCGCCAGGCTGCCGGCCGGCGAGGAGATCGTGAAGCGCAGCGGCTGCCCGGCGGCGCGCTCGACGCTCCAGCCGAGCGGCGCCTCCAGCGTCACGAGCTTGGGATCGGCGCTGGTCGCGATGTCGATCACGCCGGGCACGCCGCGCATCAGGCGGACCGGCGACGCGGCGATGCGCAGCAGCGGCGCCGCGGTCTGCGCGGGCAGCTCCGCGGGGCCACTGTAGGCCAGCAGCACCGGATCCGGCCCGACGCTGAGACCGAGGCCCTTGCCGCCGGTCTTGCAGGTGGTGCGCCGGCCGTCGATGGCGATCGCCACCACCTCATCGACGCCGGCCAGCGGCAGCGTGAGGTCGGCGCGGCCCTGGGTCTTGTCGATGATCGCGAAGCAGTGGCCGGCCGCGTCGCGGAACAGGCAGCCGGTGACGCCGTCCGCCCACGCGCGCTCCTGCACGAAGGGCTTGTCGAGGATGCCGTTGATGAGGTTGTAGCAGGACACCGCGTCGAGCCGCGCCGCGTAGGCGTTGTAGCGGCTGTCGAACATGTTGAAGGCGTCGCCCGAGGTGCCGAGCGCGCGCCCGTCGCCGTCGGGGTAGAGCAGGTCGAACCAGTTCATGCTGGTGCCGCCCGCGGCGAAGAACGCGGCGAACTTGCGCACCATGTCGGCCGCGATGTGCTGGCGGGTCAGGCCCTGGCTGTTGAGGCCGATCTCGGTCGACCACAGCGGCTTCACGCAGTGGTACTTGGCCATCAGCGCCTGGTACTGCGCCAGCGTCCTGCGCACGTCGCCAGGCGTCTCGTAGATGTGGAAGTCGAAGGCGTCGCAGGCGTCCTGGTAGCCGGCCTGGAAGTACTCCTCGTTCGGCTCGACCGAGGTGGCGACCACGATGCAGTCGGGTGCGACCTTCTTGAGCTCGTCGTAGGCGATCTTGTAGGCGCGCACCTGCTGCTTCACCTGCTCGCCGGTGCCGTGCGGCTCGTTGCCGAGGTTGACCACGATCGGCTTCGGCGCGTGGTTTCCGAAGGCGGTGAACCAGCTGCGGATGGCGCCGCGGATGGTGGTCTCGTCCGTCCACTTCTCCCAGCCGGGGTGGTGGTACTCGATCGCGTTCAGGTTGGCCGGGCAACCGGTCAGGATGGCGGCGCCGAGCTCCTTGCACAGCTCGATCCCGGGCGCCTGCGCGCGGTAGGGCTCCTTGGGCTCGGCGCTGCCCCACAGGCCGATGGTGCGGAAGCCGAGGCGGTCGCTGAGGCGGATGTAGTCGGGGATGCGGTTGTCCCAATCGCGCGCGGTGAAGGGGATCTTCGCCGGCGGGAAGGCCTTGCTCGCGGCCACCGGCACGATGGCCAGGCCGGCGCTGTCGTGGTAGGGCTCGTTGTCGGCGAGCGGCACCTGCGCGTGCACTTCGTAGTAGCGACCCGGCTCGAGCGCCACGCCGGCGAGGTCGGCGGCCGCGCGGTAGCGGAAGCGCTCCTTGGTGCGGCCGTCGGCGGTCAGCGGCACGCTGGCGGGCGCGGATTGCTCCGCGCCCCAGTAATCGCGCACCACCCAGCTCAGCGTGCGCTCGGCCGGCGCCAGTTCGCGGCGCGTCTCGACGGTGAAGGCGACGGTGCGCGGCGCGTCGGGCAGGATGAGGTTGCCGAGCGACGGCGTCGCCACCACCAGGCGCTCGACCGCGGGCAGGCGGCGCGCGGTGTCGAGCGGCTTGGCGGTCAGTTCGTCGACGCGGAACGTCCCGACGGACTTCTCGATGCGCGCGGTGAAGCGGCCGGCGACCGTCTGGTAGGGCATGGTCACGCGCTTGCCCAGCACCTGCCACGGGTGGCTGCCGTAGGGCACGGCGATCTCGGAGGTGGCGATGACCGCACCGCCCGCGTCGAGGGCTTCGAAGCGCAGCGCACCGCAGTAGGAGGCATCGGGCGATTCGAGGTCGCACGACGTCGCCGCGCTGATCTCCCACAGGCCGGGTGCGACCGCGAAGGTCGGCGACGCTGCGGCGCAGGGCTTGTCCCGCTCCGCGGCGGCGCGCTCCAGGCGCAGGGCGTTGGTTCCGGCGAAGGCCTGGTCGGTGGCGATGGTGACCGTGCCGTCGTGCGACCAGCCGGCGGGCAGCGCCGCGGCGCCTTCGAAGCCGCACGACCAGCCCACCGTGCCGGCGCGCACCGTGGCGACGAGCTGCGACACCCACACCGTCGCGGCCTGGCCGTGGCGGCCGGCGAGCAGGACGAAGTTGCGCAGGTGACCGACCCAGCCGTCGCCGCGCTTGGGATCGCCGCCCCACGACTCGTACTTGTCGACGCCGGCCACCGCCTCGGCGGTGCCGCGCTTGGCGAAGAAGCGCGCGATGGGGAAGGTCACCAGCCGCCAGTCGTCGGAGGGCGCACCCAGGCTCAGTCCGATCTGGTGGCAGCGGTCGGCGCCATCGACCAGGCGCAGGGTGACGCGTTCCAGGCCGGGCGCCTTCAGCCAGAACGAGACGCTCTCGACCTCCAGCTTCTGGTCGGCGACGTTGCGCTCCATGTCGACGTAGTTGCCGCCCTTGCTGAGGTCGGCGACCAGGCGCAGGCTGGGCTGGCCGTCCTTCTGCACCTGCGGGTCGAAGACGACCTCGCCGGTCGCGCCGGGGAACTCGGCACCGTTGTTGAAGTGCCAGCCCTTGGCGGGTTCCTTGGCGTCGAACAGCGGGATGTCCTCGGCGAAGGCGCCGGCGACGCAGGCGAGGAGGGCCAGGATGGGCAGGTGGAATTGGGGCACGGGGGAACCCTTTGGGGGGACCGGGGGAGGAGTCGGTCGTGGGACGTTGCGCTCTGCGGAACGGTCCGGGGGCGGAAGGTGACAGGATTTGGAGGGGTTTCTATACTCAAATGGTATGTTTTTTGAGGGTGTGCGCGAAGGTGGGTGGTGGAAGCGATTCCAAGAGAGGGAGCCCACAGATGGACCGATCCGGGATCACGCACAGGAGGCTGCTCCGAAGCGCTCCACCTCGCGTCTGAAGCCCGCGGAGCGGCCGGCACATCGCAGCCCAGGGGGACAGCCCTGGGACCACGGCTGGAGGCGAGATGAAGCCGACGGAGTGGGCGAAACAGGCGAGGAGTGGAGAAGACATGCCTGCCCCTTGTTGATGCGCTTGACCGATTCACAGCGACGTGATGCCGTCCTCGACGTCATCCATCGCCAACGCGATGAACGTGTGCCGCCCACTCCATGGGCTCCAAAATGGTTTACCTGACGAAATTCCCAGGGCTCGCGCCCTATTCACTACCCACATCTCTCGCCCGTGACCCGCTCCCACTGTCCAGAGCGCCGGAGGCGCGGCCCAATCCCAGCCCAGGGCAACGCCCTGGGTAGCTCGGTACAATGGGA
>CAWFSD010000063.1:0-16478 GCA_963818245.1 uncultured Planctomycetota bacterium
CATTTGCTGCGGGCGAGGACGAAGCGTCGATCGGGTTGCGCACCCAGCCCTTGGTGGCCACGGTGGGCAGCGGCGGGCGCTCCGGGACGATGAACGACCAGTGCGCCTCCCAGGGGGCGCCCTGGGCGATCCAGCGCTTGAGCAGGTCCTTCTGCTCCGGTTTGAGCACCTTGTGCTCGTCAGGCGGCGGCATGACCTCGTCGGGGTCCTTGGAGGTGATGTGCTGGTAGAACGGGCTCGCCTCCGGCTTGCCCTTGACCACCGTCGGGCGAGTCCTTGCCGTCCTTGCCGCGGGCGCGCGAAGAAGCCGTCCTCGCGATCGAAGCGCAGCTTGGCCTTGCGGCTGCCGGGGTCCGGACCGTGGCAGTGGAAGCAGTTCTCGGCGAGGATCGGCCGGATGTCGCGGTTGAAGCGGATCGGCTGGTCCGCGGCCCACAGTCCAGCGGTCGATGCGCAGGCCAGTGCACACAGCAAGGCGGATGGGTTCATGTACGGCTATCCTTCACCTGATGGTACGATCGTTCACACGCCGGCGTTGAGCTGCGAAACACCTTTACCTTCATCCGAAGTCGATGACTGACAAGGTATTGTAAACAGAGTCCAGAAATCCGTGCATGCCGCTCCTAGCCCCGGGACGGTCAGGAGGAGGCACCGCACGAGGCGGGCTGGGCGCAGCGCAGGGATGATAGCCTGGGCACCGTGCCCATATGTGCAGTCGGGCGCCATCCTTTCACGCCCATCGTGCGCGCTCATCCGCGAGTGCGGGACGGATGGCGCGGGGTGACATGTGCCGAACGCCGGATCCGCATCCTGGCGCCAACCTGCGCACCGCACCGGCCCCTTCTACCCGCGGCTTCACCCCCACTGATCGCTGCTGTACCGGTCAATTCCCCTTACCCCCGGCGACGCGTCAAGCGGCGCCGACTCCATCCAGGGCTCCGGCCCCTGGGCGAGGTCGGTTCAGGCCCGCACCTTGAGCCTTTCCGCACTGACGATGATGGCCAACTCCTTCACGGCGCGACCCAGGTCCTCGTTGACGATCAGGTAATCGTAGCGGTCCCACAGCCCCAGTTCGCGCTCGGCCTCGACCAGGCGGCGGCGGATGGCGTCCGGGCTGTCGGTGCCCCGGCTGCGCAGGCGGCGCTCGATCTCGGCGCGGCTGGGCGGCACCACGAAGACGTGCACCGCGCTGGGGAACGTGCCGCGGATGGTCAGCGCGCCCTGCACGTCGACGTCCTTGATCACGCTGCGCCCGGTGGCCAGCGAGCTCTCGATGAAGGCGCGCGGCGTGCCGTAGTGGTGGCGCCCGAACACCTGGGCGTGCTCCAGCAGGTCGTTCTCCTCGACGCGCCGCGAGAACTCGGCCTCGCTGACGAAGAAATAGTCGACCCCGTCCTTCTCGGGGCCGCGCGGACTGCGCGTGGTCACGCTCAGGCAACGCACGAAATCATCGTGCTCGGCGGCGAAGCGGTCCATCAGCGTGCTCTTGCCGGCCCCGCTCGGCCCGGAGAGCACGATGAACAGGGCCTGCGGTCCGTGGGACGGGAAGCGCGTCGTCATCGGCGCACCCTAGCGGCACGGAAAATCGGCCGCAATGGGGGGAGGCAGGAGGAGCGAAGCTGAAGGCATGAGGTCCCTTCTCCCCTCCCCCCAGGGTGATACGCACCACCCCGCCCGCCTCGTCCCCCCCTTTCCCAGCCCCCACCCCGCGCCACGGTGAGTCCCATGGAAGCCTTCCGGCAAGCCGCCTTCTACGCCATCATCGTGACGCTCATCTACGGGGTCTTGAAGCTCGTCCAGTACCTGGACATCGTGCACGTTCCCGAGAACTACACGGACATCAACGGCATGGAGCAGTACTCCAGCTACCGCCTCGATGGCGGGGTGCCGTTCACCCAGCTGCGCGCTGGGGACGCGATCTGCTACCGCCTCGGCCCCGAGGCCGAGCGCGCGGTGCAGTTCGGCTGGATCGCCGCCGTGCCAGGAGACGAGATCGCGGTCAGCGACGGGACCCTGCAGGTCAACGGCACGCCCAGCCCGCACAGCGGCAAGCTGGCCATCCCCGACAGTCCGGGCCTGCGCATCCCCGCCCAGCACCTGTACGTGCTCAGCGACATGCACCAGGCCGATAGCGTGGCGCGCGGCCTGATCCCCGCCATCGCCGTGCGCGGGCGCCTGGCCAGGCTGCCATGAGGATCCTCGTCGAGCGCCTCGGCCTGCGCCCCACCGGCATCATCCTGATGGTGCTGGCCGCCGGCCTGCTGGTCACCGCGCTGCTGGTCGCCTGGAGCGCGGTGGCGCGCTGGCAGGCGATCGCAGCCCTGTCCAGCGCGCAGCTCGAACGTCTCGGCGGCGATGAGCAGTCGGCCCGGCGCGATCTGCACGAGGCGGCCGAGGACCTGCCGACCGCGCCGGAGACGGCCCTGCCGGGCGTCGACCTGACCGACGAGGGCGCCGCCGGCCGCCTCGAAGCGCTGCGCCCCCGGGTGCCGGTGCGCGCCCGCCCTGATGTCGATACCGTGCTCGCCCTGGGCCGCGCCCTGCGCGGTCAGGACGCCGGCGTCGAGGTCGCTGGCAGCGACGGCGCCCTGCTCGCCGCCATCCGCCAGACCGCGAAGGCGGACGCGGCGCCCGTCAAGCTGGCCTTCGACGCCGATCTGCCCCCCCACCTCGCCATCCTGCAGGCCGCCCTGCAGCGCCAGTTCCGCGCCGCCTGGCTGGCCGGCGACGCCGAGGCGATCCGGCGCAGCGCCGGTCCGCTGCTGCTGATGGCGCCCGGCGCGCCTGATGCTCCGCGCCTACGCCTGATCCTGACCGCGCTCGGCCCACCGGGCGAGACCAGCGTCCTGCACAGCCTGGGCGGGGCGATCGCCAACATCGACGAGCGCCTGGGCCTGATCCGCGCGCTGCTGCGCCTGGCGCCGGTGAAGGCCCACGACCAGCTCATCAGCCTCATCCCGCCTGAGCGCCAGCTGCCCGAGGAGCAGGAGGCCGCCCTGCTCGGCACCAGCGCCCCGCTCGACCAGCAGGTGCAGAAGGTGCTGGCCACCCCCACACCGGCCGCGCTGCGCGCCCTGCTCGACCGCGCCCTGCAGGCTGGCCGCACCGACCTGGCGAAACAGGTCCTCGCCAAGCTGCCCGCCGACGCGCAGCAGCCCGTGCTGGTGCAGCTGGCCACCGCGGATGGCGACCTCGATGCCCTCGTCCGCCTGCTCGGCGACCAGCCCGACCTGCAGCTGCGCATCTCGCCGGTGGTGGTCGCGGGCGGCCACGCCGCCTTCCACCTCGCCACGGCCAGCGGGCTGGTGCCCCGCACCGGCGTCCAGATCCGCCTCGCCGGCAAGGAGGTCGATGCGGCGCGCCTGCAGCGCCTCGGGAGCCTGGTGATCGTCGACCTGGGCCCGACCGCCGCCACCCTCGAGGTGCGCTCCGGCCCGAAGGTCGTCGCCTCCGCCCAGGTGACCCCATGATCCCCTGTCAGAAGTGCGGCCACATCAATCCCCTCGGCACGTCGTTCTGCCGCGGCTGCGGCACGCGCCTGGAGTTCGACTACGAGGCCATCGCCGCGTCGGTGGCGGGCACCAAGCGCGATCACCAGGATGAGAACGTCTTCACCTGGGGCCGCAGCGCGCTGACCCTGTGCGGCTTCGCGCTGATCTGCGCGCTGATCGTGCGCTACGTCATGGTCCCGCCGATGCCGCTGCTCGAGTACCCGCTCGCGCCTTCCATCGCGCTCTTCCCCAAGGACGCGCCGGCCTGGGCCGGGGCCACGCTGGCCAGCGGTGCGGTGGCGGGGCCGGCCAGCGGCGCGACGACGTCCGGCGCGACCAGCGGGCCGATCACCGCCTGGCGGCAGACCAGCGCGGCGCGCACGCTCGCCGCCCTGGGCGTCTCGACCCTCAAGCTGGACGCGTGGGTCGCCCAGCTGGTGAAGGCGCAGCACGCCGACGGCGGCTTCCCGGGCGATGACGACCTCGCCGCGACCGCGCTCGGCGTGCTCGCCCTCGACGCTTATCCGACCACCGCGGCGACGCGCGCGGCGGCCGCCAAGGGGCTGGCGTGGCTGCAGGCGCACGCCGCCGGCCTGGGCAGCCGCCCGCCGCTGGGGCGCACCTTGCTGGCGCTGGCCCTGGCCGAGGCGGACCGCCTCGATCCCACCCTGCGCGGCGCGCTGGAACCCTTCCTCATCGATGGCAGCGAGCCCGCCTGGCAGGCCCTGCTGCTCAGCGCCCTGCCCGCCGACGACCGCTCCACCCAGCAGAGCGCGGTGCGCGGCGCCTTGAAGACCCCGATCTGGAGCGCCTACTTCACCCTGCTCGACGGAGGCGTTCCGACGCCCGACGCCGCGCTCTTCGGGCTCGACGGCGCCAAGGCCTTGGCACGCGGGGAGGACCGTCTGGTCTGGGCGGCGACCGCCTGGGCGGACCCGGTCGCGCCGCTCGACCTGGTCGCGGCCCTGCGCACGTGGGCGCTGACCGATCCCCTGCCGGTGGCCGCCGGGTTGGGCAAGGCCGGCGCCACCGCCCAGGTCGCGGTGGCCATCCTGGCGGTCACGGCGCCGGTGCGGCTGCCGCCGTTGTGGCTGGTGCGCTGAGGAAGCCGGACGCCGAACCCGGCTTCCGCCCGCCCAACGGCGCAGCCTTCCATGCTTGGCCGGCGTGGCGGCACGGTCATGCTGCCACCGTGCCCGATACCGTCACCATCTCCGCACCCAAGTCCGCCGCCAACCAGAAGGTCGCCCCCGACCGCGGCTGGAAAGCGGTGCTGTTCAACGATGACGTCACTCCGTTCGACGTGGTCGTCTTCGGCCTGCAACGCGCCGCCGGCCTGAGCGAGGAGATCGCCGAAGCCGTGGCCCAGGAGGCCCAGCAGCACGAGCAGGCGGTGGTGAAGCGCGGCCTCACCGAGGAGGACGCCAAGATCCTCTGCGGCGGCCTGCGCAAATGGACGCGCATCGAGGGCCTGTGCCCGGGCGTGAAGTGCGAGGCGCAGCAGGATGACGATTGAGCGTCCGGACTTCCGGACTCCCGGGCCGTCCCTCCGCGTCCGCGCCGCCAACGATCGCCCGGTGCGCGGGGCGGGCGCCTTCGTGCTCTACTGGATGATCGCGAACCGCCGCACCAGCTGGAACCACAGCCTCGACCGCGCGGTCGCGTGGGCGCGCGAACTGGGCCGGCCGCTGCTCATCCTCGAAGCGCTGCGCTGCGGCTATCCGTGGGCGAGCGCGCGCCTGCACCGGTTCGTGCTGCAGGGCATGGCCGACAACGCGGCGGTCTGCGCCCGCACCGGGGTCGCCTACCACGCGTACGTCGAGGACCGGCCGGGCGCCGGCGCCGGGCTGCTCGAGAGTCTTGGCGGGGAGGCGTGCGTGGTCGTGACCGACGACTTCCCCTGCTTCTTCCTGCCGCGCATGGTGGCGGCGGCGGCGGGCCGCCTGCCGGTGCTGCTCGAGGCGGTCGACGGCAACGGCGTGCTGCCGCTGGCCGCGGCCGACCACGCCTTCCCGACCGCCTACGCCTTCCGCCGCTTCCTGCAGAAGACCTTGCCGGCGCACCTGGGCGCCGCGCCGCGCGCCAAGCCGTTCGCGGGCGCGCCGCTGCCGCGGCTGGCAAGACCGCCCGATGCGCTCGCGCGCTGGCCGGCGGCCGCGGCAGCGCTCCTCGCCGGCGACGCGGCCGCCCTCGCGGCCTTGCCGATCGACCACGGCGTGGCCCCGGTCGCGTTGGCCGGCGGAGCGGTGGCGGCGGAGCGCCAGCTCGATGGGTTCCTCGACCAGCGCCTCGCGCGCTATGGCGAGGCGCGCAGCCTGGTGGCGGACGACTGCGCCAGCGGCCTGTCCCCCTACCTGCACTTCGGGCACCTCTCGGCGCACGCGGTGCTCGCCCGTGTGCTGGCGCGCGAGGACTGGTCGCCCGAGCGCCTCGGCCAGCGCTGCGACGGCAAGAAGGAAGGCTGGTGGGGGCTGAGCGCGAGCGCGGAGTCCTTCCTCGACGAACTCGTCACCTGGCGCGAGCTCGGCTACGTGTTCTGCCACCGCACCACCGACTACGACCGCTACGAGTCGCTGCCGGCATGGGCGCGCGCAACCCTCGACCAGCACACCGCCGACGCGCGCGAGCACCGCTACACGCTCGCCGAGTTCGCGGCCGGGCGCACCCACGATCCGCTGTGGAACGCCGCCCAGGGGCAGTTGCGCACCACCGGGCGGATGCACAACTACCTGCGCATGCTGTGGGGGAAGAAGGTCCTGGAGTGGACCGCGCACCCGCGCGAGGCGCTGGCGGTGCTGATCGAGCTCAACAACCGCTATGCGCTCGACGGCCGCAATCCCAACAGCTACAGCGGGATCTTCTGGTGCCTGGGCCGCTTCGACCGCCCGTGGGCGCCGCAGCGGCCGGTCTTCGGGCAGATCCGCTACATGAGTTCGGCGAACACCGCGCGCAAGATGCGCGTCACCGAGTACATCGCCACCTACGCGCCCGCGGCGCCGCCGGCGCCGGACGGGCAGCAGCGCCTGTTCGACGCATGACGGCGTTTCGCGCCACCCACGCGCTGCCGGTCGACGCGGCCGCCGCCTACGCCTGGCACGCCCGCGCCGGCGCGCTGGAACGCCTGATGCCACCCTTCGCAGGTGTACGGCTGCTGGGCGCCGCCGGCGGCATCAACGCTGGGGCGCGCACCGAATTGTCGGTGCCGCTGCTCGGGCCTCTGCGCGCGCGTTGGGTGGCTCGCCACGAAACGCCCGTGCCGGGAAATTCGTTCTGCGACGTCCAGGAGCGCGGGCCGTTCGCCGCGTGGCGCCACGTCCACCGCTTCGTGCCGACCGCCATCGGCTGCACCCTCGAGGACGAGGTCGAGTATACCCTGCCCGGCGGGGCGTTGGGTGCCGCCCTCGCCGGCGGACTGGTCGCGCGCGACCTGGCGCGCAGCTTCGCCTGGCGCCAGCGCCGCACTGCGCTCGATCTCGAGCATCTGGCGCGGGGCGCCGGGCGCCCGCCGCTCACGGTCGCCATCACCGGCGCCGGCGGCATGGTGGCCGGGCAGCTGCGACCGTTCCTGACCAGCGGCGGGCACCGCGTGATCAGCCTGCGCCGCGGCGCGGCGCGGCATGCCGACGAGGCCGCCTGGGACCCGGCGACCGGCCGCATCGACGACGCGGCCTTCGATGCCTGCGACGCGGTGGTGCACCTCGCTGGCGCGAACGTGGCGCGGCGCTGGACGGCCGCGGGCAAGGCCCTGATCCGCGACAGCCGCGTCGATCCGACCCGCGCGCTCTGCTCGGCTCTGGCGGCGCGCGCCAAGCGGCCACGGGTGCTGATCTGCGCCTCCGGCGTCGGCTACTACGGCGACCGCGGTGACGACGAGGTCGACGAGCAGGCGTCACCGGGCGGCGATTTCCTGGCCGACGTCTGCCGCGGCTGGGAGGACGCCTGCGAGCCGGCGCGGCAGGCCGGCATCCGCGTCGTCAACCTGCGTATCGGGGTGGTGCTCAGCCCGCTCGGCGGTGCCCTGGCCAAGCTGCTGCCGCCGTTCCGCTGCGGGGGCGGCGGCCGGGTCGGCTCGGGCCGCCAGGTGATGAGCTGGATCAGCCTCGACGACCTGGTCTACGCCCTGCACCACGCCTTGATCAGCGACGACCTGTCCGGCCCGGTGAACGCCACCGCGCCGGCACCGGCGAGCAATGCCGTCCTCACCGCGACGCTGGCGCGCGTCCTGCGACGTCCCCACCTGCTGCCCCTGCCCGCCTGGGCGGTCGTGGCGCTGTTCGGCGAGATGGGACGCACCCTGCTGCTGACCGGCGTGCGCGCCGTGCCGCGGCGCCTTCAGGAGAGCGGTTTCCGCTTCGCGGATCCCGACCTGGAGGCCGCCCTGCGCACGATGCTGGGCCGCTGACCAGTGCCCAGCGGTCGGCGTGCGAGCGCGCAGCGCTCGCACGCCGACCGGGAACGCCGCCGCCGTACGTACGCTGCGCGGTGGGCGCCGCGCCGCCGTTCAGAACGGCGGCTCATCGCCGACCACTGCGCTGGTGCCGCGGGGCGCGCGTCCGGCGCCGGCGAGAGCCGGCGCTCGATCCGCGGCGGCCCGCGCCGCACCGTCCTTGCTGGCGGCAGCGGCGGCGCTTCCCGGCGTGCCCTGGTGGGTGGAATCGGCGGGGGCGTCGGCGAGGCCATGCGGCTGTGGCCCGCCATCCCGCTCCTTGCCGCGGCCGAGGAACTGCACGGTGTCGACCACCACCTTCAGCTTGCTGCGCTTGGTGCCGTCCTTGTCGTCCCACTGGTCGAGCTTCAGCCGTCCCTCGATGTAGCAGGGACTGCCTTTGGTGAGGTACTGCCCGACCAGTTCACCCTGGCGGCCCCAGGCCTCGCAATCGATGTAGGTGCTGTCCTCCTTCGCTTCGCCTTCGGGCGTCTTCCAGCGGCGGTTGATGGCGATGCTGAACGCCGCGACCGAACGGTCGCCGGCGAGCATGCGGATCTGCGGGTCCCGCGTCAGGTGTCCCGCGAGTTGGACATGGTTGAGGTTGAAAGGCATGGCCGTCTCCTTGAATGGGTTCATAATGACCCTATCGGAGTCGGCATGAGGCGCAAGGTTGGTTTCGCCAAGATTGGAGACCCTAGACCCTAGACCCTAGAAAACTCCGTTCCACCGTCGGTGAATCAGGGGAACGGTTCGACCTTCATCAAGCAGTCGACCTGCCTGCACTAGGGTCTAGGGTCTAGGATTAGGGTCTCAGCAGTGAGCCCCCGCAGCGCGAAGCAGGCCCCGCGCGGCTGCGCCTCGTACTCCAGGCGGGCGCCGTGGGCCTGGGCGATGGCGCGCGCGAGATGGAGGCCGAGGCCGATGCCGCCGGGGCGCTTGCTGGCGAAGGCCTCGAAGAGGTGGGGCACCAGCTCCGGATCGACGCCGGGGCCGGTGTCGCGGACGCACAGGCCATCGGGCAGCAGCTCGATGCGCACCTCGCCGTCCCCGTGCTGGGCCTGGATGCGCGTTCAGCACCAGGTTCATCAGCAGCTGACGCAGGCGCGCGGGATCGGCGCGCACGCTGGCGGCGCCGGTGATCGCCAGGGTCACGCCGGCGTGCTCGGCCTGGCGGCGCAGCAGGCGCACCACGGTCTCGGCGGCGGCGCGCAGGTCGCAGACCTCGGGCCGCACGTCCATGCCCTTCGAATAGGCGAGCAGCTCGTCGACGATCAGGTCGAGGCGTTCGAGCTCGTCCATGATGAGCTGCAGGCTGGCGTCGGCGCCGCCGCTGCGCCGGGCGAGCATCTGCACGGTCAGGCGCACGGCGGAAAGCGGGTTGCGCACCTCGTGGGCGATGGTCGCGGTGAAGGTGCCGACCGCGGCGAGGCGCTCCGACTGGCGGTGCTGGTGGTCGAGATCGCGCAGGCGCAGGCGCATGACCTCGAGCTCGCCGGCCAGCTCGCGCAGCTCGCCCGAGCCCACCGGCGCCACCGCCGCGTCCAGGTCGCCGCTGCCGATGACGCGCGCGGCTCCGACCAGGCGCTCCACCGGGGTGGCGAACTGGCCGGCCAGCCAGCGCGCCACCAGCGCGAAGACCAGGGTCCCGGCGAGCATCACCACCAGGGTGCCGACCAGCACCGCGGCCGAGGCGCGCTCGTAGGCGGCGGAGCGGTAGGCGACCTGCACCACCTTGCCCTCCTCCTCGACCTGCACCGTGCCTGGTTGCGGCGCGGTGCGCGCGGGCAGGACGCTGAACTCGTAGCCGGTGAGGTCGCGCAGCTTGGCCACCACCTCGGCGGTCAGCGGGAAGCCGCCCTGGGCGATGACGCGGCCGAGCGAGCGCGCGCTGTCCTCGGCCTGGGCGCGCATCGAGGCATCGAGCCAGCGCCACGCCACCGCACCCGTCACCACCGACAGGACGATGTGGACGGCGACGAAGCCGAGCAGCAGGCGGGAGCGGGTGCGCATCAGGGGGCGCCTGCGACGCAGGCGCGAGGCGCGAGGCGCAAGGCGGGAAGGGCAGCCCGTTCCGCCCGCATCGGATCGGCTACTGCTTCGCGAGCCATTCCACGAATCCACGCAGGGCCTGGCCGCGGTGGCTGCGTGCGTGCTTCTCGTCCGCACTCAATTCGGCGACGGTCTTGCCCAGTTCAGGGATCAGCACGTAGGGATCGTAGCCGAAACCGCCGGTACCACGGCGCGACGCGGTGTGCTCGCCGGCGAAGGAACCCGACCAGGTGAGCGGCGGCTGCCCGGGCCGGGCGAGCGCGATCACGCAGCGGTAGCGGACGTGCTTGTCGGCCTGATCGGCGAGCTCCGCGATGAGCTTGCGGTTGTTGGCCTCGTCATCGCATGGTTCCCCGGCGTAGCGCGCGCTGTGGACGCCGGGCCGCCAACCCAGGGCGCGCGCCTCGATGCCGGAATCGTCGGCGAGCGTCCACACGCCGGTGGCGGCGAGGCCGGCAGCGGCCTTCTTGATGGCGTTGGCTTCGAAGGTGTCGCCGTCCTCGACGACCTGCGGATCGTAGCCGAGGTCGTCGGGAGCCAGCACCGCACGCCCCAATGGAGCGAGGATCTCGCGCAGTTCGCGCAGTTTCTTGACGTTGCCCGTCGCGAGCAGCAGGCGCCCGGGCACCATGATCGTCGGCGCGGTGTTACTTGCCGCCGGGAGCGGCAGACGCGTTCGGGTTGTTCACGATCAGGTTCTGACCGACCTTGGGCAGGTTCTCGCCGAGATCGTTGCGCTCGATGATCTCGCGCGTGCTCTCGCCGTATTGCTTGGCGATCGCGGTCAGGGTCTGGCCGGGCTTGACGGTGATCCACTGCTCGTTGGCTGTGGCGACCCGGTCCATGGTCTGGCCGCCGCCGCCCTTGGCCTGCTTTTCATCGGTGTAGGCGTGGTCCTGTCGGTCAGGCACCACACGCATCGACTGCCGCTCCTGGCAACCGGTGGCGAACAGGGCGGCGAGAGAAATGGAGGCGAGGAGGTAACGCATGCGTGGCAGACTAATCACCGCCCGCAGCGGAAACAAGGGGTCAGTCTCAAGTTAGACCTACCGCTCCACCACCTGCTTCAACGCCTCACGCATGCGCTGCTGCGCCACGCCCACCGGGTAGCGCGCGAACACGCCCTCGGCGACGCGGTTGGCCTGCTCGGGATCGCCGGCGACGCGGCCGAGGTCGACGACGGTCCACTGCAGCAGGGTGGCGGAGCGCAGCAGCTGGTCGCGGCGGTCCTCGGCCTGGGCGCGCAGGTTGGCGTCGAGCGGCAGCGGCGGCAGGGCCAGGACCAGGCGGGGCAGGGCCCCGAGCTGCTCGCAGCGCGAGCGCAGCACGCCCAGCACGCGCTCCTCCTCGGCCGACCAGGCGCCGCCGTGCAGGACCTGGTTGCCGGGGCACCACACGATGGTGCGCGGCAGCGGGATCCGGCAGCTTGGCCAGGGCGAGCAGCACAGCGTGCTGCGGATAGCGCTCGTCGAGCGCGGGGCGCTGGTCGGCGTCGAGGCCGCTCCACACGTCGCCGCCCATCGCCTCGAGGCGGTCGCCGACCACCAGGGTGCGGCCGGTGCCGCGCGGCAGCACGCCGTCGAGCAGGGTGAACTGGCGCTCGGCGCTGAGGTTGCGGCGGCGGTCGGCGAGCACCACCGGCACGCCCTGGGCGTCGACCGGGAAGCCGTTCTTCAGGCTCGCGAGCGGCCATTCCTCGCGCGCGTCGGCGATGCGCACCGCCAGCGGCCAGGCGTGCTCGACGATGGTCACGGTGGCGCGGTGCAGGCCGAAGCCGGTGGGCAGGGGCAGCAGGCCGCTGATGCTCTCGGCCTTTTCAGGAGTGGTGAAATCCAGGGCCGGCTCGCCATCCCAGCCGATGCGTCCCTTGACGTTGGCGACCTTCACCGGCAGCGAGAAGGCGATGTTGCGCGCCTCGTCGCCGTAGGCGATCGCCGGCCAGTGGGTGAAGGCGGGATCCGGCCAGATGCGGATGCCGGGCGCGGTCGAGGGGCTGGGCGGCACCACCGGGACGGGCGGCGCGGCCACGGTCGCGGGCACCACGGCGGGCGCGGGTGCGGGCGCGTCGGCTGCCTGCGCGGTCAGGGCCAGGGCGGCGCACAGCGCCGGCAGCAGGGAACGGCAGAGGAGCTGGCGCATGGGGGAGGGCGTCCTGACGCGGCGGTCGGTGGCGGGCTGGGCGGATGGTGCCCGCGCGCTGCGGAAGGGTAGTTCCGGGGCGGTGGCGGCGCCAGCGGCAGCGCCGGCGCGCTTGCCGATGGCGACAACGGTTTTACCGTGCGGCCCTTCCGCCGTTGCACCTCCAGCGCCGCCACTCCAGGTCGCCCATGAACACCCCCGCCGCCGCCCCGCTCTTCGCCAAGGTCCCCGCCAACGTCAGCTTCCCGGCGCTGGAGCAGGGCATCCTCGAGCTGTGGCGCCGCCTGGACGCCTTCCGCGAGTCCAACCGCCGCCGCCAGGGCGGGCCGGAGTTCGTGTTCTACGACGGCCCCCCCTTCGCCACCGGCACGCCGCACTACGGCCACCTGCTGGCCGGCACCATCAAGGACATCGTGCCGCGCTTCTGGTCGATGCGCGGCCACCACGTCGAGCGCCGCTTCGGCTGGGACTGCCACGGCCTGCCGATCGAGAACCTCGCCCAGAAGGCGCTCGGCTGGACGGGCGCCGCCGAGATCCGCGAGAAGGGCGTCGACGTCTTCAACGAGCAGTGCCGCTCGATGGTCCAGACCTACGTCGGCGAGTGGCGGCGCACGGTCGAGCGCATGGGCCGCTGGGTCGACTTCGACAACGACTACAAGACCATGGACCCGCACTTCATGGAGTCGGTGTGGTGGGTGTTCAAGCAGCTCTGGGAGCAGCGCGACGCGCACGGCCGCCCGCGCATCTACAAGGCGCACCGCATCATGCCCTACGACCCGGTGCTGAGCACGCCGCTGTCGAACTTCGAGGCGGGCAACAACTACAAGGACGTGCAGGACCCGGCGATCACCATCAGGTTCCGCCTGCACGAGGGCGCCGTCGCCAAGCTCGGCCTCGACCACCGCGCGCCCGGCGCGCTGGTCTACGCCCTGGCCTGGACGACCACGCCGTGGACGCTGCCCGCCAACCTCGGCCTGTGCGTCGGCCCGGACATCGCCTACGTGGCGGTGCGCGAGACCACCAGCGGCGAGGTGCACCTGCATCGCCGCGGACCGCCTGGCCGCCTACGCGAAGAAACCCGAGCAGTACGAGGAGCTGCTGCGCGTCACCGGCAAGGACCTGGTCGGCCTCGACTACGTGCCGCTGCTGCCGTACTTCCGCGACACCGAGCGCGCCTTCAACATCCTGGCCGACGCGTTCGTCACCACCGGGGACGGCACCGGCATCGTCCACCTCGCGCCCGCCTACGGCGAGGACGACTACCGCGTCTGCGTGGCGCGCCGGCATCAAGCTCGTCGACCCGCTCGACAGCGAGTGCCGCTTCACCGCGGCGGTCCCCGAGTACGCCGGCCAGTTCTGCAAGGACGCCGACAAGGCGATCATCAAGCGGCTGAAGGACGAGGGAAAGCTGCTCGCCCAGGCGACCATCGTGCACAGCTACCCGTTCGGCGAGCGCACCGACGCGCCGCTGATCTACCGCGCCATCGAGGCGTGGTACGTGCGCGTCGAGGACCTGCGCGAGCGCCTGCTCGCCAACAACGCGCAGATCCGCTGGATCCCCGAGGCGATCGGCGCCAACCGCTTCGGCAACTGGCTGCGCGAGGCCAAGGACTGGAACATCTCGCGCAACCGCTTCTGGGGCTCGTGCCTGCCGGTGTGGGTCAACGTCGCCGACAGGAACGACACCAAGTGCTTCGGCTCGATCGCCGAGCTCGAGGCGGCGGCCGGGCTGGAGCCGGGGACGGTCACCGACCTGCACAAGCACAAGCTGGATGCGCTGGTCATCACCACGCCCGACGGCAGCACCTACAGGCGCACGCCGGAGGTCCTCGACTGCTGGTTCGAATCCGGCGCCATGCCGTACGCGCAGAACCACTACCCGTTCGAGAACAAGGCCGCGGTCGAAGCGAACTTCCCCGCCAACTTCATCGCCGAGGGCCTCGACCAGACGCGCGGCTGGTTCTACACCCTGCTGGTGCTGTCGACCGCGCTGTTCGACAAGCCGGCGTTCCGCAACGTCGTGGTGAACGGGCTCGTCCTGGCCGAGGACGGCCAGAAGATGTCGAAGTCGAAGAAGAACTACCCCGACCCCAACCTGATCCTCGACCAGATCGGCGCCGACGCGCTGCGCGCCTACCTGATCGACTCGCCCGTGGTGCGCGCCGACCCGCTGCGCTTCAGCGAGGCCGGCCTCAAGGAGATCGTGCGCACGGTGGTGCTGCCGTACTGGAACGCGCTGTCGTTCTTCACCACCTACGCCAGCGTCGACGGCTACGACCCGCGCACCTGGGTGGCGTCGGCCCCGGCGCAGCGGCCCGAGGCCGACCGCTGGATCCTGTCGGTGATGCAGTCGCTGGTGCGCGACGTGAACGCCGAGATGGAGGCCTACCGGCTCTACAACGTGGTGCCGCGCCTGGTGGCGTTCATCGACGACCTCACCAACTGGTACATCCGCACCTCGCGCGCGCGCTTCTGGAAGAGCGGCGCTGGCGACGCGGCGCAGGCCGACCAGGCCGCGGCCTACGCGACGCTGTACAGCGTGCTGACCACCTTCGCGAAGGTGCTGGCGCCGTTCATGCCGTTCCTGACCGAGGAGGTCCACCAGCGGCTGGTGCGCCCGGTCGACGCGGCGGCGCCCGCCTCGGTGCACTGGTGCGACTACCCGCAGCCCGAGGCCGCGCTCATCGACGAGGCGTTGGAGGCGCGCGTGGCGGTGGCGCGGCGCGTGGTCGGGCTCGGGCTGAAGCTGCGCAACGACCAGAAGCTGAAAGTACGCCAGCCGCTGGCGACGGTGACGGTGATCAGCCGCGACCCGGCGCTGCGCGCGGCGGTGGCGGCCTCGGCCGCGCTGATCGCGGACGAGCTGAACGTGCGCAGCGTCGCCACCGAGGCCGACGAGGCGGCGTTCTGCAGCATCGCGGTGAAACCCAACTTCGCCGCGCTGCGCGCGCGCGCCGGGGCCAAGCTCAAGGAGATCGGCAGCGTGCTCGCGGGCTGGGGACATGCGGAAATCGCCACGCTGGAGCTGGGCAGGCAGGTCGACGTCGCCGGCGTCCAGCTCGCCCTCGCTGACGTGCTGCTGACGCGCACGCCCACCGCCGGCGGCGCCATCGCCAGCGACGGCGCGATGACCGTCGCGCTCGACACCGCGCTCACCCAGGCCCTGAAGGACGAGGGCCACGCGCGCGAGTTCATCAGCGTGCTGCAGCAGGCGCGCAAGGCCGCGGGGCTGGACGTCAGCGACCGCATCAGCGTGAGCTGGCACACCGACCATCCTGAAGTCGAGGAGCGCGCTGACGGAATTCAGCGCGTACATCGCGGGCGAGGTGCTCGCGCCGGGGTTCCTGGCCGGACTCCACACCGAAGATTGGACGAGCGCGGACGTCAACGGGGCGCTGGTGCGGTATCGACTGGTCAAGGACGAGCAGCTCTGAGGGAAGCGACTTCCGCCGGCAACGACGACCTCCCAGGCCCGCGGAGCGACGGCGCGACACCGATCTCCAGCGCAGGGCCACGCCTTGGGTCACGGTGGTTTGGTGAATCGAGCCCTGTAAGGGCGGTCCCAATCCGCAAGACGTCATGTGACCCTGATTGGGGCCGCCACTCCCGGGCTCCGTTCTCGATTTGCGCCGGTCCCAGGGCTTGCCCTGGGCTAAGATTGCCGCCGCGCCGTCGGCGCTCTCGAATAACAGCATCATCGCTATGGCGGAAGAACCGTCCAGCCATCCCGCCTTGTGCCCGCCCGCCCCCTGAATCCTCGACCCATGCGCCTCCCCCTCACCCTCGCCATCCTGTGCGCGTCGACCGCACCCGCGGTGGCCGCGGTGTGGACCCAGGACGGCCTGACGCCGCTCGAACTGGTGGCGATCTGGGAACCGCTGATGAGCAAGGACTTCGACCTGGTGAACGTCCAGGGGCGCTGGTCCAAGGCCGAGCGTTACGGCGCCGAGCTGCGCATCGGCTCGGAACCCGACGAGGTGGTCGGGCCGTGGGGCGGTCTGCACGTGAGCTGGGACACCCGCGAGGGCAGCTTCCCCGGCGGCGACATCGACGTGCACGCGCTGATGATCGGCTTGACCGGCGGCGTGATGTTCCACTTCCTGCCCACCATCCACCCGACCGGCTTCGATCCCGGCCTGGCGATCTTCGGCCGCGCCGGCGTCGGCTTCCAGAGCGGCCACTTCGACAACTACCCGACCGACCAGGGCCCGGTGAGCGGCTCGGTCTCGCCGCTGCGCTACGAGTGGGCGCTCGGCACCGAACTGCAGTTCACCCTCTTCCGCCGCGCCGTGCTGACCGCCGGCGTCGGCGTGACCTGGTGGTTCGCCAACGAGTCGACCACCGTCACCTCGGTGGGCGGCACCACCACC
>CAWFSD010000064.1:0-8507 GCA_963818245.1 uncultured Planctomycetota bacterium
CTCTCCGCCAGATGCGCGCCGGCGGCGCTCGGTCCCAGGAAAGGTCCCTGCGCGGCAACACATCCCGCGAGATGGTGGCGCTTTCAGGCCACGTTGGTCCGTTGAATCACCCCCGGTTCCGGTACTGGCGGCGATGCGGCCCAGCGGGCCGCGGTCCGGGGCGCGAAGGCATTCCGCGAATCCGACGCGAGCGGCGGAGCAGCATGCCTCCCACCCGGGACCGCGGCCCGCTGGGCGATGCTCGCAAGCTGAGCTCTGCTCTGGTCCCTCTGGTCCTCAGGGTTCGATCGGCTGCCGGCTCCACATCCAGAGCTCCGGCTCGGATCGAACGGAAGGCAGGACATCCAGGTGGAACACAGAGCACCAGAGAGACCAGAGCAGCGAGAATGCGGACTGCAGCCCGATCCTGGGACGACGTCGGGACCTCAGCTCGCTGGCATTGCCCGCTGGGCCGCTCCTCGCTGCGCCACGGAGCTCCACCGCTCGGGTAGCGCGGTAGACCTGGCGGTATCGGGTTGCAGGCTGCGCGGGCGCTACCGCTCGAAACCACTTCCCCTGGTGATCACCCGCACCCCTTCACCATCCTGGCAGACCAGCAGCAACCCCGCCTCCGGAAAGCGCGCCGCCAATCCCGCGATCCCCTCATCTCCCACCACCAGCAGCGCCGTCGACAGGCCCTCGCTGGTGGTCGCCAGCGGGTGCACCGCCGCCGCGAGCAGGTTGCCCGTCACCGGCCAGCCGCTGCGCGGATCGATGACGTGGCCGTAGCTCCGCCCATCGACGTCGGTCGCGCGGCCGTGGCCGGCGGACACCGAGAGCGTCATCTCGCTGAGCGCGGTGGTGGCGATCACCTGATCCACCTGCACCGGGTGCCGGATCGCGATCGGCCAACCGGGCTCGCCGAGCCCCACCACGCTGGAGGTCCCGCCGTGCAGCAACGCCCGCCGCGCGCCCTGCTCGCGCAGCAGCGCGACCGCGCGATCGAGCGCGACGCCCTTGCCCAGCGCGCCGGGATCCAGGCGCACGCCCGGGCGCGCGAAGCGCACGCTGCCCGCGGCCTCGTCGCAGACCACCAGGTCCATGCCGCAAACCGCGCGCGCCTCAGCGAGCGCCGACGCCGCGGGCACCCGCCCGCCGGCCAGGGCGTCCCGCCAGCACGCCACCAGCGCCCCCGCGGTCGGATCGCAGGCGCCACCGGTGGCTTCCGCCAATGCCCGCGCCGCGCGCAGGAAGCCGAGCATCCGCCCATCGACGGCGATGGCGCCGCCCGCCCCGCCGGCGTTCACCCGCGCCAGCGCGCTCGCGGCGCGGTGCGGGCTCAACCACGCTTCGACCTCCGCGACCTCCGCGAGCGCCTCCTCGCCGACCGCGCGCAGCCGCGCCGGTTCGCCGGCGTCCGCCAGCACCAGCTCGAAGCGCGTGCCCATCGCGCCACGCCTCAGCCGCACCTCCTGCGGCGCGCCGGAGGGCGGGACCGCGCCGTCCACGTCCGCCCTCAGCCGGGCTTCACCGTGCGCGTGGCCGCGTCGAGCAGCATCACGCGGTTGGCGCGCGAGGACATCTCGGCCATCGACAGGATGGCCTGGATCTTGGCGCCGAACTCGACCGGGCAGTTCGGCGCGGTGCCCAGGCGGATGGCGTCGAGCCAGTTGCGGTGGTGCATCGGGATGTCGCTGCCGGGGCCCTTGGCGATGGTCGATTCCTCCATCTCCTCGGCGAAGGGGCGCTCGGGCTTGGCGATCGCGCTGTCACCGCCGAAGTGCACCGAGGCCTTGAAGCCGCGGAAGAGGTCGGGCAGGCCCTGCTCGTTCACCGTCGAGCCGGTGAAGACCATGGTCCAGCCGCTCGGGAACTCGGCCATCACCTGGACGTTGTCGTCGACCTCGCGGTCGGTCGAGATGCGGCGCGTGCCGACGCTGACCACGCGCGTGGGGAACTCGGGGTTGCCGCTCGCGACCAGGAACGGCCCGACGCGGTGCGGCATCAGGTCGCCGAGGATGCCGCCGCTGTAGTCGTGGTACTTGCGGTAGCGGAAGAAGCGCGCCTTGCTGTCGTCGTTCCACGGGCGCTTGGGCGCGTTGCCCAGCCACAGGTCCCAGTCGAGGTTGTCCGGGCCGGCGCCGGCGTCGATGTCGTAGTTCCACTCGCCCTTGGTGCCGGCGTTGCGGCAGTAGCTGCTCTGCCCGGTGACCAGCGGCCCGATCTTGCCGGCGCGGATGAAGTCGCCGACCGCGTGCATCTTGGGGTCGGAGGTGAACTGGATGCCGAGCTGGAAGACCTTGCCGGTGCGCTTGACCGCGTCGATCAGCGCCCACGCCTCGTCGAGGTGCCGGGTCATCGGCTTCTCGCAGTAGACGTGCTTGCCGGCGTCGAGCGCGTGGATCGAGACCGGCGCGTGCCAGTGCTCGGGCGTGGCCACCACCACCGCGTCGATGTCCTTGTTGTCGAGCAGGCGGCGGTAGTCCTTCTCCGCGAACACCGTGGCGCCCTCGCGTCCCTTGAGCAGCTCCGCCTTGGCGCGCTCCAGGCGCGGCGCGTAGACGTCGCTGGCGCCGATGACCTCGATGTTGGCGTCCTTCTCCATGGCGCGCAGGCCCTTGAGGTGGGCGCCGAAGCCCTGGCCGCCGACGCCGATCACCGCGATGCGCACGCGGTCGTTGGCGCCCAGGACGCGGCCGGTGCCGTGCACCGGGCTGGGCGCGCACGGCCCGGCGGTGAACGGGGCCATGTCCATGGCGCCGGTACCGGCGGGCGCGGATCCCGCCGTGGGCTCGGCGGCGCCGGCGCGCTGGTCGCTGCACGCGGCCACGCCGCCGGCGGTGATGGCCGCGGCGACGCCCTTGAGCAGGCCGCGGCGGGAGACGGACGGGAGCTTGGGCTGATCGGCCATGGTAGGACTCCTGGGCGGGTCGGGGGAAGACGGCGGTGGGCGCGCTCTCCGCCTCAGAGGCGGAACTGCTCGGGCTTGAGCTCGATGCGGCTGCGCGTGGTGACCGCCTGGTTGGCGGTGATCGCGGTGACGGTCGCCTGGAAGCCGGTGAGCGCGTCGCAGGCGCTGGGCTGCTTGCGGCGGATGGACTCGAGGAAGGCCTCGCAGGCGGTGACCGGCGCGGTGCGGTGCGGATCGACCTCGCGGTTCTCGCCCGGCTTCTTGCCGGCGGCGAGGATCTTGGTGGCGTCGGCGACCAGGGCGATGCCGGTCTCGTCGCCGAGCTTCTCGCGGTAGGCGTAGACCTCCCAGCCGAGGGCGGCGGCGTCGGCCTCCTTGAACATCCAGGCGCGGTGGTCGCGCAGCATCACCGCCGCGTCGCTGCCCAGGAACAGGTCGGCGTGGCCGTCGAAGGAGTTCGCCAGGGTCGCGTCGTAGGACACGTCGACGCCGTCCGGGTACTCGACCAGCGCCTGCACGGTGTCGGCGACCTGGCGGCCATCGTCCCACGCGCGGATGCCGCCCAGGCCGCTGACCGCGAGCGGCAGCCCCTTGAGGAACCACGACGCGACGTCGAGCTGGTGGATGCCGATCTCGCCGATCAGCCCGGTGGTCAGGGCCGGGTCGAGGCGCCAGTTGAGCGCGCGCGCGCGCTCGTCGCTGGCCGCCGCGCGCCGCCACGAGGTGCGCCGCCGCCAGTGCGACCGGCCCATCGCCACCCGCCCGAGCGCGCCGGCGCGCACGAAGTGCAGCACGTGCAGGTGCTGGGGGTTGGTGCGCTGCTGCAGCCCGCTGTGGAAGATGGTGCCCTTCGCCGCGGCCGCGGTCGCCGCCACCGCGATGGCGCGCGCGTCGCCTATGGTGTGCGCGAGCGGCGCTTCGCAGTAGACGTGCTTGCCGGCGGCCAGCGCCGCCAGGACCAGGTCCTTGTGCTGGTGGGTCGGCGTGGCGATCCACACCGCCTGCACCGCGGGATCGTCGAACACCTCCTTGGCGTCGCCGCCGGCGACCGCCTTGGGCGCCAGCTCCTGGGCGCGCGCGCGGATGCCGGCGTAGCTGTCGCAGATGCGGCGCACGTCGGCGCCGGCGGCCAGCGCCAGGGCGCCGAGCAGCGCGCGGCCCTGCTCGCCCAGGCCGATCACCGCGCAGCCGACCGGTGCGACCTGGCCGGCGTCGCCAGGGGTGGGGGCGGGCGTGAACTCCTCGGCGACGAGGTCGCCGCCGAACAGCATGCCGAACGCGGCGAGCGAGCCGGCGCCGAGCAGCTGGCGGCGGTCGAGGCGGTCGAAACGGTCGAAACCAGGAGTGGGAGGCGTGGGGTCGGTCATGCGGTCAGAGGATACCGGCGGATCCGGCGGTCGTGGAGGGATTTCCCGGTGGGCGTCCGCCCGGGACTCAGTGCGCGATCGCCCCGACGGCGACGTTGCGGAAGGCCACCGGGTCGTTGTGGCCGGCGAAGCCGAAGTGCCCCTCGGTGCGCTCCTTGCCCGGGTGCTTCTTGTCGTCCAGGTAGGGCGGCGGGACCTTCGCCAGGTCGGTGTCGAGGATGCGCGTGCCGTTCAGCTCGACGCGGATGGTCGAGCCGATGACCGCGACCTCCTCGTAGTTCCACTGCCCGACCGGGTTGAGGTAGCCGCGGCTGGCCGCGACCATGCCGTAGGCGGAGCCGTGGTGCTGGCGCGCGTCGAGCTTGGCGTAGCTGGGGTCCTCGCTGTCGAGCACCTGCAGCTCGCACATGCCGACGTAGGCGGTGTCGCCCTCGCCGGGGTAGCGGATGGCCAGGCCGTTGTTGCCCGCGGGCGGCAGGCGGAACTCGACGTGGGCGTTGAAATCGCCGTAGACGGCCGAGGTGTAGATGGTGCCGCCCTTGCCGGGCTTGCACTGGATGGCGCCATCGACGACCTCGTAGTTCTCGACCGGGCCGGCCCAGCCGGTGAAGTCCTTGCCGTTGAACACCGGCGGCAGCGCGCTGTCGTGCGCGTTGGCGATCCCGTGCGCGCGCAGGATGCCCAGCGCCTCGTCGCCGCCGATCGGCCGCACCACCACGTGGCGCCAGCGGATCTCGCCGCCGTGGGTCTGGAGCTGGATCGGCCCGCGGCGCGGCAGCGGCTGGCTGCGCGCGAAGTAGTTCTCCAGGCGCGCGTGGTCGACGGTGAGCTGCCCATTGAGCCACACCGTCACCCGCTCGCCGACCATCACCACGCGCAGCTGGTTCCACTCGCCGAACGGCTTGTCCGCCTTGACCAGCGGGTCCTTGCCCGGGGCGCCGGGGGAGTTGTTCCACAGCCCGCCCGAGCCCTTGTCGGCTCCCAGGTTCCACTTCCCGCCGGCCTCGGTGGTGTCCCAGATCTGCACCTGCGGGCAGCCGCGCAGGTACACGCCGCTGTCGGCCTGGGCCACGGTCCTGTACTCGAGGCGCAGCTCGACATCGCCGTAGTCGGCGTCGCTGGTCAGGTAGAGGCCGGCGCCATCGTTGACCAGTTCGTCGCCGTCGACGCGCCAGTGGCTGCGGATGTCGGCCAGGCTGGCGGCCTTCTTCGCCGCGAGCTGCTCGGCCGGCAGCCCCTGCCACTTCGCCGGGTCCTCGGTCGCCAGGCCCCACCAGCCGGTAAGGTCGGCGCCGTTGAACAGCGGCGTGAAGCCGGTCGGGGCCTCCACGGCGGCGGACAGGGTGCGGGGGAGCGCGGCCCCGGCCAGGGCGAGCAGCACGAGGATGGCGGTGGTGGCGCGCAGCATGGGCGGATCCCCTGTGGAGGTGTACCCGCGAGCCCGGGAACGCTGACGGCGCATCCGCTGGTCGCCCGGCGTTCCATCTCACACGCGCGCGATTCCAGGGCCCTCGGCGCCGTAGGCACCGCTGCCATGGCCCGCCACGCTGGCAAGGTCTGCGCAGCGGGCGACCCGCGGGAGCACGGCATGCCGGCAGCAGTTCGCGTCCTGGTCATCGGCTGCGGCAACATGGGCCGTTCGCACGCCAAGGCCTACCGCCACGATCCGGGTTTCCGCATCTGCGGGCTGGTCGCGCGCGGCGCCAGCAAGGCGGAACTCGACCGCGACCTGGGCGGCGGCCACGCCCTGTACGACGACTGGCGCCGCGCCCTGGCCGAGACGCGCCCGGACGCGGTGTGCATCAGCACCTGGCCCGACACCCACGCCGAGATCGCCCTCGCCGCGCTCGCCGAGGGCTGCCACGTGTTCATCGAGAAGCCGGTGGCGCCCACGGTCGCCGCCTGCGAGCAGGTGATCGCCGCAGCGCGCGCCGCGGGTCGCGCGCTGGTGGTCGGCTACATCCTGCTGCACCACCCGTCCTGGCAGCGCTTCATCAGCGAGGCGCAGCGCCTGGGCGCGCCGCTGGTCATGCGCATGAACCTCAACCAGCAGAGCCAGGGCCGCATGTGGGACGTGCACCGCAGCCTGATGGCCGCGTCGTCGCCGATGGTCGATTGCGGCGTGCACTACGTCGACCTGATGCTGCGCATGACCGGCAGCCGCCCGGTGCGGGTGAGCGCCATCCAGGCCCGCCTGGACGACAGCCTGCCGCCGGGGCGCTGCAACTACGGGCAGCTCCAGGTGACCTTCGCGGACGGCTCGGTCGGCTGGTACGAGGCCGGCTGGGGCCCGATGATGAGCACCGCCGCCTGCTTCGTGAAGGACGTGGTCGGCCCGCGCGGTTCGGTCACGCTCGAGGCCGGCAGCGCGCTCGCCGAGAACGGCAGCGACGACGTCGCCGCGCACACCGCGACCAGCGCCATCCGCGTGCACCGCGCCGCGCTCGACGCCGCCAACGCTTCACCACCCCGGACGAGGTCATCCGCCTCGCCGACGAGCCCGACCACGACGCGCTGTGCGCGCGCGAGCAGGCGTGGTTCCTGGCCGCGATCCGCGAGGGCACCGACCTGACCGCGCACTGGGCCGCGGCGTGCGCCAGCCTCGCCATCGTGCTCGCCGCCGACGAGTCGGCGGCGAGCGGGCGCACGGTGCTGCTGTGAGCGCGCCCGGCGCGCCGGCGCTGGCGGGGTCCACCGCCGCGCCGCACATCCTCGCGCGCCTGGCGGTGCTGTTCTTCCTGCAGTTCTTCGTGTGGGGCGCGTGGTACCTGACCGGCTTCCGCTACATGATCGCGCACGGCATGGCCGCGGACGCCTTCTGGCTCTACACCGCCAGCCCGCTCGGGGCGATCATCGCGCCGTTCGCGCTCGGCCTGTGCGTCGACCGCTTCTTCGATGCCGGCAAGGTGCTGGCGGGCTGCTTCCTCGTCGGCGGCGCGATCATGTGGTGCCTGCCGTGGATCGGCGACCTGCCGGGCACGGCGGTGCCCGGGGCGGACCACACCACGCTGACCTTCGCCGGACTGACGCTGGCGAAGAGCACCTGGTTCAACCTCGGCATCACCGCGCACATGCTCTGCTACATGCCGACCCTGGCGCTGAGCGCGGCGCTGGCCTTCCGTCACCTGCCGCGCGGCAACGCGCAGTACCCGCTGGTGCGCCTGTGGGGCACCTTCGGCTGGATCGCCGGCGGCCTGGCGCTGGCCTTCGGCTTCAGCAGCGTCGGCGCGGACGGCCACGTCGTCGAGGCGGGCGAGGGTGCCGCGCAGTTCCGCCTGGCCGCGCTCGCCGCCGCCGCCGCCGGGTTGTTCTGCCTGACCCTGCCGGCGACGCCGGCGCCGAAGCGCGGCCAGCCCTTCGCGTGGCGCGAGCTGGTCTTCGCCGACGCCTGGGCCGAGTGGCGGAACCCGGCCTTCGCCACCTACCTGGTGTGCGCCTTCCTGGTCTGCATCCCGCTCTCCGCCTACTACGCCTGCCTCGGCAACCGAATGGGCGCGATGGCGCTCAGCCACGCCTCGGTGTGGGGCAACCTCGGCACCTGGCTGGAGGCCGGCATGCTCTTCCTGATGCCGCTGCTGATCCGCCGTCTGGGCATCAAGCGCATGATCATGTGCGGCATCCTCGCCTGGGCGGTGCGCTACCTGCTGTTCAGCTGGGCCGCCGGCCAGGGCGCGGTGCCGGCGCCGTTCCTGGCGGACGGCGCCGTCGATCCCGCCTACCCGGGCGTGGTCATCGCCGGCTTCCCGGTGCCGTTCCTGCACCTCGGCTTCCTGGTGTTCCTGCTCGGCGTGCTGCTGCACGGCATCAGCTACGACTTCTTCTTCATCACCGGCCAGGTCTACGTCGACCGCACCACCCCGCCGCAGATCCGCGGCCAGGCGCAGGCGATGAACCTGTTCTTCACCTACGGGCTGGGCCTCTATGTCGGCGCCCTCGTCGCGGACGCGCTCGCCGGCCACGCCTTCACCGACGCCGCCGGGCATCAGGTCAGCCAGAGCGCCGGCGCCTCGCTGCCGCTCTGGCCGCGGCTGTGGCTGCCGCTCGCGGGGTTCGCCCTCGTGGTGCTGGCGGTGTTCTGGTTCGCGTTCCGGCAGCCGGCGAAGGAGACGGAGGCGGAGGGGAGGCGCTAGGCGCTAGGCGCGAGGCGCGAGGCGCGAGGCGCGAGGCGCGAGGCGCGAGGCGCGAGGCGCGAGGCGCGAGGCACGAGGCACGAGGCAGTCATTGTCGGCCATCACCGACATCGTCCAATG
>CAWFSD010000065.1:0-45293 GCA_963818245.1 uncultured Planctomycetota bacterium
AGCAAGGATCACTCACGCATGGACGCGCTCATGCGTGGGGTCTTCCTGGGACCGCGCGCGCTGGCGCCCTCTCCACCCGAAGGGCGCCAGCGACGCGCGGTGCCAGGAACGGTCCTGGTGCTTTTGCGGTCGCTTCCATAGACCAGGGACCGGAATCCGCAGTTCTTCCGCTCGCGTCCATCATCCCGCATGGCGACCCTCTGGCGCACGCGCTGATCGAGTGACGGGAATCGCGGGGTGCTCGGCGGCGGAGCAGCCGATCGTGGACCGTCAGCGGTAATCGAGCGGCGGTTCCGCCACCCACTTCACATCCCTGGCCGCCCGCCCCTGCTTGACCTGCTCCTGGATGGATGGCGAACAGCGCGACAGCTCGAGCAGGCGGAAGAGCTCTGCGTGCTCTTCGCGGGTGAGGCCGAGGGCTTGCGCCCACTCGTTGGCCCGCTGCGCATCCTCAACGGAGGTCGCCGTGCGCAGCTTGAGGTCGCTCAGGCTGGACGGCGTCATTCCGACCTTCTCGCTGAACTGGTTATGGGTCATCCCCTTCCGCTTGAGCAGCGCGTCGAGGAAGTCGGAGAGTTCAGTGGGAGGGCGAAGCCGCCGGCGTGCCATCGCGTCAGACTAATGGCTCTTCCGAGAGCGCGAGGAAAGGCATTGCGATATTCGCCAATATCGAATATGACGCCAGCGGTCCCTGCGCCCCTACGCATCAGGCGCCTCCTTCGAGAACCTCTTCATGAAGCGCCGCCTAGCCCTTCCACGTCCGTTTCTTCAGGAGTTGACGCACTTTTTCCGGCATCCTCCGGAGGGGATGTGACTTCTTCCCCGATTGGACGCGTCCCGGATCCCGGATTCGGCGGGGCCGCCCATGGACCGCAGGACCCGACCGGGTTCGACCTGCGCACGTACGACCACACGGCTTACCTGCGCGCGGAACTCCTCCGCCTCTTCCCCGAGGCCTTCACCGATGGATCGACCATCGACTTCGAGCGCATCAGGGAGTCAATCGGGGAGCGTGGAGATTCAGGACGCGAGAAGTACGGTATGGATTGGCCTGGGCGCCGCGAATGCATCAAGATCCTCCAGCAGCGCAGCGCAGCGACGCTGCGTCCGCGGTTTGATCTCGGTGTCTCGGCCGAGGTTTCGGGAAATGTCTTCATCGAGGGTGACAATCTCGAGGTCTTGAAGCTTTTAAGGCACGCATACAGCGGTCGAGTCGCCGCCATCTACATCGATCCCCCTTATAACACCGGCAATGATTTCATCTACCCGGACGATTTCAGCGACAGCCTGGCCAGGTACCTCGAGTATTCGGGGCAGCTCGGGGCCGATGGAGGCCGGGTCGCGAGCCGCGTCGAGACGGCTGGACGGTTCCATTCGCGGTGGCTGTCGATGATGTATCCGAGGCTGCACTTGGCGCGGGATCTGCTTCGCTCCGATGGGTTCATCTTCATCAGCATCGATGACAATGAGGTGGCGAACCTCCGCAAGATCTGCGACGAGGTCTTCGGAGAGGCCAATTTCCTTGGCGGGATCACCATCCAAACCAATCCCAAGGGTAGGAGCCACGACCGCCACCTATCGCTGACGCACGATTACGTACTCGTCTACGCCAAGGACGACGCGTGCGTGGACAATGAGTTGGGGATCGCCAAGTCTGATGAGGAAATAGGCACGGATTACCCGAAAACGGATGCGAAGGGACCGTACCGCGAGTTGGAGTTGCGAAATACCCATCGGAAGTTCGGTCGCCATAATCGACCGCGGCTTTACTATCCGCTTTACGCAGATGAGCTATCGGGGCGGATCGCGATCGACCCAGGACCGGGACTCGTCGAGATCCTCCCCGACTGGGACGATGGGTTTCCCGGCTGCTGGACGTGGAATCGGAAGACAGCGACCTCGGGGGTCAACGAGCTTTTGGCTAAGCGCGTGAAGGGGGCCTTGAAGGTCTACCGCAAGGCACGGGCGCATCTCGCCGACGGGTCTGCGGTAAAAAAGAAATCCAAGACCATCCTGGTTGAAAAGGCGTTCGCGACGGAAAAAGGGCAGGCCGTCGTCGACGCCCTGCTCGCCCCCGGCGCTTTCCCGTCCCCCAAACCGGTCGAGCTGGTCAAATACCTCCTCAGCATGGTTCCCGATAAGGATGGTCTCTACCTGGATTTCTTCGCCGGCAGCGGAACCACCGGGCAAGCCATCTATGAGCTCAATAAGGCGGATGGTGGCCGTCGCAGGTTCGTCCTCGTCCAATTCCCGGAGCCGCTCGGCGACTCGGTGGAGGCGGGACCGGCGAAGAAGCTGCTCGAACGGAGTGGAATGGCTCCGAACATCGCGTCGCTGACCAGGGAGCGACTCCGCAGGGCCACCGTGGAGAGCGGCGGTGAGGGCCTCCCCTCCAATGACGGCCTGGCTCTGGGTTTTCGCTATTTTCAGCTCGACAGGTCGAACTTCTCGGCATGGAAGGGCGATGCCGCCGAGGCCGCGGGGCTTGGTGACCAGTTGCGGTTGTTCGTCGAGCACATCCTCCCTGGACGGAGCGACGATGACATCGTCTACGAACTCGCGCTGAAGCGGGGGTTCTCATTGACCGTGCGCATCGAGTACGCGGACATGGGCGGTGCGAAGGTGGCAAAGATTGATCGTGGTCAGATGCTCATCTGCGTGAGTCGCAGGCTCACGCAGGAGGCGGTCCGGGCAATGGTGGCGGCCAAACCCGCCTCGGTGGTCTGCCTCGATGAGGCGTTCGCGCACGACGAACAGTTGAAGATAAACGCTGCGCTCGCCTTCCGCCAGGCCGGCGACGTCGACTTCAGCACGGTGTGACGCAGTGAAGCTCAAATTCGATCGTTCGCAGAAGCACCAGGAGGAGGCCGTCCAGGCCGTGGTCGACCTCTTTGCCGGGCAGCCACGCCGCCCTCCGCAGGAATCGGTCATCGACCTCGGCAGGTTCGCAGGTACTCTCGACGGCGTCGCCCGGACCGAGCTCGGCCTCGGCAACGTGCTGCACATCTCCGATGACAGGCTCCTCGCCAACGTGCGCTCGGTGCAACGGCGAAACGGGCTCGCCGTGCCCAGCGAAGCGGTCCCGCTCGAAGCGTGGGACGTCGCAGGCGAGGACGGGGCGTCGCGCAGGTGCGCGCATTTCTCGGTGGAGATGGAGACGGGTACGGGGAAGACCTACACGTACCTGCGTACGCTTCTCGAGCTCAACCGCGTCTATGGGTTCTCGAAGTTCGTCATCGTCGTCCCGACGGTGGCTATTCGCGAAGGGACCCTGAAGAGCATCGAGATGACCGCGGAGCACTTCCGCGACCTATACAGATCCCAGACCTTCGAGCACTCGCTCTACGATGCCAAGCGTCCGGAGGGATTGCGTCATTTCGCCATCGCCGATGGTGTCCAGGTGCTGATCATCACCATCGATTCGTTCAATAAGTCGGTCGGTTCCGGGGAAGGGAGGGGCGCGCAGGGGAATGTCATCCATCGGGAAGAGGATCGCCTCCATGGGCGGGCCCCGATCGAGTATCTGAGGGCGGTAAACCCCATCGTGATGATCGACGAGCCGCAGAGTGTGGACAACACGCCGAAGGCGCAGGCGGCGATCAGTTCGTTGAACCCGCTGTTCACGCTGCGCTATTCGGCGACCCACCGCAACCCCTACAATCTCGTCTACCGGCTCGACGCCATCCGCGCTTTCGAGCTTCGTCTGGTCAAGCGCATCGTGGTGGCCAACGCGACCACGTCTGGAAGGACCGCCGGGGCGCCGGTGAAGCTGGAGGAGGTCCGTGATGGGCGGACCTTCCGCGCGCGCGTGCGGCTGCTTTCCCGAACCAAGCGGGGTCCGAAGGCGAAGACGGTCACTGTGACCCTGGGGTCCGATCTCTTCACGCTTTCGGGGCGCCGTGAGTGCTACCGCGAAGGCTACGTGGTCACCCATATTAGTCGTCAGGCCGGCGATGCGCACGTCGCGTTCGCGAATGGTCTCCGTCTGGCGTTGGGTGAGGAGGTCGGAGGC
Organism: uncultured Planctomycetota bacterium; assembly: GCA_963818245.1. GTDB lineage: Bacteria > Planctomycetota > UBA11346 > UBA11346 > UBA11346 > BOG-1363. The sequence continues at coordinate 4,013 of CAWFSD010000065.1, forward strand.
GGGGAGGCCGAGATCTGGCGCTCGCAAATAGAGCTCACCGTTAGGCAGCACCTGGAAAAGGAGCTCCAGTTGCAGGCGCTCGGCATCAAGGTCCTGAGCCTCTTCTTCATCGGTCAGGTGGACAGCTACCGTGGGCGGGACTCCGACGGCCGCCCAATCCTGGGGAAGTTCGGGGTCGCGTTCGAAGAGTGCTTCGCGCTGTTGGCCCGCAACCCACGGTACGCAGGGCTGGCGTGCATGAAGCATCCCATCGGCAAGCTCCACGATGGGTATTTCGCCCAGGACAGGCGGATCCACACACCGTTTGAAGAGCGCGACGTCAAGGGCAGCAACGCCGAGGAGCGCGAGCGCACGGCCTATGCCTTGATCATGCAGGAGAAGGAGCGCCTCCTCCAGGAGGACGAGCCGCTGCGCTTCATCTTCAGTCACTCGGCCCTGCGCGAGGGCTGGGACAATCCGAACGTGTTCCAAATCTGCACCCTCGGGCACGCGGCCGGGGTCATTCGCAAGCGCCAGGAGATCGGCAGAGGATTGCGGCTGGCGGTCGATCGTGACGGTGCACGGGTCCACGACGAGAGGGTGAACAGGCTGTGGGTGATGGCCAATGAAAGTTATGAGGACTTCGCCCAGTCACTGCAGAGCGAATACGAAGAGGACTGCGGCGTCACTTTTGGCAGAATTCCGCTCTCGGCGCTGGCGGACATCCTCGTTCCGCGGGAAGGCTCTGATCCCGAACTGACCATCGGCGTGGGCGCGGCAGCGAGCCTCTTCGCGGCGCTCGTCGCCCAGGGGCTGATCGATTCCGACGGCAGGGTGCTCCCGGCTTTCGCCCCCGAGCGACCGGGTTTCTCCCTTGCGATCCCCGACCAGTTCGGGCCGATCGGCCCGGCGGTGATCGCGGTCATGCGCGAATTCCGCCTGGAACGGTTCGTCGGCCGCGAGCGCGATGAGTTGGATGAGCCCGCAACGCGAGACCTAGCCACGGATGGCGAGGTGATCGCCTTGTGGGATCGCATCAGCCCGCGCACATCGTACCGTGTGGAATTTTCGACGTCCACGCTCGTCGAACGGGCTTCCGCCGCGGTCCACCGCATGCGCGCCATCGCGGCGCCGCATTTGCGACTCACTGCTGGCGAAATGATGGTTTCGCGCAAGGGGGTCGAAACCAGGTCCGTCGAAGCACGGCGAGAAGACCTTCCTGTCAGGTATGGTAGGGGAGGGCAGCCGCTTCCGGATATCTTGACCCACCTGCAGGCGGAAACGGGCCTCACACGCGCCACGCTCGCCCGGGTCCTTCTGGAATCCGGCAGGCTGGGCGACTGCTTCGTCGATCCGCACGCCTTCTTGGATGAAGTGGCGATGAACGTAAAACGCGTGCTTCGGGAGCTGATGGTCGAAGGAGTTTCGTACGAGCGCATCACGAGCGGTGACCACGAGCCGAATTGGGACCGTGAGCTGCTCCGCCGCCCCGGAGCCATCGATGGACTCGGAGCGGTCGCGGTCGGAAAATCGATCTATCGGCACATCGTCGTCGATTCGGAGATCGAAAGGCGCTTCGCTGAGGTCCTGGATGAGCGGGATGATATCAGACTCCTCATCAAGCTACCCCGTACGTTCGCCATCGACACCCCGGTGGGGTCATACAACCCAGATTGGGCCATTGCGAAGATCGACGACCGCGAGCCGTATCTCGTCGTCGAGACGAAAGGCAGCGCAGATCCGGCGGATCTCCGCAGTGATGAGGCGGCGAAGATATGGTGCGGTGCTCGGCACTTCTCGGCGTTGAACGTGAAATTCATGGTGGCGACGGAGGCCGGCGAGGTCTGAATGGGATTCGCAAGCGATGGACAGGCTCGCACCGCTTCCATCGCTGGATGTGCCTCACGGTCTCAAGATCCCACGCAGCGGCTGGCGGTGCCGGGTTTCCAGGGAGCGCTGTTGACGAGGTCGGCACGAGGTCGAACTGGCGCTCGACCCTCCCGGCGGTGGGGACGGTGTGCGGTGGTCATTGAGGGGTCCCCGCTGTCGCCGGGATGGTCGAGCGCCAGCTCGACCATCGGGAACCCATCATCCCCGCGACAAGGCGCCTTCGTACAACTCCAGCTCATCCATCTCCTCGAAGAACAAATCGATCACCAGCTCCAGATCCGCCGAAAACAGATTGAGCACCTTCAACGCGTCCTCCGCGATCGGATCCAGGAACCGGTCCCGGCCGGCGGTGAACCCCAGCGCCCGCACCAGCGTCCGCGCCACGTGCACCAGGCACACCAGCTCGGTGTACGCCTCGGCGCGCATCGGGCTGTTGTAGTAGCGGATGCAGGTGGCGATCGGCATCGGCAGGTGCCAGGCCTTCGCGAGCAGCGCGCCGAGGTCGCAGGTGTCGGCGCCCAGGGTCTTGCGCAGCACGCGCGAGAGCGGGCCTTCGACCTCGTGGATGGTCAGGGCGGTCGCGTAGTCGGCGTCGAAGTGCAGGATCGCGATGATGGTGCCGAGGTCGTGGAGCAGGCCGGCGGTGTGCGCGGTCTCCTCATCGACCTTGGCGGCCAGGTGCGGGGCGCAGTGCGCGGCGAGGATGCGCGTCATGGTCGCGGTGGCGTTGGCCAGGCCCCAGCAGGCGGCGGCCTCCTTGCGGCGCTCATCGGGGATGGGGCGGGTGGCGCGGGTCAGGCCGCGCACCGCGGCGAGGCCGACCTGGGCGACGGCGGCGCTGATGTTGGTGATGTCGCCGTGCGCGACGGCGTTGGCGTTGCCCAGCACCAGGGCGCTCAGCATCGGGTCGGAGGCGATCACCGCGGCGATCACCTGGTTGGGCGCCTCGCCCGAGCCGATGAGCTGGTCGATCTTCTCGATCGACCGCGGGAAGCTCATGCCGCCGACCGTGGTCAGGCGCGCGGCGATGGTGGGCAGGGGCAGGGGCACGGAGGGTCCAGGTGGGTCAGGTGCGGCGCGTCAGGGCGCGCTCGACGAGTTTCTGCAGGTTCACCATGATCGGCTCGTGGCGCACCCGGCTGAAGCGCTCGGCGAGCTTGGTCATGACTTCGATGTAGGCCTCGCGCGAGGGGGTCGGCAGGGGGTGGCCCTGGACGTAGACGCGCTTGATCCCGCGCGACATCAGGCGGTTGATGATGACCTCGGTCAGCGCGGTGCCGCGCGCGCACAGCGGCACCTTGTTGGGCAGCGCCACCGTCCGCGACAGCACCATGCCGGGGGCCGCCTGGGTGAGGAGGATGCGTTGTTCATCGATCGGCACGGTGAGGCAGTGTAGCAGCCAACGTGCCAAGGGTAAACCTCGAGGCTCCTTCTAAGTACCGTGGTACTTGGGATTCGCGTTGTCAGGTTGGCGCGGACGGCCCTCCGCCGCGGTCGCCAGGCCCACGGTCAGAGCCGCTCCGGCGCGCTCATCGTGCCGGCGACCGAGGACCAGGAGCCGCGAAATCCCCTGTACGGACGGCGGAAAGGGCCGTGCCGCGTGGCCGGCCAGGGCCTCGCTCGCCCTCCGCTGCAGGCGGGTCCGCTGGGCCCGCGGCCTCTGCGACCTGCGCTGCGTGACCGGTCCGGTGGGCTATGGCACGCCAGGCGCCCTGCATCCGCCCGTGCGCCACCCCGCAGCGGGCGGTGTGGCGCCTTGCCGCGGACCTGTCGAGGATGTCAACGATGCGCGTGCTGCTGATCCTGGTCGTGCTGGGCTGCCTGGTGCCGCGGGTGGATGCGGCGGAGGGCGGAACGACCCCAGTGGCCGCTCCGGCCCAGGCCACCGGCGCAGCGCCCGCCAAGCCGTTCATCAGCGATGGCGAATGGGGCAGGGCCGCGCCTGGTCCGGCCAGCGGGCCGGCGGGCTCGGGCGTCGCCGGCCAGGCGGCGGTCAGCATGATCCTCTCGCTCGGGGCGGTGGTCGCGGTCGCCCTGCTCCTCGCGCTGGTGGTGAAGAAGCTCAAGGTCCGCCGCCTGCTGCCCGGCCGTGGCCGCCACCTGCAGGTGATCGAGACCGTGCCGCTGGGCTTCAAGCGCGCCGTCAGCCTGGTCCGCATCGGCGACCAGGTGCTGGTGCTGGGCCAGGGCGAGCACGAGGTCAGCCACCTCGCGACCCTGCCGGCGAGCGTGCTGGACGAGGTGCCCCGCCCGGGGCCGGTGCCCGGCATCGCGGTCGCGCACCCGCCAGCGGCGCCAGCGCCCGCCCACGCCGCCGCCTGCGGGTCCGTCGGCCTTCCAGGTGACGCTCGAGCGCGCGGCGGAGCGCCGTCCGTGAGCGTCCTGCGCGCGCTGGCGGCCAGCCTTCCTGCTCGTTCGTGCTCGGCGCGTCCGGCGCGCGCGCTGCGGAGACCGCCCATCCCCTCGCCCTCGCCCTCGCGACCGTGCCGACCGCCGCGGCGGTGCCGGCGGCGGCCGCGGCTGGCCTGAGCGCCGCCGCGGCGGTCCTCGATGCGCGCGGCGCGCCGGGGCTGGTCGGCGCGCTGCCGCGCATCGCGGTCGGCCCGAACGGCCTGACCATCGCCACCGGGGACGACAAGGACCCGCGCGGCATGAGCACCGCGGTCAGCATGCTGCTGATCATCACCGTGCTCTCGATCGCGCCCGGCTTCCTGATGATGATGACCAGCTTCACGCGCGTGGTCATCGTGCTCGGCTTCCTGCGCCGCGCGCTCGGCACCCAGACCCTGCCGCCCAACCAGGTGATGGTCGGGCTCGCGCTGTTCCTCAGCCTGTTCATCATGGCGCCGACCCTCAAGCGCGTGAACGACGACGCGGTGCAGCCGTTCATGGCCCAGGCCATCACCCAGCAGGTGGCGGTCGAGCGCGCCAAGGACGCGGTGCGCGACTTCATGGCCAAGCAGACGCGCAAGAACGACCTGGCGCTGTTCATCCGCCTCGCCGGCGAGGCCCGCCCGCACAGCATCGCCGAGGTCTCGTTCACCACCCTGGTGCCGGCCTTCGTCACCAGCGAGCTGAAGACCGCCTTCCAGATGGGCTTCATCATCTTCCTGCCCTTCCTGGTCATCGACCTGGTGGTGAGCGCGGTGCTGATGGCCCTGGGCATGATGATGCTGCCGCCGGTGGTGGTGTCGCTGCCCTTCAAGATCCTGCTCTTCGTGCTGGTCGACGGCTGGACCCTGCTGATGCAGGGGCTGGTCGCGTCCTATTCCTGACCCCTCGCCGCTGCGGAGCCCGCCATGGCCGATGACGTCTTCATGGAAACCCTGCGCCAGATGCTCTACGTGAGCATCATCCTGTCCCTGCCGGTGCTGGGCGCCGCGCTGGTCGTCGGCCTGGTGGTCGGCCTGCTGCAGGCGGTGACCTCGATCCAGGAGCAGACCCTGTCCTTCGTGCCCAAGCTCTTCGCCATCGTCGCCGTGCTGGTCGTCACCGGCCCGTGGATGCTGCGCACGCTGAGCGAGTACGGCGCGCAGATCTTCGGCGGCCTGCCCCGGTTCGGCGCGCTGTGACCTGAATGGACCTCGCGCCGCTGAACGCCCTCTTCGCCATGGTGCCGGCGGCGGTCCTGGTGTTCGCGCGCGTCGCGGCGCTGTTCCTGGCCTCGCCGGTGATCGGCGACAACTACGCGCCGGCGACGGTGAAGACGCTGCTGGCGATGGCGGTGACCGGGATCGTGCTGCCCGCGGCGCTCAGCCACCAGCACCCGATCGCGGTGGACGGCACCTTCATCCTGCTGCTGCTGCGCGAGACCATGGTCGGGCTCAGCCTCGGCTTCTTCCTGACGCTCTACGTGCAGGGCGTGCGCTTCGGGGCGGAGCTGATCAACCGCCACGCCGGCTTCTCGGCGGCGGAGAACTTCGACCCCGACACCCAGGCGTCGGTCTCGCCGCTGGGCGACGTCATGCAGGGGCTGCTCATCCTGCTGTTCCTGGCCGGCGACGGGCACCACTTCTTCTTCGCCGCCATCGCGCGCAGCTACGAGGTCGTGCAGATCGGCGGCTGGCAGTTGACCACCGGCTTCCAGGCGGCGCTCGCCGACGGGCTGCGCCAGATGTCGGTGATCGCGGTGGCGCTCAGCTTCCCGGTGCTCGCGACGATCATGGCCCTGACCCTCGCCGAGGGCATCGCCACGCGCGCCGTGCCCCAGATCAACATCATGCACGTCAGCTTCGCGGTGAAGATCGTGGTGTCGCTGATGGTGCTCTACACGGGGATGCCGGCGGCGGTCGCCTTCCTCATCACCGTGCTGGCGGGGATGCAGGCGGCGGGGTACGCGTTGCTGGGGGTGATGGTGTGATGGAGTCGCGGCCCCGGCCCCGGCTCAGGCGGTTGGCGCGCTCTTCCCCGCCAGCGCCGGTGTCAGCAGCAGGCACGCCACCAGGCACGAGCCCATGCCGATGGTCAGGGTGAGGCCGACGCCGGCGAGCAGCGGGTGGTGCGCGGCGATCATGGTGCTGGTGCCGGCGATGGCGGTGGCGATGCAGGCGATGACCGGCGAGACCAGGCGCGCGCGGTGCTCGCCCTGGGCGAGGAAGATCGCGCAGTCGATGCCGATGCCGCCGACGAAGGCCGCGACCAGCACCGAGAACGGCGTCAGCTCCGCGCCCAGCCAGCCGAGCAGCGCCGAAGGTCCAGACCAGCGCCACGGCCGGCGGCAGCAGCATCGCCAGGCACGGGCGCGCGCGGCGCACCAGCAGCACCACCGCCAGGGTGACGGTCAGCGCGATGAGCAGTCCGCGCCGCGCGAGGTCGCCGCTCAGCACCGCGACCAGGCGCTCGCCCATATGGATGCGCGTCGCCACCCACACCGGTCCGGGGGCGAGGGCGGCGACGCGCGGCGGCAGCGCGATGGTCGCGGCCCGGTCCAGGCGGTCGACCGGCGAGGCCGCCTGCCAGGCACCGTCGCCATGGTGCAGCAGGCCGGCCAGCGCCAGGGTCAGCGGCGTGCCGTCCCAGTCGGCGAGGTCGAGGGGAACGGGCTCCGCCACCGGCTGGTAGCGGGCGAGGCTGGCGGCGAAGGCGGCGGGGCGCAGGCCGATCTCGGCGCACGCCTTGGCGAGGTCGGTGCGGAAGGCCTCGCCGTGCTGCGTCCAGAACGCGTTCCACGCGGCCTGGCGGCGGGCGCGCTCCGCGGCGCCGGGCAGGAACTGCTCGAGGCGCGAGGGCGGCAGGGCGAGGCGCGCGCGCGCCGTGGCGATGGCATCGAGCGCGGCGTCGGCGTCGGGCTGCTCGCAGACCAGGAAGTTGGTCGACTCCAGCGAGCCCCAGCGGTCGAGGAAGGCGGTCAGGGCGGCGCGCGTCTCCGGCTGGCTCCCATCCATGTGTTGCAGGTCCGAGACCATCGCGAGGCAGCCCAGGCCGGGTGCCAGCGCCACCGTGATCAGCGCGCCGAGCAGCAGGCGCCGCAGCGGGAAGCGCTCGCACCAGGCGAGCAGCGGCAGGGTGGCGTGGCCCCAGGGATCGGGGCGGGGGCGCGGCGCGACCAGGCGCGGCAGCAGCCAGCGCGCCGCCAGGTAGGCGGTGGCCAGGCCGCCGAGCACCAGCACGCCGAGGCTGGCGAGCGCCGGCACCGGGCTGGTGAGCAGGCCGGCGAAGGCGCACAGCGAGACCAGCCAGCTCATCAGCAGCGGGCGGTGCACCGGCCTGGCGTCGCCGGCGCGCAGCGCGCTGGTCATCTGGATGCCGTAGTCGACCGCGACCCCGAGCAGGGTGGCGGCGAAGCCGACCAGCGGCAGCGCCACGGTGCCGCCGCTGGCGGCGAGCACCGCGACCGCGCCGACCAGGCTGAGCGCGGCCGGCAGGTACATGGCGAGCACGCCGGTCCACGAGCGCGCCAGCGACCACAGCAGCAGCGCGATCAGCGCGGCGCCGAGCGGCACCGTGGTCACGGTGTCGGCGCGCAGGGCGACCGCGTTGTCGCGGAAGTGGCGGTAGCTGCCGACCACCGTCAAGGTCACGCCGGCCGCGGCGGAGCGCGCCACCGCGGCGTCGGCGGCGCGCATCAGCGCCTCGGTGCGCCCGCTCTCGCCCGGGTCGAAGTCCACCTGCAGCGGCAGCAGCAGGCTGCGCCCGTCGGGGTGGGTGATCAGGCCGTGGTCGAAGGCGGCTCCGGCGCTGATCGCCTCGAGCGCCTGCAGCGGGCGGGCGCCCAGGCCGAGCAGGTCGGCGCGCGCCGCGCTGGCGGTGAACACGTCGTCGGGGTCGGTGGCCTTCTGGCGGATGCGCGCGAGCTGCGCGCGCAGGCCGGCGGGCGCGATATCGGTCTCCAGCGCGGTCAGCTGCTGCGCGGTGAGCAGCACCGGCAGCTTGGCCTCGATCACCTGGACCAGGTGCGCGAACTCGGCGGCGCCCGGTTGCGGCAGCGGTGCGGCGCCGAGGGGAGCGAGGTCGGTCACCAGCCGGGCGAGCTCCGGCTTGGCCGCGTCGAGCGCCACGCCCGGCGCGGTGGTGGCCTCGATGGCGAGCAGGCGCGTGGTGCCGCGCGCGTCGAGGAAGCCGACCAGGCGGTTGAGCTCCGCGTCGTTGGTCGGCAGCATCGCCTTGAGGTCGCTGGTGAAGCGCGCGCGCGCCGCGGCCAGGGCCAGCACCACCAGCACCGCCGCGCACAGCGCCCAGAAGCCCCAGCCACCGCGCGGGCGGCCGACCGCGGTCGGCTCCATCAGGGCCGCTCGAAGCGCGCGGGGGCGAGCGCGGCGCCCGCTTCGGGCGGCGCGAAGCGGTACTCGGTGCGGTCGTCGCCGTTCGCGACCAGCAGGATGGACTCGGGTGCGCTGAGGTCGGGGCGGAAGCGGATCTCCAGGCGCGTCAGGTAGCGCGCCAGGTCGGGGGTGCGCGGCGTCAGCACCAGGCGCGGGGTGCCGTCGGCGTCAGCGGCGATGTCGAAGAGCTCCTTCATCGGCGCCCAGTCGCCGCTGAGCAGGGCGCGCATTTGCCCGGCCATCGACTGCAGGCCGGGGTCCTTGCCGCCCGCCTCCTCCTTGCCCTCGGCGCCGAAGCGGCGCACGTGGTCGTGGGCGAAGAGCAGCACCGACCGCCCGGTGAATTCCCAGCGCACCGCCTGCAGCGGGCGGCTGATCTCGAGCACGCCCTGGGTGACCACCGGCTCGTCGAGGATGGCGAGGTGCTTCTCCTGGGTGAAGGGCACGCGCAGCGTGGTCAGGCCGGCGCCGGCGGCGCGCAGGCGTTCGATGGTCAGCGGTTCGGCGGCGCGAGCCGAGGTGGTGGCGAGCGCCGCGAGGAGCGCGCATGCGCAGGTGAGGAGGAAGCGCTTCATGGGGTGCGCAGGATATCCGGTGGCGCTGGCGGCGCCACGGCGCGAGGGGCGAGGATCAAACCCGATCCGGGAGGATCGTGCAGGATGCACGGCTTTCGTCAGGGCGGAGAGGGGCCCACCCACGCCTCGATGCGCGTCCCGCCCTCCGCCTCGCTGAGCTGCACCGCACTGCGGTCATCGAGATCGACCGCGCACGGCAGGCAGGTGGGCCACCACGTCCCGAGCGCGTCGGCCGCGCACGGTACGGGCCCGAGCAGCGCCGCGTCCACCGCCGTCAGCGCCGCCCCCGCCAGCGCGCGCGCGGCCGGCCCACGGCCGCTGCGCACCACCCGCCCCGGCCCACCATCGCCGGCCTCGAGCAGCCACGCCGCCACGCCGCCGCCGATCGGCCAGGGCGCGCGGGTGAGCGCCGCCGTGATCGGGACGCTCCACGGCGTGTGGCGGTCGCCGGCGACCAGCAGCACGGCGGGCGCGCGCGCGGCGGCGAGCAGCAGGCCGGCCCAGCGCAGCGCGGCGAGCGTGGCGGTGCCGCCCTGGCTGATGGTGGTGACCGCGCCGCGCAGGCCGAGCAGCTCGCCGAGCGCGCCCGCGCAGGCGTTGTGCACCGAGGCGGTGAATGGCGTCGGGCTGGCGCCGGCGTCGCCGAAGTCGCGCACGCTGGCGATGAAGCGCAGGGTCGCCTCGATGCTGCCGTAGGAGGTCGCCACCACCACCGCGGTGGCCGGATCGAGCGGCGCTCGACCGTGCAGCAAGATCGGCGACCGCCGCGCAGGCCAGGCGGGTGAGCGGATCGACGCGCCGCCGCGCGGTCCCCGGCACCCACTCCGGCCAGGGGTCGGCCCCCGGCAGGTCGCGCACGGCGGCGTGGCGGGTCAAGCGCACCGCGCGCCCTCCGCGAAGGCCAGGCAGGCGTTGACGCCGCCGAAGGCCAGGGTGGTGGAGAGCACCGCGCCGAGGCGGGCGGGCCTGGTGGCGCGCACCACCTCGATGCCGCCCAGCGGCGCGCCCAGCGCGGCGCCCGCGCTCATCCAGCAGGTCTGGTCGCGCCAGCGCCAGGCAGCAGGCCACCGCCTCGATCGCCGCGGCCGCGCCCATGGTGTGGCCGTAGCTGCGCTTGGCCGAGGCGGTCGGCACCGCGCCGAAGAGCGCGGCGAGCGCAGCCTGCTCGCAGGCGTCGTTGTCGCGCGTGCCGGTGCCGTGCGCGTTGACGTAGCCGATCGCCGCCGCCTCCAGCCCGGCGTCGGCGAGGCTGTCGCCGATCGCGCCGCGCAGCTGCGCGCCGCCCGGGTCGGGGCGGGTGGCGTGGTAGCCGTCGGCGCGCAGGCCCCAGCCGACCAGGCTGGCGTGGACGCGCGCACCGCGCGCGCGCGCGTGCGCCGCGTCCTCGACCAGCAGCGCGCCGGCGCCCTCGCCCAGGCTCATGCCGGCGCGCTCGGCGATCAGCGGCCGGCAGCCGGCCGGGTCGACCAGCTGCAGGCTGGTGAAGCCGGCGGTGGTGACGCGCGTCAGGGCGTCGGCGCCGATCGCCAGCGCGGCCGGGCAGGCGCCGCTGCGCACCAGCATGACCGCCTCGATCAGCGCGCACGCGGCCGAGGCGCAGGCCACCGCGTGGGTGCTCTGCGCGCCGCCGAGGCGCAGCGCGCGCGCCAGCGCCTGGGTGGCGCGCTGCGGCTGCTGGCGGCGGTAGCTGGGGTGCGCGCCCGCGCCGCCGTCCGCCAGCCAGGCGCGCTCGCTCTCGGCCATGCCGCCGGTGCAGGTGCCGAGCACCAGCGCCACCTCGCCGCGCCGGTCCGGAGGCAGACCGGCGTCGGCGAGGGCGTCGGCGCCGGCGGCCAGGGCCAGGGCGGCGGTGCGGCCGGACACTCCCGGCAGGGTGGCGGTGACGCGGCCCACCGGTACGCCGCGCGCGATCGGCAGGGGGCCGTCCGGCCACGGCGCGAGACCGCAGGCGCCATCCGCCAGGGCCCGGCGCTGCGCCGTCAGGCCGCGCCCGGGCGCACCGACGCAGCCCAGGCCGGTGATGGCGAGGGCGGCGCCGGGGCGGCGTGCGGTGGGGACGGGATCGGCCATGGCGCGCTGATCCTTGGGCGCAGGGCCGGGTCCTCAAGCCCAGGAGCTGGCCTTGCTCCGCAGGAGCGCCGACCCACCCTGCCGGCCATGCCCTCAGCGCCCCATCCCGCAGCGCCGCCCGGGCCGCCGGCCAGCGCCGGCCCCGCCCGCCGCTGGAGCGGCCGCAGCCTGGGTGGCCTGCTGCTGTTCCGCGTCGGCTCGCGGCTGCTGCCGCTGCTGGGCGTGCGCGGCGCGTGGGCGGTCTCCTACCTCGCGGGGCTGGCCTTCCTGCTCATCGGCGGGCGCACCTGCTTCCACCAGCTCGACTATTGGCGGCGCCTGCGGCCGCGCGCCGGCACCGGTGCGCTGGTGCTGTCGGCGTGGCGGCAGTTCGCGAGCTTCGGGCGCATCCTGGGCGATCGCCTGATGGTGGCGTGGCGACCGGGCCGCTTCACCCTGGTGCAGTGCGGTGGCGAGGGCCTGCGCGCGCTGCGCGCCCAGGGCCGCGGTTGCATCCTGCTGTCCGCGCACTTCGGCAATTGGGAGCTGTGCAGCTATTACCTGCGCACGCTGTCGCCCGCGCGGGGCAGCCTGCACCTGGTGATGGTGCGCCAGGAAAACGCCGAGGTGCAGGCCTACCTGGACCGCCTGCTGCGCGGCGCGCACGTGCGCATCATCGACGCGCGCGACGGCATCGGCGCGGCGCTCGCCATCCGCGCGGCGCTGGCGGAGGGCGGGCTGGTGTGCATGCACGGCGACCGCGTCTTCGAGAACCAGCCGTCGGTGCCGGTGCGCTTCCTCGGCGGCACCGTGCGCATGCCCATCGGCCCTTTCCACGCGGCTGCCCTCACCGGGGCGCCGATCGTCGCCAGCTTCATGGTCAAGACCGGCCTCGACCGCTACGAGATGCGCGTCGACGCGCCGTGGACCATCACCCTGCCCGCCCGCGGCCCGTCCCGCGACGCCGCCCTGGGCGTGGTGGTGCAGCGCTGGGCGCGCCGCCTCGAACTGGAGGTCCGGCAGCACCCGCAGCAGTGGCACAACTTCTTCGCGTATTGGGGCTGAAGTCCCCGGCTGGATCGCTCAGAGCGAATCAGCGGTGATGGGCGGCGCCATCGCCAGCAGGGCGCGCACACGGTTGCCGCGCACCTCGACGCTGATGCGCGTGAGCGCCGGGCCGGGGACGGTCTGGCGCTTCCACTGCTTCAGGCGTTCGATGCAGGCTGCCGGAGTCTTGATGCTGCCCTTGGTGCCCCAGCTCTGCAGCTCCGCGCGCAGGGACTCGTAGAACGGGGCGACGGTGTGAACGGGGTTCATAAGGGGCTCCGGAGCGGTTCCTGGCCACTGTAGTGAGGAAATGGCCGAGTGCCACACGGTTTCCGGTGCATTGATGGCAAGCTGTGCGTTGACAGGGGTCGCCTGGAGGGCGCGTTCCACACGCAGGCCCCTGCCGGCGGCAGCATGCGGACATACCCGCCTCGTACCGCGCGGGATGCGTTGCCACGGCGAGGGGCCCGCTCAGGCCCCCGCCGCGCAGACCACCGGCCAACGCTATCAAGCTGAGCTCTTCCCTGGTTTCTCTGGTCCTCTGTGTCCGATCGGCTGTCGGCTCCACAACCCCAGCTCCGACCCACATCGAACGGAAGGGAGGACATCCAGATAGAACACAGAGGACCAGAGAGCCCAGAGCAGCGCGCATGACAGCTGCAGCCCGATCCTGCGACGACGTGGGGACCTCAGCTTGACAGCATTGACCACCGGCCCGCCACCCCTTGCGCGCCCGTGCGCGCGCCGGCACAGTCCGAGCGCGGGGGTCGGCCATGCGCATCGGCATCATCGGCGGTGGCCCAGGCGGTGCGGTCGCGGCGGCGACGCTGGCGCGCGCCGGCCACCAGGTCGAGGTCTGGGAGGGCGAGACCTTCCCGCGCTTCCACATCGGCGAGAGCCTGCTGCCCTGCAACCTGCCGATCTACGAGGACCTCGGCCTGGGTCGCGACGTCTTCGTCGGCCAGGGCTACACAGCCGAAGCTGGCCGCGCACTTCGAGCAGGCCGGCACCGGCCGCACCTGCCGCTTCCCCTTCGCCGACGGCCTGCCCGGCGACCCGCCCGGGATCTACCAGGTCGAGCGCGCGCGCTTCGACCACCTGCTGCTGCGCCACGCGGTGGCGTCGGGTGCGCGGCTGCACTGCCCGGTGCGCGTCCAGCGCGTCGAGCTGCCCGACCAGGGCCAGCCGGTCGTCCATCACGACCAGGGCGCGACGCCCGTCGACTTCGTCATCGACGCGTCCGGCCGCGAGACCCTGCTCGGCCGCCAGCTCGGCCTGGTCGACCGCGAGGGCGACCTGATGCGCGCCGCGGTCTACGGCCACGTCGGCGCCATCCCGCTCGCGCCGGGCGCCCAGAGCGGCGACATCTCGATCGCCAAGGGCGCGGCCGGCTGGGCGTGGGCGATCCCGCTCGCGGCCACGGCGAAGTGGTCGGTCGGCCTGGTGCTGCGGCGCGAGGTGGTGATCAAGGGCGGCACGCCCGCGGAGGTCTTCCGCAACAACCTCGTGCACTTCCCCGAGTACGGCGCGCGCCTCGCCGGGCAGGTGCCGGATCCGGTGCGCGCCACCCCCAACATCAGCTACCGCGTGCGCGAGCGCACCGGCCGGCGCTGGGCGCTGATCGGCGACGCCGGCGGCTTCGCCGATCCGATCTTCTCGTCGGGGGTGCTGCTCGCGACGCGCGCCGGCTGGCGCCTCGGCAAGCGGCTCGCGGAGCACGGCGCGGACGCCGACCTGCACGACTGGCGCGCCCAGACCGACCACGACCTCGCGACCTTCATCGGCTTCATCCGGTTGTGGTACGACGGCCACTTCATCGACAACCTGTTCTTCTCCGAGACGCGCGAGCCCGCCATCTACCGCGGCATCATCTCGCTGCTGGCGGGCAACACCACCAACCCGGAGAACGCCTTCCTGAAGATGCTGGAGCGCCGGGTGCGGCGGGAGGCGGGGGGCGGGTGATGCGGTACGAAGTCTCTCTGATCTTTACCGCAGAGTGCGCAGAGGATGAAAAGCAGGAGGCCGCAGAGGACAGCACGAGGGTGTTCGGGTTGTCGGCTGGTCCACCTGCGAACCGTCCCCTCTGCGGCCTCCTGCTTTCCCCTCTGCGTACTCTGCGGTAGGCCGTCCGCAGGACATCCGTTTCACGGGGTACACGGGATGCGGACCCTGACCGCACGCTGCTGAAGCAGCCAATGGGTTGTTATTGACCTATTTCATTCGCGTCTATCCTGACCGCATGGAAGACGACCAGGACCACGGCGACCGGGAGCCCCAGCCGCTCATCTCCCGCGCGGTCCACCGCGGGCGGGGGGTGTCTGAAAATCCGGGCAACCGCTTCGAGGCCAATCATCACCAGCCGGATCCCGAGTGGGACCACGCGCAGGACCCGTCGCCGGAGACGGTGCTGCTCGACGACGACACCCAGAACATCCTGGCGCACAACGACAGCCCGGACATCGGCTTCGACACCAGCATCAATCCCTACCGCGGGTGCGAGCACGGCTGCGTCTACTGCTATGCGCGGCCGACGCACGAGTACCTGGGGATGTCGGCTGGGCTCGATTTCGAGACGCGCATCCTGGTCAAGCGCCGCGCGGCCACGCTGCTGCGCGCCGCGCTGGCGGCGCCGGGCTGGCGCCCGCGCCTGATCGCGGCCAGCGGGGTCACCGACTGCTACCAGCCGATCGAGCGCGACCTGCGCCTGACGCGCGCCTGCCTCGAAGTGCTCGCCGAATTCCGCAACCCCGTCGCCATCATCACCAAGAACCACCTGGTCACGCGCGACCGGGACGTGCTTGCGCGCCTGGCCGCGGACAACGCCGCCCTGGTCACCATCACCGTCACCTCTTTGCGGCCGGAACTCGCGCGCACGCTCGAGCCGCGCGCCTCCGCACCCGCCGCGCGCCTGGCGGCCATCCGCACCCTGGCCGAGGCGGGCATCCCGGTCGGCATCAACATCGGCCCGGTCATCCCCGGCCTGACCGATCAGGAGATCCCCGCCATCCTCGCCGCCTGCGCCGCCGCCGGGGCGCGCCACGCGGGCTACACCATGCTGCGCCTGCCGCACGGGGTGAAGGAGCTCTTCGAGACCTGGCTGGGCGATCACTACCCGCTGGCGAAGGACAAGGTGCTCAACCGCCTGCGCGGGATGCGCGGCGGGGACCTCTACAACGCGGAGTACGGCTCGCGCATGACCGGCGAGGGGGTCTTCGCGCAGCAGATCGCGGACCTGTTCACCGTTGCGCGCCGCCGCGCCGGATTGGCCGAGCACTGGCCGACGCTGAGCACCGCGGCCTTCCGCAGTCCGTGGGGCGTGCAGCAGACGATCTTCGGCTGAGCCGGGCGCGCGGCTGGTCGCGCTGGCAGGCGCGCAGTGGACCGCGCGCAGGACCATCACCCGGGGCTTGTCGCAGCGTGGCCGCAGGCAGGATGAGCCGGCATGAGACGGAGGCACCCGGCATCAGGAATGCGCACCGCTCCCGGACCGGGATCGTCAGCGGTGCGCAGATTCCTGCTGGCTGTGGCTGCCGCCGCGATCATGCCCGGAGCGGCCCACGGGGCGACGGTCGACAGGGGCGACACGGACGAGAGGAGCGCCGGCGCTCCCCTGCAGGTGGCGTTCGACGATGGCGCCGCGCTGCGCGCCCACTGGCAGGCCAGCGCCTTCGCAACCTGGTGGAACCATCCCGCCCTGGCCAGCCTGCGCGCGCGCCTCGCGAAGCCCGACCAGCCATGGCCGCTGGGTGGAGTGTCCCTCGCTCTGGGCGGCATCGCGTACGCGCGCCTGGCCGGCGCGCCCACCACCGCAGGCACGTGGATGTGGAATGGCGAACTCGCGCAGCACGGTGTCGACCCGCCGCGGTGGCCCGCGGGCGGCGGCCCTCGGCCCGGTACGCTCGGAGTCGCGCCGGACCTGGTGTGGACCGTGGCGTGGCGTGGTCCGGTCTCCACCTTCCTGCACGGCGGCCACGTGCCGGCCTGCCTGCCCCCGGTGGTCGCCACGCCCGCGCCCGATCTGTGGGTCCACGTCGAACCGAGCCGCATCTCCGCCTTGAGCGATGAAGCGCAGAGCGCCACGTTCCTCGACGCGTGCGGGTTCGGCCGCCTCGACTACGCGCTGACCTTCACCCCCGGGGGCTGCGTCGACCGCTTGGCGATGCCGGGTTGGCGGGCGCCGCTCGGCGCGCTCACCGCCGCGGACCTCGCCGACCTGCCCGCGGGGGCCTGGGCGGCCATGGCCTTCGCGTGCGACGGACGGCGCCTGCGCGACACGCTGCAGGATCTGCGCCGCGTGCCGGAGGTCGCGGACGCGCTCGCGCTCTACGCGCTGCGCGGCGCGCGCCACTTAGGGCCCATCGACGACCTGGTCGGCGGACTCGACGGCGCCGTGGTCGCCGCGTCCGTGCCTGGTACACCCTTCCCCGACCTGGTGGTGACCACGCCGGCCACGCCCGGGTGGGACCGCCTGCTGGCGGGCTTCTGCGCCCTGGCCGGAATCGAGCCGGACGCGCCGCGCCACGCGCCCGTGCTGGTGCTCTTGCCGATGGCGTGGCCGTCCACGTTGTGGCTGCACCGCGACGCGGCGCACTGGCGCATCGCCTCCGCGCTCCAACTCGTCGAGGCGCCGGCGCACCCCGCCGCGCCGCCGCTGCCCGGGCTCCGCGCGGGGGTTGGCGCCGCCGGCGCGATCGCGCTGGACGTCCCCGCTCTCGCCCCGGCCCTGCTCCGCTACTTCGCGCTGCTGCAGGCCAGCGCCGCGGATGGCCGCACGACGCCGACCGGGTCCCCGGCCGGTTACCAGGTCGCCCACGACGTGCTCGCGGCTCTGGCCGAGCGGCCCGTGCCGGTCCACGCGGTGCTGCGTGGCGGCGCGGACGGCGCCAGCCTCGCTGGCGAAGGGGCCGCGGTGGCGGCCCTCCTGCCGTTCCTCGCGACGGTGCTCGCGGTCGTGGGCACCGACGAGGTGGTCGACGCCTGGTACGAGGAGCGCGCGCGCCAGGCGCTGCTCGCGTGCGCCCCGCCAGCGGGCGCCCCGGCCGTGGACTGGCCCGAATCCCTTCCCGCCACCGCCGGCCCACCGGCGGGCGGGCACCGCCTCGCCGGCGGACCCTGGCTGCGCTACGTGCCCCCCGCGGCCGATGCCGCTCCCGACCAGCCGCTCGCGATCACCGCGCCGCGCTTCCTCGACAAGCGGCTGCTGTGGCTGCGCCGGGATGGCCAGCTCGCGAGCTGCAGCGCGGACCTCGCGCGGCCGCTGTGGGAGACCGCCGGGCGGCTGGCGGCGCGGGGCGGGCGCGCGGGCGCCGCCGATTGGGCGCGGGTCCTGCGCGACTTCCGCCGCGCCAGCGGCCACCAGCAGCTCATCGCCAGCGCGGACTACAACTACAGCGGCTGCCTGCCGGCCGGCGACTGGCGGCCTTTCATCGACAAGGACTCCACGCCGGCGCGCCGCATCTGGACGCGTCAGGACGACCAGGCCGGTTGCGGGGTCGTCACCGACCAGCTGACGCGCGATGACGACCAGGTCCCCGCCTTCCTGCTCGACAGCATGCTCGAGCACCTGCGCGCGCGCGATCCGGCGCTCGCGGTGCTGTGGCAGGGCGACGCGCGCGTCGACGGCCTGCCCGCGCGGCGCGCGCGGGTGCGGACGCGCGGCGGCGACCTCGAGCTGCTCTACGATGTGACCGCCGTCGCCTCGCACGGCTTCACCTACCAGCTCTACGCGTGGGTCGCCGCGCGCACCACGGGGGTCGACCAGCTCACCACCATGGCCGACGGCCTGCTCGCCGACTTCTCCATCGAGGACCACGACCGCAGCGCTCCGGCCCTGGCGGCGGCGGCCGCGCCGCTGGCCAGCGTGGACCTGCCGCGCATGCCCTGGCGCTTCGCGGTCGCCGGGCAGGGCTGGACCCGCACCGCGGCCGCGGCCGACGACAACCCCGCGATCGAGGCGAGGTTCGCCCACCACGCCTCCGGCTCCTTCGCCTACGTGATCAGCGCGGCGCTGGCCGGTCAGGCCAGCGACCAGGCGGTGGCCGCCGGCCTGCTGGACCTGGTGCACGTCGACTACGGCGCCGGCGCGGTGCGGGACGAGCACCCGGTCGCGCTGCCCAGCGGGCGCTGGCTGGCGATGCGCTACACCTTCACCGGCAAGGACGGCAAGGCCGCCTGCCGCGCCTGGACCGCGACGATCGGCGGCCGTGCCGTGCTGGTGCTGTGCGCCAGTTCCGAAAGCGTGGTCACGGACACCGTCGGCGACGCGCTGCTCGCCAGTTTCGGCCCGGATGGGAGCGCGCGCCTGGAGGCGCCGGCCACAGATCCGGAGTGCGACCGCACTTTCGCGTTGGCGGTCGGCAGGTACTACAAGGCCAAGGAGCGGTTCGCCGACGCGTTGCCCTGGTTGCGCGCGGCGCTGCCCGCCTCCGGCGCCGCGGCCGTGGCGCGCCAGAGCGCGGTGCTGACCTGCTACTGCCGGCTGCAGCGCTGGCGCGAGGGGCTTGACTGGTTCAACGCGCAGGTCGGCAGCAGCGACGACCTCGCGCTGGCCTCCTTCCAGCCGTACCTGCTCGCGCAGCTCGGCGAGCACGCCCAGGCCGCCGCGCTCTACCGGCCGCTGTTCGCCGCCGGCTGGAAGGACGCCGACGACTTCGCGCAGTTCGTCACCGAACTGCGCGCCGCCGGCCAGGCGGCCGAGGCCGAGGCCGCCTTCAGCGACTTCCCGGCGCTGGGCGGCAGCCTGGCCGGCGCGCGGCTGCACGCGCGCCTGCTGCGCGAGGACGGGCACGACGACGCGGCGGTCGCGATGCTGCGCGCCGCCGCCGTCCGCGCCGAGCGCGACCCCGCGGCCGCGGCCGCGCTGGGCGACCTCGAGCTCGACCTCGAGCGCCCCGCCGCCGCGCGCGACGACCTCCTGCCGGCCATCGCGCGGGTGCCGCGCAGCGCGCGCCTGCGCCACCTGCTCGGCGTCGCCGACTACCAGCTCGACCGCTTCCACGAGGCAGCCGACGACTTCCGCAAGGAGCTCGAGCTGGACCCCACCGCCAAGGGCGCGCGCGAGTACCTCGACGCCATCGACCGCCAGCTTGGGAAGGGGGACACCAGCCGCCTGGCCGCACCGATCGCCGCGGTGCTGGGCATCGCCGAGGAGGCCGTGCCGGCGCTCGCCGGCGCCCCGGCCGGCGGCGTCTACCTGTTGCGGGCGGCGGCCCTGTCGTGGACGCCGGAGCAGGGCTTCCGCCACAGCGAGCGCCGCGTGGTGGCCATCACCGACCGCGCTGCGTGCGAGGCCTGGAGCACCATCGACCTGTACTTCGACCCGGCGCAGGAGGACTTCTTCGTGAACCGGCTGGTGGTGCTCGACGAGCAGGGCCGCACCCTCGCCGAAGGGCGGCGCGAGGACTGGTACGTCGCCGACCAGCAGGACGGCCCGATCGCCGGCACCGCCAAGATCGCGCACCTGCCGGTGCCGGGCCTGCGCCCGGGCTGCGTCATCGACCTGCTGACCACCCGCGCGCGCGCGGTCGGCGACGGCACCCCGCCCTTCACCACCGTGCGCCTGGCCGGTCCGCATCCGACGCAGCGCGCGGTGGTCACGGTCACCTCCAGCGACGGGGCCCTGGAGGTGGTGGCGGGCGGCGGCCTGCGAGCGCTCGACGCGGCGACGGCCGGCGCCACCCGCATCGAGGCCCACGACCTCGTCGCCACCCGCTGGGAGGCGCTGGCGCCGGTGGATCCCGGCGACCTGCCGCTGGTGTGGGTCGGTCCGCACCGTGGGGACTGGGCGACCATGGCCAGCGCCTACCTCGCCGAGCTCGCGCCGTTCCTGCGCGAGGACGCCACCCTGACCGCGCTCGCCCACGAGCAGGTGGCCGGGATCGAGGGTGGCGCCGGAGCGGATCCGCGCGCTCACCGACTACGTCCAGCGCACGGTGGCCTACAGCGCGCTCGAATTCGGCCGGCGCGGCCGCATCCCCCAGCCCGCGACCCGCACCCTGGAACGGCGCCTGGGCGACTGCAAGGACCAGGCGGTGCTGCTGCAGCGCCTGCTGGTCGCGGCGGGCGTCCCGGCGCACCTCGCGCTCGTGCCCGGCGGGCGCCTGATCGACGCCCTGCCCGACCTCGACCAGTTCGACCACATGGTGGTGGTGGCCGAGCAGGGCGGGCGCCTGCGGCTCCTCGACCCGACCGCCAAGCAGCTGGACCTCGACCTGGTGCCGAGCGACGAGGCGGATCGGCCGCTGCTGCTGCTCGACCCGCAGGCGCCGCGCATCATCACCGCACCGCCGGCGGGCGAGGACCGCATCTCGGTGGCGCGGACCATCGCCATCGCCGCGGACGGTGCGCTCAGCGCCAGCGAGGACGTGGCCATGACCGGCTACATCGCCGCGCACTGGCGCGGCCAGTGCGCCGGCCAGGACGACGCCACCCGCGCGCGCCGCCTGCAGGACGCGCTCGGCGCCGGCCTGACCCTCGACCGCTTGAGCGTGGCGGGCGTCGAGGACCTGCATCAGCCGCTGCGCCTGCACCTCGAGTACCGCCTGCGCGATGGCCTGCAGCGCGTCGCGGGGCGGCTCGCCGGGCGCATCCCCGACCTGTGGTGCACCTATCGCTGGTCGTGGGCGGAGCAGCGGTCGGGCGAGCGCCACCGGCCCTTCGCGCGCACCTGCACCAGCGTGGTCACGGTGGCGACCACCTGCCGCGGCTCGGCCGGGGCGCCGCTGCTGCGCCCCCGGATCCCCGCGGACGACGACGGCTTCATGGCCTTTTCCGAGGAGCTGGTCCAGGGCCCGCAGCCGGTGCTGCTGCAGTCCTTCTCGCTCTCGCGCGGCACCGCGCCGCCTTCCGCGTACCGCGGCTGGTGCCAGCGCCTCGAGGTGCTGTTGCGCCGGGCCGCGCTCGAGGTCGAGGTGCCGGCGCCCTGAGCGGCCGCGGCGCGCTCCGGCCGCTCAGAACTCGTTCGACAGCTTCTTGTACCCCTTGACCAGCTCCAGGTTCGTGATCGCCACGCTCTCCGAGAACGAGGTGATGTCGGCGCTGACGCGCGGGATGCGCGCCAGGTCCTCGTCGTTGTGGACGTTGGTGGTCGAGGGGATGTGGAAGCCCTCGGGGACGTGGCAGTTCTCGACCACGCTGTTGTGCCGGATCACCGAGTTGCTGCCGATGGTGCAGTTGAACACCACGCTGTTGAAGCCCAGGAAGACGCGGTCGCCGAGCACGCACGGCCCGTGCACGATCGAGCGGTGGGCGATCGACGAGTACTCGCCGACGCGCACCAGGCCGCCGGCCTTGCTGTGGATGACCACGCCGTCCTGGATGTTGGAGTTGGCGCCGATGGTGATCGCCTCCATCTCGCCCTT
Source organism: uncultured Planctomycetota bacterium (assembly GCA_963818245.1). GTDB lineage: Bacteria > Planctomycetota > UBA11346 > UBA11346 > UBA11346 > BOG-1363. The sequence goes on from CAWFSD010000065.1 coordinate 25,673, forward strand.
GGCGTCGACCTCGTCGGCGCGGATCACCGCGTAGGGGCCGATGAAGACGTTCTCGCCGATGAAGACCTTGCCGCACACGATGGCGGTCTGGTCGACGTAGGCGGACGGGTGGATCACCGGCAGGTCGCCGTTGGGGTTCTTGCGGATCATGGGTCCCTCCGGGGTGGCGGGAGCTTGGGCGCCTTTGCCGGTTGCGCCAGTGCTGCGCGCCGCGCCGCTCGGCAGGCCCGGGGGCGGCGGTGGCGGCTCGCGGAGGCGGCCGTAGGGTGGTGCCATGCGGGAGATCCCACCGCCCACCGCCCGGCTCCCTGGCGGCTCACGGCGCCGGCGTGCGCGCGCGCGGTCCTGCTGCTGGCCGCGCGGCGCTCGCGTCTCGGACCCACCGCGGCGGAGGCGCCGGGTGCGTGACCCGTCCGCGGTCGTCCACGCCCTGCCCGCGGCGTGGTCGCTGCTGCCCTTCGCTGCTCTGCTGCTGGCGATCGCCGGCGGCCCGCTGCTGGCCCCGCGTTGGTGGCACCACTGGTACCCGCACGTCGCGGTCGGCCTGGGCGCGATCACCGTGGGCTACTACCTGCTGGGCCTCGGCGACGCGGCGCCGCTGGCGCACGCGGGGTTCGAGTACCTGTCCTTCATCACGCTGATCGGTGCCCTCTACATGTGCTCCGGCGGCATCGTCGTCGCCCTGCGCGTCGCCGGCTCGCCGCTCACCAACGTGCTGCTGCTCGCTGGCGGCGCGGTGCTCAGCAACCTGGTCGGCACCACCGGCGCCTCGCTGCTGCTGATCCGCCCGTTCATGCGCGTCAACCGCGGGCGGCTGCGCCCCTACCACATCGTGTTCTTCATCTTCCTGGTCGCCAACGTCGGTGGCGCGCTGACCCCGATCGGCGACCCGCCGCTGCTGCTCGGCTACCTGCGCGGCATCGACTTCCTGCACTTCCTCGAGCTCAACCTCCTGCCCTGGGCTGACCGCCGTGGGGCTGCTGCTCGCGATCTTCTGGGTGCTCGACCGCGCGCAACCCGGCCGTGGCCGCGGCGCGCGGCGCGGATGGCCGCCCGCCGGCGGGTCCCGCCGTGGCCCCGTCCTGTGGCTGTCGGGCCGGCTCAACCTGGCGCTGATGGCGCTCACCGTCGGGCGTGCTGTTCCTCGATCCCGGCCGGCTGCCCTGGGTGCCCGGCATCCCCTTCCACGGCCAGCGCGTCAGCTTCGTGCGCGAACTGCTGCTCATCGCCATCGGTGTGGCCGCGTGGCGCTGGTCGCGGCGCGAGCACCTCCAGGCGAACGGCTTCACGTTCGGCCCGCTGCGCGAGGTCGCGCTGCTCTTCATCGGCATCTTCGCGACCATGGTGCCGGCCCTCGAATTCATCCGCCACGAAGCGCATGGCGGCAGCCTCGCCGGCCTACCGCTGGTCCCCAGCGTGTACTACTTCGGCACCGGCATCTCCTCCGCGGTGCTCGACAACGCTCCGACCTTCGTCGCCTTCCTCGCCGGACTCGAGGGCCAGTTCAGCCTGAGTGCCGCGGAGCTGGGGCATGCCAGCGATCCGTTGATCGCCCACTCGCTGGGCGCGGCCGCGGCGGCGTCGGTGTTCTGGGGCGCCATGACCTACATCGGCAACGGCCCCAACTTCATGGTCAAGGCCATCGCCGAGACGGTCCGCGATGAGCGCGGCGAGCCCGCGGTCGCGGTGCCGGGGTTCTTCGCCTACCTGCGCTATTCCCTGCCCATCCTCCTGCCCGTCCTGGTGGTGGTGTGGGCGGTCTTCTTCCGGTGATCCGGGTCGTTTTCCCCAGCGGATAGAACCGCAGAGGGCGCAGAGGAGGAAGGCGAAGGGCCGCAGAGGACAGCCGCTTGGGCGGTTCAGCCTGCTGGGCGACCTTCCGGGTTCCTCGGCTCTGCGGCCTCCTGCGTTCCCCCCTCTGCGCTCTCTGCGCTCTCTGCGGTAAGGCGTCACGTGGCGCAGGTCGCCAGCGCTGCTGGCGGACGTCGCACGGTGCGGTGACCTGATCCGCTTGAGCGCGGGGCGTCGGCGCAGAAGGTGGCGGGCCAGAGGGGCAGGCCATGAACCGCGTCGTCATCATCACCGGAGCGTCGTCGGGCATCGGCGCGGCCACCGCGCTGGCGCTCGCCGAGCACGTGCGCCTGGTGCTGGTCGCGCGCCGCCGCGAGCGCCTCGACGAGCTGGTCGCGCGCATCGCCGCGAACGGCGGCCAGGCGCTGCCCATCGCCATCGACCTGACCGCGGCGAACGCGCCTGCGGAGGTCGTCGCCCAGGCGGTCGCGCACTTCGGCAGCCTCGACGCGGTGGTCAACAACGCCGGCGCGTTCGAGACCGCGGCGATCGGCAGCATCTCGCCCGACCACCTCGAGCGCCTGTGGCGGCTCAACGTCGCCGCGCCGATGCTGCTCACCCAAGCCGCGCTGGTGCACCTGCGCGGGCGCAACGGCGGGTGGATCGTCAACGTCTCCTCGACCGCGGCCGAGGCCGCCTACACCGGCTGTGGTGTCTACGCCGGCACGAAAGCCGCCCTCGAGGTGTGGAGCCGCACCCTGCGCGAGGAGCTGCGCGGCACCAACGTGCGCGTCGGCGTGGTCGCGCCCGGGGCCACCGACACCGAGGTGTGGCCGGCCGACTCCACCTTCGACCGCGCGCGCATGTGCCGCGCCGCCGACGTCGCCGCCGCGGTGCGCTTCATGCTCGAAGCGCCGGCGTCGGCGAGCATCGACCGGGTGGTGGTGGCCCCGCCCGGCGGCCCGTTCTGAGCGGCATGCCGGGCTTTCCCGATCCCGCCGCGCTCACCCTGCACCGCCCGCCCGCCCTGCTGGTCGCGGCGGTGCTGGAGTGCGCGGCCACCGGCGGCCGCGTGCGCCTGCTGCGCGGCTTCGCCGATGATCCGCTGGCGCTGATCGAGGCCGCGGCGCAGGCCGCCGCCGTGGTCGCCGGCGCCGACGGTCGCGCCGCGGGCGCTGGGCCCCGACCAGGGGCGCTGGTCGCGGCGCGCGCGTTCACCGCGCTGCGTGGCGCCACGAGCGAGGAAGTCCTCGAGGTCGCCATCACCTGGGGTGGAGCGCTCGGCGCGCTCCGCCAGGCGGAAGCCGTCATCCACGACCCCGCCGGAGCGGTGGTGATGCGGGGCGTGCTCGCGGTCGCGGAGGGGGTGGAGATCGCGCCGGCGGACCCGACCGGCGAGGCCGGTGCTGGCGCGAAGCCACCTGGGGCGGCCGAAGCCCGGGCGGCGCCGCTCGCGGTGGATTTCGCGCCGCTCCGCCAGGCGGAATCCGCCCTGCTCGTGGTGCAGGCGCAGCCGCCGGGAGCCCTCGTCGCGACGCTGCGCTTTCCAGCCGCGTTCCCGCTCTTCGCCGGCCATTTTCCCGGACGTCCCCTGGTTCCGGGGGTGCACCTCGTCGCTGCGGCGTGCGCTGCGGTGCGGCGCGCCGTCGGTGGCGGTCCGCGGTTGGCCGAGGTGGTGCGCGCGAAGTGGTCCGCGGCGGTGCGACCCGAAGAGGAGGCGCTCATCACCGCGCGCTGGCGTGAGACCGGCACCGACCTGGCTGTGGACGCCGCGTTGACGGTCGGTCCCACCACCTGCATGACCTGCCGGCTGCTGCTCCGCCGCGGGCCCCCCGCGACCGGGACAGGCTAGGACCGACCCCGTCCCACGAGACTTCCGGGCCCGCGGACATTCCCCTCATGGCCCCTCCGGCACCGCCGTCATGCGCAGCCGCGCATCGCCCAGGGTGATCCAATCGAGGCTGACGCCGTCGCCGGCGTCGGTCGAGACCAGGGTCAGGAAGCGGCTGTCGCCCGGGATCCACAGGTCGAGGTCGATGGGCCGGTCGCTCGGGTAGATGTGGTCCTGATGGAGCAGGATCCGCCCGTCGAGGATCACCCAGAAGTCGGCGTCGCCGGCGTGGCTCTTCTTGCGCCCGATGTTCGCCACCATGCCGGTCAGCCGCGTCGCCTTCAGACCGTGGTGGAAGCGGCTGAGCGCGGCGAGGTCGACGGTCAACCCAGCGTTGGCGTGCATGCCGAGCGCGGTGTGCCCGTACTCGCCGAAGTCGCAGCTGCCGAACACCGGCGGGATGCGGGGATTTTCAGGCGAGCCGCCGTATTCGGCGTGCTCGAGCGTGCCGCCGCTGCGGATCAGGTCGTAGCCGCTGCCGCTGGAGGGCGGGAACTGCAGCCAGTGGCCGCCGGAGCTGATCACCGTGGGCCCGTGGTTGCCGTCGGGGATGAAGACGCCGTCGACGAACGGGCTCACGGTGCGGTGGTAGCGGTTGTCGCCGACGGTGTTGCCCAGCGCTGGCGCGCTGACGATGCGCCCGTCGCGCGGATCGATGCCGTCGGCGCTGCCGTTGCCGCGCCCATCGCCGCCGGCGATGACGTCGCTGAGGTCGAGGTCGAGGCGGTCGGTGTCCAGCTCGCGCACGAAGCGCGCGAGCACCGCGGGCACGCGCAGCACCGACGCGGCGGTGGCGTCCAGGCGCGCCGCCCGGCCCGCGACCAGGGTCAGCCGGGCGGCCTCGAGGCCGCCGGCGGCCGGGCTCAGGCCGGTCTCGACGCGGCCCGCGAAGACCTGCACCTCGGCGTGGTCGGCGTCGGTGACGGCGATGCCGAACTCGGTGCCGAGGTCGACGACCTCGGCGGTGGCGGTCTCGAGCTTGAAGCCGTGCGCGCTCTCGGGCACGTGGGCGACCAGGCGGCCGCTGTGCAGCCGGGCGCGCATCGGGGTCAGCGCCTCGAGGGTCGCCGGCCCTTCGAGGATGACGCGCGCGCCGCTGCGGAAGCGGATCTCGGCCAGGCCGGAGCGCAGCTCGAAGATGCCGTCGCCGCGGTGGGCCGGCGCCCACACCGCGCTGCGGCTGCTGACCAGCTCCGCCGGCACGGGTTGCGGGCGTCCCTGCAGCAGGGCCACCACGCCGAGCACCAGCAGCGCCGCGGCGGCGGTGGCGGGCAGCACGCGCAGGCCGGGCAGGGCGGCGCGCCGGTGCGTCCGGGACTGGCGCTGGCGGCGCGCCGACTGGGCGCCGAGCGCGCGCAGCACGCGCCCGGACATGGTCGTGGACGGCGCCTCGGCCGCGGGGGCCGCCGGCAGGGCGCGCATCACCGTGTCGACGTCGACGCGGCCGTGCGCGGCGGCGCGCAGCACGCGGTCGGCGGCGGTGCTGGTGGCGAGCGCGCGGCGCAGGCCGGCATCGGCCTCGAGCGCGGTGGCGAGGTCGGCCGGCGGCGTCGCGGAGCGGACGCCGGCGACGAGGTCGGCGAGCCGTCGCTCGGCGCTGGAGGGCGGCGCGACCGCCTCCGCCTGCGGCGCCGTTCCGGGCTGCGGCAGGGCGCGCATCACGGCGTCGATGTCGATCGGGCCGCGCGCGACGGTGCGCAGCGCGCGGTCGGTGGCCACGCTGGCGGCGAGTTCCGCGCAGCGCGCGGCGTCCGCGGCCAGGGCGTCGGCGAGCCCGGGTGCGGTGGCGCCCGCGACGTGGTCGGCGCAGCGGCGCTGCTGGTCGAGGTCCTCAGGCATGCGCGCTCCGCTGCGCCTTCAGGCACGAGGCGATGGCGAGGCGCGCGCGGTGCAGGACCAGGCGCACCCAGGCGGCGTCGTGGCCGTGGCTGGCGGCGATGTCGTGGTTGTCCTGGAGCTGGAAGTAGTGGGCCTTCACCACCGCGGCGGTGCGCTCCTGCAGGCCGCCGATGCACTGGTGCAGGCGCTCGACCATGCCTTCGTCCCACTCGGCGCTGGCATCGACCAGGTCGTCCTCGAGGAGCTGCTCGATGCGCATCTCGTCGCCATAGCGGCGGCGGAACGACTTCTCGGTGATCCAGCGGCGGCGCTCGTTGAGCGCCTCGTAGCGCGCGATGGTGGCGATCCACGCCATGAAGCCGGTGCCGGTCTGGTACTGGTCGAGCTTGCGGTAGGCGGTGACGAAGGTCTGCTGGACCACGTCCTCGACGGTCGCCGGATCGGGCAGCACCGGCGCGACCAGCACGCGCAGGCGGCTCTCGCAGGCCTCGACGATGGCGCGGTACGCTTCGCGGTCGCCGCGCCGCACCTGGTGGACGGCCTCGTCGATGATCGGCTGCAGGTCGACAAAGGCCATGCGGTCCCTTCCATCCTGACAGCGCGAGAATGCCCGGCGTTTCAGGCTATCCGGCCGCGCCGATGATCCTTGGAGTATACTGCCAGTCCACCCCTTGTGCTGCGCAACGCCCTCGCACCACGTGACGTATACACCACACCTCCGGAGCCCCGATGATGAACGCCTCGCCGGCCTGGCCGCCCTCGCCTCCGCCTCCGCGCTGTCCGCGCTGGCGGCCATCCCCGCCCACGCCGCCGACAGCGTGGTGCTGTCCACCCTCGACCTCAGCCTGGGCAAGCAGGGCTGGCGGACCCCGGCGGTGGACAAGTCGGTGGAAGGCAACGGACTGGCCATCGGCGGGACGAAGTTCGCGAACGGCTTCGGGACGCACGCCGACAGCGACCTGGTGGTCGACCTCAAGGGCGGCGGCGAGGCCTTCACCGCCAAGGTCGGCGTCGACGACGAGACCACCGGCGACGGCTCGGTCGAGTTCTTCGTCATCGGCGACGACCGGATCCTGTGGCGCAGCGGGGTGCTGCGCGGGCGCGAGGAGGCGGTCAAGGTCAACGTCAAGCTCAAGGGCGTGAAGCTGCTGCGCCTGCACGTCAGCGACGGCGGCGACGGCAACGGCAAGGACCACGCGGACTGGGCGGACGCGAAGATCGCCTTCAGCGGCGAGAAGCCGGTGGCGATCCCGCTCGGCGAGCTCAAGGCCCTCGACTTCGCCGTCCACGAGGTCGGCGTGAAGAACTTCATGTCGCGCGCCCCCAAGGGCTACACCGCGACCCTGTTCGCGCACCCGCCCGAGGTCTCGTACCCGGTGTGCGTCGCGGCCAGCGGCAAGGGCGAGCTGTTCATCTCGGTCGACAAGAACGGCTCGCTCGACCGCGAGAAGCACCGCGGCAGCATCGTCCGCGCCACCGACACCGACGGCGACGGCGTCGCGGACAGGTTCGACACCTTCGTCGCCGACGTCGACTCCCCGCGCGGCATCTTCTTCGACGGCGACACGCTCTACTGCCTGCACCCGCCGACCCTGACCGCCTACCGCGACACCGATGGCGACGGCAAGGCCGACCAGGTGAAGGACATCATCACCGGCATCGGCTACGGCTTCGACATGCACCCGGCCGACCACACCTCCAACGGCATCCGCCAGGCGATCGACGGCTGGATCTACTGCGCGATCGGCGACTTCGGCATCCCCGACGGCGTCGGCACGGACGGCAAGCACATGACCATGCGCGGCGGCGGCGTGGTCCGCCTGCGCCCGGACGGCAGCGAGCTGGAGGTCTACGCGCACCACACGCGCAACATCATGGACGTGTCGGTCGACCCGTACCTGAACGGCTTCATCTACGACAACACCAACGACGGCGACGGCTGGAACAGCCGCTTCAGCTACTTCCTGGGCGGCGCCGACATGGGCTACCCGTCGCTCTACGCGCGCTTCGGCAGCGAGCTGCTGCCGACCCTGCACGACTTCGGCGGCGGATCAGCGGTCGGCAGCATGTTCCTGCACGAGCCGGGCCTGCCGAACGGCGACGGCGACGCGCAGTACATCTGCGACTGGGGCACCGGCACCGTCTACCGCCTGCCGCTCAAGGCCGACGGCGCGGGCTGGTCCCTCGACAGCCGCGAGGAGTGGGCGAAGGTCCAGAGCGTCACCGACATGGACGCCGATGGCGACTCGCACCTGTTCGTGTCGTCGTGGAAGGGCGCGGTCTTCACCTACAACGGCCCGAGCGTCGGCGCGATCATCGAGCTGCGCCCGGTCGAGGGCGGCGAGCCCGCCGCGAAGTTCCCCGACCTGAAGAAGGCCGGCGACGCCGCCCTGGTGCCGCTGATCGCCGCGCGCAGCGCGGTGTGCCGCCAGCAGACCCAGGACGAGATGCTGAGGCGCGGAGCCAAGGCGCCGTGGAAGGCCGGACTGCTCGACATCGCCAAGGCCCAGGCCCAGCCGCTGTACGCGCGCATCGCCGCGCTGTTCACGTTCAAGTCCCTGTTCGGCGCCGACGCCAACCCCGACCTGGTCGCCCTGACCAGGGACGCGACCATCCAGGAGTGGGCGCTGCGCGCCCTCGCCGACCGCAAGACCCAGCTCGCCAACGTCCCGCTCGAACCCTTCGTCCAGGGCCTGGGCAGCGACAACCCGCGCGTGCGCGTGCAGGCCCTGGTCGGCCTGCTGCGCCTCGGCAAGCCCGAGGCCGGCAAGGCGATCGTGCCGCTGCTGGCGGTGAAGCCGGATTGGAAGGACGCCCAGCTGATCATCCCGCACATGGCCGTGCGCGCGCTGGTCGAGCTGAACGCGGTCGACGCCACGCTGGCGGCGGTCAGCACCGGCGCGCCCAGCGACCTGGTCGACGGCGCGCTGTGGGCGCTGCGCTGGATGCACGATGAGCGCGCGGTGAAGGGGCTGATCGGCAAGCTCGCCAACGCGCCCGCCGACCTCAAGAAGAAGATCTACACCGACCTCGCCCGCCTCTACTACACCGAAGGCGAGTGGGACCGCAAAGCGTGGTGGACCACCCGCCCCGAGCACACCGGCCCCTACTACCAGCGCGCCACCTGGGCGGGCTCGGGCGAGATCGAGGCGGCGCTGAAGGCCGGCATCGCCGAGGGCGGTGAGGTCGCCGAGCACATCACGGCGCAGGTCGAGTTCCTCAAGCTGAAGATCGAGGGCATCGTCCTGGCTGGCGGCGCCAAGAAGCCTGACAACCAGAACGACGCGGACATCCTCGCCAAGGCCAAGGCCAACGCCGCCAAGCAGGCGGGCGGCGGCGCCATCGGCACGCTGTCCTTCGAGGACGTGGTGGTCGCGGTGGGCAAGGCCAAGGGCGACCCCAAGAAAGGTCAGCAGCTCTTCGCCATGCAGGGCTGCATCGCCTGCCACACCATCTCCAAGGACGTGCCGCAGAAGGGCCCGTACCTGGGCGAGATCACCAAGCAGTACAGCCGCGCCCAGCTCACCGAGTCGGTGCTGCGCCCGAGCGCGGTCATCTCGCAGGGCTTCACCACGCGCTGGTTCGACATGAAGGACGGCACCCACCAGATCGGCTTCGTCACCCACGAGGGCGCCGAGACCATCGAGCTGCGCAACATCGTCGGCCAGGTCATGGAGCTGAACGTCGCCGACATCGTCAAGCGCGGCGAGGAGCCGAAGTCGATGATGCCGGAGGGGCTGGCGAACAACCTGCAACCGGAGGACCTGGCGTCGATCTTCGCCTACTTCGAGTCGGTGGCGGCGGCGGCGAAGTGAGGGGGGGACTCTAGACCCCAGACCCGAGAAGGGGGGACCCGGACCCGAGGTGCGCACGCGCATCTCGGGTCTGCCTTCTGATAAAACCCCAGCCCCGTCCCGGCTCCGATGTTCCGGCAGCGCAGGGCGACCCGAACAAGGGAATCGGAGGCGCCAGGGGCGCTTCCGATCGTCGGGAGCGGGCGGCTGCGCCTCGAGGAAGTGATCGGCGAAATCACCTCCGGCCTGCCTACGGGGCTTCCGCCAACCCGATCCCCGCGCCGACGACCACCAGCGCCCGGCTCGCGCAGCCCGCTGCGCTCAACCTCGGCAGCAGCTCCGCCGTCACAGCCAGGCAGGCGCTGCGATCGGACGGGCGCCCCGGTTCGTGGCCGTCGTGGAGCGTGAGGATGGCGCGCGGCGCGATGCCGCGCGAGAGCCGCGCCAGCACGCGCGCGGGGTCGGCGCGCGCGACGCCGTCGAGGCCGCGGCAGGACCACGTGACGGTGCGGAGTCCGAGCTGCGCGGTGGCGCTGGCCACGCTCGGACTCTTGATGCCGATGGGTGGTCGGAACAGGCGCGGCGGTGGACCGCCGGTGGCATCCGCGATCGCCGCGCCGCAGCGCTCGAGGTCGCGGCGCACGGTGGCGTCGCCGCGCGCGGCCAGGAAGCGGTCGTGGCGGTCGGAGTGCAGGCCGATGGCGTGGCCCTCGGCGAGCATGCGGCGGAGCAGCGCGCCGTGGGCGCGCACGTGCTCGCCGATGACGAAGAAGGTCGCCTGCTGGCCGGCGGCCGCGAGCAGGTCGAGCAGGCGCGGGGTGATCTCCGGGTGCGGGCCATCGTCGAAGGTCAGGGCCAGGCCGGGGCACCCCGGCGGCAGGCGCCAGTGTACGCGCAGGAAGTAGCCCGAGCGCGGGACCGCGGCGCCCCAGGCGTGCAGCAGGGCGATGGCGCCGAGCGGCGCGTAGGGCGCGAGCGCGCCCACCGCTGGGGCCGCGGCCAGCGCCGCGGCGGCGACGAGCAGCGAGCCGTCGACCCAGGGCTGCGGACGCACGGTCAGCCCTCGCCCCTGGTCGTGGGGACAGCGACCACTCCATCGTGGAGCGTTGGGGCGGCACCCACGCCTTGGGCGGCCGTGGCGACCTCCACGGCATCCGCGAGCGCCGCCGCCGCCTGGCCCTGGGACGCCGCCCGCTGCGCCGACGCCGCCACCGCCGCGGCGATGCGCGCGCGCCGGCGGATGAGCTGCGCGGCCACCACCCAGCCGCAGGCGCCCGCGGCCACCGCCACGCACGGGATCACCACCACGCTGCCGACCAGCCAGTCGCCGAGCACTTCGCCGGCCAGCGCGCCGGCGGCGCGCCAGCCCTCGCCGGCGTGGCGGGCGAGCAGCTCGCGGTAGGTGCCCAGCGGGCTGGCCCCGCTGCGCAGCCACACGCCCAGGGCGGCGCTGAGCGCGCCCCACATCAGCAGCAGGGGTCCGAAGCTGAGGTTGCTCCACAGCAGCACCAGCGGCACGTTCAGCCGGAGGGCCCAAGCCAGGCCGGCGGCGGTGACGAACTGCAAGCCGGGCAGCGGCGCCACGCCGACCGCCGCGCCGACCGCGCTCGCCCAGGCGGCGCGGCGCGGCGCGAGCTGGCCGGCGAGCAGCACGCGCAGCCCGGCGCGCAGGGCCGGCCGCAGGCGGTGCAGGCGGCGCGCCCCCAGGCGCAGGCGGCGGAGCGCGCGCATGCCCGGTTTCAGGCCCAGTCGAGGCGCGCGCGCAGGTCCGGCTCGAGGTCGGGCAGGATCGCGCGCAGCTTGGCGCGCGCACGGCTGGTGCAGCTCGCGCGGTAGGCGCCGACCAGGTTGGCGAGGCGCCGGCGCAGCGGCGCGCCGTTCGCGCCGAGGTGCGGCACGACCAGGAAGTCGATCAGCGTCTCGGCGAGCTCGGGCCACTCGTCGTCGGCGTAGTACTTGTCGGCGGCGAGCTGCACCAGCCGGGCCGCGGCCTTGCCGGCGAGCTCGCTCAGGTAGGGCCCGTCGCCGGTGGCGAAGGCGCGCGCCAGGCTGCGCGCGACCACCAGCTGGTTGAGGCGCGGCAGCAGCGCCTCGCAGATGCGCACGCGCAGCGGCCCCGGGAAGTCGGCGCGCCCGGCGAGCAGGCCGAGCGCGCGGCCCAGCTCCTGGACGTTGCCAGGGCCCCAGATGGTGCGCCAGGTCGAGACCGCGGCCCACTGCACGCACATGCGCTCCACCAGCCGCGCCAGGCCGGCCGCGTCGAGGTGCGGCGAGCGTCCGATGCGCTGCAAGGCGTCGAGCACGCGCGGGATGTTCTCGGTGTGCGCGCCCAGGCGCTGGTCGAGGATGAAGGTCTGCTCCTGCGTCGCCGCGTCGACCTCGGCGTCCAGCGGCATGTCCGGCAGCTCCTCGCCGAGCTCGCGCAGAAGCTGCTCGAGGATCGCGCGCCGCTGCTCCCCGGTCAGGTGCGGGCCGGCGGCGAGGAAGCCGAGCGCCTCGGTGCCCCACTCGCCCAGGCCCTGGGTGGCGGCGAGCACGGCGCCGGCGAGCGCCGGCACGGCGATGGGGTTGCCCGCCAGGCGCGCCGCGGCGGTGACCAGCGCGCCGCGCTCGCGGCCCTGCTCGACGCGCGTCAGGCCACCGAGCAGGCGCTTGACCGCGGCCGTGAGCGCAGCGGGGTCGTCCGCCTTGACCAGGGTCGGCAGCAGCCCGGCGGTCAGCAGGCGCACCGGTTCGTGCGGGTGCTCCTCGAGCAGCTGCCACAGCGCCGGCACGCCGGCCTCCCCGATGCCGGACAGGCACACCCCGACCAGGTCGAGTGAGCGCTCGTCGCGGAAGCGCGCGATGATCTCGACCAGCGGCTCGACCAGGGCGCCGCGCGCGGCCGCGCTGGCCGGCAGGTGCGCGGGCAGCTGCTGCTCGAGCAGCGCGACCAGGATCGGGCCGGGCGCGTCGCGCAGCCAGAGGCGCACCGCCTCGGCCAAGCGCTCGCCGTCGGATGGGCCGAGGAGACCGTCGCGGCACAATTCCGCGAGCAGCCAGATCACGCTGGTGTCGCGCGCCGCGGGGATGGCGGCGGCGCGCGCCACCAGGCGCGCGGCGAGGGTGCCGCGCTCGCCGCCCGGCGCGCCGTCGATGCGGCGCAGCGCGCCGGCCAGGGCCATGCGCTCGACGGGCGCCTCGCCGGCGGCGAGCAGCAGGTCGACGCCGCGCTCGAGCAGCGCGGCGTCGGCGCTGCGGCCGGGGGCGGCGAGCAGGACGATGAGGTTGGCGTCGGCCTCGGCGCCCTCACCGAGGTGGCGGCGCAGGGTGCCCTCGACGCGCTCCGCATCGTGCTCCTGGAGGGCGCGCACCAGGCCGATCAGGCTCAGGCGCGTGGGCAGCAGCAGCTCCAGCAGGCGGTCGAGGCCGCGGAAGCGGATCAGGTGGGGCGCCAGGCGCTGGCACAGGCCGACCAGGGCGGGCGTGGCGTGGCCGCGCGCGACGTGCGCGACCAGCGCCGCGATCGCCAGGTCGCGCTGCTGGTCGGGCAGGGTCGCCAGCACCTCGCCGAGCCGGGTCAGCGCGGCCTCGTCCTTCCGCTGCAGCGCGCGGATCAGGTCGACGACGGCGATGTGCGCGCCGGCGGCGACCAGCAGGCTGATGGCGCGCTCGCGCACCAGCTCGGCGCCGTCCGCGAGCAGCATGGGCATGATCTCGCCCACCAGGTGCAGCGGCGGGGTGGCGTAGCGCAGCTGCTCGAGCGCCGCCGCGCGCTGGTCGTCGGCGCGCGCCTGCAACAACCCTTCGAGCGGTCCGCGCAGGGCCGGAGCGAGCGTGGCCGCGAGCTCGCTCAGGGCGGGCAGCGCCTCGGCGTGGATGACCTCGGCCTCGACCACCGCACCGGCGCCGGCGGGCGCCGGTGCGGCCATCGCCGCGAGCAGGGGGTTGCCGACCTCGTCGGCGAGGGCGAGCACGCGCCAGCCGGCCTCGGCGCCGCCGGCCTCGTCGATCAGCGCCAGGCCGCTGTCGCCGGCGTGCTCGGCGAGCAGGGCGGGGAAGCCCGCGGCGGTGACGTCCTGCAGGCGGCGGTCGGCGATCAGTGCCTTGCCGCCGGGCGTGGCCTGCAGCGCGCCGAGCGCCGGCTCGGTGACCGCGAGGCGCGCCTGCAGCAGGGCGCCCAGGCGCAGGAACAGGCGCATGTCGGCGCCGCACAGGCGCTGCAGCAGGGGCGCGTCGGAGGCGCGGAGGCCATGGAGCATGGGTCTGAGGGTGCGCCCATGGACCGGGCTGCGCAAGCCGCAAGGCGGCGGGCCGGATGTCCGTGCCACAGCCCGGCGCACCCACCAGCGGTGAGGGTTGAAGCCCGGGCCGCACCCGTAGCGTGCGCTGGACCCGCCGGAGAGCCGCCCATGTCGCAGATCCGTCCGCTGACCGCACGCCGCCAGATGGTCGCCACCCTGGCGGCCGGGGCCGCCCTGGTCGCCGCTGCTGGGCGGGTGCGGCGACAAGGGTCGCCGCGAACCGGGCAACCCGTTCATCGGGCCGTCGGGGGCGGAGACCACGCAGCCGTTCGGCGCCCTCCCGGTGGCGGGGCGGGATGAGCGGGTCGCGGCGCGCTGATCCGAAGCGGTGGCCGATGCGCCTCCTGCCCGTCTTCTGCGCGGTGGTGTTGGCGCTCCTCGCGGGGGGATGCCTCGAACGACGGGCCGATCATCGAGAGCGCGCCGACGGCTCCCCGCAGCCCGGGAAGAGCGGAATCCCGCCCGCAGAGCCTGGACGCGCGGGCGAGGTCCGCGTGTCCCTGGAGCGCTTTCGCGCCCTGCCCGAGTTCCATGGTCGCCTCGTCGCCCTCGATGTGCTCGACCAGCGGGGCGGTCACTCTCCCCCCGGCGGCGGGTCCTTCCTGCGCCTGACCATCGTCAGCGCGGCGGGGGCGGTCTACATCCTGGAAGATTTCGCCACCTTCCGCGCTGACTTCGTCACCGTGGTGGCCGATCTCCTGGCCACGGACCGGGTCTACCCCCGAGACCTGTTCGTGCCGCGCACCATCGAGTGAGCCCGGCAACGGTGCCTAGCGGCAGTGACGGTTGGTTTCAGTCGTGGTCGGCCTGACAGCCTCCCGTCAGCCGCTGTACCCCGTACCGCCCACCCCTGGACGGTGATTCCGTGGAACAAGGCCGTCTCCTTGCGACCGTAGCCGGTTGCCAGCGCAGGAGGTCCCATGGCCAACAGCCCCATCCCCCGCCCGCTCCTCATCGCCGCGGCCCTGCTGCTGAGTGGCGCCGCGCGCGTGGGGGCGGCGCAGCAGGTCGAACTCCACCTCTCTTCCGGCCAGGTCGTGAAGGGCGAGGTGATCGCCCAGGACGATACCGAGGTGCGCGTCAAATCGGCGATCGCGACCAAGACCGGCACGATGAGCGTGACCATGGGCTACAAGCGCGAGCAGATCCTCTCGATCGTCACGCTCGCCGATCCCGAGGCGGACTTCGCCAAGCGCGCGGCTGCAGCGAAGAGCGCGGACGAGCACGCCGCGCTCGCCGCCTGGTGCCGCGACCAGGCGATGCCCGACCGCGCCGCCGCGCAGGCGCAGGAGGCCCTCGCCCAGACCGCCGACCAGCCGGTGGCCCTGGCCCTGCTCAAGGACCTCGGCTGGGTCCAGGTCGACGGCAAGTGGGTCAAGGAGAGCGAGGCGCTGGCCGCCCAGGGGAAAGTGCGCTACCAGGGCCAGGTGATGACCATCGCCGAGGCCGACGCGCTCAAGGAGAAGGCCAAGGAAGGCGCGGCCCACGACAACGCCCAGAAGGACGTCGATGGCAAGGCCGCCTACATCGCCACCATCGACAAGCAGCTCGCGGACCTGCAGAAGCGCCCGGCGCTGCTCGATGCCGAGCTGGCCAAGGCCAGCACCGCGCTCTCCGCCGCCCAGGCCAAGGCGCAGAAGGTGACCCAGGCCAAGTCCGCCTACGACAGTGCGCAGCGCAGCCTGACCCAGGCCCAGAACCAGAACACCGGGCAGCGCCAGGGTGGGTACGGCACCGCCGGCAACACCAACACGGTGAACCTGCAGCCGCTCTACCAGGCGGTCGAGGACGCGCGCAGGGCCTACGCCCAGGCCCGCGCCGATGCCGATGGCGCCGAGGGCGAGGTGACCCGCCAGCAGGGGATGGTGGCGTCGCTGACCGAGGAGAAGAAGAACCTCGAGCACAAGAAGACCGATCTCACCGCCCGGCGCGTGCGCGCCGTCAAGGACCTGGAGACGGCCCAGGCCGCCTTGGCGAAGCAGGGGGGCGCACCGGCCGCAGGCGCAGGCGCACCGGCACCGGCTGTCGCGCCGGCACCGGCTGCTGCCAAGCCCTGAGCGCTGGTGGCGGCCTGCCCTCCGGCCTGGCGGAGGAACGTTCGCCGGGCGTAGGGGTTCTGATGGATATGGTCGAGCTGGCGCTCGACCCTCCCGGCGACTGCCTGCGAGTCCACGGACTGCCTCGATCCATGGGTGCGTTTCCGCTGCCTTCAGCGGGCAGGTGTAAAACAGGCGACCGGGAGGCCCGTTCAGCCCAGGTGATCGCGCACGCGCTGCAGCGCCGCCAGCGCCTGCGCGGTCATCTCGGCGGCGTTGGCCACAGCCACGCGGATCTCATCGATATCCTGGTTCTTGAGCATCACCTGGATGTTGTGCGCCGCCGTCTCGAGCTTGATGCGCAAATCGCCGAGGTCCTCGCGATCGGTGGCGGACAGACGCTTGAGACGGTCGGTCATCGGGACTCCGGGGCGGGCTTGGATGCCGCGGCGCAGGTCGTCGCCGGCGCGCGTCGCGGGGCAAGCGGCGAGTGGGACGGAGACCCTAGGACCTAGACCCCAGACCCTAGACCCTAGACCCTAGATTCGATTCCACGAGTTGAGCTCTCTATGCTTGGGTCGGTTTCCTGTCTCGTGTCTCGTGTCTCGTATCTCGCGCCTAGGGTCTAGGGTCTAGGGTCTAGGGTCTAGGCTCCAGGCTCCAGGCTCCAGGCTCCAGGCTCCAGAGTCTCAGCTCTCGGGTCTCCCCCACGCAAGGCTTGCCCTCGCCACCCCCGTCCCACACTCGCGCCCTCCGCCGCGGTCAGAACGTCCGTGGCCCAGGAGATCGCCATGGGTTTCAAGGTCGCCATCGTCGGCGCCACCGGTGCCGTCGGCGTCGAGTTCATGAAAGTGCTCGAGCGCCGCAACTTCCCCGTCTCCGAGCTGGTCCTGCTCGCTTCCAAGCGCAGCGCGGGCACCACCCTCGACTTCAAGGGCAAGGCAATCACCGTCACGGAGCTCACCCACGACAGCTTCGCGGGCTGCCAGCTCGCCCTGTTCAGCGCCGGCGCCAAGATCTCGCGCGAGTACCGCGAGTCGTGCGTCAAGGCCGGCTGCCTGATGGTCGACAACTCCTCCGCGTTCCGCATGGAGGAGGGCGTGCCCCTGGTCGTGCCCGAGGTCAACCCGCAGGACGCCAAGCGCCACAAGGGCGTGATCGCCAACCCCAACTGCACCACCATCATCGCGCTGCTGGCGCTCAACCCGCTGCACCAGGCGATGCCCATCCGCCGCGTCGTCGCCGCCACCTACCAGGCCGCCTCGGGCGCCGGGCACGCGGCGATGGAGGAGCTGAAGGACAGCACCCGCGCCTACCTCGAGGGCAGGCCGTTCACGCCGCAGGTGCTGCCGCACCCGTACGCCTTCAACCTCTTCCCGCACAACTCGGCGATGATGGACAACGGCTACTGCGAGGAGGAGATGAAGCTGGCCAAGGAGTCGGTCAAGATCCTGCACGACCCCAGCGTGCGCATCACCGGCACGTGCGTGCGCGTGCCCGTGCTGCGCACCCACGCCGAAGCCCTCAACATCGAGTTCGTGCGCGAACTGAGCGTCGAGAAGGCCTACGAGATCCTGCGCAAGGCCCCCGGCGTGACCGTGCTCGAGGACCGCGCCAAGAACCGCTGGGCGATGCCCACCGACGTCGCCGGCCAGGACGACGTCTACGTCGGCCGCCTGCGCAAGGACCACAGCCAGCCCAACACCCTCGACGTGTGGGTGGTCGGCGACCAGCTGCTCAAGGGCGCGGCGCTGAACGCGGTGCAATGCGCGGAAGTGGCGCTGCTGTAAGGGGAAGAAGGGAAGGCAGGGGGTGGGAGGGGAGAAGGTTCCGTCCTCCATGGACTGATGCGCGGCCGAGGAAACCTCCCGCAGGCGCTCAGCGCCTGCGCCTTCTCCCGTGCCTGTTGGCTTCCCGCTTCCGGCCGCCCCGTCCATCCCTGCGCATCTCCGGCGGGATGGCGATGGTGCCCGCGTCCTTGCCTTGGATGAGGTCCTTGGAGTCGCCGCCGACGGACAGCCGGAGGTGCACGTTCTTGAGCGCCCCCGGGTGGTGCTCGGTCACGGACAGCTCTGCGTCATTCTCGGTTTCGCGCACCACGTAGGCGAGGTAGGTCCCGTCCGGCACCTGGATGGATTTCCGCTTCCCCGACTCGACGCTGAACTCGGTGCCGAAGGTGTCGGCGCTGATCTTGATGCGCAGGCCGATGGTGATGCGCACCTTCTCGTCGTTGACCAGTTCGAGCAGGATGGCCCCGACGCGGTGCAGCTTCTTGTCGTAGGCGAAGCGCTTGTCGGACTTCAGCAGGTACTCGTCGCGGTTGATCCACTCGTCCTCGAGCAGGATCACCGCCTTGGACTTCTGCTCCTTGGTGTAGGCGGCGATGCGCGCGCGGTCGGCCGCGGGCAGCGCCGCGAGGTCGAGTTCCGACAGCTTCAGCGCGGTGATGGTGGTGCCGTTCTTCAGCGTCACCGCGGTCTTGGGCGTGCTGGGGTCGCAGATCAGGGTCTCGTAGTCCAGCTTGCGCCCGTCCTTGGTGGCGAGCGTCTCGGCGGCGAAACCGGAGGCGGTGACGAGAGCGAGCAGCAGCAGGGTGGGGCGCAGGATCATGCGCCCAGCCTGCCCGGCCCAGGCTCGCCTTCAACCATTGCTTCAGGGATCGAAACGCTGCGCCAACGCACGCCCGGCGGTCCCTAGGGAGAAGGCATGTCAGCCCACCGAGCACCTCACCCGGTGAGGTGGGCGACGAGTCGCGGCGCCACCTCCAGCATGCTCCACTCCGACCGCGCCCAGTCCTTCTCGGAGGTGATCAGCACCGGCCCGTCCTCTGGGCGCGCCGCGGGGCGGCCATGGGTGCCCTTGACCAGGGCGGTATCGAGCGACACGGGATCCATCACGTAGCGCAGGCCGAGCATCTTCTTGGCCAGCGCGCGCGCGGCGCGGAACCTGCCGCCGTGCGGATCGAAGACCAGTTCGCGCGGATCGTAACCGGGCTTCTTGTGGATCTCCACGGCGCGCGCGAAGTCCGGCCGGGCGGCGTCCTCCAGCCAGTAGTCGTAGGTGAACCAAGCGCCGGGCGCGGCCAGGGCCACGACTTCGCCCGAGCGCGGGTGGTCCAGGCCGAGTTGCGCCCGCTCCGCGCCGACCAGCACGCGCTCGACCCCGGGCAGGCCGCGCACCAGGCTGGCGGCGCGCTCCACCGCCGCAGCGTCACGGCAATAGACGTGCGCGAGCTGGTGGTCGCAGACCGCGAAGGCCGCGCTCGGCCCTGGGTCGAGCAGCTCGCCGGCGGCGTTGCCGACCACCGCCAGCAGCCCGGCGGCGCGCAGCACGCGGTTGATCGGCACCGCGTGGTCGGCCTTCTCGATGCCGTACTCGCTGACCACCACCACCGCCGCGCCGCGCGCCTCGGCCGCGGCGATGACCTTGCCGGCCTCGGCGTCCAGCGCGCGCAGGTTGCGCGCGAGGTGGTCGCCGGTCGGGCCGAAGCGCTGCAGGTCGTAGTCGAGGTGCGGCAGGTAGCACAGGGCGAGGTCCGGCCGCACCTGGTCCCAGGCGGTGGCGAAGCTCTCGGCGATCCAGCGCGTCGACGCCACGTCGGCGGTCGGGCCCCAGAAGTTGAACAGCGGGAAGGCGCCGTGGCGCGCGGCGAGCGCGCTCTTCAGCTCCGCCGGCCAGGCGTAGAAGTCCGGGCTCTTGCGCCCGTCGTGGTGGTAGACCGGGCGCGGCGTCACCGTGGCGGTGGCGTCGGTGTTCATCGCGTACCACCAGAAGTGCTTCAGCACGCGCAGCTCCGGCCGGCTGCGCCGGGCCAGCTCCCAGAATGCTCGGCGCCTGCACCAGCTTCTGGCTCTGCCGCCAGAACCAGACCTCGCCCAGCTCGCGGAAGTACCAGCCGTTGGCGACGATGCCGTGCTCCTGGCGGAGC
Organism: uncultured Planctomycetota bacterium; assembly: GCA_963818245.1. Lineage (GTDB taxonomy): Bacteria > Planctomycetota > UBA11346 > UBA11346 > UBA11346 > BOG-1363. Next base: position 45,235 of record CAWFSD010000065.1, read on the forward strand.
TGCCGGTGAGCAGCGAGGTCTGCGCGGTGGTGGTCACCGCGGGCACGACGCCGGTCATC
>CAWFSD010000066.1:0-12261 GCA_963818245.1 uncultured Planctomycetota bacterium
TCCTCCGTATGCATTGACGTGGCGACGCGCCCGCTGTCGATTCCACCGCGGATCGGCGACCTGGGGCGCGGCTGCCAGGGTAGACTCACCAGCCCCCTCGTAACGCCCGCACGCCGAGCACGCACCATGATCCAACGCCCGCTCCGCCGCTCCGACCGTCCTGCCCCGTTCCGCCGCCGTGGTGGCGACCCTGCTGCTGCTCGCCGCCGGTGGCGCGCGCGCCGTCGCCGCCGATGACGCCGCGGGCGCCGAGTTCTTCGAGAAGAACATCCGCCCGATCCTGGCCGAGAACTGCTTCAGCTGCCACAGCGCCGCCAAGGGCAAGCACAAGGGCGGCCTGGAGATGGATTCCAAGCCGGCGCTCGCCAAGGGCGGTGACAGCGGCGTGGTGATCAAGGCGGGCGATCCGGACAAGAGCCCGCTGATCACCGCCGTGCGCTACGTCGACAAGGACATGGAGATGCCGCCGGACGGCAAGCTCAAGGACGAGCAGATCAAACTGCTCGAGCAGTGGGTGAAGATGGGCGCGCCGGATCCGCGCAGCACCACGGTGGTGGCGAGCGGCCCGGCCAAGCTGGTCTCGCCGCCCCTGGAGAAGGGCCGCGAGTTCTGGTCGTTCAAGCCGATGACCCACCCGGCCCCGCCCGCGGTGAAGGCCCAAGCCTGGGTGAAGAGCCCGATCGACCGCTTCGTGCTCGCCCGGCTCGAAGCCGCCGGCATGCAGCCCGCGCCGGAGATCGACAAGCGCGGCTTCATCCGCCGCGCGACCTTCGACCTGATCGGCCTGCCGCCGACCCCGCAGGAGGTCGACGCCTTCGTCGCCGACACCTCGCCCAAGGCCTACGACGCGCTCGTCGACCGCCTGCTCGCCTCGCCGCAGTACGGCGAGCGCTGGGGCCGTTACTGGCTCGACCTGGTGCGCTACTCCGACTCCAACGGGCTGGACGAGAACCTCGCCTACGGCCACGCCTACCTGTACCGCGACTACGTGGTGCGCGCCTTCAACGCCGACAAGCCCTACGACCGCTTCCTGACCGAGCAGCTCGCCGGCGACCTGCTGCCGCCGGCCAAGGACAACCAGCAGCTGGTCGACCAGATCACCGCCACCGGCTTCCAGGTGCTCGGGCCGAAGATGCTCGCCGAGCACGACAACGAGAAGCTGGTCATGGACGTGGTCGACGAGCAGATCGACGTCATGGGCAAGGCGATGCTCGGCCTGACGCTGGGCTGCGCGCGCTGCCACGACCACAAGTTCGACCCGGTGCCGACCAAGGACTACTACGCGCTGGCCGGCGTCGTGAAGAGCACGGCGATCCTGGGCAACCAGGGCGGCCTGGCGAAGTGGAACGAGCACGACGTCGCGTCGGTGGAGCAGATCCGCGCCGCCGAGGCGTGGAAGTCCGAGCAGAAGAAGCACCAGGAGGCGGAGGCGGCCGTCAGCGCCGTGGCGCAGCGCGAGGTGGTCGACGCCCTGCGCGCGCGCACCGCCGACTACCTGCTCGCCGCCGGCGCGGTGACGCACGACGGCATCGCCGTCGAGGCCGAGGCCTTCGCGCGCGGCAACCTGCGCATCGACTCCTCCACCTACGGCTCGGCCGACACCACCATCGTCCACACCGCCTCCGCCGGGCAGCAGTTCGCCGAGTACGACCTGACCGTGCCGAGCGCCGGACGCTACCTGCTGGAGATGCGCTACGCCGCCGGCGATGAGCGCGGCATGCGCGTGCTGGTCGGCGGCGCCGTCGCCATCACCGACGCCTTCAAGGCCACGACCGGCGGCTTCAGCGCCAAGGAGCAGGCCTGGCGCGACATCGGCGAGATCACCCTGCCCGCCGGCAAGGCCGTGCTGCGCTTCGAGCGCGACGGCGACATCCCGCACCTCGACAAGTTCGTGCTGCACGCGCTCGGCGGAAATGGCGCGCAGGCCACCGCTCCCGGCGGGCTGGACGCGGCCGTCCTGCGCAGCTGGTCGACCTTCCTCAGCCGCGCGCACAGCGACCGCTTCCTGGCGGTGTGGAACGCCTACGCCAAGGTCCCGGCCGAGGCCTTCGCCGCCAAGAGCGCCGAGATCGCCGACAAGCTCGAGAAGTCGCCGGAAAGCGCGGTCTCGCCACTCGCCCTCGAACTGCTGAAGCCGGCCCCGCCGGCCTCGCGCGCCGAACTCGCCGAGCGCTACCAGGCGTGGATCGGCGGCGTCGAGGTGCTGACGCGCCAGCGACCTGGCCGCCGAGGCCAAGGACGCCAACAACGCCAAGAAGGCCAAGCGCAAGAAGGCCAAGCAGGACAAGGAGGCCAAGGAGGGGGCCAACGAGAAGGAGGCCAAGGAGCTGTCCGCCCTGCAGCACACGCTGTTCGCCGCCGGCGGTCCGCTGCACCTGGAAGGCGCCGCCCTCGAGGCGCGCTTCCCCGAGGCGGTGAAGAAGAAGCTCGCCGACGAGCGCGCCGCGCTCGCGGAACTCGACAAGGCCAAGCCCGCGCCCTTCGACCGCGCCATGTCGGTCAACGACCAGACCATCGTCGACGTGCCGGTGCACATCCGCGGCAGCACCCAGAACCTGGCCTCGACCAAGGAGCCGCGCGGCTTCCTGCACGTCACCGACAACCTGGTCAAGCCGCCCGCCATCCCGGAGAAGACCAGCGGCCGCCTGGAACTGGCGCAGTGGATGACCAGCGCCGAGCACCCGCTCACCGCGCGCGTCATGGCCAACCGCATCTGGCTCGGCCACTTCGGCGAGGGCATCGTGCGCACCCCGTCGAACTTCGGCCTGCGCGGCGAGCTGCCGACCCACCCCGAGCTGCTCGACTGGCTGGCGCGCGACTTCCAGGAGCACGGCTGGTCGATCAAGGCGCTGCACCGCGAGATCATGCGCTCGAGCGCCTACCGCATGGCCAGCGCGTACCGCGAGGACTACGCCACGAAGGACCCCGAGAACCGCCTGCTGTGGCGGCAGAACCGCCGCCGCCTCGAGGCCGAGCCGATCCGCGACAGCATCCTGACGGTGGCCGGGCGCCTGGACCTGGCCGTCGGCGGCTCGCTGCTCGACACCAAGAACGGCGACTACGTCACCAACGACCAGTCCAACAACAAGGCCCGCTACAGCGAGCTGCGCCGGGCGCTCTACATGCCGATCATCCGCAACGCCATGTACGACCTGTTCACCGCCTTCGATTACAGCGACCCCAGCGTGCCGATCGAGAAGCGCCCGTCGTCGACCATCCCGCACCAGGCGCTGTGGCTGATCAACAGCCCCTTCGCCGTCGAGCAGAGCGGGGCCTTCGCCGAGCGCGTGGCCAAGCTCCACCCCGACGACGAGCGCGCCCAGGTCGCCGAGGCCTACGTCATCGCCTACGCCCGCCCGGCGGCGCCGGCCGAGCTCGACCGCGCGCTGAAGTACCTGGGCAGCGTGCGCGCCCTGGCCACGGCGCCGCCGGCCGTGGGCGGGAAGATGGAGCTCAAGCCGACCGTGCCGTCGACGCTGCGCCCGCTGCAGAGCCTGTGCCAGATCCTGATCGCCTCGAACGAATTCCTCTACATCGATTGAGCGAGGACGCCATGTTCCAGACCATCAACCGCCGCCAGCTGCTCAAGGCCTCCGCCTCGGGCCTGGCCCTCACCACCCTCGCCGGCGTCGCGCCGGGCCAGCTGTTCGCGGGCGGCGCGCCCGCCGTGGCCGCCGGCCCGCGCAAGCTCGACTTCCGCCAGCGCGCCAAGCGCATCATCTGGCTGTTCCCGCACGGCGGTCCGTCGTCGATCGACACCTTCGACTACAAGCCGGCGCTGGCGCGCGACGACGGCAAGCCCTTCCCGGGCGAGAAGCCGCGCGTGCAGTTCGCCCAGACCGGCAACCTGCTGAAGTCCCCGTGGGAGTTCAAGCAGCACGGCCAGAGCGGCGCCTGGGTCAGCTCGCTCTTCCCGGAGGTCGCCAAGCACGTCGACGACCTGTGCTTCATCAAGTCGGTGTACGGCACCAACGTCGCGCACGGCGGCGCGCTGCTCGGCATGCACACCGGCTCGGACACCTTCGTGCGCCCGAGCATGGGCAGCTGGCTGTACTACGCGCTCGGCAGCGAGAACCGCAACCTGCCCGGCTTCATCACCATCTGCCCGACGCTCGGCCACGGCGGGGTCAACAACTGGGCGTCGGCGTTCCTGCCGGGCGTCTTCCAGGGCACGCCGATCGGCAACGCCAGCATCCCGTGCGCGGAGGCGACCATCAACCACCTCGCCAACCGCTCGTGGAGCGGCGAGATGCAGCGCGCCGAGCTGGACTTCCTCAAGGAGCTCGACGGCCAGCACTTGGCGGCGCGCACGGTCGACGACGCGATGGCGTCGCGCAGCGAGTCCTACGACCTCGCCTACCGCATGGAGAAGGACGCGCCGGCGCTGATGGACCTGTCGAAGGAGTCGAAGGAGACCCTCGAGCTGTACGGCATCAACGACAAGACCACCGAGAACTTCGGCCGCCAGTGCCTGATGGCGCGGCGCTTCGCCGAGTCGGGCGTGCGCTTCACGCAGTGCAGCCACAGCTACAAGTGGGACCAGCACAGCAACCTCAAGGGCGGCCATGAGAGCAACGCCGCGCAGGTGGACAAGCCGATCGCCGGCCTGCTCACCGACCTCAAGGCGCGCGGCCTGCTCGACGACACCCTGGTGCTGTGGGCCGCCGAGTTCGGCCGCACGCCCACCGCCGAAGGCAAGGACGGCCGCGACCACAACCCCTATGGCTTCACCGTGTGGATGGCGGGCGGCGGCGTGAAGCCCGGCTTCAGCTACGGCGCCACCGACGACTGGGGCTACTACGCCACCGAGGACAAGGTCCACTACCACGACCTGCACGCCACCATCCTGGCGCTGTTCGGGCTCGACCACGAGAAGCTCACCTACCGCTACGGCGGGCGCGATTTCCGGCTGACCGACGTGGCGGGGACGATCGTGAAGGCGGTGTTCAAGGACAAGGCGTAGGGGGCGCGCGGGGGGCGCGAGACCCGAGTGCCGAGACCCGAGACTCCGGACGATGGAGTCGAGGCCCAGGAGTGAGGTTCTGAAGCGCCGGAGGCGCGGCCCAATCCCAGCCCAGGGCAACGCCCTGGGTACCTCGGTAAAGAGGAACCGAGCCCTGCAGGGGCGGCCCAATCGTCGCTGGCGGTAGGCGGATTGGGCCGCCCCTGCAGGGCTCTCGCAAGTTTTTATGGGGATCTCGTTCCCAGGGCGTTGCCCTGGGCTGGGATTGGGGCGCGCCGTTGGCGCTCTCGATTCCTGCTGGGGGATTCCCACGTCTTCACGGTCGGTTCTGATCTTGGGTTGGCGTACTCGATGCCGAGCCCGGCGGGTCCGTGGAACAGATGTGAAAGTCCATCAGCAACGCAGGTGGTTGGCGGGCCGCACCATCAAGCGGATCAGACCGCTTCCAACGTATGGAGCTGTTTGGTGCCGTAGTCCACGAGCGTGCGCAACCCCGGCAGGGAGTTGATGACGTAAGGCCAGTCCTCAGGCAGGTACCAACGGGATTGCCGCTCTTCGTCCCCGTCCCAGGCAACGACGGTGAAGGAGTCGCCATCGGAGAGCATGCCGGACGGAAAGGGGACGGTGCCGATCCCGTCGGCCAGGGCTTTCGCTGCGGATGCGACCGGATCGCGGAATGCCGTGGTGCTGGTGGCGAAGGTCTTGGTGATGGTGATGTTCTGCCCGACGTGCGAATTCCTGATGATCGTGATCAGGTCCTGCGCGTCGTCGAATTCCATGCTCCATCCGCAGATGTGGGTCGTGCCTGGCTGGTGGGTGATCACGATCCGCACGTTCGGCGGTCCATGCTTCGCGGTAGGTTCAGTATTTCCGCTTGTCCCGCATCTGCCTGAGCGCCTCGTGCAGGCCATCGCCTGATGGCGGAGCGGACGGGGGCGGCGGAGATGTCGATGGCGGCGGCGAGGCGGTCGGCTGCCCCGCGACCGCCGGTGCCACGCTGTTCGAGGCACCGGTCGCCGCCACCACGGCACCGGCCGCCTTCTTCCGCGCGAAGCGCGGCATCTTCAGCCGCCACTTCGGCACCGTCACCTGCGGCAACCCCAGCTGCAACCGCCGCACCGCGATCTCCAGCAGCGCGAACACCAGCGCCGCGATGACCAGCGCCGTGGCCGCCCCGGTGCGCTCGCCGGGACTCGGCGGGTTGGCGTAGGCATCGAGCGTGTCGTTGCGCACCTTCCCCCCGGTGTCGCGGGCCAGTCCGGCCATGACCTCGGCGCCGGTGGCGCGGCCCCATCGCGGCTCGGCCTCGGGGGAGTAGGGCAGGCTCAGGGCCGGGCCGACGATGGCGCTGCTGTCGATGGTGACCGCGGGCAGCAGCGCCTGGTCGCTCTCGAGGGCGAAGGTGGCCTCGTAGCGGCCGGCGTCGACCGCGTCCATGGCCAGCCGGCGCGGCTCGCCGACCTCGCCGCTCTGCGCCAGGACCAGCTCCGGGGTCTTCTCGGGCCAGCGCGCGCGCTGCGCGGGATCGAGTTCGAGGTGCACGGTGACCTGGCGGCCGCTGCGCTCCGCGGACAGCGTGCCGGGCGTGGCGGAGTCGCGCCCGCCGGTCCAGCGCACCAGGCCCGCGAGCAGCCTGCCGTAGCCGCCCCAGGCGAGCAGGCGCGGGTCCTGCGGATCGTCGGCGTTCAGGCACAGCGCCGCGCTGCGCCCGCTGCCGATCCGCCACACCGCCACCGCCGGGGCGACCGGGTCGCCGGGGGCCAGCGCCAGCACCTGCGCGCGCTCGCGCGCGTAGGTCAGGTTGTAGCCGGGCACGGTGGGCCAGCCGTCGGCGGGCAGCGCGTCCGGCCCCAGCGCCAGGGCCAGGCCGGGCTGCGGCTTCAGCGCCACCGGGTCGCCGATCCACGAGCTGCGCGCGACCAGCACGGTCTCCTGCGCGAACATGCGCGGGATGTCCTCGGGGGTCTCAGCGAAGGCGATGCGGCCGTTGCCGCGGCGCGCCACGTCCTCGAGGAAGGCCGCGTCGGAGTCCTTCGGCGAGCCCATCGCCACGACCGACACGGTGATGCCGGCGGCGACGTAGTCGGCGACCAGGCGCTTGTAGTCGCCGGGCTCCTCGGCGTCGTTGGCGTCGGCGAACAGCACCAGGTGGCGGGTGCCGGTCTTGGCGTTCAGCAGCTCCTTGCCGGCGCCGAGCAGCGCCTGGTAGACGTAGATGCCGCCGCCCTCGCTGTGCACGCCCAGCACGCGGCCGACCAGGCCCTTGGCGTCGCTCACGCTCTGCAGCGGGATGACCACGTGCGGTTCGCTGTCGACCGCGTGCACCGCGACCAGGTCGTGCGGGCCGAGCAGCTCGATGGCGGCGACCGCGCCCTCGTCGGCGAGGTCCATCTTGGTGCGCCCGCCCGGCACCGGCACGCCCATCGAGCCGGAGCGGTCCATGCTGATGGCCATGGCCACGGCGAGCTTGCGGTGCTCGTCGCGCAGCTCCATGGTCACCGGCAGCACGCGCTCGACCGGGCTCTTGTGGTAGCCGCCGCAGCCGAAGCCGCGCCGCCCGCCGGTCAGCACCAGGCCGCCGCCGAGGTGCTCGACCCAGCGCGCGATCGCCTCCAGGCCGGGCGCGCCGAGGCGGTCGGCGGGCACCTGCTCCAGGACCAGCACGCTGACGCCGAGCAGGTCGTCGAGGCGCAGCGGCCCCTCGGCGCGGCTGGTCACCGCCATGCCGGCCGACTCCAGCGCGCGCGCCACGTTGCCGGGCGCGCCATCGCCGCCCATCACCAGCACGCGCTCGCCGCCATCGACGCGCAGGCTGCCGGTGGCGCGGTTGTTGAGCGGCTGGCGGTCCTCGCGCTCGTCGAGCTCGACGCGGTAGCTGGCGAGGCCGGCGCGCACCGGGCGGTCGGCGAAGGTCACCGCCACCGGGCGCCCGGCGGTCAGCGCGACCTCGCCGCTGGCGAGCACGCGCTCTGGCGCGCCGGGCTGGGCGGCGCGCAGGATGCGGTACGCGCGGTGCTCGTCCCGGTCGCCGAGGAAGCGCACCGCGGCCAGGAAGCTTTCGCCCAGGCGCAGCTCCTGCGGCAGTTCGAGGTCGAGGATGGCGGCGTCGGGCAGCGGCGCGCGCCGCTCGGTCAGCGCATCGAGCGGGATGCCGGCCAGCGCCAGGCGCGCGGCGGCGCGGCGCGGGTCGGCGCCGGTGGCCTCGCCGTCGCTGTGCAGGATCACCCGCCCGGTGCGTCCGGGCGCGAACAGCGCGCCGGCCTGCTCGAGGGCCGCGGCGAGGTCGCTGGCGCCGTCCCCCATGGGGTGGTCGGCGAGGCTGGGCAGGTCGGTGCGCTGCGGGCCCTGGGCGACGCACGCGCCCTCGCCGAGCATCACCACCGCCAGGCGGTCGCCGGCGCGGCGCTGGTCCCCGACCAGGCGCAGCAGCTCCTCCTGGCGGCCGCGCGCCGCCGCCATCGAGGCCGAGCGGTCGAGCACCAGCACCACGTCGCTGCCACCGCGGCCCCAGGCGAGCTCGGGTTGGGCGGCCGCCAGCACCAGCAGCAGCAGCGCGACCAGGCCGAACCAGCGTCCACCGCTCGGCCGCCCCCAGCGCCACCACGCGAAGAGCGCGGGCGCCCCCAGCGCCAGGGCCGCCGGCAGCACGAAACCGAGCGCGGCGCCCATCACGGCGCGTGGCCCTCTTCGCGGCGGAAGCAGGCCCACGCGGCGAGCGCCGCGCCCGCGGCCAGGACGATGGGCAGCAGGTGGGCGAGCGGCGAGCGCCGGCGTTCGGCGGCGCCGCTGCTGGTCCCCGCGCCCGCGCGCTCGGTGCTCGCGGCCTCGGACAGGTCGCCCTGGCGCGCGTCGAGGGGCAGCACCGCGAGCTCGGCCCACGTCCCATCCGCACCGTCCAGGACCAGGCGCTGGCGGCCGCCGCGCTCCAGGCCGGGGATCAGCACCTCACCGTCGCCGTCGGCGGCGAAGCGCGCGCGCGCACCGTCGTCGGCGACCAGGGTCACGCCTGGCACGCCCTCCGGCAGCACCACCGTGGTCGGGTGGCCGGCGAGGACGTTGCACTGGCGCGGCCCGGGCAGCGCGTCGCGGCGCGCGGCGAGCAGGTTGGCGATCATGCTCGGCCACGCGGGGTGCTCGCCCAGGGTGGCGCGCGCGGCGTCGAGGTGCAGGGTGATGAGGCGGTCGCGACCGCGGCGGCGCTCGCTGATCAGCACCGCGCGCCCGGCCTCCAGCAGGGCGGTGGTCTGCGCCGGCAGCGCATCGTCGGGCAGGCCGCCCGCCCACAGCACGCCGCTGAAGTCGACCTCGCGCAGCAGCGCGTGGCCGCGCCGCGCCAGGAAGGGCCCCAGCGCCGGCGCCGCGCCTCCCGGGGCGAAGCGCAGCTGCCAGGCGCCCACCGGCGGCGCCTCGTCGCCGCCGAGCACGAGCTGCGGCGAAGCGCCAGCGAGCACCACATCGCCGCTCGCGGCGAGCGCGCGTTCGGCCATGGCGCGCGCCGGCCCGGACAGCGCCAGCCGCACGCGCAGCGGTGGGTGGGGCGGGCGCAGCAGGGTGGCGGCGTCGTCGCCGGGCAGGGGGTCGTCGCCGGCCAGCGCGAGCGTGAGCCGGTCGGGGACGGCGGCGCCCGGCGCGGACGCCGCGGCCAGGGTGAAGCTCGCGCTCACCGGCACGTGGTCGGCCAGCGCGAGCTCCTGGCGGGCGAGCACCGCGCCGTCCTGCGTGCGCAGCTCGAGCGCGCGGTGGCGCGCGCCGCCCTGGGCCAGCACCCGCGCCACGATGCGCTCGCCCTCGCGGTCGCGCAGCCAGCGCGCGTCGACCAGCCCGCTGGCCGCGAGCGGCTGGCCGCAGGCCAGGGCGGCGATGCGCGGCGGCAGGGCGGCGGGGACGCGGTCGCTGGCGAGCAGCACCTCGCCGTCGCCGGCCAGCGAGCGCGCCAGCACCAGGCTGTCGTCGAGCTCGTGCCAGGCCGCGCCCGGCGTCCACGCGGCGAGGGCGCGGCGCGCGTCCTCGGGCAGGGCGCCGGGCCCCGCGAGCAGCCGCGGCGGCGCGCCCGAGGCGATCAGGGTGACGCGGTCGTCGCGCGTCATGGCGGCGAAGCGCGCGTCGAGCGCGGCGCGGATGCGCTCGGCCGCGCTGCCCGCGCCGGGCGCGCGCGCCGCCACGCGCAGCCGGCTGTCGAGGACCACCGCGATCGTGGGTCGCGGCCTCGCGGTCGGCGAGGTGCGGGTCGCTCAGCCACCACGCCAGCGCGGCGGCGGCGAGCAGCTCCAGCCACAGGCTGGCGCGGTTCAGCACGCGCTGGCGCGTGCGCCCGGCGGCCACGGTGCGCACCTGGGCGCCGTAGAGGAACAGCGCGCTGACCGCGCGCGGCCGGAAGCGGCGGCGGAAGACGTGCACCGTGATGATCGCGGGCAGCGCGGCGAGGGCGAGCAGGCCGAGGGGGGCGCCGAGGATCACGGGCGCCCGCCGCGCGCGGCGGTGGGCGCGCCGCACCGACCCGGTGCACGAGCCGACCGCTGGGGGGGCCGAGCGCCAGCTCGACCTGCGTGCTCAGCGGAGTGGACCCGGTCGAGCTGGCGCTCGACCCCCCCAGCGGTCGGAGCGTTGCGCAGCGTGGGGGCGCAGAGCCGCGGTTTCGCGCAGTGCACCGCCGTGGACGGTCCGTCAGGAGTTGATGACCGCGCACCCGTCGCCATGGGGGCATGGTGCAGGGCGCGCCGTCCTGCTCAATGCCCGGCTTGCCGCCCGTCAGACGCCTGGCGGCACAGCTTGCCGCGCGTGCGCGGCAAGGGACCATCGCCGCCATGGAGGTGACCATCCGCAGCTACGGCGAGGACGACTTCCCGGCGCTGCTGCGCATCCAGCGGGAGTGCTTCCCACCGCCCTTTCCGCCGGACCTGCACTGGACGCTGGCGCAGGTCCGCAGCCACGCCCAGCGTTTTCCGGAAGGCGCCCTGGCCGCCACCTGCGCCGGCGAGCTGGTCGGGTCGGCGACCGCCCACATCCTGGCTTGGGACCTGGCCTGCGCCCACACCTGGGCGCAGGCGAGCGCCGATGGCTTCCTGACCAACCACGATCCGCACGGCGACACGCTCTACGGGGTCGACGTGGCGGTGCGTCCGGCGTGGCGGCGGCAGGGCGTGGCGCGCGCGCTGTACGCGGCGCGCTATGACCTGGTGCGGCGCCTGGGCCTGGCGCGCTTCGTCGCGGGCAGCCGGCTCGCCGGATATTCCGCGGCGCGGGCCCGGCAGCCCGGCCTGGAGCCCGAGGACTACGCGGCGGCGGTGGTGGGCGGTGCCCGCGCCGACCCGGTGATCACGCCGCAGCTGCGCGCCGGCTTGCGGCCGCTGCGCGTGGTGCGCGGCTACCTGCCCGACGCCGAGGCGGCGGACTGCGCGCTGCTGATGGAGTGGACCCACCCCGAACGTCGTGCCCCGGAGCCGCCATGCGCGTAGCCGCGATCGCCTTTCCCTTGCGCGCCTACCCCGACTTCGCGGCCTTCGCCGCGCAGTGGCGCCGCCAGGTGCGGGCCGCCGCGGACGCCGGCGCGCGCCTGGCGGTGTGCGGCGAGTACCTGACCGGACCGCTGACCGCGCTCGATCCCGCCTGGCAGAACTGGACCGCGCCCTTCCGCGACCTGGGCAGCGCGCTGGCGCGCGAGACCGGCATCGCCGTGGTCGCCACCCACCTGGTCGTGGACGGCGGCCGGCGCCGCAACCGCGCCTTCCTGTTCATGCCCGTCCGGCGCCGTGCTGCACCAGGACAAGCTGCACCCGACGCCCTGGGAGCAGCGCTGGGGCGTGCAGGGCGGATCTGGCCTGACCCTGTTCGGGCTGCCGACCGGCCGGCGCGGCCGCAGCGTGCGCGTGGCGATCCTGACCTGCTACGACATCGAGTTCCCGGGCGCCGCCGCCGCCGCCGCCAGCGCCGGCGCCGACCTGCTGCTGGTGCCGTCGTGGACCGACGACCGCCACGGCCACTGGCGGGTGCGGCACTGCGCGCACGCGCGCTGCGTCGAGCACCAGTTGTTCGTGGTGCACGCGCCGCTGGTCGGGGGCGCGCCCACCATCCCGGAGTTCGAGGAGGCGAGCGGCCGGGCCGGCATCCTGTCGCCGTGCGACGCCAGCTATCCACCGGGTGGCATCCTCGCCCAGGGCGGTTGGGACCGGCCGGCGGTGGTGGTCGCCGACCTCGACCTGGCGCGCCTCACCGACATCCGAGCGGCGGGCACGGTCACCCCTCGCCTTGATGCGCGCTCCAGCAATACGTAGTTCAAACCCCAGGTGTACACAACAAAG
>CAWFSD010000067.1:0-32455 GCA_963818245.1 uncultured Planctomycetota bacterium
GCGCACGCGCATCGACCTGGTGCCGAACAACGGCGCGCTCGACTCGGAGCAGCTGCACATCGACGACGCCGGCGACTACCTGGTGCGCCTTAAATTCAGCGCGCTGCGCGCCCCCGGCGGGCGCATGCCGCGCCTGCGCGTCTACGCCGCCGACCTCAACCGCGTGCTGTTCGAGCAGGACGTCGAGGTCCCCGAGGACCAGCCCGCGACCATCGAGTTCCACGCCCACCTGCCCGCCGCGCGGCACCTCATCCGCCTGGTCAACGCCGTGCCCGGCCCCAACCCCGAGGACCGCCCGTCGCGCCCGCTCAACACCAAGCCGCTCGTGCGCCTGCAGCGCCGCCTGCCGTGGCAGCTCAAGCTGACCGGCGACGACGGGCGCCGATCCAGCCGGTGATCCTGCTCGACTGGGTCGAATGGCAGGGGCCGGTGCAGGAATCGTGGCCGCCGCCCACGCACCAGCGCCTGTTCTTCCGCGGCGACGGCGCGCCCGGCGACCTCGCCTACGCGCGCGAGATCCTGACCCGCTTCATCACGCAGGCCTACCGCCGCCCGGCGCGGCCGGAGGACCTCGCGCGCCTGCTGCCGCTGGTCGAGCACCAGCTCAAGCCCGGCGACACCTTCCTCGCCGCGGTGCGGACCGCCCTGCTGGCGGCGCTGTGCTCCAAGGACTTCCTCTACCTGGTCGAGGGCTCGCAGCGCGCCCGGCGCGCCGCGGCTGAACGACTGGGAGCTGGCGTCGCGCCTGTCCTACTTCCTGTGGAGCACGATGCCGGACGAGCCGCTGCTCGAGGCGGCGCCGGCGGCGCGCCTGCACCGAGCCGGCGGTGCTGCGGCGCGAGGTGCGGCGGATGCTGCGCCGACGCGAAGGCGCGCGGTTTCGCCGAGGCGTTCCCGCGCCAGTGGCTGCAGCTCCGCCGGGTGGGCATGTTCCCGCCGGACAAGAAGCTCTACCCCGACTACGACGACTACCTCCAGAAGAGCATGGTCGGGGAGACGACCGCGCTTCTTCGGCGAGGTGCCTGCGCCAAGAACCTGAGCCTGCGCGAGTTCCTCGACTCCGACTGGACGATGCTCAACGCGCGCCTCGCCGAGCACTACGGCATCGCCGGCGTCGAGGGCGAGGCGATTCGCCGCGTCGCGCTGCAGCCGGAGGACCACCGCGGCGGCCTGCTCACGTCGGCGGCGATCCTGAGCCTGACCTCCGACGGCACCCGCCACCGCCCGGTCCACCGGGGCAAGTGGGTGCTGGAGTCGATCATCGGCAAGCCGCCGCCCCCGCCGCCGGCCAACGTCACGCCGCATCGAGCCGACGCCGGCCAACCAGCCGAAGGCGACGGTGCGGAAGAAGCTCGGCCGCACACGCGGCGACGCGAACTGCGCGGCCTGCCACCGCAAGATCGACCCGCTCGGGCTCGCCTTCGACAACTACGACGCGATCGGCCGCTGGCGCACCGAGGAGGTCGTCCGCGACGGCGGCGGCGACAACCCCAAGGTGGACGCCAGCGGCGAGTTGCCCGACGGGCGGAAGTTCGCCGACGCCGAGGGGCTCAAGCGGCTGCTGGTCGATGACATCGACAGGTTCGCCGCCGCGTTCGTCGAGAAGCTGGCGACGTACGCGCTGCGCCGCGGCATGACCGTCGACGACCGCGACGCGCTCGCCGAGGTCGCCGAAGCGGAGCAAGGCGCATCGGCTGGCAGCGCTGGTCGACGTTGATGAGTCGCCTGGTGTCGAGCGATCTGTTTCCAGAGAACGTCTGACGCAGGTCATGCCAGACAGGGGACGACCGACCATGAGCAACATCCTCTCCCAGAAATGGCTCCTGTAGCCGCCGGCACTTCCTGCGCGGCGCGGGCGCGGCGATCGCCCTGCCGCTGCTCAACTGCATGGTGCCGCTCGCCGCGCCGCCGCGGCCGCGGCCGGCGCCGACAAGCCGCGGCGCTGCGTGTTCGTCTACATCCCCAACGGCGTGAACGGCTCACCTGGCAGATCACGAAGGCGGGGCGCGGACTACGAGCTGCGCGAGCCGCTGAAGCCGCTGGAGAGGCACCGCGACGGACATGACGCCGTTCAGCGGGCTGCACCACCCCAACGGCATCGGCCAGGCGCACGTCTGTGCCGACACCTGGCTGACCGGCGCGAAGATCGAGCCAGAGGGCGCGGCAGTACCACAACACCGTCTCCTGCGACCAGCTGATGGCCGAGGTCACGTCGCCCGCAGACGCGGTTCGCCTCGCTGGAGCTGTCGATTTCGGCGGCATCGGCGCAGCCGAACAACTCGACACCCTCGCCTGGTCGCGCGACGGCGTGCCGCTGCCGGCGGAGGACAACCCGCGCACGTCTTCGACCGCCTGTTCGGCGTCGAGCCCGGCGGCGTCGCCGTGCAGCGCGCGCGCCTCGACCGGCGGCACAGCGTGCTCGACGCGGTGCTGGACGACGCCAACGCGCTGCGCAGCGGCCTGGGCAGCGAGGACCGCACCAAGCTCGACGAGTACCTGCACTCGGTGCGCGACGTCGAGGAGCGCACCGAGCGGCTCGACGCCTGGCTCGACGTGCCCAAGCCGGAGGTCGACCGGCCGCCGCCGCTTCCAGCGCGAACGTCTCGCAAGGCCAAGGCCGGCGAGTACTACCGCACCATGTACGACCTGATCGTGCTGGCCCTGCGCACCGACATGACGCGCGTCGTCACCTACATGAGCGGCAGCGAGGGCAACGGCCTGGCCATCCCCGAGATCGGCATCCCGCAGACGCGCCACGAGCTGTCGCACCACAACGGCGACCCCGAGCAGATGGCCCGGCTGAGCCGAGCGACGCGCTTCCTCACCAGCAGTTCGCCTACTTCCTCGACCAGCTGCCGACGGTCAACGACGGCGGCGAGAGCCCTGCTCGACCGCACGATGGTCCTGTTCGGCAGCGGCATGAGCTACGGCCACAGCCACGGCAACGCCAACCTGCCGATCCTCCTCGCCGGCGGCAAGGCGCTGGGGCTGAAGCACGGCCAGCACATCGACTACAACATGCCGCATCGTGCCGGACTACAAGCTGGACAACGACGAGTGGAAGCACCTCTGCGGCCCGCCCCAGGACGGCCAGGCGCGCCTCAGCAACGTGCTGCTGACCATGCTCCAGCGCATGGAGGTGCCGGTGACCAGCTTCGTCGACAGCACCGGCCCGATCACGGACATCGTCGCGTGAGGACCGCCAGCGCGCTCGGACTGCTGGCGACGCTGGCGTTCTCCGCCACCCTCAGCGCGCAGGACGGCGCGCCACCGGCCTACCGCACCGACGCCGCCAACGCGGGCGCCGCGTGGAACCAGCCGCGCCCGCTCGAGTTCCCGCCGCGCGACTCCGCGCACGCGGTTCCCGGCACGCTGGTCGCCGCCGACTTCATCCACCGCTCCGGGACCTTCCGCGCCGCCGACGGCGCGCTGATGGACTTCGCCATGCCGGCCTACGGCACGGTCGCCTACGCCGGGGCCGAGGCCGAGCTGCGCGACGTGCCGCTGGGCACCAGCTGCGTCTTCCACCTGCACCAGGACGCCAGCGGCGCCTTCACCCGCCTCGCCGCCATGGAGGACGACTTCAGCGCCGCGGCCGCCGCGCACGAGGCCTGGCGCCTGGACGCCGTCAAGGACGGTGCGCTGGCGGTGACCCTGCGCCGCGCGGGCGCCGACGCCGGCGGCGCCACCTTCGTCGTCGACGCGGCGACGCGCGTGTGGAAGGGCGAGGGCCGCGCGGCGCTCGCCGACCTCGAGCCCGGCGACGAGCTGCAGGTCGACTGCCGCGATGGCCAGGCGCAGCAGCCCCGCCGCTGCTGCGACATTGGGCCGGCGCCGACGCGCAGGCGCGCGCCACCGCCGCCCAGCGCGAGCGCCACAAGGCCTTCCTCATCGCGCGCGGCCTGCCCGCCTGGATCGAGCGCGTCGACGGCAAGAAGCTCACCATCGCGCTCATCAGCCGCGACCGCGCCACCCTGCAGGCGCTGCTCGCCGATGCCGGCATGGTGCCGGCCACCTGGCTCAAGGACCACCGCTGGATCGCGGTGGTGGTCGCCGACCACGAGCTGCGCACCTACAACCCGCCGGTCGACAAGCAGCACGGCCCGATCGTGGAGCTGCTGCCCGCGCCCGCCGACGGCTACGGCTGCGGCGGCGAGCGCTGGGTGTTCGAGCCGCGCGTGCTGCTCGAGGGCTTCCGCCCCGGCCGCCTGCTGCGGGTGTTCGCGCACGACGCCTGGAAGTTCGCGGACATGCCCTACGGCGAGGGCCTGTACGAGCACGGCTTCGAGACCAACGACGACGACCCGGGCCTGTTCCCCTACCGCACCGACCTCTACAACGCCGAGCTCCCGTGGTTCGCCGCCAAGCCCACGGCCTTCGCACCCGACCAGTCGGCGCACCGCGTCGGCGGTGAATTGATCGCGATCGACGCCGCGCACCGCGCCGGCCGCTTCCGCAGCGACCGCGGCGGCGCCCCGGTCGATTTCACCATGCCCCCCTACGGCACGGTGCTGCGCTGCGGCGCCGAGGGCGAGCTGACCGACCTGCCGCTCGGCACGCACTGCTGGTTCGACCTGCACCAGGACGCGGCGGGCGCCTTCACGCGCGCCGCGGTGGTGCTCGACGACGCCAGCAAGCTCGTGCAGGACACCGTCACCTACCGCGTCGAGGAGGCGGCCGCCGACGGCCGGCTGCGCGTCGCCCGCCAGATCCCGCCGATCAAGGACTTCCAGGACCAGATGATCACGCCGCCGGACCTCGGCCGCTGCGAACTGCCGGTCGACGCGCGCACCAGGGTGTGGAAGGGCGGCAAGGACAGCACCGTCGCCGAACTCGTCCCGGGCGACGTGCTGCTCGCCGATCGCGGCGCGGTCAGCGCGTCCAGCCCCGGCACCTGCACCGAGATCTGGGCCGGCGCCGACACCATCGCCGCGACCACCGAGCACCAGCGCCAGCAGCACCGCGCCCTGGTCAAGGCGCAGGGCATGCCCGGCCTGATCACCGCCATCGACGGCCGCAAACTGACCGTGGTGTTCTTCGCCGGCGTGCGCAGCGACTTCCCACCGCTCCTCGACGGCGACCCCTGGGGCAAGCCGGTGTTCGTCGCCGCCTGCGACGAGCTGCTGAAGCCCCAAGAGGCATTCGTACGCATGGGTTTCGCGAACCACCTGCCCGAAAGCGCGACCGCCGGCACCTACGGCTGCAGCGGCATCCGCTGGGTGGTCGAGTGCGAACGCCCCGACGCCTACCACGTCGGCCAGGTGCTGCGCGTGCTGAAGGAAGGCTGGCCGCTTCCCGCGGGACACGAGGCGGGGCACTGACCTCGGAGATTGCAGGAGTTCCTCGCTATTTCAGCGATGTTCCCAGTTAGACTCGAGTGTCGCGTGTTCCTTCTCGCCTCGCGCCTCGCGCCTCGCGCCTCGCGCCTCGCGCCTCCTTGGCGCCCCACGCCATTCCTGACACGCGTATCCCGCGCGCCCCAGCGTACCCCGCTGCCGCGAATTGACCCATCCCGCCTGACGCCTACGACACTGCTCCACCAAGGACTCCCGCCATGAAGCGCCTCGCACTCGCCTTCATCCTCGCCCAGGCGCTGCTCGCGCTGCCGCTGTCGGCCAGCGACGCCGGCACCGGCGACTCGTTCACCGGCCCGGTCGGCCTGCAGCTGTACAGCCTGCGCGCCGAGTTCGACTCCGCGGGCGTGCCCGCGACGCTCGACAAGGTCAAGGGCATGGGCATCAAGTACGTGGAACTCGCCGGCACCTACAAGCTGCCGCCCGAGAAGTTCAAGGCCATGCTCGACGAGCGCGGCCTGGTCGCGGTCAGCGGCCACTTCCCCTACGCGCGCTTCAAGAGCGATCCCGCCGGCGTCGCCGCCGAGGCCAAGGCGCTCGGCCTGAAGTACGCCGGCGTCGCGTGGGTCGACCACAAGGACCCCGTCGACGAGGCCTGGGTGAAGGAGGTCATCCCGGTCTTCAACGCCGCCGGCGCGGCGCTGAAGAAGGAAGGCATCACCTTCTTCGACCACCTGCACGGCTACGAGTTCCAGCCGAACGCCAAGGGCACCATCGCCGACCTGCTGATCAGCGGCACCGACAAGGACAGCGTGTTCTTCGAGATGGACGTCCTCTGGATCATCTTCCCCAACCAGGACCCGGTGAAGCTGCTCGACACCTACGGCAAGCGCTGGGTGATGATGCACCTCAAGGACCTGAAGAAGGGCGTCCCCACCGGCGCGCTGACCGGCCACACCGACGTGAAGTACAACGTGGTCCTCGGCACCGGCCAGGTCGACTGGCCCGCCGTCCTCGCCGCCGCCAAGAAGGCCGGGCTGGCGTACTACTTCATCGAGGACGAGTCGCCGGACGCGGTGACGCAGATCCCGCTGACCTTGAAGTACCTGGAGCAGGTGAAGTTCTAGGGCGCCCTGCGAGCGAGGCGCTCTTGCGCGCGCCTAGGTTTTTCGGGTGGTTGTCACGAGTGTTGGGGCGGGAATCGTCGAGGTCGACGGTTCCCGCTTTTTCTGGCCAGTCGATGGGCCATCGCGATTGGCAGCGATGAGCCTCGGAATCACGGCAATCCGCCTCAGGCCACTGCCATGAGCCCGCGGAGCGGGCGGAAGAAAATAGCCCAGGGCGCGAGCCCTGGGACTGCGCGCCGATACCAAGGCCATCTCTTACGGTCCGCGATTCCTGCCGGCTTGCGGCCGTCCACGCTGACGACGCGCTACCGGCAGGAATCGCGGACCGTAAGAGATTCCGTCCAGGTCGAACGTCAGCGCCCCGGGCCGCCGTGGTCAGAAATCCTGTCGCCCGCATCCGCGGGCTTTGATGCCATTTTTTGGGGCATCAGGCTTTCGTGTGGGTCGGGTAGCTCGCCCCGGGCGGTTTTTCTGGCATGCTCGGGCATGCGCGATCGAGAACTCTACCAGCAGATCCTTGGCCTTTCGTCTCCATGGAAGGTCGACGACATCCGTTTGAGCCTTGCCGACCGTCAGGTGGTCGTGGTGGTGGGGCATGAGCCCGGGATGCCGCTCTCATGCCCGACCTGCGGTCGTTCCTGCGGCATCTACGACCATCGCAAGCGCAGTTGGCGGCATCTCGACACCTGCCAATTGCAGACTGTTCTCGAGGCGGAGATCCCCCGGGTGGAGTGCCCCGAGCATGGGGTTCAGCAGGTGGCGGTCCCATGGGCCGCACCGGGTGGACGGTTCACGGCCCTGTTCGAGGCCATGGTCATCGCATGGCTGGGAGAGGCACCCATCAAGGCCGTGGCCGAGTTGGTGGGACTGAGTTGGGATCAGGTCGACGGCATCCAGCAACGGGCGATCGAGCGCGGGCTGGCCCGCCGGCAACCCACGCCCGTGAGGAACCTCGGCATCGACGAGACCTCGTACCAGGACGATCACGAGTATGTGTCGGTCATCACCGACAGGGACCGGCGCGTCGTGTTGGAGGTCCTCGAAGATCGTAAGAAGGAGACGGTACGTGCCTGGTTGGATACGCTCAGCGATCCGCAGAAACAGGCGATTCAGACCGTCTCGATGGATATGTGGGAGGCATTCATCAACGCCTTCCTGGAGCGGATCCCAGACGCCGATCGGAAGATTCGCTTCGACCGGTTCCACATCGCCAGCTACTTTGGCAAGGCTGTCGATGATGTCCGCATCCAGGAGCACAAAGCGCTGCGCGCCAATGGCGGGGACAGCATCCTCACCCACACCAAGCACCACTGGTTACGAAACTCTGAACGCACCGACAACCGCAGTCGGACCTGGTTCATGGCCCTGACCAGAGCATCGCTCAAGACAGCTCGGGCATGGGCTATCAAGGAACAGGCCGGCAAGCTCTGGGGATTCACCTCACGCACCTGGGCGGAGAAGGGCTGGCGACGGTTGCTGGGTTGGATGGATCGCTGCCGCTTGGCGCCGGTCAAGAAGGTCGCCGCCACCATCAAGAACCATCTTTGGGGCATTCTCAATGCCGTGGTGACCGCGTCGACCAACGCCATCGGGGAGTCCCTCAATGCCCGCATCCAGAAGATCAAGGCAATGGCCTGTGGGTTCAGAAACCGAGCACGCTTCCGTCGAGCCATCCTCTTCCATCTCGGGGGGCTTGACCTCATGCCGCCCGGGGCGAGCTACCCGACCCACACGAAAGCCTGATGCCCCAATTTTTTTATTCCGATTCCCAGGGCTGCCGCCCTGGGCTGATTTCTTCCGCCCGCTCCGCAGGCTCATTTCACCCGATGGCCGCATCGCCTCCGCACCCGCGACGCGCCAGGCGGCGCAGTCGCCTCACGGCCCCGCCACCACCTGCGCCCGCGGCCACAACGCCACCGCCAGCCCACCCAGGATCATCCCCATCCCGGCCAGGTCCTGCCACCGCAGCGTGGACTTCAAATAGACCAGGCTGAAGCCGATGAACACCAGCAGCGCGATCCCCTCCTGCAGGATCTTCAGCTGCGCAGCCGTGAACGGCCCGCCCAGCTCGACCGCACCGAAGCGGTTGGCGGGCACGGCCAGCATGTACTCCGGAAGCGCGATCAGCCATGAGATCAGGATGATCGTCAGCAGCGGAAACGCCCCGTCCTTGGCCTTGAGGTGCCAGTACCACGCGACCGTCATGAACACATTGGAGCAGACCAGCAGCAGGACCGTCTTCACGGCGCCGCCGGCGCCGCCTGCGCCCCGGTGAGGCCCGCGCACCGGCGCGCGATGGTCGCCGCCGCGTAGCCGGCGCCGAAACCGTTGTCGATGTTGACCACCGTCACGCCCGGCGAGCAGCTCGCGAGCATGGAGTTGAGCGCGGCGTGGCCGCCGGTGGCCACGCCATAGCCGACCGAGGTCGGGCACGCGATCACCGGGACGTCGAGCAGGCCGCCGACCACCGAGGGCAGCGCGCCGTCCATGCCCGCGACCACCACCACCACCACGCAGCGGCGCAGCGCCTCGAGGTGGCCGAGCAGGCGGTGCAGTCCGGCGACCCCGCTGTCGCGGAAGCGCTCGACCGACGACCCCGCGCGCGGCCAGGGTCACGGCGCACTCCTCGGCGACCGGCTCGTCGCTGGTGCCGGCCGACAGCACCGCGACCGGTCCGCACTCGGTGGGCCGTTCGCCGAACAGGAAGGTGCGGCTGCGCGGATGCGCGCGCCCTTTCGGCAGCGAGGCCTGCAGCGCTGCGAGCGCCTCGGTGCTGGCGCGCGTCACCAGCACCTGCCCGTGCGCCTCGGCCAGGCGCGTCGCCGCGGCCAGCACCTCGTTGACGGTCTTGCCCGCAGCGAAGACGGCCTCGGGATACCCCAGGCGGCGGTGGCGGTCGAAATCGAGATGGAGGGTGTCGGTCATGGGGATCCGGCCCACGGTCGGGAGCGGGGGCGGGGTGCAATGGGGAGTGTCGGGGGAAGACGGGAGTTGCGCGCTACGAGACGCGAGGCACGAGGGACAGCGGACAGCGGGAAGCGAGCATACGACGCGCGTCGTCGAGATCCGCCCGCGGGCGATCAACCACCGCGTGCAGCGGCGGTCTCGACGCTGCCGGCCGGCAGCAATGCGTTGAAGCCGCCGCTCACCAGACCGCCGAGGTCGACGGTCACGTGCGCGTACCCCAGCGCGCGCAGCGCGGCGGTGATGGGCGCGCGCAGCGCGATCAGCTCGGGCAGGCGCGCGGAGGGAACCTCGATGCGGCAGAGCAGGCCGCGCTCGCCGGCCTGGTGGTGGCGGGCGCGGCACTCGGCGAAGCCGTGGCCCTTCAGCGCCGCTTCGGCGGCCTCGATCATGCGCAGGCCCGCGACGGTGACGCGCTCGCCATACGGCACGCGGCTGGACAGGCAGGGCTCGGCGGGGCGGTTCCAGGTGGCCAGGCCGCGCGCGCGCGAGCGCTCCCGGACCTCGGCCTTGGTGAAGCCGAGGGTGGCGAGCGGCCACTGCGCGCCGGCCTCGGCGGCGGCGCGCATGCCCGGGCGGTGGTCGCCCAGGTCGTCGGCGATGGCGCCGATGAGCAGCGCCGCGCCGCCGCGCTCGGCGCGCGTCGCGGCCGCCAGGGCGTGCATGGCGCGCAGCAGCGCCGCCTTGCAGTGGTAGCAGCGCCGACCATCGTTGGCCAGGTACTCCTCGCGCTCGAACTCGTCGGTCTTCACCACCGCGTGGCGGATGCCGCGCGCACGGCAGAACCGCTCCGCCTCGGCGAGGCTGGCGCGCGTCAGGCTGGGACTGTCGGCGGTGACCGCGAGCACGCGCTCGCCGAGCGCGCCGTGCGCGACGTCGAGCAGGTAGCTCGAATCGACGCCCGCCGAGAACGCCACCATCGCCTCGCCATAGCCCGCGAGCAGCGCCGCCAGCGCCGCCTCCTTGGCGAGCAGCGCGGCGTCAGCGTCAGCGATCGGCAGAGCGGCGGTCATGCCGGTTTCTACCGGCGCTGGCGCAGCGGCACAAGCCGCGAAGCCCGGACGCTCGGCCTCAGGAGATCAGCCCCTTCGCCGCCGCCCCGGCCGGCTGGTCGACCTTGGGCTGCTGTCCGCGCAGGACGCTGTTGCCGTCGAAGAGCAGGCGCTGGTCGATGGCCGGCGGGTTCAGCCAGTCGCTCTCGTTGAACTGGCCGGACTGGCCGTAGGCGAGGATGGCGTTGCCGTAGCAGGTCGCCTCGACGTCGGCCTGGGGGATGCCGCGCTCGAGCATCAGGCGCGCGGTCTTCGGCACGGCGAGCGGGTCGCTGACGCCCCAGTCGGCGCTGGAGTCGACGATGATGCGCTCGCGACCGTACTTGCGGACCACCTCGACCATGCGCTCGTTGCCCATCTTGGTCTTGGGGTAGATGGTGAAGGCCGCCCAGAAGCCGCGGTCGAGGCACTCCTTCACGGTCTCCTCGTTGTTGTGGTCGACCACCACCTGGCCGGCCTTCAGGCCGTGCTCGAGGCAGATGTCCATCGACAGGCTGGTGCCCTGCTTCTTGTCGCGGTGCGGGGTGTGGATCATCACCGGCAGGCCGACCTCCTTGGCGAGCTCGAGCTGGGCGCGGAAGTACTTCTCCTCGACCTTGGTGATGTCGTCGAAGCCGATCTCGCCGATCGCCACCACGCCGTCCTTGGCGGCGTAAAGCGGCAGGAGCTCCATCACCTGCTCGGCGAGCGCCTCGTTGTTCGCCTCCTTGCTGTTCAGGCCGATGGTGCAGTAGTGGCGGATGCCGAACTGCGCCGCGCGGAACCGCTCCCAGCCGACCAGGCTGGAGTAGTAGTCCTGGAAGCTGCCGACCGTGGTGCGCGGCTGGCCGACCCAGAAGGCGGGCTCGATCACCGCCACCACGCCCGCATCGCGCATCGCCTCGTAGTCGTCGGTGGTGCGCGCGCTCATGTGGACGTGGGGATCGATGAGTTTCATGGGGGATCCGGAGTTGCGAGTTGCGAGGCACGAGGCACGAGGCACGAGGGACAGCGAGACGGAAGCGAGAAGCGAGAAGCGAGAAGCGAGAAGCGAGAAGCGAGAAGCCGGCAGGAGGTTATACCCCCCTGCCAGCCGGCGTTCATGCCGGAGCGGCAGGAGTCTGCACGAGCGCTGCCGCGGCCTGCGCAGCCGCGCGTTCGACGGGGTCTTCCGAGCGCGCCGCCCGCGCCAGCAGGGCCAGGGCGTCGCCGCGCGGGTGGCGGACGATGACCGGCCAGATCTCGGGGGTGATGGTGCGCTTGGCGGCCCAGCGCTCGCGCGTCAGGTCGCAGAGCGAGCGGGTGAGGTCGGCGTTGGCGCGGCCGAGCAGGCCGTGGATGCGCGGCAGGGGCGCGCCGACGAAGACCGCCTTGACCACGGCCTGGTTGAAGGCGTGGTCGTCGAGCTGGGCGGCGATGTAGGGGTTGTCGAGCGCGACCGCCTCGAACACCGGCTTCATGCTGCTGCGCAGGCCCTCGGCGGCGCGCAGGCGCAGCAGGTGCGGATGCGGGAAGATGGCCAGCGCCTGGTAGAGCGCGACCTGCTCCTCCATGCCGCTGCTGTTGAACAGCGCGTCGAGCGCGGCCAGCCAGGCGGCCGGGTCGGCGCTGGGCAGGGCCAGCACCAGGCGCGTGCGCACCGCCTGGTCGCAGCTCCAGCGCGTCGGCTGCCAGCCCGGCACCAGCGCCCCGGCCGCGGCGAGCTGGGCGGCGTCCAGGTCGAGGTCGGCGCGCCCGGCGCGGCGGGCGGCGGCGCCGAAGGCCAGGTAGAGCGTGCGCGCCGGCGCGCCGGCGGCGAGGCGCGCGCAGGTCTCGTCGAGCCACGACCGCACCTCGGCCTTGAGGTGGCGGCCCAACCAGCTATCGATCAGGGCGGCGCCGCGCATCGGCGTCGCAGGCGCGGAGTGGTCCATGACCGCCAATATCCGCGCCGCGTCCACCCTGCCAAGCAGCGGTGCGTGGCCGCCTCGGCACCGCGCCAACCACCTCGCCGGCCCCTCCCGGCCCTGACATGAACCATTTCCTCGCTTTGCGCCTCGCCGATGAGCCCCGCGACCGCCTGGCCGCCGTCGCCGAGCGGTTGCAGGCCTGGCAGCTGCCCGCCGCCTGGGTCCACCCCGACGATTACCACCTGACCGTGGCCTTCCTCGGCGCCCTCGACGTCGACGAGGCCCGCTACCTGCCGCACAGCGTCGCCAGCGTGGCCGGCAGCCTGCGCCGCCCGCAGCTGCGCTTCAGCGGCCTGGGCGCCAGCGGCGGCCGCACGGAACCGCGCGTGGTCTACACCGCGCTCGACGATCCCGAGCAGGCCTGCGCCGGCATCCACCGCGACCTCTGCGAGTGCCTCGGCCTGGAGCCGGAGCGGCAGTTCATGCCGCACGTCACGCTGTGCCGCCCGCGCAGCGCGACGCCGCGCGAGGCCGGCGCCGCGGGCGCCCGCGGCTGGCCCCAGCTGCTCGCCGCGCACGGCCTGGCCGACTGGGGCGCCTGCGCGACCACCGACCTGGTGCTGTATCAGACCAGGCCGGAGCGCGGGACGCGGTACCAGGAACTCGAACGGTGGCCGCTGATCGCGGTGTGAGGGCGGGCTGGACTGGAGGGCGTGCGGCGTGCGGCGAGCAGAGCGCGGAAGGACCGGCTGGCGCGCGCGTCTCCCCTGTGGGAGGACTCCTCCTCCGGCTCAGCGGAACCCGCACGCCGCTCTGTCGCCGCCGCACCGTTCCCCATGAACCTGAGGTATACTGCGGTGACAGAGGATCACCGCCCCCGAGGCTTGCGCTGGGGGATCGGGGGACGTAGGTCATGATCGCCAGGAAGGGACCCGCCATGCCGCACGCCGAGCCGTCGCCCCACCGCGAATCGCTGGTCCTCGACCCGCTCAAGCGCTCGCCCCAGGTGACCCGCTTCGAGGGCATGCTGCGCGAGCGCGTGGTCGGGCAGATGAGCGCCATCGACGCCATCCTCGACTCGTTCAGCAAGATCCTGGCCGGCATCCGCAACCCCGAGCGCCCGATCCTGACCCTGCTCTTCCTCGGCCCCACCGGCGTCGGCAAGACCGAGACGGTCAAGGCCCTGGCCGAGACCATCTTCGGCAAGCGCACCGCCTTCACGCGCGTGAACTGCCAGGAGTTCTCCAGCGAGTTCACCGTCTCGAAGCTGTTCGGCTCGCCCCCCGGCTACGTCGGCAACGACGTCGAGCCGATGCTGTCGCAGGACAACCTCGACAAGCACCACAAGGAGGCCCAGGCCGAGGGCCGCGGCGTGTTCGCCGAGGGCGAGGGCAAGATCGCCAAGCTCTTCCCGCAGGTGAAGAGCCACTACATGTCGATCGTGCTGTTCGACGAGGTCGAGAAGGCCCACCCCAAGGTGTGGAACGCGCTGCTCGGCCTGATGGAGGACGGCCACCTCACCCTGGGCAACAACAAGACCGTCGACTTCACGCGCTCGATCATCATCATCACCACCAACGTCGGCGCCGAGGAGATGAGCGAGACGCTGCGCCACAAGTCGATCGGCTTCACCGTCAAGACCGCCACCGACGAGATCAACCTCGACATCAAGGCCAAGGCGGTCGAGGCGGCCAAGGAGGTCTTCCCCTACGAGTTCCTCAACCGCTTCGACGACATCATCTGCTTCCGCGTGCTCAGCGACACCGACCTGCGCAAGATCCTCAACCTGATGCTGCAGGACGTGTGCAAGCGCCTGCTCGGCGCGAGCATGCCGATCATCCTGCACTACTCGCCCGCCTACCTCGACAAGCTCCAGGACGAGGGCACCGACCCGCAGTTCGGCGCGCGCCCGATGCGCCGCGCCGTCGAGCGCATGCTGGTCGCGCCGCTGTCGCGCCTGATCGCCTCCAACCAGGTCAAGGCCGGCGACATCGTCAGCGTGCGCCTGCGCAGCGGCGTGCCGACCTTCATCCGCGAGGGCACCGAGTCGGCGAAGAAGGTGCCGGACGCGAAGGTCCTGCGCTGAAACTCCCGGACCGCCGGATAGAACCGCCAAGGCGCCAAGGCGCCAAGGTGAGGCGCCCGCGGACCTGAAGCGGTCTCCATCGGCCGCGGTCACCGCTCCGCGGGGTGAAGAGCCCGGTGCCCTGTTCGCAGTCCTTGGCGTCATGGCGTCTTGGCGGTTCTATCAGGCGGTCCCCCCGCCTGGCGGACACCTCCTTGCACTGGCATCGCGCCACCTCCAATGGGTGGTCGCGGGGACCGCATGCGACTCGCGGTCATCGGCGACATCCACGGCTATGACGCGGCGCTGGACCAGGCGATGGCGCGCATCGCCGCCCTGGCCTGCGACCGCATCGTCAGCGTCGGCGACCTGATCGACGGCCACCCCGGCAACGAGCGCGTGGTGACGCTGGTGCGCGCCATCCCCCGCGTGGTCGCGGTCCGCGGCAACCACGACGAGCTGCCCCTCGACGACGTGAGCGCCGGCAATCGCGAATGGTTGCTCGCGTTGCCCGGGCGGGAATGGGTCGCGGGCTGGGACGTGTGCCACTACTCGCCGCGTCCGCGCGAGGAGAAGATCAACACCGTCCACCGCGCCTGGAACGCCTTCGATGACGGCGATTTCGCCGATGCGGTGGTCGGGCACGCGCACATCGGGACGGTCTACCGCCACCGTTCCGGGATGGCCGCCGCGGAGGAGGTCACCGGGTGGGACTGCGACCTGCCGCTCGAGGACGGGTACCGGCACATCGTGGTCAACCCGTCGCTGGCGTACAACCGCGGGCGGTTGACGTCGCCGGCGTTCTCGGTGATCGACACGAGCGCGCGGACGGTACGGTTCATCTCGCTCGAACTGCCGCCGATCAGTGATCTGATGCGGCGGTGAGGCGAGGCCGCGTTCGGCCAACGTCACTGGTCTTCGCCTCATGAGCACACGCGATGAGCCCGCGGATGCGGGCGGAAGAAACCAGCCCAGGGCGTGAGCCCTGGGACCAGGAACGCGCATGCCCCCAGCCCGCGGAGCGGGCGAAAGAAATCGCCCTGGGCGCGAGCCCGGGGATCGGGTTCTCCATTGCGCACCGATCCGTCCACGGCCCCGGGCTCACCCCCGTTCGTTACCCACAAGTCACCGCCGTGGATGTGATCAAGCTCGGCTGAATCTCCCGAAATCTCCCCAAATTCTGCGGATTCTTCTGCGGGTCTTCCGAAGAAGAATCCGCAGATTTGGGGAGATGTGGGGAGATTGGGGAGATTTCGCAGATCTCAGCCGAAATCGCTGACCTCCCAGGGCCGGAACGGGGGGACTTGTGGGTAACGGGTAGGGCTCTTGCCCTGGGCTGGTTTCTGCCGCCCACTCCGCGGGCTCGTGTGTGGGTCCCCGACGCTGTTCTCGCGCCCCCTTGTCCAACGACCCCGACCCAGTGTCCTCTGTCTCGCGTCTCTCTCTCGCGTCTCGCGCCTCGCGCCTCGCGCCTCGCGTCTCGCAACTCGCGCCTCGCCCCTACTCCCGCGGCCTGATCTCCAGCGCCGCATCCGCCGCGATCGCCCGCTGGATGCCGGTCTCGCTGCCCGGCGCGTGGCGGCGGTTCTTGCGCGAGGTGGTGCGCAGCAGCTGGTCGAGCGCGGATGTCGGCGGCGGTGCACACGCGGTTGCGGCCGCCGCCCTTGGCGGCGTAGAGCGCGGCGTCGGCGCGCGCCACCAGCGCCTCGACGCTGTCGTCCTGCAGGCAGCCGGCGAGGCCGATCGAGACCGTCACCGGCGCCGGCAGGCCGGTCAGCGCGGCGATGCCGGCGCGCAGGCGCTCGGCGACCAGCGCCACGCCCTCGGGCGGGGTGTTCGGCAGGATGACCAGGAACTCCTCGCCGCCGAAGCGGCACACCAGGTCGCCGGTGCGCAGCTGCGCGACCAGCTGGCGGCCGACCTGGGCGAGCACGCGGTCCCCGGCGGCGTGGCCGTGCGCGTCGTTGATGCGCTTGAACAGGTCGATGTCGACCATCGCCACGGTGACCACCTCGCCGCCGTCGACCAGCTCCCGCAGGCGGGTCTCGCCGTACCAGCGGCGGTGCGTGCCGGTGAGCGGGTCCTGGCGCGCCAGCGACTGCAGCTCGCCATAGAGCACCACGCGGCGCAGCGACAGCGCCAGCTGGCTGCGCAGCACCTCGGCGACGTAGCGCTGGTCGGCGGCGCTGCGCCCGCGCAGGCTCGGCTGCAGGCGCGCCTGGCGCAGCACCAGCGCGGCCTGCCCGCTGACCCCGGGGCTGAGGTCGAGGACCAGTTCGCCGCCGGTCTCCTCCGGCAGCTGCGCGGGCGCGGCCAGCGCGGGCGCGGCCCCTTCGGCGGGGCCGCCCAGGCTGCGCCACGTGCCGCGCTCCCACACCAGCAGGTCGACCGAGCTGCACGCCCAGTAGCGGCGCATGGCCGCCGCGAAGCGCGTGCGCGCGTCGGCCTCGTCGACGCAGCCGACCAGCTCGGCGCTGACCTCGAAGACGCTGCGCTGCAGCTCCTGGGCCTCCTCGAGCACGGCCAGCTCCTCGGTGATGGTCGCGCGCCGCCTGGCGAGCAGCGCCGGGTCGAGGATGAGCAGGCGGGTGTGCGCGCCGCTGCCGTCGCGGCCGCCGCCGCGCAGGCCGCCAGCGACGAGCACGGGGCCACCGGCGAGCAGCGCGAGGCAGGCCAGCGCTGCGGGCGTCCAGCGCCCTTCCCAGGCGCACCACCCGGCGAGCGCGGCGAGCGCGAGCAGCGGCACGAAGCGCAGCCGGGCGGTCACGGCGCGGCCTCGACGCGGTCGCGGCCCGCGGC
Source organism: uncultured Planctomycetota bacterium (assembly GCA_963818245.1). GTDB lineage: Bacteria > Planctomycetota > UBA11346 > UBA11346 > UBA11346 > BOG-1363. The sequence continues at coordinate 17,170 of CAWFSD010000067.1, forward strand.
CTTGGCGCGGTAGCAGGCGGCGTCGGCGCGCGCCAGCGCCGCGCGCGCGCCCTCGTCGGCGGCCAGCACCGCCACGCCCAGCGACGCGGTGACGCGGCGCTCCGGCGCCGTGGCGTCGACCACGGCCGCGGCGATGGCGGCGCGCACGCGCTCCGCGGCCGCGGCGAGCGCCTCCAGGCCCAGCCCGGGCACGATCACCGCGAACTCCTCGCCGCCGTAGCGGCAGAGGATCGAGCCGGCCGGCACGCTCGCCAGCAGCGCCTTGGCCACCGCGGTCAGCGCCGCGTCGCCGGCGGGGTGGCCCCAGGTGTCGTTGAAGCGCTTGAGGTGGTCCAGGTCGCACATGACCACGCCCAGCGGCAGCGCCTGGCGGCGGCTGGCCGCGGCCTGCTCGTCCAGGCGGCGCAGGAACTCGTGCTGGCCGTACAGCCCGGTGAGGTCGTCGCGCAGCGCCAGGCCGCGCGCCTGGCTGACCAGGTCGACGGCGGCCAGGCCGAGGCCGCCGAGCCGGCCGAGCGCGCCCAGCAGTTCGAGCGCGAGGCGGTCGCCGACGTCGCGCGACTCGAGCTCGACCACGAGCGCGCCGTGCTGCGCCTGCCCGCCGTCGCGCAGGCCCCCCATCCCCTGGCGGCGGTCGCCGCGCAGCGGGATGAGCAGGCGCACGATGCGCCCGCTGCGCCGCACCAGCGGGCGCGCCTCGGCGGCGACGTAGCGCTCGTCGTCGCCGGCCGCGCGCGCGCAGGCCTTGCCGTCGACGCCGCTGGAGGCCTGGCACTCCAGATGGGACGGCTCGCCGAGGAACACCAGCACCTCGCGCACGTCGGGCAGCAGCGCGCGCGCGCGCCGGCACAGCACCTCGGCGAACTGCCCGCCCTCGCGCGCCGCGGACAGCTCCAGGCAGGCGTCGAGCAGCACCGGGTAGCGCTGGATGTGGCGGTGCAGCAGGCTGCGCTCGTGCTCCGCGTCGCGCAGCTCGGCGCGCAGCCGGCGCAGGCGGGTCTCGTCGGGTTCGGCGCGGCGCTGCAGGGCGATCATCCCCGCCAGCCCGGCCAGCGTCCAGCCCGCCAGCGCGCCCCAGCCGCCGCCCGGCAGCAGGGCGCAGGCCGGCAGCACCGCCACCAGCCCCGGCAGCCCGAAGCGCGGCCACGCCCCGACCGCCCAGGACGCGCACGCGCCCGCCGCCAGCCACGCCGGTACCCCCACCGCGCCGAGCCCGAGCGCCGCGCTGGCGGCGCTCGCCGCGAGCAGCGCCGCGGCGGCCGGCAGGAGCTGGATCGGCGCGGCGAGCATGGGCACGATCGTCCTTCCGGGGCGCAGAGGGGGCAAGGGCCACCTGCATCATACCATGGGGATGGGTGGGGCGTGGGGCGTTAGACCGCGGCTCCTGGACCCTAGACCCTAGACCCTAGACCCTCGACCCTAGGCCGGCGTCCAGGGCATCGTCCTGCGTCATGGTGTCATGTCTGGCCAGACGGGTGACGCGGGATGCGAGACCACCACATGGGAGCTCATCCATGCCAGGGCTCGACCTCACGTCTCGGAACAGGATCTAGGGTCTAGGGTCTAGGGTCCAGGGTCCAGGATCCAGGATCCAGGGTCTAGGGTCCGCGCCGGATCGGCCTGGTCCTCTGCTGCCCACTCGCCACCCATGCGGCACCCTCGCGCCTAGCGCCTCGCCCCTCACCCCATACCTTCCCCCGCAGAGGATCCCCATGCCGCGCACCGCCACCGTGACCCGCAAGACCCGCGAGACCGACATCAGCGCGACCTGGGACCTCGACCACGCGGGCGCGGCGCGCGTCAGCCACCGGCATCGGCTTCCTCGACCACATGCTCGAGGCGCTCGGCAAGCACAGCGGCACCAGCCTGGCCGTGACCTGCACCGGCGACCTGCACATCGACGGCCACCACACCACCGAGGACGTCGGCATCGTCCTCGGCCAGTGCCTGCGCGAAGCGCTCGGCGAGCGCCTCGGCATCGAGCGCTTCGGCCACATCGCCTGCCCGCTCGACGAGGCCCTGGCCACCGCCACGGTCGACATCTCCGGCCGCCCGTACCTGGTCTACGACCTGCGCCCGGAGGCGGCGATGCTCGGCACCTGGGCGACGGAGCTGGTCCCCGAGTTCTTCGGCGGCCTGACCGACAACGCGCGCATCTGCGTGCACCTGCACCAGCTCCACGGCCGCAACAGCCACCACATCGTCGAGGCCGGCTTCAAGGCCTTCGCGCGCGCCCTGCGCCAGGCCATCCGCGTGACCGGGACCGAGCTGCCGAGCACCAAGGGGCTGCTGGCCTGAACCGCCGCAGGCTGGCCGATCGCGGCTGATCCCACGCCGTGTCGCCCATCCCCCCACGGCGCGGGACCCGTTCGACTGCAATCCCACGGAATCCCCATGCAGCATCTGCGCACCTACGACAGCCTCGCGAAGGCCGAAATCGACCGCGGCCTGCTGAACGCGAACGGCGTGCAGGCGGCGCTCGAAGGCTCCGACTCCGCCACCCTGGGCGATGCCCTGCGGCCCGAGATTCGGCTGTCGGTGCGCGAGGACCGGCACGCTCTGGCCCTGGCGATCCTCGCCGACGAAGAGCGCAGGCCCGCTGAGGAGGTCCAGGCGCGACACGATGCGCTCACCGATCACGAGCGCTTCGCGGTGGTGCTCATCCGCACCCTGGGGCTGTTCATGATGGTGGGCGGACTGATATACCTCACGTACATCGGCGAGAACATGACGCGGATCGCGGGGGAGCGGATCGAACTGGTCAACCCCATCCGCGCGCGGGTGATTCTGGGAGATCGTGCGGCTGGCCTTCCACCTCGTCGTCGGTGGAGTCCTGGTCGGCTCCGCCGAACGGCTGGCGCGGTTGGTGTGCTGGGGCCTCGACCGCGCGCGGCGCCCGGTAGGATGAAGCCCTACCCCGAGCATCCCGCAGCCAGCGCCGCGCGCCCTCGGACGTGGCAGGACGCTAGCGGCCCAGGCGACCCCGGAATGGGGTTGCCGTGAGGCCTGTGCGCACCTACGCCGACCGCGCCGCCGCCGAACTCGACCTCGCGCTGCTGCGGGCCAACCGCATCGACGCGGTCCTCGACGACGACGCCGGCGGAACCGGTGGGGGCGCTCCGGGACTGCGCGTGTCGGTGCCCGCCGACCAGCACCTGCCGGCGCTCGCCATCCTCACCGACGAAGCGGACAGCCACGCGCAGGTCCCCGCGGTCGCGCGGTCCGCCGCCCGGCGGACCGCCGTCGTGCTGATCCGCGCCTCCGCGTTGTTCTTCGTCGTCAACGCGCTGCTCTACCTCGCCGCCATCGGCGAGCGCGTTTGGCGAGGCGGCGCGGCGCAGCCGCCGACGGCGCGGCGCCTCACGGTGGCCTGCAGGCCGACATCGCGCACCTGGCCATCCACGCGCTCAGCGGCGGCCTGCTGCTCTGCTACGCGGAAACCCTGGCGAAGCTGCTCGTCCGGCAGCGCTCGAAAGAGCCCGGTGACCATGGTTGACGCGCACGCGCGCCAAAGCCGGCACGCCGAGGAGATGCCCCCGCCTCAGCCCACCGTCGCCGGCTCGGCGGGGCGCCGGCGACGCAGGATCGCGGTCGATGGCTGGTCGTACTCGCGGGTCAGCCGCGGGTAGGCGGCCAGTTCGCGCTCGACCGGGGCGGCGAGCAGCGCCCAGTGGCGCCGGTAGTCCTCCGCGGCCATGACGCAGCGCGCGATGCGGCCCTGGCGCAGGGCCTCCTCCAGCAGCGGCCGCTCCTGCCGCCAGTACCACTCGAGCAGGCAGCAGAAGGCGATGCGCGAGGACGGCGACAGCAGCGCCGGCAGGCGCAGGACGTGCTCCTGCAGGAGCTGGCACGAGACCATGACGCGCAGCAGCGGCTCCGCGTCCTCGCTGCGCGTCATGGCGCGCTGCACGTCGCGCAAGGCGCGCACTTCGAAGGTGATATCGGCCAGCAACTGGCTGAACGGGCCAGCCAGGTCCTCGGGGCAGGTGTAGGTCGCGCGCGCTTCCACAACCCGCATTCTAGCCAAGCGGTGCGCGTGCCGCAATGCTGCCTGATGATGCACGCGTCCAGGATGCGCGCGGCGCCGCGGGGACGCGAGACGCGAGGGAAACCACGGCCACATCCAAGCCAAAGGTCGCACATGCTCAAGCGGATCGGGCCCCGGTAGCACGGACACGGCGTGAGAACGCGACCCCGCGCCTCGCGCCTCCCCCGCGCGCGGCGACTACTTCCGCAGCGCCGCAGCCACGCGCGGCCCGACCAGGCCGGTGAGCTCCAGGCCCGCGTCGGCGGTCAGCCGCACCAGGCGCGAGCTGATGTGCAGGTGCTCGCTCGAGGAGAGCAGCAGCAGGGTCTCGCAGCCGTTGGCCCGGTTGACCATGGCCATGGCCTGCTCGGCCTCCAGGTCGTTGGCGTTGCGCAGGCCGCGCAGCAGCGCGCCGGCGCCGAGCGCGCGCGCCGCCTGCACCGTGGCGCCCTGGTAGGAGACCACGCTGACGTTGCCGAGTTCCGCGCAGTCGGCGCGCAGCAGGGCGAGGCGCTGCTCGATGGCCAGGTAGGGCGTCTTGTCGGGGTTGACCGCGATGCCCACCACCAGCTCGTCGACGAGCGCGGCGGCGCGGCGGATCAGCTCGAGGTGGCCGAGGTGCGGCGGATCGAAGCTGCCGGGGTAGAGGGCCTTCATGCGCGGATGATGGCCGGCGCTACCTGCCGTTCAACGTCCACTGGTCCCCGTACGTGCGGAAGGTGCGCGGGTGGTGGCTGCCGTTCGGGGTGAAATCGCACTCGTAGCGGCGCTCGGCGTTGCGGCGCATGGCGAGGGTGCCGAGGGCGAAGGTCAGCGTCACGCCCTCGTCGCTGCGCGTCACGGCGGTGATCGGGTAGATCTGCTTCATCCAGGTGAGCTCGTGGGCGTCCACCGCGCCGACGTTGGACGGGCTCTGCGCGAGGCTGTCGTCGCCCTGGTGGAAGTAGGCCGCGTTGTCGCGGCCCATGTCGAGCCACCACACCGCGCGCAGGGCGGCCTGGAAGTCCTCCGGCACCGTCGGCTGCTCCGCCGCCGTCCCGGCGGCGAGCGCCAGGGCGAGGAGCAGCAGCGCCCTCACCGGATGTCCTCCTCGATGCGCGCGATCAGGTCGGCGGAGAGGATCTCCTCGCCACCGTCGCCGAGGTGGACGATGCGCACCGACTGCAGCACGCCGTCGGCGTCGGTGCGCTTGCTGAGGATGTAGCACACCAGGCTGCCGCCGTTCTTGAACAGGATGCGGTCGGGGCGGCCGAGGTCGGCGGGGGCCTCGACGGCGAGCGTGCCCTTCTTGCCGGTGTCACCGGGGGTCTCCGCGGCCGCGCCATCGGGCGCCGCGCCATCGGCGGCCTTGCCGTCCTTGCCGTCCTTGTCCTTCTTCTTCTTGGCCTCTTCCAGGTCCTTGAGCTTCTTGTCCAGGTCGGAGGTCTTCTTCTCGGCGGTCTTCTCCTTGGTGCGCGCGGCCAGCCACTGCCCCCAGGCGGAGCCGGTGTCGGCGGTCGGATAACCCGGGTAGCCGGCGCTGCGGTTGCGCGCGGTGGGCGCCAGGCTGGTGCGGGCGCGCAGCGCGGCGACCACCGCGTCATGGGCCTGGCGGTCGTCGACGGCGCTGACCAGCAGGGCCAGGGCGTCGTCCTCGGGCAGCGCGCCGATGGCGCCGATGGCGTCCTTCTTGGCCACGCTGTCGTCGCTGGCCATGGCCTTCTTGAAATCGGCGGCCGGGTCGGCGGCGCCGAGCAGGCCGGCCATGGTGGCCAGGAGCAGCAGGCGGAGGGCGGCGATACGCATGGGAATGGCCTCTGGGACTACGCCACGGGGGTGGCGAGCATGTCCTGCGCCAGTTTAGCCGATATTTCCCCTCCGGCCAAGCGCCGGGCGAGGGTCAGGGCGAGCGCCATGGCCGTGCCGGCCGCCTGGCTGGTCACCAGGTTGCCGTCCTCGACCACCGCCTGGTCGAGCCAGGCGCCGACGTGCGGTTCGACCTGGGCGCGCACCCCGGGGAAGGAGGTCACCCGCCGCCCCTTGCCCAAGCCGTTCGGCACCAAGGCGATGGCGCTGGCGCAGATGATCGCGAGCGTGCGGCCGGAGGCCAACTGGCGCCCCGCGAGGGCCTGCACGCGCGACGTCATCGCGCATGGTGGTCGCGCTGCCCATGCCGCCGGGCAGGTAGACCAGGTCGAAGTCGCGTCCGCCGAGCGCGTCGAGGGTGGTGTGCGCGCCCAGCGGCAGGCCGCGGCTGCCCAGCACCTGCGGCAGCGCGGTGGTGCTGGCGATCAGCACCTGCTGGCCGGCGCGCACCAGCACGTCGGCGACCGTGATGGTCTCGATCTCCTCGGCGCCGGGGGCGAGGATGACGAGGACGGTGGGCATGGGGAGCTCCGGTGATGGGGGATTTGGAGACCCTAGACCCTGAAAGACCCTGAGACCCTAGACCCTAGACCCTAGACCCTAGACCCTAGACCCTGAGACCCTAGACCCTGACGGTGACCGGTACGGGCGCGTTGCCTGGCACCTCTGGGAGGCGATGATCCCTGGAGCCCCGTGGTGGGCAAGGACAGGAACGCCAGCCATGACCAGACCGCGCCGCCTGTTTTCCGTCTGGAGCGCCCTGCGCGTCCTCCTGGTGCTGGCCGTGCTCCTGAGCGCGGCGCGCGGTCAGGCCGAGGACGCGGGCAGCGACGCGCTGCTCGCGCGCATCGCCGGGGTGCACCAGGCGCTGGCCACCGCGGATGGCCGGCTCAGCCAGCGCACCACGCGCCGCGACGATGGCGAGACCACCGCGGGCGAGACCCTGACCGCCACGTTCTTCCTGGCCTTCCCCGACCACTACTGCCTGGTCTACAGCAAGCCCAGCGATCCGGAGTGGCGGCACAGCTTCCTGAGCGACGGCACCGACCGCTGGGAGATACAGCGCCTCTCCAACGATGACCCGCCGGACAGGAAGCAGGCGCGCGTCGGCCAGGACGACGCGCAGTGGCGGCGGCTGCTGGCGTGCTTCCGCTTCGATGTGCCGGTGCTCGGCAAGGATTTCACGCTGCACGCCGCGCCGGTGGCCGACGCGGGCGCCGCGACCACGCGCGTGACGCTGACGCCGACCACGCCCGAGGCGAAGGAGCAGGTCACCGGCATGGTCCTCGAGTTCGACAAGGACGACCACCTCGTGCACCTGGGCGTCGACGATCCGCAGGGCAACCACTACGCCGTCGAGGTGGTCGAGGCGCACTATGGGCGGCCGATCGATCCGGGGATCTTCAAGCCGTAGGCGCGAGACGCGAGACGCGAGACGCGAGGATGCCGCTCGGATGTTTGTCAGCATGTCGAGGAATTTTTCCCGCTCCGGTCGCGGAGATGTCGTGCCGGCAACGGGTGGCGAGCCCGCGGAGCGGGCGGAAGAAACCAGCCCAGGGCGCAAGCCCTGGGACCTGGGCACGATTCGACAACGAGCCCGTGGAACGGGCGAAAGAAAATATCCCCGGGCGTGAGCCCTACCCGTTACCCACAAGTCCCCTCGTTTCCGCCCTGGATGTCAGCGATTTCGGCTGAAATCTGCGAAATCTCCCCAATCTCCCCAAATCTGCGGATTCTGCTGCGGGTCTTCCGAAGGAGAATCCGCAGAATTTGGGGAGATTTGGGGAGATTCAACCGGGTTTGATCACATCCACGGCGGTGACTTGTGGGTAATGAGCAGGGCGTGAGCCCGGGGCGAGTTTCAGAGTTGACATGATCGCGGATCGATGACGACGCACCCGGGCGGCCGACACCCCGGGCTTACGCCCGGGGGAAATTTCTGTCGCCCGCTCCGCGGGCTTTGCCGATTTCGTTCGGGATTCCCAGGGCTCACGCCCTGGGCTGGTTTCTTCCGCCCGCTCCGCGGGCTCATGGGCAGTCTGCCAACGCCCCTTGCGCGACCCCTTGCCTCTCCTCCACGACCCGGTGTCCTCTCCCACTCCCATTACCGCTCTCACTACCTCTCCCTCTCCCTCTCCCTCTCCCTCGCGCCTCAATGCGCGTCGCGCGTTCCCACACCGCGGATCGGCGCCGGGGGCGCCTTGGGCGTGGCGCACGCGGCCTCGCCGACGCGCACCTGGCGCAGCAGCGCCTCGAGCTCGCACGCGCAGGTGCGGCAGCCGCTGCACACGCCGGTGACGGCGCGCAGCTCGCCGACGCTGCGCGCGCCGCCGGCGAGCGCGGCGAGCACTTCAGCACGCCGCACGCCGGTGCAGTTGCAGAGCTCGAACTCCAGTTCCGGGTCGGGACCGAGGGTCATGGCAGGACCAATCTACCAGTCGGGGTGAGCGTCCGGAAGCGCGGAGGTCGGGAAGCCTCGGGTGAAGACGCTCGAACGCTTCGAACGCGCCGGGGCGCAGCGCGCCGCAGGTGGTCGCACCGGACTGACGGACCCTGGACTCCCGGACCTCTGGAACCGCAAATTACAGCTTCGGCAGCTCCGGCAGCCCGCCCGACGGCTCCTTGTCGCTCTCGTCGTCCTCGCTGAAGCCCTCGACGCGCAGGAGCGACGAACCGACGATCGGCGAGTTGCGCGAGATCGTGCCGCGCTCGTGGCGCTCGCTGGGCGGCATCTCCTGGTCCTCGTCGAGGACCACCAGCAGACCGCTGCGGTTGGAGTCGTGGTTGGCGTAGGAATCGGTGGTCGGATTGGACCCCGACGCCGGCTCGTCGCCGGGCAGCGCCAGGTCGAGGGCCGAGGCCACCGGCATCGCGGAGGGCACCGACGGCGGCGTGTAGCTGATCTCCTCCGGACGCAGCGCGGCGGGCGGCGGCGGGGTGGCGGCGAGCGGCGCGGGCGGCGGCGGGTTGAAGGCCAGCGGTGCGGGCGCGGGCGGGGCCGAGAACGCCGCCGGGGCCGCGGCCATCACCGCCACCGGGGTGGGCGCGGGCGCGTTGCCGGGCACGGGCATGATGCCCTTGTCGGTGCCGGCGGTGCGCGCGCTGCCGTCGCGGCCCTGGCGCGGCTGCCAGCCGTGGCTGTTGGCGCCGCCGAGTCCGCTCTGGCTGAACTGCAGGATGTGCGCGGCCAGGCCGAGCGCGACGGTCAGCGTCGGGCTGTTGGCGTCGAGGCCGTGGATGTCGTACTTGCTGGGGATCAGGTCGAGCCCGGCGAGCGGGTCGAGCACCTGCACCGGGCGGCCGAGGATGTTGCCGAGGATGCCGGCGATGCCGGGCAGCTGGCTGGAGCCGCCGGTCAGCACCACGGTGGTGACCTGCGCGTCGAACTGGCCCTCGACGTAGTCGAAGCTCAGGCGGATCTCGTTGGCGAGGTCCTCGAAGGCCGGCATCGCCGCGTCCATCAGCGCCTCGACCGCGTCGCCGGGGACCGCCTTGATGCGCTCGATGTCCTCGGCCGGCTCATTGAAGGTGCGCACGATGGCGTCGGTGATCTCGTTGCCCGCCAGGTAGACCTCGCGGGTGAAGAGCAGGCGCGTGCCCTGGACGATGGCGATGTTGCTCTTCGACGCGCCGACGTCGATCAGCGCGGTCGCGGTCTTCTCGGTGTTGGCGAGCGGGCCGGGTCCGAGCAGCTCGTAGGCGTTCGACAAGCGCGAAGACGTCGACGTCGATGATCTCGGGCGCGATGCCCGCGGCCTTGAGCACGGTGATGTGGTCCTCGATGAAGCCGCGGCGCACCGCCACCAGCAGCACCTGCATGTTGGCGGCCTTGGCCTCGCCGCGCTCGGGCAGCGGCTGGCAGTCGATGATCACCTCGTCGCTGCCGAAGGGGATGTACTTGTCGGCCTCGTAGGCGATGTGCGCCTTCAGCTCCTCCTGCGGCAGGCGCGGGGTCTCGACCTGGCGCACGATCACCGAGCGCCCGGAGACGCTGGTCACCACCCGCTTCGGCTTGAACCCGAGCTGGTCGATCACCTTGCGGATGACCTCCGCCGGTTCCTGGGTGCCGATGCGCGCCTGCGCATAGCCCTGGAGCGTGAGGCGGTCGCGGTTGGGCTGGAGCGCCACCGCCTTGACCGAGTAGGACCCGACATCGAGCCCGACCACGGTTTTGGATGCACCGAACATCGTCACCTCCAAGGACAAGGGACCGCTTCCAGTCTACCCTAAATACGCGGGTGGTGGGCCGGGACTCGGAACGGGTGTCAGGCCAGACCGGGACTCTCCACACAAACCATTCGTATCAATGTCGTTATGCAATATGGAAATGAGCGGGGGTCCGGCCACCGCACTGCCATCCCGAAGCCGGGATGGTCGAGCGCCGGCTCGACCATGCACGACGTCCTCACGTGGTCGAGCTGGCGCTCGACCCTCCCGGCGCCAGCCCCGTCGGCTCAGCGTTGCGGCGCCGCCGCGGGCAACAGCCGCAAGCGCCACGCCAGGTGGTGGTTCTGCACCACCGGCTGGGTCAGCGCGCTGAGCGTCAGCGTGAAGGCCAGGTCGCCGGTGGCTTCCCCGAGCAGGCCGCCGGCGAGCGTCGCCTTGCCGCTGCCGACCAGCTTGCCCAGGCTGGCGCTGACCGGGTTGGGATCCTTGACCAGCTGGGCGTCGAGGTGGTCGGTGCCCGTGGGCAGGGCCAGGGCGTAGGAGGTTCCGGTCCAGCGCCGCTCGACGGTGCCGGCCAGGGGCGGTCCGAGCGTGATGGGCTGCACGCCACCATCGCCGGGCAGCGCGAACATCTCCGACCACTGGCGCGCCAGCGCCTCCGACGAGTAGAGCGCCGTGGCCTGCGCGGCGAGCGGCGGGGCCTCGCCGGGAAAGGCCGCGGGTGCGCGGCGGTTGATGCGCTCGACGATGCCCTCGCCGCCGTGCACTTCGGCGACGCGGCCGGTGCGCGGATCCATCACCAGGGTCAGCACCGCGCCCTTGAGCGCGAGCAGGTGGCCGAGCAGCGCGTCGTCGCCGCCGTCCTGGTCCGTTTCCGCGCGGCTGTCGATGCGGTGCGCGGTGCCGGGGCCGCCCGGTCCGACCTGGCTGGCCTGGACGGCGAGGATCACCGCCTCGAGGTCGACGCGCTCCGCGGCCACCGCGGTGGCGCGCAGGGTGAAGCTCCAGGCCAGGGTGGTGGTGTAGGTGAGCTTGTCGCCGGCGCTCTCCCAGTTCACCGTCTGCGTCAGGTCGTAGACGTAGACCACCGGGCGGTTCACGGTGAAGAGGTAGCCGCTCGCCGCGGGCGGCGCGGTGACGGTCGGAGCGGGGGCCGTGGTCGGCGGTGGCGGCGCGCTCTCGGCGGTGGCGGCGGTGGCGGCGGGCGGCGCGAGGCACGAGGCGGTGCACGACAACGCGAGGAGCGCGGACCAGGTGCGACCGATGGGAGCGCGACCCATGGCGGTCAGTGCTTCCGCTGCACGACGAACCGCGCGAGGTCGATGAGGGTGCGTCCCGCGCGCCCCGAACGGCGCGAGCGCGGCGACGGCGTCGGCTTCCAGGCGCGCGGCCTCGGCGCGCGCCGCGTCCAGGCCGTACACGGCGACGTAGGTGAGCTTGCCCTGGGCGGCGTCCTTGCCCGCGGTCTTGCCGAGCTGGGCCGAGGTCGCGGTGGCGTCGAGCACGTCGTCGGCGATCTGGAAGGCCAAGCCGACCGCCTCGCCGTAGGCGGCGAGCGCGGCGCGGGCGGCGGGCGCCGCACCGGCGGCGAGCGCGCCCAGCTCGCACGAGGCGCGGATCAGCGCCGCGGTCTTGCCGCGGTGGATGCGCTCCAGGCGCGCGCGGCAGGCGGGCGAGGCGTCGACCGGCGCGCCCTCGGCGTCGAGATCGTCCTGCTGGCCGCCGACCACGCCGCGACTGCCGGCGGCGCGCGCCAGCACGCGCACCGCGTCGGCGCCGAGCTCGGCGACGGCCTCGAAGGCGAGGGTCTGCAGGGCGTCGCCGACCAGGATCGCGGTGGCCTCGTCGAAGGCCTTGTGGCAGGTCGGCCGGCCGCGGCGCAGGTCGTCGTCGTCCATCGCCGGCAGGTCGTCGTGCACCAGGGTGTAGGTGTGCAGCAGCTCGACCGCCGCCATGGCCGCGGCGCAGGCCGGCGCCGCGCCGGCGGCCTCGGCCACCGCCAGCGCGCCGCCCAGCACCAGGGCCGGGCGCAGGCGCTTGCCGCCGGCGAACACGCTGTAGCGCATGGCCGCGTGCAGGCGCTCCGGGGCGGCGTCCGCCGGCGGCAGCCAGTGCTCCAGGGCGCGTTCGGCCTGGGCCGCGGCGCTGGCCAGGAAGGCCGGCGCGGTACTCGCGGACGATGGGCTCGGCACGGTCATGGCGGCCCACCCTGGGCCCCTGCGCAGGGCCCGCAAGCCCGCGCTTGGACGCGCTGCGGCGGCGCCGGCCGGACCACCACACAGCGGTTGCAGACCCCCCCGCGGTGGTACGCTCTGCCGATCGTTTCCAACGGAGCAAACCGCATGTCCAGTGAGTCGTCGCCCGCCGCGAACCAGCCGTCCGGCCAGCCCCTGAATCCCGGGGCCCAGCCGCCCTCCAGCGGCGACTACGGCGTCGACCAGATCCAGGTCCTGGAAGGCATGGCGGCGGTGCGCAAGCGGCCCGGCATGTACATCGGCGACCCCGGTTCCAGCGGCCTCTACCAGCTCGTCTGGGAGGTCGTCGACAACTCCATCGACGAGGCCCTGGCCGGCTTCTGCACCGAGGTGCACGTCACCATCCACACCGACAACAGCCTGAGCGTCACCGACAACGGCCGCGGCATCCCGGTGGCGCCGCACCCGTCGTCGGGCAAGTCGACGCTCGAGGTCGCGCTGACCGTGCTGCACGCCGGCGGCAAGTTCGGCTCCGGCGCCTACCAGAAGTCGGGCGGCCTGCACGGCGTCGGCGTGAGCTGCGTCAACGCGGTCAGCGCCTGGCTGATCGCCGACGTCAAGCGCGACGGCCAGCACCACCGCATGCGCTTCGAGCGCGGCGAGGCGAAGACGCCCCTCCAGGTCATCGCCCCGAGCGCCGAGCGCGGCACCGGCGATCCACTTCAAGCCCGACGCCGAGGTCTTCGGCGAGAACACCGTCTTCGACTTCAAGGTCATCGCCGCGCGCCTGCGCGAGCTCGCCTTCCTCAACAGCGGCGTGCGCATCAACCTCCAGGACCTGCGCGAGGAGGGCAAGGGCGAGCTGTTCTACTCCACCGACGGCCTCGCCGCCTTCGTGCGCTACCTCAACCAGGGCAAGGAGGCGCTGCACCCGGTCATCCACTTCAAGAAGAGCACGCCGGAGGGCCACGAGGTCGAGCTGGCGATGCAGTACAACGACGGCTACGACGAGCACGTCCTGTGCTTCGCCAACAACATCCGCAACCGCGACGGCGGCACCCACCTCGAGGGCTTCAAGACCGCGCTGACGCGCGAGTTCAACGCCTACGCGAAGGCGGCGAACCTGATCAAGGGCGAGAAGCCGCCGACGGGCGAGGACCTGCGCGAGGGCGTCTGCGCGATCATCTCGATCAAGCTCGGCGACCCCAAGTTCAGCGGCCAGACCAAGGACAAGCTGATCAACGTCGAGGTCGCCGGCATCGTCCAGGCGCTGCTCGGCGCCGCGCTGAAGGACTACTGCGAGGAGAACCCCAAGCTCGCCAAGGGCCTGATCGGCAAGGCGATCTCGGCGATGGAGGCGCGCGAGGCGGCGCGCAAGGCGCGCGAGCTGATGCGCAAGAACCGCAAGGGCGGCCTGTCCAACGCCGGCATGCCCGACAAGCTGCGCGACTGCTCGAGCCGCACCGTCGGCGAGACCGAGATCTTCCTGGTCGAGGGCGATTCGGCCGGCGGTTCGGCCAAGCGCGGCAGCGACGCGCGCATCCAGGCGATCCTGCCGCTCAAGGGCAAGATCATCAACGTCGAGAAGGCGCGCATCGACAAGGTCATGGGCCACAGCGAGATCGCGGCGATGATCCAGGCGCTGGGCACCGGCATCGGCGAGGAGTTCAACCTCGAGGGGCTGCGCTACGGCAAGATCGTCATCATGACCGACGCCGACGTCGACGGCAGCCACATCCGCACCCTGCTGCTGACCTTCTTCTTCCGCCAGATGCCGAAGCTGATCGACAACGGCAACATCTGCGTGGCCCAGCCGCCGCTCTACAAGGTGACGCGCGGCAAGAGCAGCGAGTACATCTACAACGAGAAGCTGCTCGCCGGCGAGATCCTGCGCCTGGGCGTCGAGAGCGCGGTGCTGACCGACCGCACCGGCGGCCGCGAGCGCCAGGTCTCCGGCCCGGCGCTCAGCCAGCTGCTGGAGGTGCTGGCGGAGTTCGACGAGCACGACCGCGTGCTGACCTTCAAGGGCCTGACCTTCGACGAGTACCTCGACCTGCGCAGCGGCGCCGGCATCCTGCCGCTCTACCGCGTGCGGCTGGGCGAGGCCATCCAGTACCTGACCAGCGAGGCCGAGCTCGACGCGCTGCTCGGTCGCGGTCCGGGCGCGGTGGCCGCCGCCCGAGCTGCAGCCCGGCGAGCCCGCGCCGATCGTCCCCGAGATCATCGAGTTCACCGAGCGCGACGCGGTCGAGCGCAGCCTCGACAAGCTGCGCATCCACGGCTACAGCCCCGAGCTGCTCATCGACGATCCCACCCGCATCAACCCGTTCGTGCTGAAGGACGCCAAGGAGGAGGTCGCGTTCACCCACCTGCGCGCGGTGGTGCCGACGATCAAGCGCTTCGGCTCGCGCGGCCTCGACATCCAGCGCTACAAGGGCCTCGGCGAGATGAACCCGGACCAGCTGTGGGAGACCACCATGGACCCGGCGCGGCGCAAGATGTACCGCGTCTCGATCAGCGACGCCATCGAGGCCGAGCGCATGTTCGCGACGCTGATGGGCAACGACGTGTCGATCCGCCGCGACTTCATCGAGCGCTTCGCGCTGTCGGTGGCGAAGCGGCTGGACGTGTGAGCGGGGGGATGGCCGGGGTGCGCCTGGCCGTCCTCCTCGCGCTCGCGCTGTCCGCGGCGCACGCCGCGGACAGCGCTGAACGCGCGCGGATCTTCCCCGCCCCCGCGTTCAGCAACGTGGTGCTGAGCGCGCCGACCAGGGCGGCGGTGATGGAGTTCCTGCGCGCGTCGGGCAGCGCGATCGGCAACGACGTCGCGGTCGCGGCGGCGAATCCGGTGTGCGGCCTCTACATCACGCTTTTCCCCCCGAATCCCGGTCGTCAGGGATTCGCGTTCATCCACCAGGGTGGCGGTTCTCTCCTGGTCGCGTCCTCGGAGGCAGAAGTCCTGCGCGCGCTCGTGGAGATCGCCAAGCGCGCCGTGAGAGAGGACGGTGAGGTGCGCTAGCAAGCACGAACTGAACCAAGTAGACGACATAAC
>CAWFSD010000068.1:0-9275 GCA_963818245.1 uncultured Planctomycetota bacterium
CGCCGTCCGCACCACCACCTCATTACCGGGCTCGTCGTTCCCCTCGACCCGCCCCACCACCTGCGCGTCGATGTGCGCGTCGCGCGCGGCCGCCAGGCAGGCGTCGACGCAGGACGGGGGCACCACCGCCTCGAGGCGGTGGCCCATGTTGTAGACCGAGTACATCTCGGCCCACGACTGGCCGGTGGCGTCCTTGAGCACGGCGAACAGCGGCGGCACCGGGAAGAGGTTGTCCTTCACGTAGCGGTTGCCCTGCTTGCGCCGCGCGCCGCCGAACTTGACGATCTTGCTCTGGCCGCCGCCGGAGCAGTGGATGAGGCCGTGGACGTCGCTGCGCGGCAGGCGCTCGAGCAGGTTCTTGATCAGCGGCAGGTAGGTGCGGGTCGGCGACAGCAGCGCCGAGCCGACGGTGAAGCGCGCGTCGCCGGGCAGGCTGTCGCCCAGGCGGTAGCGGCCGCAGTAGATCAGGTCGCCCTCGACCTCGGGCGCGTAGGTCTCGGGGAAGCGCTCACGGTAGCCGCCGCCGAGCAGTTCGTGGCGGGCGCTGGTCAGGCCGTTGGAGCCCATGCCGGTGGTCGGCTCGTGCTCCCACGCCGCCTTGCCGGTGGAGCTGAAGCCGACGATCACGTCCCCGGGGGCCATGCGCCCGGCATCGATGACGCGGTCGCGCAGCAGGCGCGTGGTCACCGTGCTGTCGACGATGATGGTGCGCACCAGGTCGCCGACGTCGGCGGTCTCGCCGCCGGTCATGCGGCAGGGGATGCCGAGCGCGCTGAGCCGCTCGCACAGGTTCTGGTAGCCCTCGACGATCGCCGCGATCACCGTGCCCGGGATGCGCTTGGCGTTGCGCCCGATGGTGTTGGAGATCAGGAACGGGCCGAGCGCGCCGACGCAGGCGCAGTCGTCCAGGTTCATCACCAGGCTGTCCTCGGCGATGCCGGCCCAGATCTGCTCGGGCGTGCGGTCGCTCAGGCCCGACTTCCAGGCCATGTAGGCGAGCGAGGACTTGGTGCCGGCGCCGTCCGCGTGCATCACCAGGCAGTGCTCGGGGTCGCCGGTCAGCTCGTCAGGGACGATCTTGCAGAAGGCGCCGGGGAACAGCCCGCCGTCCTGGCGGGCGATCGCGGCGTGCACCTCGGACTTGCCGGCGGAGACTCCGCGCGCCTGGTAGCGGGCATCATGGCGCTGATCGGTCATGGGCGGCATGGTGGCTGCGCAGCGAGCGGCGCAAGCCTCGGCGCGCGCGCGGGGTCCGATGCCGAAGTCCGATGTCGTTGGCCCTCCTGGGTTTCCTCGTTCTGCGCGGCGGGTCGGGTCGATGCCGCCGCCCGCGGTTGCGCCACCCTGGTTGCGGGCCATAGTGCCGCCATGGCCGCCGTCTTCAACGCGCTGCTCTACCTCACCGCCTTCCTGGTCGGCGCCGGGCTGCTCGCGGCCTGCACCGAGCCGCTGATCAGCGCCCAGATCCTGGACTTCCTGCGCACGCCCAACGGCAACATGGTGATGGCCGGGGTCGCGCTGGTCTTCCTGCTCTGCCCGTTGGCCGTGCTGCTGCGCTGGTGGCAGGTCTTCCGCCGCGCGCGCGACATCAGCTACACCACCGAGAACGGCAAGATCTCGGTCAGCCTGATCGCCATCGAAGAGGCGCTGACGCGCGCCATCGAAGGCGAGTCCGAGGTCAAGAAGGCCACCGTGCGCGTCTTCGAGGACCGCGTGAAGCGGTCGATCGTCATCGAAGCCATCGTCACGCTCTGGGAGGTCGCCAACGTCACCGAGCGCAACCGCTTCTGCCAGCGCCTGCTGCGCCGCCGCTTCGCCGAGCTGATGCCCGAGCAGACGGTGGTGCAGGTCAACCTCACCATCCACCGCCTCAACCAGCGCCGCCTCGACCAGCGCCCCGCGCACAAGACCACCGCGCCGATCACCGCGCCCGCCGGCGCTCAGGCCGCCCAGGCCGAGATCGCGGACGAATTGACCCCCCCGCACCGGTGGCCGCGCACGGCCCGGTGCACTCGCCGCCCGGCTACATCGCGGCCAGCGACGAGGACCTCTATGTCGGCCCCACCTACCCGGTGGTGCGCGACGATGATGAGGACTCGGGTTCGTCGCCGATCCCGCGCAGCACCCAGGCGCCGCCGCCGAAGGTGGTCACGGCCTCGCGCAAGCGGTGACGGAAGCGCCCGCCCCGCGGGTGGATGGGTGCGGCGGGATCAGGGCGCGGACCCGTCACTGCACACCAGTGTTTTTGCCTAGGAGGGCAAGCATGCCGGCTTGCTGGACCTATGCGCCAACGGCGCGGCCAGACCAGCCCATGGCAGCGCCCCGGGTACATGGGTAAATGGAAACCGGACCCTGAGGGAGCGGCCCAGCCGTCCCTGGCGGTACGCGAAATGGCCCCCGACAGGGCTTTCGGAGGTTCATGGGATCACTCAGGGCGTTCCCCTGGGCTGCCCGCCTGGCCGCGCCGTCCGCGCTCTGCGCAGCCGGCCGACTCGGCCATCTGGTTTCTTGCGAGCGCTGCGGCGGATGGGGAACATGGAGCGCGCTCCACGCGCGCAGCGACCGTGAATCCGGATCGCAGCCCTCGGCCGATCAGCCACCCGTTCAGAACAACCGCTGCTGCTCCGGCGAGGTGCCCGGGTCCTTGGGCGGGTCCTTCTTCTCGAGGTCCTCGTCCTGCACGTCGGCGCGCGCCCACAGCGGCTGGGTCTTCTTGGTCGCCGGATTCTCGGGCGGTGCGCTCGCGGCCGGGGCCTCGACGGTGGGCTTCGGCGTGATGGTGGTGGTGGCCGGCTTGGCTTCCACCTTGTCCGTGGACTTGTCCGCGACCTTCTCGGCGCCGGGGGCGGGCTGGTCCTCCGCCAGGAACTTGTCGATGCGCTCCAGGATCGAGGTCAGCTCAGCGGTCTGGCTGCGCGGCGGATCGGCGGGCTTGCTGGTGTCGCCGGTGGGCGCGATCGCACCGGGCGCGCCGGTGAGGGTGTCGCTGGCGATGCCGTGGTGGAAGCCGAGCTCCTCCATGCGCGTGGCCTTGCGCCGGATCAGCTCGCCTTCGGTCAGCTCCGGCGCGGCCGGGGTTTCGACCTTGGCCACGCCACCGAACAGGTCGGCGAGCGCCGCGTCGTCGTTGGCGTTGGAACCGATGGTGGCGGGCTCGGGCGGCGCCAGCGGCTTGTCGATGCGTGCGGTCGGCGGCGGGGTCGCGCCGCGCGGCGCGGCCGGAGGGATGATGTCGGTCGGCGCCTGGCTCTCGTTGGCGCGCGCGGGGGGCGTGGGGATCTTGGCGGTCTTGGCGGCGGCGCGCTGGGCGTGGCCGGCGATGCCCGCCTCGAGCGAGCTGGGCAGGACCTCCTGCTTGCCGCCGGGCGGGATCGGCGTCGGGGTCTTGGCCCCACCCGGGCGCGGTCCCCCGATCGGGCTGCGGCGCACCGGCGCCACCGGCTTGCCGCCGACGATGGACGCGGTCTTGGCGCCAGGCGCCGGGCGACCGAGGAGGGCGCCGAGCAGCACGCGACCGTAGATGAACAGCAGCGGCAGGGCCACGAGCAGGACCACCCACTTCACCGGATTGAGAAGCTCGTGGAGCTGGTCGTAGAAGGGCATTGCGGCGGTCCTTGGTCCCGAGTCGGGCGTCAGGTGATCATGACCGCTCACGGGCGGCGGTGCAAGGGGGGCGCTGCGCAAGTCCCCGAACCCCATGGGCTCGCAGCTTCCCCGGTGGGCTCAGCAGGTCTTGCGCGGCTTGCCGCGGTAATCCTTGATGCGCTTGGCGTGGTCCTCGAAGCCGGCGCGGCCGAACTGGGCGAACGAGGCGTGCTTGCCGTACTCGACGCCGGGCTGGTCGAAGGGGTCGATGCCGTAGAGCTCGGCGCTCATCACCGTCGAGAGCTGGAGCAGGTAGATCAGCCCGCCGATCGAGCCCGCGTCGACCTTGTCGAGCATGATGGTCATGTTCGGCCGGCCGCTGGCGGTGATGTGCTGCTCCGCGCCCAGGTAGCCGTTGTCGAGGATGGCGGCGAAGTCGGCGTTGCCGAGGTAGCCGACGGTCTCGACCTTCGGGTAGGCCGCGGGCGCGACCAGGTGCGCGCCGTGGTCCTTGACGGTGATGAAGGTCACCACCTTGTCGAAGGGGCCCTCGGCGAAGAGCTGCATCTGGCCGTGCTGGTCGAAGGTGCCGAGCGCCGACACCGGGCTGGGCCCGACGTGCACGGCCTTGCCCTTGCGGTTGAGCATCTTGCCGAGGCTGACCGCGCACAGGTGCGAGTACCACTCGCCGACGCCGTGCACGCGGTTGCTGAAGCTGAACGTGACGTGGATGGTCTTGCGGCGCTTGCGCGTCAGCAGGTAGTGCACCAGCGAGTGCATGTAGGCCGGGTTGCGGAAGGCCTCGCCGTGGCGGCAGCGCTTGTCCATGTCGCCGGCACCGGCGAGCAGCGCGGCGATGTCGATGCCGACCATGCCGGCGGTGAACAGGCCGCTGTTGCCGAGCACGCCGAAGCGGCCGGTCAGGTTCGACGGCACGTTCAGGGTGTCGATCTTCTCCTGCCTGGCGATCTCGATCAGCGGGCTCTTCTCGCGGTCGGTGGTGATGACCACCTGGCCGGAGAGGGCGGTCTTGCCGACCTTCTTCTTCAGCAGTTCCTGCAGCCACAGGAACATGGCGTTGGTCTCGACCGTGGTGCCGGTCTTGCTGATGACCTGGAAGAGCGTCTTCTTGAGGTCGAGGACCTCGACCAGTTCGGTCAGCGCCAGGGGGTCGGGGTTGGCGGCGAAGTGCACGCGCGGGGCGCCCTTGCGCGCCTTGCCCTCGAGCAGGTTGAAGGAGGTGTGGCCGAGGGCGGTGAGCAGGGCCTTGGCACCGTAGGCGCTGCCGCCGATCGCCACCACCACCAGGTCGTCCCACTTGCCCTGGTGCTTCTTGAGCAGGGCCTTGAGCTCGCTGATGTCCTGGTAAGGCAGGTCGAAGAAGCTGCTCTCGCCGGTGCTGCGCAGCTCCTCGATGTTCTCGTGGTGCTTGGGGAACTTGGCCACCAAGGTGTCGACCTCGGGCTTGGTCAGGCCATGGGTCGCGCCGATGGCCTCCGAGAGGCAGTTGGTGTAGTCAAGCGTGAGACTGCTCATGCGCGCTCCAGAACAGGTTCCGACGTGCCGGCGATCCGGATCGTCCGCCGCGCCGCGGAACCGTGTGCTTCCATGCCCGAAGGTGAAACGCCGTACGACGAGTGCCGGACAGCGGGATGCGACTTCGGCGCGAAGTCGAATTCAGGGGGTAGTTTGCGGATGATGAGTCTAGGTGCCGGGCAAGCGATTTTCAAGACGGGAAATCGCTTGAGGGGCGGAAGCGCCGGGTAAGTTCGATGGTTTTTTGAACGAATGCGACGGGGAACGCCTTCCCATCGATCAGGCGGCCGCCCGCCGACCGCGGCGCCAGGCCTGAGCGACTCAGCGTCCGGTCCACAGGCCGCGCATGATCCCGGACAAGGTGCCCGGCTCCTCTCCGCGAGCACTGGCCGCGGCGCCGATGGCCAATGCCAGGTGTAGTAGAGTGAAGGGGTTATGGCCTCCGTGGCGATGTGCGAGCCACGCCAGGAAGGTGCCCTTGGCGCGGCCGCGGCGAGGGCGGCCGGCACGTCCGGCGGTGGCCCGGTGATGGATGGCGCGCAGGCCCCGGACGAAACGCAAGCCGCCGAGCCGGCGCAGCCGCAGGCAGAAGTCGAGATCCTCGCCCAGCGCATAGCCGGCGCGGCGGGCATCGAAACCGGTCGCCACCGCAGCGGCACGCCGCACCGCGAAGCAGCAGCCGAACAGTGCGCTGGTCGGCTGGTCGCGGCGTCGGCCGAGCAGGCGGCGGGGGTCGTGGAAGACCCCGAGCTGGGCGAGGCGGTGCAGGCGCCGCACGGCCCGGGGCCGGATCTCGACCACGGGACCCCAGGCCACCGTCCCGGGCTCGGCCGCCGCCAGCGCGAGCAGCACCGTGGCGAAGTCGCCGGCGATCTCGGTGTCATCGTCCAGGAAGCACACCAGACCGGCCGTGCTCGCGGCGAGCAGGGCGTTGCGCGCGGCCGGCAGCCCTCCCAGATCCGGACGGTGCAGGACGGTGGCCCCGGGCGGGGCGGGGAAGGGTCGCGCCGACTGGTCGCAGATCAGCACCGCCGCCCCGACCCGCTGCGCCGCGCGCAGCACGCTGGGCAGCCAGCGCGCCAGCTCGCCGTGGCGGTCGCGGCTGGGGATGAGGAAGGCGAGGGCGGTCATGGCTGCGGCGCGGCGAGAGCCGCGGAGATCTCGCGGATGCTGGCGGCGACCAGGGCCGGCAGGCCGAAGGCGTCCCGGGCGCGCTGGCGCAGCGCCGCGCCGAGGTGCTGGCGGCGGCCGGGATCGCCGGCCAGTGCCAGGATGGCCGTGGCCAGCCCCGCGGCATCGCCCGGCGGGGCCAGCGTCGCGCCATCGCCGAGCAGCGTGCGCAGGGCGGGGATGTCGCTGCCGGCGACCGGCAGGCCGGCGGCCATCGCCTCGAGCACCGCGCCCGGCTGGCCCTTCGGAGCGCGAACTGAGCAGCGCCAGGTCGCAGGCGCCGTGCAGGCCGGCGATGTCGTCGCAGGTGCCCAGGAAGCGCACCCGGTCGGCGATGCCGAGGCCGGCGGCCTGGGCGCGCAGCGCGGCGCCCGAGCCCGTCGTCGCGCCCGGCGAGCGCCAGCACGGCGCATCCGCCCGGCCAGCGCGGCGCACACGCGTGCCCAGGCGGCGAGGGCGGTGGCGTGGTCCTTGTGGGCATTGAGGTGCGCGACCATGCATGCCAGCAGGTCGCCGGCGTCGACCCCCAGGCGTTGTCGCCACGCAGCGCGGTCGGCGCGCGCGGCGGGGATGGCGACGGCGTTGGGGATGATGGCGATGCGCTCCGCCGGCACGCCCAGGCCGCTGAGGAAGGAGGCGCCCCCGTGGCTGTTGGCGATGAAGCGCGCGGCCTGGCGCAGGGCCCGGCGTTCGAGCCGCGGCGCGGGGCGGTCGAGGCCCTCGTCGCGCTGGTTCCAGATCAGCCCCTGGGCGCCGCTGGCGCGCAGGCCGAGCGCGGCCGCGAGGTTGGCGGGCGCGGTGTAGGGCAGCAGCAGGTGCGGGCGGAAGGCGCGCATCGCGCGGCCGGCCGCGCGGCAGCGCCAGGCGCAGCGCCACGCCCAGCGCGACTCGCAGCGCGGCAGCGCGGTGCACGCCAGGCCGGCCGCGGCGCAGGCGCTCCTGAGCGGTCCGTCGCCGCTCGCGCTCATGGCGAAGACGGCGACCTCGGCGCCGCTCGCGGCGGGCAGGGCCGCAGCCAGCTGCAGCGCCTGCCGCTCCGCGCCGCCCAGTTCCATGCTGCCCAGCACGAAGGCCAGGCGCCGACCGGCCAGCGCGGTGCCTGCGGGGGCGGACGTGCTCACAGCGCGAGTCCCGGCTGCTGGCGCAGCCACTCGTCGAGCACCACCAGCAGCCAGCGCGGCCCGGCCGGGCCATGGAGGCGGATGCGTTCGAGTTCGGCCGGCCGGAACAGGCCGCGCAGCGGCGAATCCCCGGCGCCGAGGTGCGCGCCGACCAGGTGGTCGAGCGCGCCGCCCGGCGCCAGCCAGCGCGCCAGCGGTACGGCGAAGCCCTGCTTGGGCCGCTGCACCGGGGCCCCTGGCTGGTCGCGCAGCTGCAGGGCCTTGAGCAGGCGCTTGCCCGACCAGGAGCCGTCCGCGTGCCGTTCGAGGTTGGCGCCCGTCGGCAGGCGCGCCGCGAAGGCGTGCACGCGCGCGTCGATGAAGGGCGTGCGCACTTCCAGGCCGTGGCGCATGCTGGCGATGTCGACCTTGGTCAGGATGTCGCCGGGCAGGTAGGTGGCGAGGTCGTACTGCTGGGCCAGGGCGACCGGGTGCGCGCCGCGCGCGAGCGCTCCAGCGGCCTGGAAGGCCTCGGGGACGCCGGCCGGAGGCCGAAGTTCCGGCCGCCACAGCGCCGCGCGCTGGCGCGCACCGAGCTGGGCGATGAAGGCCAGCCAGCTGGCCGTGCCGGCGCGGCGCGGCGGGAAGTTCGCTGGCGCGAGCAGGCTCGCCACGCCGCGCGCCGCGCGGCGCAGGGGGTGCACGCCCACCCCATCCAGCCAGCGCCACCAGCCGCGGTAGGTGTCGTAACCGGCGAAGAGCTCGTCCGCGCCATCGCCTGACAGCACCATGGCGACGCTCCGGCGCGCCAGCTGCGCGACCGCGTCGGTGGGCACCGCCGAGCTGTCGCCGAAGGGCTCGCCGTGGTGGCGGACCAGTTCCGGCAGGACGTCGAAGGAGGCCGGGGTGACCAGGCCGGTCTGGTGCTCGGTGCCCCAGCGCCGCGCCACCGCTTCGGCGTGGCGGGTCTCGTCGTGGGCGGCGTCGATGGCGCCGTGCTGGTCGGCGAAGCCGATGCTGAAGGTGCGCACCGGGCGGCCAAGGGCGCGCGCCATCGCGCCGACCACCAGGCTCGAGTCCACGCCACCCGACAGGAAGGCGCCGAAGGGAACGTCGCTGACCAGGTGCGCGCGCACGCTCTCGTCGAGGGTCGCGGCGGCCTCCTCCAGCCAGTCGGCGAAGGGCCGGTCCGCGGCCGCTGCGAAGGCCGGCGGCAGGTGGCGGCTCCGCGCCAGCGCCCCGCCGGCGAAGGCGAAGGCCACGCGCTCGCCGGGCTCCAGCTTGCGCACGTCCTGGAAGGCGGTGCGCGGCGCCGGGATGTAGCCGAGGCGCAGGTACTGGTCGATGGCGGTGCGGTCGAGCCGCCACGCCGCGCCGGGCAGCGTGCGCAGCGCCTGCAGTTCGGAGGCGAACGCCACGCGCCGACCCTGGCGCAGCCAGTGCAGCGGCTTGATGCCGAACGGGTCGCGGGCGAGCAGCAGGCGCCCGCGGCGGTGATCGGCGATGGCCAGCGCGTACATGCCGCGCAGCCGCTCCAGGCCGGCCTCGCCCCACGCGGCGTAGGCGTGCACCACCACCTCGCTGTCGCAGCGCGTGGCGAAGCGGTGGCCCTGGGCGCTCAGCTCGGCGGTCAGTTCGCGGTAGTTGTAGATCTCGCCGTTGACCACCGCCTCGATGGCCCCGTCCGCGCTGGCCAGCGGCTGCCGCCCGCCGGCCGGATCGATGATCGCCAGGCGGCGGTGCCCGAGGGCCAGGGCGCCGCGCACGCTGGTGCCGCTGCCGTCCGGCCCGCGGTGCGCGAGCGCTGCGAGCATGGCCGCGAGCGCCTCCGCGGGAACGGGCGCGCCATCGGTGTGGAGGATGCCGGCGATGCCGCACATGGCG
>CAWFSD010000069.1:0-13602 GCA_963818245.1 uncultured Planctomycetota bacterium
GCGTGGAAACGCTGAGGGGCGGGGCGCTCACTGGTGGCAGGTGCTGCACTGGGTCGGCGCGTTCATGAAGGTGCGCGAGAGCTCGAGGATCGGCTTGCCCTGGTCGTCGTGCTCGTAGAGCTTGCCGTAGTAGGCGCGGTGCGATTCCGGCAGGTCCCGGATGCGCCAGCGCGGCAGGTCGGGGTGGTCGTGCAGCAGGCGCGCGTAGGTCGCATCGGCGGGGCTCTGGGCGGGCTCGACCGCGGGCAGCTCCGGGCCGCTCGACGCGGCCGCCTTCGCGGCGCTCGAGGGCTTGACCTCGCGGTCGTGGAAGACGACCACCGGGTCGGGCTGCTGGCGGGCGCGGACGACGTCGTAGTTGGCGGTTCCGACGGTGAAGGTCGCCGGCTGCTTGGGATCGTAGTGCGGGCCGCCGACGTAGTTGGTGTTGCGGTGGCAGTCCAGGCACCAGCCCATGGTCAGGGGCGCGAACTGGCGCACGACCTCCATGGTCTCGACCGGGCCATGGCAGGTCTGGCAGGCGACGCCGGCCTTGACGTGCCATTGATGGCTGAAGTACACGTGGTCGGGCAGCTTGTGGACGCGGGCCCAGTGCACCACGCCGCCCTCGTTGACCACGCCGTCGTCGCCGACGTACGAGCCCTTCTCGACGATGTCGGCGAGCTTCTTGATCTCCGGGCTGCCGGTCTTGACCTGGCTGTGGCAGCCCATGCACACCGACATCGGGGGCACGCCGGCGTGCTTGCCGCGCTCGGCGTTGAAATGGCAGTAGCCGCAGTCGATGTGCAGGTCGCCGGCATGCAGCTTGTGGCTGTAGGCGATCGGCTGGACGGGAGCGTAATGCTGGTCGTTGAAGGCACCTAGGAACCACCACCCGAACGACCCCAAGGCCAGGCCGGCGATCACCAGCAGCACCCAGAAACGGCGCACCAGGTGCAGCGGCAGGTCAGGACCGCGCAGGGACTCGGGCAGGGCTGGCGTAGGCGACTCGGACACGAGGACTCTCCCGGCGCACGGCCAGCTCTTCGTGAGGTGGCGCACACGCTAGATATGCACATTCAGGATACAAGACCGCAGCTAGCCTTCGGTTTGATTATTCGTCAAACGAATGGCGCCCCTTCACGAACCATTTGCAGCTAATGGGATTCATTCGCAAAAGGCGGTGTTCAGCGCCAAAGAGCAGCCACCGGTATACCTTCAATTCGGGGTGGCGACCACTCCCTGGCGATAGCGCTGCAGCAGGTCGGCGATCAGTTCCGGCCCCATCGGCGCCTCGAGCCCACCACGCCGTGCCAGATCGTTGACGGTGTCGGCGATGCGCTCCAGGAGCAGGGGCACCTCCTCCGCCAGCTCCTCGGTGGTGCCGACGGTGCAGGCGGATGGAGTGGTCAGGCGCAGTTCCCAGCCGCATTTCAGGAGCTGCAGGCGGCCGCGCGACTGCCCCAGCGGATCATCGGCGGGCGTCTCCGCCTCGATCTCGAGGACCAGCAGCTTGAAGTGCTCCACCGCCTGCCTCCGCAGGGTCGTCGAAGACCGCGCTGTAGCGCAGGTTGAAGGCGACCTTCTCGCCGTAGAGCGCGAGCTCCTGCGGCCGCATGCTGATGCCATAGAGCCGGTCGCCGGCGATGGTGGGACGGAGCGCCATGGGCGGAGCATGGCCGGGCAGCTCGGCGGCGGCAACCGCATTCGGGGGCCGCTGCTGCCCGGCAGACCCTAGGGCTAGAGCCTAGAGCCTAGACCCTAGACCCTAGACCCGAGACCCGAGACCCTAGACCCTAGACCCTGCGACTGGGACCTACTCATGCTCACGCAAGGCGTGTACTTCCGAAGAACGATGTTGATTGGCTCATGATGCGAGAACTCGAATAAAGCGCGTGGAGCAGAACTAGGGTCTAGGGTCTAGGGTCTCGGGTCTCGGGTCTCGGGTCTCGGGTCTCGGGTCTCGGGTCCTCCTAAAAGCGGGCAGCGACCCCGAGGATTGTAGCGCGCCCCGGTCGGCCGAGACTCCCCCCATGAGCGAAGTCGTCTCCAGCATCCGCCACATCCTCGCCACCGAGGCGGCTGCGGTCGCCCGGCTGGCCGAGACCGCCGGCGAGCAGGGCGCGGCGCTCGAGGAGGCGTGCGCGCTGATCCGCACGCGCTGCGGCGACGGGCGGCCGGGGCGGCTGGTGGTCACCGGGGTGGGCAAGGCCGGGCTGATCGGGCGCAAGCTCGCGGCGACCTTCGCCAGCACCGGCACGCCGGCGCTGTTCCTGCACCCGGCGGAGGCCCGCCACGGCGACCTGGGCATGGTCCAGGAGAGCGATGTGGTGCTGGCGCTCAGCAACAGCGGCTCGAGCGAGGAGCTGGTCGCGCTGCTGCCCAGCCTGAGCCTGATCGGCGTCAGCGTGGTCGCCATCGTCGGCAACCGCGCCTCCCCGCTCGCGCGCCACGCCGCGGTCGCGCTCAGCATCGGCGCGGTGCTGGAGGCCTGCCCGCTCGGCCTGGCGCCGAGCACCAGCACCACCGCCATGCTCGCGCTCGGCGACGCCCTGGCGCTGACCGTGCAGGGTCAGCGCCGCTTCACCGCCGAGCAGTACGCGCGCTTCCACCCCGGCGGCGCGCTCGGCCGCAAGCTGATGACCGCGCGCGACGCGATGCGCTCGGGCGAGCGCGTGCCGGCGGTGGCGGCCGCGACCAGCGTGCTCGACTGCCTGCGCGCCATCACCCGAGCGCGCGCCGGCAGCGTGGTGCTGGTGGACGCCGCGCAGCGCCTGCTCGGCATCTTCACCGACGGCGACCTGCGCCGCGTGCTGACGCGCGCCGCGGACCCCGCCGCGGTCCTGGCCGCGCGCGTCGACGCGCACGCCACCATGCCCTGCCGCTCCATCCGCGCCGGCGACCTGCTGCAGGCGGCGCTGCACCTCTGCGCGGAGCGCAAGATCAACGAACTGCCGGTCGTCGACGATGCGGGGAAGCTGGTCGGGCTGCTGGATCTGCAGGACCTGGTGGAGCGGGGGTTCGAGGTGGGGAAGGGGTAGGCGCGGGGCACGAGGACGGTGACACGAATCATGAGGTGGAAGTTGAGGCGGGATTTTCCCGGCCTTTTGCGAGAGCGCCAACGGCGCGGCCCAATTTTCAGCCCAGGGCAACGCCCTGGGAACTTGGGCAAAATAAACCTTCGAGAGCCCTGCAAGGGCGGCCCCAATCAAGCACCACGCCATCCAGATTGGGGCCGCCCCTACAGGACTCCGTCTTATTTTTCATGCGAGTCCACCCAGGGCGCTGCCCTGGGCTGAAAATTGGGGTCGCGCCGATGGCGCTCGCGATCCGGCTACGGGAACACCGCGATTTCACTCAGCGGATCCCGATTCCTGGTGATCAGATCTTGGCCGGAATCGCTGCGGAGGTCACTGGCCTGCCCTCCTGGAACGCTGCCCTGTGCAGGGCAACTTAGCGCCCCGCGCCATCCCCCGGCTTCTTCTCGCCCTTCGCGCCGTCCTTCTTCTCCACCGGCGCCGTCTGCAGCAACAGCGGATTCGGCACGTAGTCCTCCTGGAAGGCGCGGCGCAGCTTCTCGCGCTCGCGGCGCGCACGCAGGGCGGCGGTCTCCTCCTTGGTGGCGCCGAAGACCAGCACCTCGGGATGCTCGGCCATCAGGTTGGCGGTGCGGCTCAGGTCGATGGCGGTGTCGTTCAGGTCCCTGACCAGGTCCTTGCTCAGCAGCAGCTGGCCGATGACGCCCTGCCCGGAGGCGAGCGCGCCCGCGACCCGGCCGGCCTGCTCGCTGAGCTGGCGCACGCTGGCGAGGGTCGCGGTCAGGTCGGCGGCGTTGGCGTCGAGGAGCTGCGCCCCGCGCGCCGCCAGCGCGTCGAGGTGCCCGAGGGTCGCGGTGCCGGCCGCCCCGAGGGCGCCGACCTGCTTGTCGACGGCGGCCAGCGTCGTGTCGAGGTGGTCCATGGTCGCCTGGGTGCGCGTGCTCAACTTGGCGGTCGTGTCGTGCAGTTCGTCGGCGAGGCGCTTGATGCTGTCGAGGGCGTCCGCGATGCGCAGGTTCTGCTGCTGCAGGCCCTCGGCCAGGGTGGTGCCGGCGGCGGCGAGGTCGGCGGAGTTGCGGATCAGGCGCTTGACGTCGTCGCGCATCGGCTTGTCGAGCAGGTCCCCGGCCGCGGTCATGATCTGCTCGGCCTGGCCGCCGACCTTGTCGAGGAAGCCCTTGCCGGCGGTGACCTCGGCGGTGCCGTCCGTCGGCAGCGTCTTGCCGGAGGGCTTCGCGCCCGGCAGCGGTCCCGCGAAGGCCAGGAAGCTGTCGCCGAAGATGCCGCTCGACGAGATGGTCAGGCCGCTCTCGACCGGGATCCTGAAGTCCTGGTTGACCTTGAACTGCACGCGGATCGAGCCGCGCGGGTCGCTGATCGTGCCCAGGCTCTCGACCTCGCCGATGCGGATGCCGGAGAGCGTCACCGGCGAGTGCGCGCGCAGGCCGCCGGCGTCGACGACGATGGCCGAGACGCGGTAGACGCGCTCGAAGTGCAGGTGGTCGGCGGCGAGGATCATCACCACGGTCGCGACCAGGCCGGCGACGATGAGCAGGCCGACGCGCATTTCGAGCTGGGAGACCGGGCGCATGGTCGCGACGGTAGCCTGATCCGGGTCACACGGCAAGGGCTGGGAAACGCGCTCTCCGCACCAGCGCGGGGCGGCGGAGGTGTCCCCGCTGCTCACCGCCGGTGGCGTCCCTCAATCCTTCGCGCGCGCCCAGATCATCCCATCGAAGCCGCCGTCGAGCACCCGTTGGAGCGCGAGTCCTTCGGGCCGGTCGCCGCCCACCGCGTGCAGGGTGAAGCGCGACCACATCGGGTGGCTCCAGATCTCACGGTGGTCGAGGCCGCAGCGCGACATGTGCCCCAGCGCGTATTCGAAGAAGACGTGTCGGAGCCGGGTGGTGTGCCGCTCCGCCAACCCCGCGAACAGCGCAGGCTCGTAACCCTCGATGTCGATCTTCAGCACCTCCGGAGCGGCACCGCCGTGTTCGTCCAGGATGGCGCTGAGGGGCTTTATCGAAACCGGCACCCGGCGCATGCCCTCGTTCGCAGCGTTTCCGAACGACGCGAGACTGGGCCGCTTGCTGTTGACGACCAGGTCGAGGACCCCTGCTCGATCACCCACGCCGACGTTCACGACCTGCAAGCGCGGTCCCGGCGTGAAACCGTTGAGGCCGAGGTTGGCGGCGCAGCGCGCGGTCATGTCCGGATTCGCGTCGATAGCCAGGATGCTGGCATCGGGATTGGCGTGCGCGTAGAGGCACGTGAAGTAACCGATGTTGCACCCGACGTCGACGAAGGACGCGTGCTGCGCGGCCAAGCCCCCGATCAGGCTGGACAACAACGGCTCGAAGACGCCCTGGACGGCCAGGGCGGTGTCCACCGGGTCGCCGATGCGGTAGTGCATGCGCACGCCGCTCGCGAGCGCGGTCTCGCCGCTGCGGCCATCGAAGCGGCGCGAGATCTTGCGCATCATGGACCGGCGCGTCCATTCCGGCCAGCCCCGGCGGGCGTACCACCTCATCATCCCGTACAGCACTCGCGGCCCTCCCTTCCGGCGCGACGCAGACGGCCTACCGGGCGCAGGTTTCTTAGCGCCCCGCGCTGACATGCAACCCGGCCCAGGTCGCCGGACCAGGCCATGCGCGCCCCGACGGGGTGCGCATGCCGGCTCCGCGCACCGGCCACAGCGCTTCCGGCCCAGCCCCGCCGCTGGCCGGGCATCCGACCGACTTGGCTCTCGACAGCGCTCCAGTTGCCGCCAGGGTGCCCTCCAAGGCACCTGGACGGGCGCAGGGAAGCGCCGCGGATCCGCACCGGCAGACGCCACCGGCGCCACGGGACGGGCAGCCGCCGCGCGCACGAACAGGCCCGGGGAGCATGCGTGCCCGATTCGTTCACCTGCCCCGTCTGCGGTGGCCACGGCGCGCAGGTCCGCCTGCTCGTGGCGGCCGAGAACGTCGCGGCCCTCGAATCCTTCATCGGCTCAGCCCGCCCCGCGGGAGTGCAGGTCCGCGATTATGCGCTCCACCGCTGCGACGCGTGCACGCTCGGCTCGTCCGTGCCCGCCATCGGCGGGGACGAGGCCTTCTATTCCTGGGCGACGAGCTTTCCTGGATACTACCCCGAGGAGCGCTGGGACTGGGACGCGGCGCTCGCGCGGCTCGTGGCGGTCGGCGCGAAGAACTTCATCGAAGCCGGTTGCGGACTCGGCTCGTCCTGGAGAAGGGCGCCGCCGCCGGGATCGTCGGCCACGGCGTGGACTTCAACACCACGGCCGTCGCCCCGCGCAGCGGCGCGGGTTGCACGTCGAGAGGAAAAGCCTGAGTGAGAAATACCTCGAAGGGCAGCGCAGCTACGACGCGGCGGTCGCCTTCCAGGTGCTCGAGCACCTGGAAGACCCCCTGAAATTCCTCCGTGAACTGCTGAGCGTGGTCCGTCCGGGCGGATGCGTGCTGCTCTCGACCCCCTACTCGCCGAAGCACGACGAAGTGGCGTGGACCGCCCCCTTCGAACACCCGCCACACCACCTGACCATGTGGAATGAGCGCAGCGCGATGGCGCTCGGGCGGGCCGCCGGGGCGGCGCGCACCGAGGTCCTGTCCAATCCGACCAAGACCCCGGTCAAACGCGCATTGTCCTCGCTGTGGAAGGCCAAGCGCAGGCTGGCGCCGGCGAGCCGCGCCAAGCAGCTGGCCCTCGCGCTCCGGCACCCGCAGGATTTCCTGCACCACCTCGCTGCCAGCACCAACGGGACACGCTCGCGGCGGGTCGCCGATGACATCATGCTCGCGACTCCCACAAGGCCTGGTTGTCGCGACCACGCCGCAACCTCGCGGCTCCCGAACCGCGGACGAAGCCGACGGCACCGACGTGGACCCCACCATCCACCTCATCTACGCTCACGGTCCAGGCATCTGGACCCCGGACGCGATAGGCCATAAGCTGGGCGAACACCTGGCGAGGCGCCACCAGGTGCGCCTGTACCCATTCGACCAGCCCCGGCCGATCGTGCCGGCGCCGGCAACGTGCTGCTGGGTTATCCCGACGCGGCGGCGTGGTCGGTGTTCAAGCGCAGCCTGCCGCACCCGGGCTGGGGCGCTGCCTGGCGCTGGCCTCACGCACGGCGACCTCTCCCAGGTCGCGTTCCTCGACCGCGTGCTGCCGCATGGCGACCGCTTCCTGGCGATCACGGGCATCACTGGTTCGCGACCACCGCCACCTCGCCATGCGCGCACTGGCTCCCGCGCATGGTCCACCTCGACCTGGCCGTGGACGGCGCCGACTTCCAACCGCTGGCGCGCTTCTTCGATCCGCCCGGGCGCCGCCGTTTCCTCTACATTGGCCATGATGGCTGGTACAAGAACCTGGTCTACCTCGCCGCCATCGCCAGGGCCCTGCCCGCGGGTACCGTCGCCTGGGCCGGGCGCGGCAAGCGGCGCTGGCCGGGGCTGGGCGAGCTGGGCTGCCACGATTTTTCGACCACGGCAGGGCGCGCGGTGCTCGCCGACTTCGATTTCCTGATCACCGTCGGCCGGGCCGACGCCAACCCCACGAGGTGCTGGAGGCGATGGCCTGGGGGTTGATACCGGTGTGCACGCCGCAGAGCGGATACGACGACGAAGCGGGGGTCGTCAATGTCCCGCTCGACGACCTGCCCGGCGCCCTCGCTGTACTCCAGAGGCTGCAATCCTCGGACGACGCCGGGCAGCGCGCCATGAAGGTGGCGAACAATGCGCGCCTCGAGGCGCACTTCACCTGGGGCCGCTTCGCGGAACAGGTCGCCGCCGCCGCCGCCCTACCGACCGCCCGGCGAACGCCGAGCGCGGTCTCGGCGACCTCCTGCGCATGCGCTGGGCGGAGCTGAACTCGCCGTGGTCCTGCGTGCGTTTCCAGAACCTGCGGCGCGCGCTCAAGCGGCGCCTGCGCGGCTGATGCACAGTTGATGCGCGGCTGATGCGCGCGCCCTTTGCGGGATCTGGGGCAGGGTGTGGGCGTTTCAGCCTGGATCCGCAGGCTCGCCCGAGCCACCGAGAGCGCGCGCAGCGCGGGCGGCGAGGGCGGAGACCTTGACCGCCCACAACCCGCCTCGACCATCGCCACGATGATCACGCCGCCGCCCACCACACCAGCGCCGGGCGCGATTCCAGGAGGCGACCGCCGATCGCCCACCCCCGCGGACGGCGCGAAGCCGCGGCTCCACGTCCTCCTGTCCGACTACACGGCTGATCCCGCGCGCGGCGGTAGCGCGTTCTGGTACCACGCTATCGCCGCCTTGCGCGGCGCCTTCTCCGTAGCGGTCCTCACGGTCGCCGAGCTCGGCTTGGCGGGCAATGGCCGGATCACTCCGGCCAAGCTCGCCGACGCGGTCTACCCGCGCATCGCCGCGGACCCCGCTCCACTGCTCCAGGACACGGTCTTCTGGCGTGGGGCCCGGGCGATGAACCGCCGATTGCGCGACGGATTGGGTACGGAGGTGATCTCATTCGGGCAGGAGGATTACATTGGCGGCGGAGGACCTGGTTCGACCGGCTCCGCCGGCGCATGAAGTTCGCCGCCTACCTTCGCTCCTGCAGCGCGCACATCGTGGTCAGCGGGAGCATGCGGGACCACTACAGGGCCATCGGCGTGCGCGACGCGCCGATTGCCGTGGTCTACCCCGGCACGGCTCTGGCGGGAATCGCCATGACGCCCCGCCCGGCCCGCGCCCCCGCGCAGCCGATCCGGGTGGTGACTGCGGGAGTGAACACGCAGGCCAAGGGGCAGGACCTCCTGGTCGAGGCCCTGGGCTTGATCAAGCGGCGGCACCCGCGGGCCTTTGCCCGCCTCCAGGTCGATTGCTTCGGCAACCGCGATTTCGATCGCCGGTTCACGGCCACGCTCGATGCGCCGCGTCGCCACGCTCGGCATCGGGGCGACGATCCGTCAAACGCCGGCATCCCCCAGGCGGAGCTGTGGCGGCGCTTCGCGGATTCCGACATCTTCTCGTTCGTCGCCAACGGCGAGGGCTTCGCGCTCGTGACCATCGAGGCCATGGCGCAGGGCTGCATCCCGATCCTCGGCCGCGAGGGCTCGGCCAGCGAGGCGCTGGGTGGAAGCGGCAGCGGAACGCTCGTCGACCGCGATCCACACCAGTGATGAACGCGCTCCTCGCGCTGATCCGCCAGGAGGAACGCTTTCCCGCCATCACGGACCTCTGCGCCCAGCAGGCGAAGCTATCACCGGACTGGTCCCAGGCCGCCGCGCACTGGCCGACCAGGGCACGGCCATGGCGAGACCTCGACCACCGCGCGACTGAGTCACATTCCCCAGCGTCTGGACGAGGCTCAGTACTTCGGGTCCGGCGATTCCTGGACGCGGAAATCCTGCGGCGCGATCGGCCGTTCGGCATCCTCGATCATCAGGTACGGGACGCGGCCGTGGAAGGCCGCCCAGGCGCTGAACGAGCTGGGCGGACCCATGACCCGGTCGCAGCGCGACAGCGCGTGCAGGTCGGCGACCATGTGGCCCGGGCCGGGCGCGATCGCCAGCCCGGCGAAGTCCTGGGGGCCCCACTTCGCGTTGGCGCAGACCAGGAAGACCGCGCGGCGCGGCGCCAGGGCGGCGGCCAGCTGGCGCATGAGGCCGGCGTACACCGGCAGTTCGTAGAAGAAGCGGCCGCCGAGGTGCTGGCGGTAGTCGCCGTGGCGGATGTGCACGCCGACCACCACGTCGCCGAGGGCGCGCGCTGCGCGACTGCCGACTCGCCAGCTCCGCGGTGCGGTTCGACCGGGGTGAACGCGCGGCGGATGCAGGTGGCGTGGCGTGCGCACCAGGCGTGCTGGCGGAAGTGGTAGTTCTGGGTGAACAGCCAGCGCCAGCCGCGCGCGTCGGCGCGGTCGAGCAGCTCCTCGAGGTCGTAGTGCAGGACGTCGCGCGCGCGCGCCCAGCCGATGCCGCCGAACGGCAGGTGGTGGAGGGTGCGCGCGCACTTGTAGCCGACGCGGTTGAGCCGGTAGAAGGCCTGCCGCTCGACCATCGCCAGGCGCGGCGGGTTGGTCAGCGGCTGGTCATCGTGCGTGGCGAGGCGCCCACGCGTGCCGGTGAAGTGGTCGGCGTACTCGCCGAAGGAGGGGTTGAGCACCGTCCAGCCGCGCTCGCGCGCCGCACCGATCATGTGCGCGTAGAGCACCAGGCGGTTGCCCATCTGGCCGGTCTTGTTGGCGATGATCAGGTAGCGCTGGCCGCTCACGTCGGGGCACCGGTTGGCGCCGGTCCCCAGGCCGGCGGGGCGTCGTTCAGCGGCTGCGCCGGGCTGGGGCCGGGCGCGTACTCCGCCCCGCGGCTCAGCCCTGGATCCCGAGCTGCTTCACCAGCTCCGCCTTCACCAGGTTGGGCTCGGTCTTGCCGCCCGAGAGCTTCATGGTCACGCCGACCAGGCGGCCGAGCGCGGCGAGCTTGCCGCCCTGGATGTCGGCGACCACCTTCGGCTCCTGGGCGATGGCCTGGGCCACCCACTGCGTGAGCGCGCCGGCGTCCTGGACGAGGATCTTGCCCCTTTTGGTGAAGTAGGCCTCGGGGTCCTCCTGCGAGGCGAACAGGTCGGTGGCCTCCATCTTGGCCTCGACGCGCGCGACCTTGCCGGCGTCGACCAGGTCGATCAGCTTCGCCATGGTCGCCACCGGCGCGGCGGTGGCGAGCGGCTCGTGGCGCTCGTTGGCCAGGCGCAGCGCCTCTTCGCGCGTCCAGTTGGCGGCGAGCTTGGGCTTGGCGCCGGCGGCGATGACCGCCTCGAAGTAGTCGGCGATGTGCGCCTCGGCGGTCAGCTCGCGCGCCACGGAGCGGTCCAGGCCGAGGACGGTGACGAAGCGCTCCTCGCGCACGCGCGGCAGCTCGGGCATGGTGGCGCGGACGCCGTCCAGGCGCGCGGCGCTGATGTGCAGCGGCGGCAGGTCGGGCTCGGGGAAGTAGCGGTAGTCGGCCGCGTCCTCCTTCGAGCGCATCAGGCGGGTGGTCTTCTGGTCGGGGTCCCAGAGCTTGGTCTGCTGCTTGATCTCGGCGCCGCGCCCGGCGCGGATCAGGGCCACCTGGGTCTTGATCTCGTTGTCGATGGCGGCCTCGACGGCGCGGAACGAGTTGAGGTTCTTGATCTCGACGCGGGTGCCGAACTTCTCCTGCCCGACCGGGCGCACCGAGACGTTGGCGTCGCAGCGCAGCGAGCCCTCCTGCATCTCGCAGTCGGAGACGCCGACCCACTTCAGGGCGCGCTTGAGCTCGACCAGGTAGGCGTAGGCCTCGGCCGAGGAGCGCAGCTCGGGGTTCGAGACGATCTCGATCAGCGGCACGCCGGCGCGGTTGAGGTCGACCTCGGAGGAGCCGCCGCTCTCCTGGTGGATGAGCTTGCCGGCGTCCTCCTCCATGTGGATGCGGGTGAGGCCGATGACCTTCTCGCGACCATCGGCGAGCTCGATCTGCACCGCGCCGCCGAGGCAGTAGGGCTCGTCGAACTGGCTGATCTGGTAGCCCTTGGGCAGGTCCGGGTAGAAGTAGTGCTTGCGGTCGAACTTGCTGTGCTCCTGGACGCGGCCGCCGAGGGCGAGGGCGGCCCGGATCGCCAGCTCGACCGCCTGGCCGTTGATCACCGGCAGGGCGCCCGGCAGGCCGAGCGACACCGGGTCGACCTGGCTGTTCGGTTCGCGGCCGAAGACCGTGGTCGCCCCCGAGAACATCTTGGTGGCGGTCTTCATCTGGCAGTGGACTTCCAGGCCGATGACGGGCTCGAACTCGGTCATGATCGGGGGATTCGCGGAAGGGTGTTGACGGTGCGCGGACGACCGGACGCTGGGGGCAGCGGCCAGGAACGCAATGGTAGGCCCTGCCCCACCCTGTCCAGCCACCGCACCCACCCCCTCGCAGCGACCCCGCCATGCCCGCCGACATCACCCCCCAGGAACGCCCGGACGAGGCCTTCGCGCTGCTGCGCTGGGACGCGCAGGGCCTGGTGCCGGTGGTCGCGCAGCAGCACGACAGCGGCGAGGTGCTGATGTTCGCCTACGCCGACCGCCAAGCCCTGGCACAGACCCTGGCCACCGGGGTCGCCACCTATTACAGCCGCAGCCGCGGTGGCCTGTGGGTGAAGGGCGAGACCAGCGGCTACAAGCAGCGCGTGCTGGAGGTGCGCACCGACTGCGATGGTGACGTCGTGCTGTACCGGGTCGATGCGCCCGGGCCGGCCTGCCACCAGCTGCGGCGGAGCTGCTTCTCGAACCGCATCGACCGCGATGGCAGCGTGCACTGCGACAAGCCGGTGATCGCATGACCCGGCCGCCGGCCGGTGGCCGGCGCGACCACGAGCGCGGCGCCCCGCGTGGGCCGCGCTCCGGACCGCCCGCACCGGCGGCCGACGCCGCGGCGCGGGCGCGCGTGGTCGCCCAGCAGCGCGCGGGCGGGGGCCGGCCGATGGTGACGGTCTCGCGCACCACGGCGCGCTTCCTCGAGGCCGGGCACCCCTGGGTGCGGCCGGACCGCTTCACGCGCGGGCTGGCGGGGCTGTCCCCCGGCGACGCGGTCACGCTGATCGACGAGCGCGGCGTGCCTCTGGCCGCGGCCCTGGCCGATCCGCAGGCCGAGGTCTGCGCGCGCGTCTTCCACCGCAAGCCGGACGCGCGCTTCGACGTCGCGGCCGCCTTGACGCGGGCCTGGGAGCGCCGCGCCGCGCTGCACGCGGATCCCGCCACGGACTGCTACCGGCTGGTGCATGGCGAGGGCGACTTCCTGCCCGGCCTGCGCGTCGAGCGCTACGGCGACGTGGTGGTGGTGCTGGTGCTGGCCGCCTGCGCCACCCCGCACGTGCCGGCGGCCTGCGCCTGGTTGCAGGAGCGCCTGCCCGCCGCGGTGGTGGTGGTGCGCGACCACCTCGACGACCTGCGCCGGGAGGAGGTCAGCACGCGGCGCGCCGACGGCGGCGGGGTCGATTCCGAGACCGTGGTCATCGGCCGCGAACTGGGGGTGCGCTATCCGCTGCGCCCGTTCGCCGGGCTGGCGACCGGGCTGTACGTCGACCAGCGCGCGACGCGCGCGTGGTTGCGGGCGCGGGTCGAGGGCAAGCGCGTGCTGAACCTGTTCGCCTACACCGGCGCCTTCTCGGTCAGCCTGCTCGCGGCCGGCGCGGCCAGCGCGGTCGACAGCGACCTGTCGGCACCCGCGCTGGCGCGCGCCAGCGAGGCCGCGGCGCTGAACGGCGTCGCCGACCGCCACCGCGTCCTGCACGGCGACTGCCGCGCCCTGCTGGCGCAGGACAAGCGACGACTACGACCTGATCATCTGCGATCCGCCGACCTCGGCGCAGGGCGGCGGCGGGTGGATCCTGCGCCGGGACTATCCCGAGGTGCTGACGCTGGCATGCAAGCGCTTGGCGCCGGCGGGAATGCTGGTGGCGTGCTGCAATACGCTGGGCGGGAAGCCGTATGATCTCGCGGCCGCGGTGGCAGAGGCGGGCAGCGCGGCCGGTGTCGTCCTGGTCGCCGAGGCGGGTCCACCGCTGGGTGCGGACGTGCCGCTGCTGAGCGGCTTCCCGGAAGGGCGGCCGTACCGGCTGGTG
>CAWFSD010000070.1:0-6850 GCA_963818245.1 uncultured Planctomycetota bacterium
GGAATCTTGGGCCGGGTTTCCTCGAAGCGGTCTATGAGGAAGCGCTGGTCCGTGAGCTCCACAGGGCAGGGATCCCATGTGAGCGACAAGTGATGGTACCGATTTGGTACAAGGGCGACGCGGTCGGCGAAGCGCGACTCGACCTGCTCATCGACAAGAAGCTCATCCTGGAGCTCAAGGCGGTCGAGACCCTGGCCGCGGTCCACCATGCCCAAATGATCTCCTACCTGCGGGCGACGACTCTGACATTAGGCCTGATCATCAATTTCAATGTCTCCAACCTCGTGCGCGGCGTGCGTCGCGTCGCCAACAAGCACCCTTCCTGACTCCCCTCTGCGGCCCTCTCCGCAGCTCTGCGTCTCTGCGGCAAAATCCCGATCACAACGGAAAGCACCCATGTCATCCTACGACCTCATCATCATCGGCGCCGGTCCCGGCGGGTACGTGTGCGCGATCCGCGCGGCGCAGCTCGGGATGAAGGTGGCCATCGTCGAGAAGCGCGCTGAGGGGCCGAAGGTGCGCCTCGGCGGCACCTGCCTGAACGTCGGGTGCATCCCGTCCAAGGCCCTGCTCGACACGTCGGAGCACTTCGCCAACGCCAACAAGCACTTCGCCGAGCACGGGATCGAGGTCGGCAAGCCGGCGATCAACGTGGCGACGATGCTGAAGCGCAAGGACAAGGTGGTCGGGACGCTGGTCGACGGCGTGTCGTTCCTGATGAAGAAGAACAAGATCGAGGTGCTGACCGGCGTCGGCGCGCTGAAGGCCCCGGGCGTGGTCACCGTCACCGGCCAGGACGGCAAGGCGGCGGAGCACACCGCGAAGAACGTCGTGCTGGCGCTGGGCTCGGTGCCGATCGAGCTGCCCTTCCTGAAGTACGACGGCGTGAACGTGGTCTCGAGCGACCAGGCGATCGCCTTCGACAAGGTGCCGGAGAAGCTGCTCGTGGTCGGCGGCGGCGTGATCGGCCTCGAGCTCGGCTCGGTGTGGTCGCGCCTCGGCAGCCAGGTCACGGTCATCGAGTTCCTGCCGCAGATCTGCCCGTTCCTCGATGTCGATGTCGCCAAGGACCTGCAGAAGGTGCTCACCAAGCAGGGGCTGGCCTTCCATCTCGAGACCAAGGTCACCGGGGTGCGCATGGAGGGCGGCAAGCCGGTGCTGGAGGCCACCGACAAGGACGGCAAGCCCGTGACCTTCGCCGGCGACAAGGTGCTGGTCTCGGTCGGTCGACGCCCGTACAGCGAGGACAGCGGCCTGGCCGCCGCCGGCGTCGCTCTGACCGAGCGCAAGCGCGTCAAGGTCGACCACGATTTCCGCACCAACCTGCCGGGCGTCTACGCCATCGGCGACCTCATCGACGGGCCGATGCTCGCGCACAAGGCCGAGGAGGAGGGTTCGACGGTCGCCGAGATCATCGCCGGGCAGAAGAACGTGCTCGACCACGACCTGATCCCCAACGTGGTCTACACGTGGCCGGAGATGGCCAGCGTGGGACTGACCGAGGCGGAGGCGAAGAAGCGCGGGCTGACCGTGAAGGTCGGCAAGGCGCTGTTCATCGCCAACGGCCGCAGCAAGGCCGCCGGCGAGAACGACGGCTTCGTCAAGCTCATCGCCGACGCCAAGACCGACAAGGTGCTGGGCGCGGCCATCCTCGGTCCGCGCGCGAGCGACCTGCTCGCCGAGATCACGGCGGTGATGGCCTTCGGCGGAGCGAGCGAGGACATCGCGCGCACCTGCCACTCGCACCCGACCTTCTCGGAGGTGGTGAAGGACGCGGCGCTGGCGGTGCTGGGGCGGCCGATCAGCTCGTGAGCGAGAGGGTTCCCACATGAACGGGGAAATGGCGCAGGTCCTAGTCAGCACATTGTCGACACACGCTCTTATGAGCGACCAAACGTTCGCTTGGCTCGTCTGCGTCCCCTTGATCTTGATCGTATGCTACCCGGTAGGCGTGTTCCTTCGAGAATGGATCGCCACAAAACGCCTACCGGGAGCCCTGCGGATGGTATGGCTCGCGTGCGCAAGTGCGGTCCTCGCAGCCCTCTTTGCGATCCTCATCAACGCCTGAGTCCCCCCATTCCGTCCAGCGCGCATACTGCAACCTCGTCGACCGTATTCAGGTCAGCAGCCCCTTCGCCACCTCTCCGTGCACATCGGTCAGCCGGTAGTCGCGTCCCTGGAAGCGGAAGGTCAGCCGCGTGTGGTCGAAGCCCAGGCAGTGCAGCATGGTCGCGTGCAGGTCGTGGACGTGCAGCGG
This sequence comes from uncultured Planctomycetota bacterium, assembly GCA_963818245.1. Lineage (GTDB taxonomy): Bacteria > Planctomycetota > UBA11346 > UBA11346 > UBA11346 > BOG-1363. The sequence continues at coordinate 2,258 of CAWFSD010000070.1, forward strand.
GTCCTTCGCGATGGTGCAGCCGATGTCGTCGGTCTCTCCGTACGAGAGGCCCGGCTTGATGCCACCGCCCGCCATCCACATGGTGAAGGCGCGCGGGTGGTGGTCACGGCCCAGGAGCTTGCCGCCGCCGCGCCCCTCGTTCATCGGCGTGCGCCCGAACTCGCCGCCCCACACCACCAGGGTGTCCTCGAGCAGGCCGCGCTGCGCGAGGTCGGTGATCAGCGCGGCGCAGGCCTGGTCGGTGTCTGCGCACATGCGCGGCAGACCGGTCAGCAGGTCCTTCGCCTGGGTGTCGCCGTGGGAGTCCCAGCCGCGGTGGTAGAGCTGCACGAAGCGCGCGCCGCGCTCGACCAGGCGGCGCGCCATCAGGCAGTTGGTGGCGAACGAAGGCTTGCCCGGGGTCGTGCCGTACAGCGCATGGATGTGCGCGGGCTCCTCCTCCAGGGCGGTCAGCCCGGGCACCGAACCCTGCATGCGCAAGGCCATCTCGTACGCGGCGCTGCGGCTGGCGATCTCCGGATCGCCCTCGGCCGCGAGGTGGCGGCGGTTGAGCCCGCCTATGAGGTCGAGGCTGCGCCGCCGCGCGGCCGCGTCGACGCCGTCGGGATCGCCGACGAACAGCACCGGCTCGCCCTTGGCGCGCAGCGGCACGCCCTGGTAGGTGGTGGGCAGGAAGCCGCTCGTCCAATTGGCGTTGCCCGCGCCCGGATCGACCTCGCCGCTCAGCAGCACGGTGAAACCCGGCAGGCTGTCGGAGACGCTGCCCAGGCCGTAGGTCACCCACGCGCCCATGCTCGGCCGGCCGACGATCTGGTGGCCGCTGTTCATGAAGATCTGCGCCGGCCCGTGGTTGAACTGGTCGGTGTGCAGCGAGCGGATGATGGCCAGCCGGTCGACGATCTTCGCGGTGTGCGGCAGCAGCGCGCTCACCCACTGCCCGCTCTGCCCGGCCTGCGCGAACGCGTGCGGACTGCCCAGCAGCTTGGGCACGCCCTTGATGAACGCGAAGCGCTCGCCCTTGAGCAGGCTCTCCGGGCAGGGCCGGCCGTCGAGCTCCGTGAGCTTGGGCTTGTGGTCGAAGAGATCGAGCTGCGACGGTCCGCCGGCCATGAACAGGTAGATGACGCGCTTGGCCTTGGCCGGGAAGTGCGGCGCCCGCGGCGCCATCGGATCGGTGCGCCCACCGGCCACCGCGGCCGGGGCATCACCAGCGGGCAGCGGCGCGCCCACGCTGGCGAGCGCGAGGGCGCCGAGCGTGGAGCCGAGGAGCCGGCGGCGCGACAGGTCGGTGGTCATGGTCATTCCCTCGTGATGGTCTCGTCGAGATTGAGCAGCGCGTTCGCCACCATGATGAACGCGGCGAGCTCCGCGTTGGCGCTGGCGCCGCAGATCCTCGCCGCGGCCCCCGGGTCCTTGGCGTAGACCGCCTGCTCGCGCGCCCAGGCCGCTTCCAGGTCCTTGCGCTCGTCGGCGCCGGGCGGGCGCGCCGTGCACAGGCGGAAGCCATCGGCCAGGCGCTCGCCCGGTGCGCCAGGGTGCGCCGCCATGCGGCGCCCGAGCGCCTGCGCCGCCTCCCACAGCGCCGGGTCGTTGAGCCCGGTGAGCGCCTGCAGCGGCGTGTCGCTGCGCGCGCGGCGCAGCAGGCAGGCCTCGCGGCTGGGCGCGTCGAAGTTCGCGAAGGCGGCGTAGGGCGCGGTGCGGCACCAGAAGGTGTAGAGCGCGCGGCGGTGGGCGTCCTCACCGGCGCTGGTGACCCAGCGCAGGCCCTCCTTGTTGGTGTTGGTCATCCCGGTCGCCGCGGGCGCGACCGGGAACACGCTCGGCCCCCCCACCTTGGCGACTGAGCAGGCCGGCGACCGCGAGGGCTTCGTCGCGGATCGCTTCGGCGTCCAGCCGGAAGCGCGCCCCGCGCGCGAGCAGCGCGTTGGCCGGGTCGCGCTCGAGCCGGGCGGCGTCGACCGCCGCGGACTGGCGGTAGGTGGCGCTGGTGACGATCAGGCGGTGCAGCCGCTTCATGCTCCAACCGCCGTCCATCAGCTCCACCGCCAGCCAGTCGAGCAGCTCCGGGTGGGTCGGCGCCGCGCCCTGGTTGCCGAAGTCCTCGACGGTCTCGACCAGGCCGTGGCCGAAGAACCCCTCCCACGCGCGGTTGACGGTGACGCGCGCGGTCAGCGGGTTGGTGCGCGCGACCAGCCAGCGCGCCAGGCCGAGCCGGTCGTGAGCGCCACCGGGCGGTGGCGGCAGGAAGGTCGGCGTCGCGGCCGCCACCGTCTCGCCCTTGGCGGTGTAGGCGCCGCGCACGCGCAGCGGGGTCTGCGCCGGGCCGGCGCGCTCGGCCATCACCAGGGCGGAGCGCTTCCTCTTCGTGCCGTCGTAGTCCACGACCTCGCCGCCCAGCGGCAGCGTCGCCTCGCTGGTGTTGTCGAAGAAGGCGAGCAGGGCGTAGTAGTCGCGCTGGCTGATCGGGTCGTACTTGTGGTTGTGGCACTGCGCGCAGGCGAAGGTGCTGCCCAGCCACACCGCGGCGGTGGTGTTGGTGCGGTCGACCTCGGTCTCCCAGCGCGCCTCCTCCGGATCGACGCCGCCTTCGGTGTTGCGCATGGTGTTGCGGTGGAAGCCGGTGGCGACGCGGTCCGCCGGGGTCGCGTCCGGCAGCAGGTCGCCGGCGAGCTGGGCGATGGTGAAGCGGTCGAAGGGCATGTCGGCGTTCAGGGCCGTGATCACCCAGTCGCGCCACGGCCACGCCATGCGCGGCAGGTCGAAGTTGAAGCCGTCGGTGTCGGCGTAGCGCGCCAGGTCGAGCCACGGCCGCGCCCAGCGCTCGCCGTAGTGCGGCGAGGCGAGCAGGCGGTCGACCACGCGCTCGTAGGCGCCATCCGCGCGGTCGGCGAGGAAGGCGTCGACCTCCTCCGGCGTGGGCGGCAGGCCGATCAGGTCGAGGGACAGGCGGCGGATGAGCGTTTCGGGCGGAGCCTGAGGTGCGGGCGCGAGGTGCTCCCGCTCCAGACGCGCCGCGACGAAGGCGTCGATGGGATTGCGCACCCAGCCGGCCATCTGCACCGCGGGCGGGGTCGGCCGCAGGGGCGGCACGTACGACCAGTGCACGGCGGTGGCCTTGGCGTCGGCAACGGTCTCCGGCCAGGGCGCGCCCGCGTCGATCCACGCCGCCACCAGGGCGATCTGGGCCGCGCTCAGCGCCGGCGCCTTCTCGGGCATCCGCTTCTCATCGCCTTCGCCGCGCAACCGCGCCATCAGGTAGCTGCGCGCGCTGTCACCCGCTGTGATCGCCACGCCGTTGCTGCCGCCGGCCAGCGCCGGCCCGCGCGCATCCAGGCGCAGACCACCCTTCTGCTTGTCCGCGCCGTGGCACTTCCAGCAGGCCGCTTCGAACAGCGGCCTGATGTCGCGGGCGTAGTCCGGCACCGTGGCCGCGGCGGCGCCGGCGAGGGCGCCGACCAGCAGCAGGCAGGTGCGGACCCAGGATGCGATGGTGCGCATGGCGAGGGGTGGCTCCGAGGGGGACACCACCGACCCTAGGGACCAGGCGCCGGAAGCGCTGAACGTCAGGCCGGACGTTCTGAACCAGCGCGCAGGCGCCACTCGCTGGGCGTGGCGCCGGTGGCGCGGCGGAAGTGCCGGGCGAAGTACTCGGGATCGCGGTAGCCGACCCGCCGCGCGACCTGCGCGATGGTCAGCGAGCCTTCGGCGAGCATCCCGGCCGCGCGGTCCATGCGCAGCTGGGCCAGGTACTTGAGCGGCGTCGTGCCGAGCGTGCGCTGGAACACCCGGTTCAGGTGCTGCGCGCTGAAACCGGCGCGCCCGGCCAGGAATTCCAGGGTCAGCGGACGGTCGAGGTGGTTGCCGATCAGGGCCAGCAGCTCCGCGACCAGCGGGTCCGCCACACCCTGGTCGAGCAGGCCGCGCGCCGCGTTGTCGCGGAACAGCTCGCGCACGATGAGGTGCGCCCAGCCGGGGAACATCTGCAGGCGCTCTTCGGGGCGCGGTCGATCGAACTCGGCCATGAAGCCGCGGAAATAGGTGTCGAAGCGCGACCCCGGCGGAATGAACTGGTGCGCCGGCGGCCCGAGCAGGCGGAACGCGTCCTGCCCGCCGGGGAGGGTCGCCAGCACGTGCAGCGAGCCCAGGGTCACCGCCGGTTCCAGGCAGTAGCCGGAGTGCCAGACGCCGGGCGGCACGATGGCCAGCCAACGGGGCTCGAGCAGCAGTTCGGCGCCGTCCACCACCCACACCACCCGCCCGCGCGTGACGTAGATGAAGTTGTAGTCGGGCACGGTGCGGCGCTCGAGCGCGTAACCACGCTCATGGTGCTGGCGCGAGCACAGCTGCGTCACCACGTGCATGGTGCCGAGGATGCGGTCGAGCAGCGCGTCGAGCGGCGAGAGCGCGGTGGGCGGTGTGGGCATGTGATGCTGTCCCGATGGGCGCGATGCTAACGCGGCCGGACCCGAGGGAGAACGGTCGGTGCCGCGCGCCCTCGCGGGCGTCTCGGAGGCGCGGCACATCGCCGGTGCCGACCACGGGGGTCTTCGGGGGAGGTGCATCCCGCCGCAGGCACGCTCAGCCTGGCAGCGC
>CAWFSD010000071.1:0-18179 GCA_963818245.1 uncultured Planctomycetota bacterium
GACCGTCACGGCCTCCTCGCCGCGCTTGGTCAGGCGCTCGACGCTGCCGAAATGCGCACGCGCGATGGCGCCGGCGGTGCGGGCGAGGGCGATGACGTCGGTGAGGAGGGGGGAGTGGGGCATGGGAGACCGAGGTGCGGGTTGCAAGCGGACGACAAGTGCGCTTGGAAAGCAAGTGGTCTTCTGGAGCCGACCGCTGTCGCTCGTTGCGCGCAGCTCGCGGCTCGACCGTCACCGCCCCAGCATCCCCTTGAGGAACTGCCCGGTGTAGCTGCCCTTCACCTTGGCGACCTGCTCGGGCGTGCCGGTGGCGACCAGCTGGCCGCCGCGGTGGCCGCCCTCGGGGCCCAGGTCGATGATCCAGTCGGCGGTCTTGATGATGTCGAGGTTGTGCTCGATCACGACCACGGTGTTGCCGGCCTCGACCAGGCGCGCGAGCACGTCGAGCAGCTTGCGCACGTCCTCGAAGTGCAGGCCGGTGGAGGGCTCGTCGAGGATGTACAGGGTGTTGCCGGTGTCGCGCTTGGCGAGCTCGCGCGACAGCTTGATGCGCTGCGCCTCGCCGCCCGACAGGGTGGTCGCGGGCTGGCCGAGGCGGATGTAGTCCAGGCCGACGTCGACCATGGTCTGCATCACGCGCACCACCGGCGCGTGCACGGCGAAGTGCTGGATGGCCTCGCGCACCGAGAAGCCGAGCACGTCGGCGATGGTCTTGTGCTTGTAGGCGACGCGCAGGGTCTGCTCGTTGAAGCGCTTGCCGTGGCAGACCTCGCAGGGCACGTAGACGTCGGCGAGGAAGTGCATCTCGACCTTCTTGACGCCGTCGCCCTCGCAGGCCTCGCAGCGCCCGCCCTTGACGTTGAAGCTGAAGCGCGAGGGGGTGTAGCCGAACAGCTTCGACTCGCGGGTCTCGGCGAAGATGGTGCGGATGTGGTCCCACACCTTGGTGTAGGTGGCGGGGTTGGAGCGCGGCGTGCGCCCGATCGGCTGCTGGTCGATGGCGATGACCTTGTCGAGGTGGTCGAGGCCGGTGATGCGGTCGTGGTCGCCGACCTCCTCGACGCCGTCGTTGAAGTGGTTGTTCAGCGCCGGGTAGAGGATGTGGTTGAGGAACGACGACTTGCCGGCGCCGCTGACCCCGGTGATGCAGGTCAGGGTGCCGAGCGGGATCTCGATGGTGAGGTCCTTGAGGTTGTTGGCGCGCGCGCCCTGCACCGCCACCTTCTTGCCGTTGCCGGCGCGGCGCTGCGCCGGCACCGCGATCGCCTTGCGCCCCGACAGGTAGTCGCCGGTGATCGAGCCCTCGGCGTCGACCACGCCGGCGACCGGCCCGCTGTAGACCACCGTGCCGCCGAGCTCGCCGGCGCCGGGCCCGAAGTCGACGACGTGGTCGCCGGCGCGGATGGTGTCCTCGTCGTGCTCGACGACCAGCACGGTGTTGCCGATGTCGCGCAGGTGCTTGAGGGTCTCGATCAGGCGGGTGTTGTCGCGCTGGTGCAGGCCGATGGAGGGCTCGTCGAGGACGTAGAGCACGCCGGTCAGCTCGGAGCCGATCTGGCTGGCCAGGCGGATGCGCTGCGCCTCGCCGCCGGACAGCGTCGGGCCGCTGCGGTCGAGGGTCAGGTAGTCGAGGCCGACGTTGATCAGGAAGCGCAGGCGCGCCTGGACCTCCTTGAGCACACCGCTGGCGACCTTGGCCGCGCTGGGGCCGAGCTGGAGCCCGGCGAAGAACGCGCTGGCCTCGCCGATGGTGAGGGCGCAGACCTCGGGCAGCGAGCGCTCGCCGATGTGCACCGCGGTCGAGGTCGACTTGATGCGCTTGCCGCCGCACTCGGCGCACTGCGACGAGCTGAAGTACTGGCCGAGCTTGTCGCGCCGCCAATCGCTGTCGGACTCCTTCATGGTCCGCTCCAGCCACGGCACCACGCCGTCGAACTTGGTGTTGAACGTCCCCTGGCTGTTGGTCGTGGCCCAGTTGACGGCGACGCGCTCGGTGGTGCCGAACAGCACCAGCTGGCGCTTGGCCTCCGGCAGCTTCTTCCACGGCGTGTCGAGGTCGATCTTGCAGCTTGTCGAGCAGGTCGCGGCGGTACTCGATGTGCCAGGCCTGGCGGTCCTCGTTGCCGAGCTCGCCCCACGCCGCGACCGCGCCGTCGTTGATCGACAGCTCGGGCACGATGAGCTTGCCGAGGTCGACGGCGGTCTTGTTGCCCAGGCCGTTGCAGCCGCTGCAGGCGCCGAGCGGCGAATTGAACGAGAAGCTGTTCGGCTCGAGGTCGGGGAAGCTGAGGTCGCAGTGGTGGCAGTAGAGGTGCTCGCTGAAGAACAGGTCCGGCTGCGCGGGCGCGGCGGCTTCCGCCACCGGGGCGGCCTTGGCCGCCGGCTTCACCGCGCCCTTGGCGCCGGCGCGCTTGGCGGCCGCCGCGGCGGGCTCGGGCGCCCGCGCCTCGGACGCGGCGGCGAAGGCCACCATCATCTTGCCCTCGCCCTCGCGCAGCGCGGTCTCGACGCTGTCGGCCAGGCGCGCGCGGACGCCGTCCTTGACCACGATGCGGTCGACGACGATGTCGATGCGGTGCTTCACCTTCTTGTTCAGCTCGATGTTCTGCGGCTGGTCGAGCAGCACCTCCTTGCCGTCGACGCGCACGCGCGTGAAGCCGGCCTTCTTGGCGCGGTCGAGGACGTCCTGGTGCTCGCCCTTGCGGTCGCTGACCTTGGGCGCGAGCAGCAGCAGGCGGCTGTCCGCGGGCAGCTTGAGGATGGCGTCGACGATCTCGTCCTGGCTGCGCTTGCCGACCTCGCGGCCGCAGGAGTGGCAGTGCTGGACGCCGATGCGCGCCCACAGCACGCGCAGGTAGTCGAGGATCTCGGTGATGGTGCCGACCGTCGAGCGCGGGTTCTTCGACGCCGACTTCTGCTCGATGGCGATGGTCGGCGACAGGCCGCGGATCGACTCGTACTTCGGCTTCTCGAGCTGGCCGAGGAACTGGCGCGCGTAGGCGGACAGCGACTCGACGTAGCGGCGCTGGCCCTCGGCGTAGATGGTGTCGAAGGCCATCGACGACTTGCCGCTGCCCGAGGGGCCGGTGAAGACCACCAGCGCGCGCTTCGGCAGGTCGAGGTCGACGTTCTTGAGGTTGTGCTCCTGGGCGCCGCGCACGGAGATGGTCTGGAGTTCGCTCATGGGCGCGGATGGTCGGGCCAATCTGGACCTATGAAACCGGAAACTCGGGGCGTGGGCGCAGGCGGCGGAAAAGTCCCGGTTTAAGCGCGGAAAACTGCAGGATCCGACGCCGAACCTTGCCCGTGCCGGGGATATGGAGGACGGCGGTCGACAGGCGGGGGACGGGCCCATAGCCTCCGCGCGTGCCCAAGCCCCTGCTCGTCATCGGGTCGATCAACGCCGACCTCGCCTTCGAGGTCGCCCGCCTGCCGCGGCCGGGCGAGACCATCGTCGCCAGCGCCAGCGCGGTGCGCGCGGGCGGCAAGGGCGCCAACCAGGCGGCGGCCGCCGTGCGCCTCGGCCAGGAGACCTGGTTCGCGGGCAACGTCGGCAGCGACGCGCACGCGCCGGCGCTGCGCGAGGCGCTGGCCGCGACGGGGGTCGGGCTCGAACTCCTCCACCAGGTCGACGGGCCGAGCGGTCAGGCGGTGGTCCTGCTCCAGGCCGACGGGCAGAACGCCATCGTCGTCCAGCCCGGCGCGAACCTCGAGTGGTACGGGCCGCGCGGCGCCAACCGCGCCTGGAACGGCCTGCGCGAGCCCCTCGCCAGCCGCGTCGCCGAGGCCGGCGCGCTGCTGCTGCAGCGCGAGATCCCCGACGAGGTCAACGCCGAGGCGGTCGGCCTGGCGCGCCACGCCGGCGTGCCGGTGGTGCTCGACGCGGGCGGCGCCGACCGCCCGTTGCCGCCGACGCTGCTCGCGCAGCTCGACGTGCTCAGCCCCAACGAGACCGAGCTGGCGCGCCTCAGCGGCGTGCGCACCGACAGCCACGACCAGGTGCTGGCCGCCGTCCAGGTGCTGCAGCGCCAGGGCGCCGGCGCGGTGCTGGTCAAGCTCGGCGCGCGCGGCGCGCTGCTCGTCGAGCGCAACGGCGCGGTGCTGCGCCAGGCGGCCTTCCCGGTGCAGGTGGTCGACACCACGGGCGCGGGCGACTGCTTCACCGCGGCGTACGCGGTCGCGCTGCTGGAGGGGCGGCCCGCGGCGCAGCGCCTGCGCTTCGCCTGCGCGGCCGGCGCGCTGTGCGTCCAGGCCAAGGGGGCGCTGCCGAGCATGCCGTCGCGGCGCGCGCTGGAGCAGTTCCTGGCCGGCGCCGGCTGAGCGCCGCTGAGCGCAGGGATGCCTCGTGCCCGCGCGCGTCCCGCGCCTGGGCCGTCGCGCACGGGACGCCGAGCGCCGAGAGCGCCCCGGTCGCCCGTTGCCAAGCCCTCGCGGCGGGGCGATGCTCGGCCATGCTCTCGGGCCAGGTCGTCTACTTCGCCGTCTACGACGTCTCCTACGACGTCGCGCGCGAGCGCGTGCGCGCGGTGCTCGGCACGCCGCTCCTGCCGTTCACCCTGGACCCGACGCGGCGCCTGCCGCAATCGCTGCTCACCGACGGCGTGTGGGTGGCGAACCTGCCGCCCTTCGCGGCGCAGACCCCGGCGGGCCCCGTCACCGCGGCCTGCCAGCTCAAGCTGTTCGCGGTCGGCGCGATCAGCCTGACCGTGCGCGTGCCGTTCGCGGTCGACAGCCTGGCGGCGCTGGTGCCCTACCACGGGGTCACGATCAACAACCGGCCCCTGCGCGACCACCTGCGCGAACTCGCGGAGGCGGTGTTCGCCGACCTGCGCCCCAGCCTGGTCCGCCCGGTCCAGGCGCTGGTGCCGGACGAGGCGTACACGCTGTTCTTCATCGACGCGCGGCGCAGCGGCGTCGACGACACCGCGGCCTGGTACGCCGCCAACCGCGCCGGGATCGCGGCGCTGCTGACCGAGGAGGCGGATCCCGCGATCCTCGCCGCCGCCGAGGTCGAGGAATCGACCGCGCGCCACCTCAGCTACTACCGCGACGACCTCACCGTGGTCGACTGGGACGCCGCGCTGGCCTTCGACGTGCCCGAGCGCCTCGAGGAGGTGGTCTACCCGATGGAGCTCGCCAACGCCCAGCTCGCCGAGGTCGAGGCCCTCGACCAGATCCTGGAGCGCCTGATCACGCGCTCCTACGGCGACCTGCGCGAGCGGCGGGGCGGCGCCGCGATCCAGGAGATCGAAGCCGCGCGCATCGACCTCGCGCGCATCGCCGAGCTGCTCGACAACACCGGCAAGCTGCTCGGCGACTGGCACCTCGCGCGCATCTACCGCCTCACCGCCGAGCGCTTCCACATCCCCGCGTGGTTCGCCGCCATCGAGCGCAAGCGCCAGGTCCTGGACGACATCCACCAGTCGATCAAGACCGACCGCAACCACCGCCTGATGGTGATCCTGGAGGTCGCCATCGTGGTGCTGTTCGTCGTCGAGCTGATCCCGGCGGTGATCGGGATGCTCACGCACCGCGGGCCCTGAGCGCCCGCCGCGCAGGCGACCTCCTTCATCGCGCCTTCCTCGGGTCTTCACGTGGCCGGCAATGGTGCCGCGACCACCAACGACCCGCTCGGGAGCGCCCATGTCCACGCCCACCGCACCGACCACCCGCACCCTCGTGCCCACCCTGCTGCTGGGCGCCGCCTGCGTCGCGCGCGCGCTGGGGGCGGATGCGCCGCCGGTGGCCGTGGCCGACGCGCTGACCGGGGTGAAGGACGCGAAGCTGGTGGTCGCTGCGAGCGCGCTGGCGGCCAACGACACCGATCCCGATGGCGACCCGCTGCTGATCACCGCGGTCAGCGCGGCGACCGCCCAGGGCGGGGCGGTCGCCCTGGTCGACGGCAAGGTCATCTACACCCCGCCGGCGGGCTTCACCGGCACCGACACCTTCACCTACACGGTGCGCGATGGCGCGCGCGTCTCGGCGCCCATCCCCACCGGCGCGCCGCTCGGCTTCGGCGACGCGGCCCGCACCCTGACCATCAGCCACAGCGGCTACGGCTCGTCGATCGCGGCGGTGCCCGGCGTCCCCGGGGAGTTCTACCTGCTCACCGACCGGGGGCCGAACGGCGACAACTCGGGGGTGCCGGCCGGGTCACCGGCGCTCGCCGATCCGAACGCCAAGACCTTCCCCTTCCCTGGTTTCGCCCCCGAGATCGCGCACGTGCGCTGGAACGCCGACGGCAGCGTCACCCGCCTCGGCGTCATCCACCTGCAGGACGCGGCCGGAAAGCCGCTCACCGGGCTGCCGAACCACCTCAACGGCACCACCGTGCGGGTGCCGGTCAGCGACCAGGTCACCGACGTCGGCTACGACATCACCGGCAATCCGCTGGCCGTCGACCCCGACGGCATCGACAGCGAGGGTCTGGTGGCGCTGCCCGACGGCACCTTCTGGGTCAGCGACGAGTACGGCCCGTGGCTGGCGCACTTCGACGCCGCGGGCAGGACGATCGAGCGCATCGGGCCCTTCGCCGCGAACGCCCAGGGCCACAAGCTGCCCGCGGTGCTCGCCCAGCGCCTCACCAACAAGGGCATGGAAGGGCTGACGGTCACGCCCAGCGGCGCGCTGCTGGTCGGCATGATGCAGTCGGCGCTGGTCAACGACCCGGTCAACGATCCCGTCGGCAACCCCTATGCGATCGGCAGCGCCAACACCTACGGCAAGAACTCCAAGAAGAACCTGATGACGCGCCTCATCACCTACCGCCTGGTCGCTGGCGGGGGCGAGGCGGTGGGCACCGTGCACCAGTACGCCTACCTGCTCGGCGATCCCGCGGCGAGCGGCACGGGCAGCGGCAACAAGCAGGCGATCAGCGAAATCACCGCCCTCAGCGAGACCGACATCCTGGTCGATGAGCGCGACGGCAACTTCCCCAGCGATGCCGGGGGCTCGGACAAGCGCTCGTGGGTCTGCCACCTGCCGTCCGGGATCGCCGGCGACGCGACGCCGCTCGATGACGCGGGCGATGGCGCCACCGGCCTGCTGGTGATGGTCGGCTCGACTCCGACCACGCTCGAGACGCTGGTCTTCAACAAGGCCGGCGCCCCGGCCACGGCGGCGCTCGCCGGCGTGGGGCTGGTACCACTGCCCAAGGACGCCGCACCGCTCGTGCCGCTCTCCCAGCTCGGTGCGGCCTACACGCACGACAAGGTCGAAGGCGTGGTCGCCAGCGGCGGCAAGATCGTCTATTCCAACGATGACGATTTCGGCCTCAACGGCTCGGTCGTCAAGATCATCCCCGGTTCGTTCCCGGAAGGGCTCTTCCCGCGCACGGCGGTCGGTGGGCTGACCACCGACTACAGCCAGCTCCTCGAGGTCGATGCGCAGAAGCTGCTGTCCGCCACGGGCACGGTGACCGTGACCGTGGGCGCCGACACGCCGCCCACCATCAGCCCGGTCGCCGACCAGCACGTGGCGGAGAACACCGCGCCGGCCGCCATCGCGGTGACGGTGGGCGACGCCGAGACCCCTGCCGCGAACCTGCTGCTGACCGCGGTGTCCGGCAATCCCGCGCTGGTGCCGTCCACGGGCATCGTCGTCGGCGGCAGCGGTGCCGGGCGCACGGTCACCATCACGCCCGCCGCGGGGCGGATCGGCAGCGCGACCATCACGCTCACCGTCGACGACACCCTGGGCATGACCACCACCACCACCTTCGCGGTGGTCGTCGCGGACACGCCTCCGACGCTCAGCGCCGTCGCCGATCAGGTCACCACCACCGGCATCGCGACCAACGCGATCGCGGTGACCGTGGGCGACGCCGAGACCGCTGCGGCCAGCCTGGTGCTGAGCGCGACCTCGGGCAATCCAACGCTGGTGCCGCCGGCCGCCATCACGCTGGCTGGTTCCGGCGGCGCGCGCACCGTGACGGTGACGCCCGCGGCCGGCCAGACCGGCAGCGCGGTCATCACCCTGACCGTCGCCGACGGTCAGGGGCTCACCGCCAGCCGGGCGTTCACCCTGACGGTCTTCGACCACGCGCCGGTGGCGGCCGACGGCACCCTGGCGGTCGCTCCGGGCGCGACGGCGACCGGCACGCTGCTGGCCACAGACAGCGATGGGCAGGCGCTGACCTACGCTGCGCAGACCTCGCCAAGCAAGGGCAGTCTGACCGTCACCGCGGCCACCGGCGCCTACAGCTACACCGCGAACGCCGGGGCCTCGGGCACCGACACCTTCACCTTCACGGCCAACGATGGCGTGCTCGGCTCGAACGTGGCGACGGTGGCCGTCATCATCGGTTCCGGAGGTGCGACTGCGGGCAGCTCGGGCGGCGGCAGCCACCATTGCGGATCGGGCTCGGGCATCGCGGCGCTGCTGCTCGCGGCGCTGGCCTGGATGGGAGCGGGACTGCGGCGGCCGCGCCGCGGGTGAGCTGGACTGGTCCCAGGACGGATCCACCCGTCGGTTCCGTGACGCGCGTCAGGTCCAGCGCGCTTCAGCGCGGCGCGATGTCGAGCGACCACGCGTCGCCGGACACCTCCAGTTCGACCGCGCGCCCCCAGGGCAGGGTCAGGGGATCGTCGGCGTGCCCGAAGGGCAGGCCGGTGATCGCCGGGACCTCGAGGCGTTGGGCCCAGGCGGCGAGCACCTGGCCCGCATCCGGTCCACCGTACCCGCTCGGTGCGTCGGCCGTGAACAGGCCGCCGACCAGGCCCGCGATGCCGGTGAGGCTCCCGGCGGCGTGGAGCTGCCAGAGGTCGCGGTCGAGGCGGTAGGGCCGTTCATCGATGTCCTCGATGGCGAGGATGCGCCCCGTCAGCTCGGGCATGGCCGGCGTGCCGACCAGCCCGGCGAGCACGCGCAGGCAGGCGGCTGTCATGGGGGCGCGCGTCCGGCCCGGGGCGAGGCGGCGCACGGCGGGGCACTCGCGGTCCGTCCAGCGCACCCCCTCGCCGCGCAGCAGCCGGGCCGTGCTGTCGAGGCTGCGCGGACCGGCGCCGACCCCCGGCAGGAAGCCATAGAGGCTCTCGCCCCAGCCGTTGCGCTGCCAGCAGGCGTGCAGGACGGTGAGATCGGAGTAGCCCACCAGCACCGGGGCTCCCTCGCGCTCCAGGTGCAGCGAAGGAACCAGGTCGAGGCAGCCGTACCCGCCGCGCGCCGCGAGCAGGACGTGGTGGTGGGTGAGCGCCTGGAGCAGGTCGCAGCGGCGCTCGCTCGCCGGCAGCCAGGCCCCCGGCGCGAGGCGCCGGCCGAGCAGCGGCGAGAGCACCAGTTCCAGGCCGGTGGCGCCGCACAGCGCCTGGGCGCCGGCCACGGCGCGGCCTTCCTGGACGGCGTCCGCAAGGGGGTAGGCAGGGCAAAAGAGGTACGCGGAGCGCGGCACGCTTGGCACATTAGCCACACCCGCACCATCCCGCCAGGGCCAGGCGCGCACGAGCGCAGCCCCTGGACTTGGGTTACACTGAACTGGCCTTCCCGGCCCGGGTTCCACCCGGCGCCGATCCCCGTCCACGCCTGTCCCGGTGCTTCATGGGCTTTGCCGGCAATCTCAGCACGCTGTCGCTGGTCGAGGTCTTCCAGACCATCAACCGCATCCGCGCCACGGGCGTGCTGCACCTGGCGTCGGCCGAGGCCGGCCGCGAGGTGGCGTTCAGCGAGGGGGAGATCATCGGCGTCGCCTTCCGCAGCGGCGAGGAGCGCCAGGCGCTGCTGCGCCGCCTGATCCTGCAGGGCAAGATCGACGCGACCTCGGCCGCGGCGATCAGCACCTCGGGCGGCAAGGACAGCCGGGTGGTGATCGACGCGCTCATCCAGCGCGGCATGATCAAGGCCGAGGAGGTCGACGAGGCGGTGGCGCGCCAGAGCGAGGACGAGCTCTACAACCTCTGCACCTGGGAGTACGCCGACTTCATCTTCCACGACGCCGCGCCCGAGAACACCGAGGTGGTGGCGCTGGTCGACCACTTCAAGAAGCGCCCGCTGCAGCTCGGCGTCAACAAGATGCTGATGGAGGCGGCGCGCCGCCTCGACGAGTGGGGGCGGCTGCGCGAGAAGGTGGCGCGCGAGGACGTGGTCCTGGGCGCCACCGCCGGGCGCGAGGCCGACCTGCTCGGCGCCAGCAGGGAGTACCCCGGATCCGCGGTGGTGCCGCTGATCGACGCGGTCCGCACCATCGAGGACATCGTGCGCGACAGCGTCGCCACCCGCCTCGACGTCTACGGCGTGGTGGCGGACATCATCGAGGACGGGCTGGTCAGCGTGCTGTCGCGCGAGGACGTCCTGGCGCACGCGGAGCACCTCGCCGAGCACGGCGACCACATCCGCGCCGCGCACCTCTACCGCCGCGCCCTCGCCGAGCAGCCCAAGGACCGCGCCACCTTCGGGAAGCTCGCCGACTGCCTCGAGCAGCTCGGCGACATCCCCGAGGCCGCGAGCAGCTTCGCCCAGCTCGCGCTCGGCTACCTGGAGGAGGAGGGCAACGGCGACGAGGCGGTCGCCGCCGGCCTGCGCGCCGTGTCGCTGGCGCCCGACGACCCGCGCCAGCGCCTCATCCTGGTGCGCTGCCTGCTCGAGACCGGCGACCAGGCCGAGGCGATCAGCGAGCTGCGCGCGGTGGTGGCGCGCTACCTGGCGCTCGGCCAGCTGCAGGACGCGCGCGGCACCTGCCTGAAGATCCTCGAGCTCGACCCCAAGGACGACGACGCGCGGCGCGAGCTGGCGCGCATCTTCGCCAAGGCCGAGAAGGACCCCGACAGCGAGGACGTGGTGGTCTGCGTCCAGTGCGGCCAGGTCAACCACCGCGAGGCCGAGACCTGCACGTCGTGCAAGGCGCCGCTGCGCCTGACCTGCCAGGGCTGCAGCCGCACCGTCGCGGTCTCGGACCGCCTGTGCATCTTCTGCGGCGTCGACCCGCACGCCGGCGTCCTGCGCCAGCGCGCCGGCAGCCCGGCGACCTCGCGCATCATCGACCCGGCGCGCGTGCGCCAGGCGCTCGATGGCCGGCAGGGCACCGAGTCCTGGCGCACGCGCATGGACGACTCGATCAAGACCGCGCGCGCCCTGGAGGAGAAGGGCGACGTCATCGGCGCGCTCAAGGAGTGGCGCGAGCTGGCCAAGATCCAGATCGACAACGCCGACCTGCAGGCGCACATCCGCAGCCTCGAAGCGCGCGCCGGGTCGGCGCTCACCGAGCAGACCATCGAGCGCGGCCACCAGCTGCGCCGCGGGCGGCGCTTCCGGGGGGCGATCAGCGCCTACCAGGCGGCGCTGCGCACCATGTCGGAGAGCGACCCGCGCGCCACGCGGCTGCGCGAGATCCTCACCACCACCACGCGCACCTGGCGCAAGGTCTCGGCCGTCTACCTCGCCGCCGGGCTGATCCTGCTCGCGGTCGGCGGGCTGGTGGCGCAGCCCTTCGTGCAGGTGCACCGCTTCCGCGGCGCGCTGGCCTTGGCCGCCGCCGAACTGCCGAGCCTCGACGCCTTGCCGCCGGCGGCGGCCCTGCCGCCGCTGCTCGCCCTGGGCGCGCGGCTCGACGACCTCGCAGCGCGCGCCCAGGCGCTCGGGCGCAGCGCCGGCGCCGGCCAGGCGCGCATCGAGGTCGCCGAGGCCCAGGGCCAGCTCGACCTCGCGCGCAGCCGCCTCGGCGAGCGCGCCTTCGCCGCCGCCCAGCAGGCGATGGAGGCCGGCGACCTGCAGGGCGCCAGCGCCCAGCTTGGCGCGATCCGCGCCGCCTTCGGGGCGTCCTTCGGCGCCAGCCGCTACCAGGCGCTGAACGACCGCCTGACCGCGCTGCGCGGCCAGCGCGAAACCCAGGACAAGGCGCGCCAGGAGGCGCCGGCGCGCCTCGCCCTGGCCAAGCAGAAGGAGAAGGCCGGCGCGCCAGGCGAGGCGCTGGCGATCTACCAGGCGCTCCCGGCCTCGGGCGTCCCGGCGCTCGTCGCCGAGGCCAAGGCCGCCGTCCTGCGCCTGGCGCCCAAGCAGGCAGAGGTGCGCGCCGCCATCGCCCAGGCGGCCGCGCTCGCCGACCAGGACCTGGTCAAGGCGGACAGCGCGCTCGCCGCGCTCGCCGCGCCCGCCGGCGCGTGGTCGCTCGGCGACGAGCTCGCCGGCGCGCGCGCGCCGGTCGGCGCGCACCTGGCCGCCGCCGCCGCGGCCTTCAAGGCGCTCGGGGCGGGGCCGGCCCAGGCCGACCTCGAGGCCTTCCTGGCCGCCAACGCCGCCGCGCCCCAGGCCATCCAGGTGCGCCTGCGCCTCGACCAGCTCCGCCAGTTCCAGCGCTCGCGCGACGAGCAGATCGCGGCCTACCGCCAGTTCATGGCCGCGAAGCGCTACGACCAGGCGTGGACGGTGACCAGCGCGCTGGTCGCCGACGGCGGCGCGCTGCCGGCCGAGGTCCAGCTGCCGCTGCTGGTCGAGAGCGACCCGCCGGGCGCGGACGTCGCGCTCGAAGGGCAGGTGCGCGGCCGCACGCCGTGCCTGCTGATGTTCCCCGCCGCGCTGCGCCGGGGCGGCGACGCCGGCGGCATCAGCGTGGCCCTGCCGGGCTGGCAGCCGCTGCAGCGGCCGGCGGCGGAGCTGCTCGGCGACTGGCGCTTCCAGGCGCGCCTGGTGCGCGCGCCGCGCTGGCGCGCCGCGCTCGGCAAGCCGGTGACGCTGCTCGAGCCGCGCCAGGGCGGCGGCCTGCTCGCGCTCGCCGGGGACGCGCTGGTGGCCCTCGATGGGGACGGCGGCAAGCGCTGGTCCAGCGGCGTCGCCGGGGCCAGCGAGCTCTCCGACGCTGCGCACTTCCACCTGTCCCACGCGCCGCTCGCGCTGCCCGACGGCGGCGTGGCGCTGGGCCTGCCGGAGGGCGGCCTGGTGCGCGTGGACGCCCAGGGCGTGGTCGGCGTGCGCCTGGAATCCACCGCGCCGGTGCGGGGCAGGCCGGTGCTCTACGCCAACGACATCCTCGGCGGCCACCCCCGCCTGGCGTGGGCCGCCGAGGCGCTGGTGTGCGGCGACCTCGGGGCCGAGAGCGTGCGCATCCCGCTGCCCAGCCCGGCGCTGAGCGGACCGCTGGCCATGCCCAAGGACCTCGACCGCATGCTGGTGGTGGCGACCAACCAGGGCCGGCTGCTCGCCTTCGAGGAGTCGACCCGGCGCAAGCTGTGGGAATTCGACCTCAAGATCGCCGAGTGCGGCCAGCTGGTGCCGGCCGGGGGCGACCTGGTGCTGACGGTGCTCGACGGCAGCCGCCTGGCCTGCTACCAGGTCACCCCGGCCGGCGCCGCGCTGCGCTGGACGGTGACCCTGGGCGCGCCCGCGGTGGGCGAACCGGTGGTCCTCGGCCGCGACATCTATGTGGCTGCGGGAGCAGCGATTCTGCGTTATGGTATGGATGGCGCGGCGGCCGCGCCCCTGCCCCTGCCGGCGCCGGCCTCCACCTCCGTGGCGGCGGCGGGCGAGCTGGTGGCGGCGGGCTGCCGGAACGGCGCGCTGGTGGTCTTCAGGCGGCTCGCGCCGGTGTGGAGCAGCACCTGCGACGCCGTCCCGGGCGCCGTGGCGATCGATGGCGCGGGCATCATCTGCGGCCTGGCCGACGGGTCGCTCCTGGCATTCTCCCCCTGACTGGACGAAGAGGCCTCCTCCGATGATCAACGCCACCTTGGTCGAGCAGTTCGCGGGCATCCTGCGCCAGCGGCAATCCGGAGTCCTGACGGCGATCGGGCCGCAGTACCGCCTTCGCTTCTGCTTCCAGGACGGCGATCCGGTCGCGCTCGACTTCGGCACCGACAAGCAGCTGATCTTCGCCAACACCCTGCTCGAGTTCCACAAGCTGGGCAGCGAGCTCCACCAGGACCTGGTCGAGGCGCGCAACGCCGGCCAGGGCACGGTCACCGAGATGGTGCGCCGGCGCCAGGTGGTCAACGACGACGAGATCGGCCAGGTCACGCGCGCCATGGTCGAGGACGCGCTGGTGCGCTGCTTCGGCACCATGCACTACGAGGCCGGCTTCGACACCAACGACGGCATCGAGTCCTTCGACTTCGAGAAGAGCGCGGTGCGCCTGCGCATCGGCACCCAGATCCTGCTCGGCACGGTGCAGACGCGCGTCGCCGAGATCGAGCGCGTGATGGCGGCCGCCGGCGGCGGCCAGGCGGTGTTCGCGCTGTCCGAGGGGGACTCCGGGTCGGACAAGCTGAGCGAGTACGAGAAGAACGTCCTGAACTTCGTCGACGGGCGCAAGACCGTCGAGGAGATCGCCATCGCCTTCCGCGAGAGCACCCTGAACATGGCGCGGCTGCTCACCGGCATGGTCGGGCGCGGCGTGCTGCACCGCCAGACCCAGCTCACCACCGTCGAGAGCGGCCCGGGCGCGAACAGCGGCGGCAGCCGCCGCCTGGCGCCGGTCGCCGGCGCGGGCAGCTCCGCGACGCGCGCCGCCCTGCCGCCGCCGCCGGCGCCTCCGCGGCGCACCAACCTGATCGTGCTCAGCCTGGCGCTGGTCGCGACCACCGGCCTGGGCGCGCTGGTGGTGCAGTGGCAGGCGCGCCAGCGCGCCATCGAGGCCACCGCCACGGCCTTCCACGACAACCTCGAGCAGCGCCGCTGGGCCGACGCGCGCAAGCAGATCGAAGCCGGGCGCACGCAGGCGGGCAACGACCTCGAGGCCCTCGACCGCGTCTCCGCCATGGACGATGGCCTGAGCCGCGCTCTGGCCAGCGAGCGCGAGGCCATCGGCCAGCTCATCGAATCGGGGGAGTTCGCCGGCCTCGCCCAGCGCGTCGCGGCCCTGCCCGCGGATGCGGGGCTGAGCGCGCTCAGCATCAGCCTGCAGCAGGCGCAGGCGGCGTTCACCCAGCGCTCGGCCGCGCTCAAGGACCGCGTCGCGCGCCTGCTCGACGCCGGCGACCCGGCCGCCGCGCTGGCGCTGCTCGCCGGCGCGCCCCACCACGAGGGCGACCAGGCCGGGGAGTACCTCTCGCACTGGCGCGTCACCGCGCTCGAGAAGGCCTCGTCGGCGGCGAACCCGCTCAGCCAGCGCCTCGCGCTGATCGCCCAGCTGCGGGACGCCGCGCCGACCGCGGCCCAGGGCGCGCGCATCGCGTCCATCCAGGCCGGCATCGCCGAGGTCGAGAAGCGCGTCGTCGGCCAGCTCCACGACCTCGGCACCCTGCTCGACCAGGGCGCCTACGTCGAGGCCCAGGCCGAGTGGGACCGCCAGCGGCTCGACGAGCAGGTGCGGGACACGCCGATGGCGCCGGCGGCCGCGGCCGTGGTCAAGCGCATCGCCGCGGTGCGCGACGAGCTCGCCGCCGCGGCCGACACCGCGCTGGCCCAGGCGCGGGAGCGCGACGACCGCACGGCCCTCGCCGCCGCCGCGGCCGCCGTCGACGCGGTGCTGGCGGTGCGCACCAGGGCCTCCAACGCCGCCGACCTGCGCGCCGCGGCGGGCCTGGCCATGGAGCTCGGCGAGCTGCTCGCCCCGCGCCCCGAGGAGAAGAACGCGGAGCGCGGCGACGCTCGCCAGGCCGAGCTGATCGACGCCTGGCTGGCCGAGCACCCGCAGCCCGCGCCGCTCGCCAAGGTCGCCAAGGCGCGCGCCGCGCGCTACCGCCAGCACGAGAGCGAGTCCCAGGAGATGTACGGCAACGGCCACACGCTGCGCACCCAGGGCGATTTCGCGGGGGCGCGCGCGCGCCTCGAGGAGGTCGTCGCCCGTCCGGAGTGGAAGCGCACCGCCGCCCACGACCTGGCGGTGCGCGACCTCGACGAGCTCAGCGTCGCGGTCTCGCGCCAGGAGGCGCTCGGGGCCGAACTCGACCAGGCGATGGACAAGGGCGACATCCCGCGCTGCTACGCGCTGATCCGCGAGCTGGGCATCAAGTACCCGCCGCTGCTGGTGCAGAGCGAGCCGCCTGGCGCTGAAGTCTGGCAGGACGGCAAGCGCCTGGGCCAGGCGCCGCTGAAGCTGGCGATCCCCGGCGGCGAGCGCGCCAGCGCGACCTTCGAACTGCGCCGCGACGGCTACGTCACGCGCACCATCAGCGGCGCCGCCGCCGAGAACGGCTGGCGCCTGGTCGCGCACCTCGAGCGCAGCGCCGCGCAGCGCTTCGAGCTGGCCCTGACCGTGACCTCGCGCCCGACCGTGCTGGACGGGCGCGTGTGGGTCGCCAACCGCCAGCAGGCGGTGGCGGTCGCGCCAGCGGGCAAGCCCGAACGGGTGCTCTTCGAGTCGGCCGCCGCCTCGGCCGGTACGCTCGCCCAGCCGCTCTACACGGCGCCGGTGCTGGCCGACGACGGCGTGCTGTTCGCGACCCGCGACGGCCTCGCCCTGCGCATCGCCGGCAGCGGCGGCGCGCTCAGCGTCGAGCGCCTGCCGCTGGGTGGCCGCAGCGACCTGCCGCTGGTGTCCTACCGCAGCCAGAACATCGTCGGCCGGCGCTTCCTGGCCGTCGCCGGCCAGGACGGCGCGCTGCACGCGGTCGACGAGCACCACCCCGAACTGGCCTGGAACGGACCCGCCGGCGCGCCCTTCGCCGCCGCCCCGACCCTGGTCGGCGAGCGCATCCTGGTGGTGCGCCAGGACGGCCGCCTGGAGAGCGTGCAGGCCGACGACGGCCAGCCCGCTCGAGGCGCCGCGCTGGATGCGGCGGTGGTCGCCGCCTGGGCGACCCCGACCGGCCTGGCCGGATTCACCACCGGCCGCTCCTGGGCGTGGGACGGCACCACCCTGAGCGGCGGCGACCTCCCCCAACCGGCCGTCGCGGGTGGCGCCGGCGTGTTCATCACCGCCGACAACCATGCCTGGGTCCAGGGCGGCGACGCCCAGCACCCGTGGCGGGACCTCGGGCGCTTCGACGGCAAGCTCGGCGCCGAGCCGCTCGCCTGGCAGGGCCACGCCGTGCTGCCGCTCGGCCACAGCCTGGCGGTGCTCGGGGCCAAGCCGTTCACGGTCGCGAGCACCGTCGACATCCTGCCGCCGGCGCTGATCGGCGACCAGCTGGTGGTGACGACGATGGACGGGGTGGTGTCGATCTACGCGCCGTGAGCCGTCTCAAGCGTGCTCTTCGTCTGCAGCCGGAACCGCTTGCGGAGTCCGACCGCGGAAACGCTCTACCGGAAGCAGCCAGCGGTCTCCGTCAGATCGGCGGGCACGTCGAAGAGCGCGAAACGCGCTATCGGCTCCGCGGACCTCGCCTGGGCGGACCTCGTCCTGGTCATGGAGGACAAGCACAAGCAGCGGCTCGTGAGCGGCTTCCCGGATGAAGCGCGGTACAGGGACATCAGGGTCTTGGACATTCCCGACGATTACACGTACATGGACCCGGAGCTCATCGCCCTCATCCAGGCCGCTGTCGATCCCATCCTCGCCCAGCGCGTTCGCTCGACCTGACCGCCATGATCATCATCGACGTGGAGGCGTCCGGGTTGCTCGAAGGTTCCTACCCCATCGAAGTGGCGTGGGGTGGGACCGGAAGCGACGTCGTGTCGCACTTGATCAAGCCAGAAGCAGGCTGGACCCATCTGAGCGGACGCGCCGATGGGTGGAGCGCGCCGCTGCGGCGCCGCATGCTTCGCCATCCGATCGTTGCCGATGGGTGGCCAAGTCGCTACGCTGGACGCGTGGATCCCGCCCCCGCCGCACGCATCCGCACCCTTGGCCTCGACCTCTTCCGGGTCGCCCGCGCCCAGCGACCCTGGCCGCTGAGCCGCGCGTGGCTGGATGACCAGGCGCTGGCGCTCACCATGGACGACGCGGCGCTCAAGGCCCAGCTCTTCCGCTTCGTCGACGCGCTGCCCGGACTGCGCAGCGCGGGCGAGGTCGCCCGCCACGTGCGCGAGTACCTGCTGCCGGTGGCCGACCGGCTGCCCGGCTGGGCGGCGCGATTGCTGGCGGCGCTGCCGGTGGACGGCCCGATCGCGGGCGCGGTCGCGGCCGGGGCGCGCTGGGGCGCCGGGCGGCTGGCGCGGCGCTTCATCGCCGGTGCGGACCTGGACGGCGTCCTGGCGACCATCGCGCGGCTGCGCGCGCGGCGCCTGGCCTTCACCGTCGACGTGCTGGGCGAGGCGGTCATCTCCGACGCCGAGTCCGATGCCTACCAGGACGCGTACCGCGGCCTGATCGGCGGCCTCGCCGATGCCGCGCAAACCTGGCGCGAGGTGCCGCTCATCGACCGCGATGCGGC
>CAWFSD010000072.1:0-62657 GCA_963818245.1 uncultured Planctomycetota bacterium
CGCCGAAGATCGGGGTCAGCAGCTCCTGGGCGGCGTCGTCGAGGTGGTCCTGGCCGCGGAAGAACAGCACCTTGTGCTGGTGCAGGGCCTGCTTCAGCGCTGCGGCGGTGGCGGCGTCGAGACCGCCGCTCAAGGTGACGCCCCGGACCTCCGCACCGATGCGGCCGGCGACGCGGATGGTTTCGAAGGGCGCGGCGGCGGGCGCGCCGGGGCGCGAGGCGAGGCTGACCGAGGTGGACATGGGAGCTCCGGAGGTGGTGGGATGGCGGTGTGCGCGCCCTGATGCGGGCGTTGCCGGCCCGAGCGCCGGGCGTGCCAGCGCGCAGGGCCGCTGGGCCTTGCATGACGCCGCTGCCGTGCGGCGGACGCAGCAGCCGCGCCGCAGCGCTGATGCGCTGACAGCACGCTCAGGCGCGCGGTGCGGAAGTCGGGCGCACGGCCTGGGCGAGGCGCGCGGTGGCGCGCACCAGCTCGTCGATGCGCGGGATGATCTCGTCGCGATCGGGACATCGCTGACTGCCGAGCAACTCGTCCGCTTGATGGCTGCTGCTCGCGCAGCACGCCACGTCCCGAACGCCGCGCTGCGTGCATGCAGAAATGGGCACGTCCACCGCTAGGCCGGTCACCCCATGACGCCACACACGCTCCGCCCGCTGCACGCCATCGCCATCGTCGCCCTGCTCATCGCCCTCAGCCTGGCGACGGCGGCCGTGCTGCCCGCGGCCGACCGGCCCCCCGTCGCCGTCATCCGCATCGGCTTCGCCACGGTCGGCGTCGGCGGCGTGCAGGCGGTCGGCTACGGGCCGCTGGGCACCGCGCAGCTCAAGGGCCTGCTCGACCCCGAGTTCGCGAAGGACGGGATCCGCATCGAGTGGAACTTCTTCCGCGGCGCCGGGCCGGCGGTCAACGAGGCGCTCGCCAACGGCCAGCTCGACGTCGCCTGGCAGGGCGACTTCCCCGCGATCATCGGCAAGGCCAACGGCCTGCGCACGCGCATCGTGATGGCGGCGGGCCTGCGCGGGAACTCCTACCTGGCGGTGCCGCAGGACTCGCCGGCGAAGACCCTGGAGGACCTGGTCGGCAAGCGCGTGGCGCTGCACAAGGGCACCAACCTCCAGCTGGTGGTCGACCGCATCCTGGCCGCGCACCACCTCGGCGAGCGCGACTTCCACAGCATCAACCTCGACTCGCTGGCGGGCGGCCCGGCGCTCGCCGCCAAGGAGATCGACGGCCTGTGGGGCGGGCTCGAGCTGATCGAGCTGGCGCGCAGCGGGGTGATCCGCTTCGTCTACTCCACGCGCGGCCAGTCGCCGACCCTGACGCGGCAGACGCACGTGCTGGTCACCGAGGACTTCGAGGCGGGCCACCCCGACCTGGTCCAGCGCCTGGTCGACGTGCTGGTGCGCGAGGCCGCCTGGGAGTCGGACGAGGCCCACCGCGCCGAACTGTTCACGCTGTGGACGCGCATGGGCCTGCCGGCGACGACGTGGGAGGGCGAGTTCGAGGGCGCGCGGCTGGTGCAGCGCCAGTCGCCGCTGCTCGACGGGTTCTTCCTCGCCCACTACCGCGCGGGCGTCGCCGGAGCGCTCGACTTCAAGCTCATCCGCAGCGGCTTCGAGGTCGGCGCGTGGATCGAGCCCAAGTACGTGCTGCACGCCATCCACGAGCAGCACCTGGAGGGCCTGTGGGGCGAGTTCGACGCGCAGGGCCTGCCGATCGCGGCCAAATGACGGCGCCGACGGGCATGGTCACGCAGCGCGTGCGCTTGCGCGGAGCCGGCGCCGCGGTATCCCTCGCACCCATGACCACCCCCGGCGCCACCGCTGCCTGCCGACGCCGCCCGCTCGCCGACCGACGAGGGTGATGGGGCCGTGCGCAGCCTGAGCTGCCGCTGACCGACCGCCCGACACCTCGGGCGGTCTTTTCGTTTCCACCCGTGCTGCAACGTCCTGGAACTCCCGTGCCAGCAGCCCTCGGAGCCACGCCATGACCCCCTCGCCACCCGCCGTCGCACCCGACCCCCTCGCCATCCGCTACAGCGACCGCCGCGCGGACCTCGATTTCGCCACCATCCACGGCTGGCTGACCACCACCTACTGGTCGCCGGGCATCAGCCGCGCCCTGGTGGAGCAGGGCTTCGCCAACTCGCGGCTGGTGATGGGCGCCTTCGCCGGCGCGCAGCAGATGGGCGTCGCGCGCGCGCTGACCGACACCACGCGCTTCGGCTACGTCATGGACGTGTTCGTCGCCGAACCGTACCGCGGCCGCGGCATCGCCCGCGGGCTGGTGCAGCGGTTGGTGGACCATCCGGATGCGCGCGCGGTGCCGAAGTGGGCGCTGCTCACGCGCGATGCCCAGCCGGTCTACCGCGGCCTCGGCTTCGCCACGTTCGCCCACCCGGAGCGGTTCATGATGCTGGAGCGGTCGGCGGCGGCTGGGCGGCCGTCATGAACGCGACCAGCCGCGTCAAGCGCGGCCGCACGGTGGCGCATGGGCGCCGGGACGCGCAGCCGCCACGTCACCGGGCCTCACGCTGCGCCACCGCGCGGCCCTCCTTCGCGACCTTGCCCTTGGCGTCGAACTCGGGGAAGTAGTCCTCCAGGCCCTGCTCCTTGATCGCGCGGTCGAGGTAGGTGCGGTTGAACCACGAGGCGACGTCGTAGTCCTTGCGGATCAGCTTGTAGGCCTTGGACTGCTCGCGCGCGTCCACGTAGTGCTGGATGAAGAACTCGTCCAGCAGCGGGCTGTTGCGGTAGGCGAGCGGGTCCTGGCCGAAGTCCTCCTTGTAGAAGTTGTAGGCCAGGCCGGACTTCGCCCACAGCTTCAGCACGTCCGCGCGGTGGCTCTCGTCCGAGCTCCACGCCGCCTCCTTGACGATCCCGCTCACCGCGCGCTGCACCAGGTCGGGCCAGCGCTTCTCGAACCCGTCGGTGACGACCAGGGCGGTGGTCGAGACCAGGGTCGGGCTGCGGCCGCGCGTGGAATAGAGGATGCGGCCCACGCCGCGGGCGACCAGGTTGAAGGCGTCGCTGCCGGCCAGGTAGCCGTCGATGTCCTTGGTCGCGATGGCGCCGCGCGCGGTGGCGCCGTCGAAGTTGATGACCTTGAAATCGCGCTCGGTGAAACCCTCGGCCTCGAGGATGCGGTTCAGCGTCAGCTGGCTGGCCGTGCCCTTGAACACCGCGATGCGCTTGCCCTTCAGGTCGGCCAGCGTGCGCGCCTGCGAGTCGGCGGGCACCACCAGGTACGAGACGCCGAGCCGGGCCGTGCCCAGCAGGATCTGCGTCTTCAGGCCGCCCGAGCGGTGCACCGACGCGGGCAGGTCGCCGAGGCCGACCGCGAAATCGAGCAGGCCGTTGGCGAGGGACTCGTTCAATCCCGGGCCGGCGCCCTTGAAGAAGGTCCACTCGACGCGGATGCCGTCCTTCTTGAACTCGTCTTCGAGCACGCCCTTGCTGGCGACGCTGCCGACCAGGCCGCCGACCACCGGCGAGTACCCGTCGAGTCCCACGCCGGGCACGCCGAAGCGGATGACGTCCGGGTGGTCGGCGGCGGTGGCGGCGGCGAGGTGCGCCGCCGCGACGAGCAGGACGGCGTAGAGGCGGTGCAGGCGCATGGGCTTTTCCTGGTGGCTGGGTGCGCCATGCGCCAGCAACCACCATGCCGGTCCAACCACCACGTTCAGCCCCCCGCCAGCGCCAACCGGTTGCTGGCGCATCGCGCGCTGCTGCGCGGCGGCTTCCAGGTGCGCAGCGTCCGGCCGCGAGCCCCGCGTCAGCGGCGACGGGCCGCCGCCGTCGCCCGGGGACGGCCGCGGCGCGCGGGCGCGCGCCCGCGCGCGGTGGTCGCCCGCGCGCTGCGCGCTGCGGGGCGCTCGCTGCTGGCCGCGCGCCCGGCGGTGGGGCGCGCGATGGACTCGCTGCGCTGCAGCAGCGCGTGCCGCTCGTCCTCGATCTCGCGCGGCGTGCGGAAACCCATCCGGCGCAGCACGGGCAGCGGCGGACACCAGCCCTGGAGCGCGTGCTGCAGCAGGAAGGCGGTCACTACCGCCGGCACGGCGTGGAAGCGGCGGTCGACGGTCAGGCCGAGCACGAGCCCGCCCAGGGCCAGGGTCGAGGCGTTCGCCTGGATGGCGCGCTCGACGTCCCACTCGCGGTCCAGCTCGCGCAGCCGGGCGGCGATGGCGGCGCGGTCGTCGCCGATGCGGGCCAGGCGCTCGCTGGTGGCGCGCGCGATGCGGGCGTTGGCGCCGGTGCTGGTGTGGCGGGGGACGCGATCTGCTGAGGCGGCGATGATGGACATGGCGTTCTCCTCGGTGGCCTGGCAAATCGGGAGCACACGCTGGGCCAACCCGTGCAGGTGCAGGCACACTCGCGTGGGTCGCACCTGCATCTGCTTGTGCGCCATCGCCTTGATCCACCCGCGCGCCGTTTCGTGGCGGCTGCTTGCGGAATGGAACGCGCACTGGGCCGCTCGCCACACCTGCAAATGGCAGCAGTGCCGAGTCGGCCAGGCGCTGGGGACACGGTTGCTGTCGCAACAGCGCGTCAGCTCGGACAGCGGCGCACGCAGCAACCCCCGGTGGCGCCCGGCACCGAGGAGACGGGCGTGACCGCGCCGGCCGCGCGCGCACGGGCGGCGGGCAGGGACACGGGATCCGCACGCGCCGTGCGGCGCGCGCCGCGCTTTCGCCCGTGGGTCCAGCGCACGCGCGCGCGACCGCGCCGCCGCCCCCGAGCGCGCGCCCGCGCTGGATCGGCCGCACGGCGCATCGGCACAGCGCATGCTTCGCAGCGGCGTCCCCCAGCAACAGGATCCACCCATGAGCCGCCGCCAACTCCGCCTCGGTGCCTTCATCATGGCCACCGGCCACCACATCGCCGCGTGGCGCCACCCCGGCTCGGTCGTCGATTCCGGAACCAACATCGACCACTACATCCAGGTGGCGCAGACCGCGGAGCGCGGACTGTTCGACCAGGTGTTCGTCGCCGACAGCCCGGGCATCTACCAGCGCGGCGACGACGCCAGCCTGAGCCGCTACGGGCGCCACTCCTACTTCGAGCCGGTGACGCTGTGGTCGGCGCTGGCCGCGGTGACCAAGCACATCGGCTTCGTCGCCACCGCCACCACCACCTACGAGGACCCGTTCACCCTGGCGCGCAAGTTCGCCTCGCTCGACCACATCTCGAAGGGCCGGGCGGCGTGGAACGTGGTCACCACCAGTTCCGAGAACGTCCACGGCAACTTCGGCCTCGACAAGCACCCCGATCCCGAGCTGCGCTACGAGCGCGCCCACGAGTTCATCGACGTGGTCAAGGGCCTGTGGGACAGCTTCGAGGACGACGCCTTCATCCGCGACCCGCAGTCGGGCGTCTACCTCGATCCGGCCAAGCTGCACACGCTGAACCACGTCGGCAGGCACTTCAAGGTCAAGGGCCCGCTCAACCTCGGCCGCCCGCCGCAGGGCTACCCGGTGATCGTCCAGGCCGGCTCGTCCGAGCCCGGCCGCGAGCTCGCCGCGGCCACCGCCGAGGCGATCTTCACCGCATGGACCAGCCTGGCCGAGGCGCAGGCCTTCTACCGCGACGTCAAGGGCCGCCTGGGGAAGTACGGCCGCAGCGCGGACGAGCTGCTGATCCTGCCCGGCATCTCGCCGGTGATCGGCCGCACCCAGGCCGAGGCCGAGGCGAAGTGGAATCAGCTGCAGCAGCTCATCCACCCCGCGGTCGGCCTCGGCACGCTCAGCCACTTCTGGCCGGGCGAGGACCTGACGAAGTGGGACCTGGACGCGCAGCCGCCGTACTACCCCGAGGCGCCGAAGGGCCGCAACAGCCGCCTGCACGTGGTCCTCGAGCTCGCCAAGCGCGAGCGCCTGACCGTGCGCCAGCTCTACCAGTACCTGGCCGGCGCGCGCGGGCACTGGGTGGTGGTCGGCACGCCGCAGAAGATCGCCGACGACATCCAGAACTGGTTCGAGAACGGCGCCGCCGACGGCTTCAACGTCATGCCGCCGGTGCTGCCCGAGTCGCTCGACGAGTTCGTCGAGCTGGTCATCCCCGAACTGCAGCGCCGCGGGCTGTTCCGCACCGCCTATGAAGGCACCACGCTGCGTGGCAACCTCGGTCTCAAGCGGCCGCAGAACCAGCACGTGCTGCGCCGCGCCGCGGCGGCGGGCGCCGCGGTCGGGGCGGGGTGAGCGGATGATCGGAACGACGCCGCGGGTGCTGTCCGGAGCGCTGCCCGTGGCCCTGTGCCTGCTGCTGCTCGCCGGCTGCGACGACTTCCGCGAGCAGCCACGGCTGATCTCGGCCAGGCTGTCCTTCGGGCTCGCCGACGGCGGCGCGGAGATCCCGCCGGCCGAGCTCGACGGGTTCATCGATGCGGTGATCACGCCCTGGTTCCCGGGCGGCGCGACGGTCTACCGCGCCGAGACCCGGTGGCAGTCCCCCGAGAACAAGGTGCTCCTGGCGAAGTCGGCGGTGGTGGAGCTGGTCTACCCCGACGACCAGGAGCACCGCGAGCACGTGCTGGCGATCATCGACCGCTACAAGCAGCGCTTCCACCAGCGCTCGGTGCTGCTGGTGGTCACCGGTGGGTCGCTCTCGTACCGCTGAGCGGTGCCGATACCGCGCGCTGCCCCGGGTTGGCACCGCTGCGCCCGCCGGTATGGTGCCCCCATAACCACGGACCCGCGGACCCCCCATGGCCCTGGCCACCATCTCACCGTCCGACCTCGCCAAGGTCCGCGCGTCCGATCCGACCCGGGTGGTCGACGTGCGCTCCCCGGGGGAATACGCCAGCGTCCACATCGATGGTGCGCTCCTGGTTCCGCTCGACCGCTTCGCCGCGGCCGCGCTGCCGGCACCGGCGGAGGGCATCCCGCGAACCATCTACCTGCTGTGCGGCAGCGGCGCGCGCGCGCGCGAGGCGGCCCGGCTGCTGGAGAGCGACCCGCGCTTCGTGCCGGTGGTGGTGGAGGGCGGCATCAGCGCGTGGATCGCCGCCGGCCTGCCGGTGGAGCGCGGGCGTGGCGCGATCTCGCTCGAGCGCCAGGTGCGCATCGCCGCCGGCGGCCTGGTCGCGATCGGCGTCGCGCTCGGCTGGTGGGTCCACCCCGGCTTCCTGGCGCTGGCGGCCTTCGTCGGCCTCGGCCTGGTCTTCGCCGGGATCACCGACACCTGCGGCCTGGGCTTCGTGCTGGCGCGGCTGCCGTGGAACCGGCGACGTCCAACGGCACCCGCCTCCACCGCAAGCGCACCGGCTGAAGCGGGCTGAAACTGGGTGAGAAGAGGTTCCTCGGCGGGGCGCGCGGCAGGGATACATCGATCGGCGGTCCAGAGCGCATGGTCGCCGGCTGCGGCGCGCCACTCGATCAGGATGGAGCCAGCTCGCTCACCACCAGGCGGTAGCCGAGGTCGAGGCTGTCGGCGGCCAGCAGGTCGGCGTTGCGCGCGTGCCACGAGCCGTCGGCGAGGTCCGCGCGCAGGCGCCCGATGCGCTGCTCGATCTGCGGCATCCGCGAGAAGATCGAGATCGCCAGGCGGCGCTCCCGCTATCCTGTTGTCCCGTCCTCCTGAGGTCTGCTGTCCCCGGCGCCTCAAACATTGATGGAGTAATTCAGGACCACCTCGTCCCCAGTCACACCGCGGAAGCCCTAGTTCTCGGGCGGGCTCTCGATGACCACGACCTCGAGCACGTCGACGCGGACACCGAGGGCGTTGGACAGGGCCGCGAACAGCCCCTTGATGAGCGCCTTGCGGGTGGCCGGCGACCGGCCCGTCATCATGAGGATCTCGATGACCAGGTAGTCGGGCCCCTTGTCGCTGGGCACGACGAATTCCTCCGCGTCCAGGGCGATGAAGCGGTGGTAACGCTTCTCGACCGGGAACTTGAGGACCTCGACGATGGTGGCGTGGATGGCATCCGAGATGAGCTGTCGCTTGGCGGCGAGGTGCTCCTTCCGGCCGTAGATCTTCACGTGTGCCATGTGGCGCTCCGGACGTGGTTCAAGCGGACGACGCTGGGCATTCTGCTGGGGCCGGCCTGCACGCCACCAGATCGTGGCGCGCACCGTCCTTCAGGAGCGCCGAGCGCGGTCCTGCCCCTGCCGCGGAGGCCGTCTCCCCGATCCGTGTGGCATCGTCGGGAGGCCCGTGGAATGAACCCGCGCCGGCGCGCGCGGCTACCTGGCCGCCGCGCGCGCCGCCGCCGGCTGCAGGTGGCGCGCGAAGAAGCCGAGCGCGCCCTGCCACACCTGCTCGCTGGCGGCGGCGTCATAGACGCTGCGCGTCTCGCTGAAGAAGCCGTGCCGGGTGCCGGGATGGACGACGTGGGTGAAGTCCCGGCCCTGCGCGGCCTGCGCCGCGGCGAACGCGGGGATCGCGGCGTTGATCGCCGGGTCCTCGCCCGCGAAGTGGCCGAGCAGCGGCGCGCGCACGCCCACCGCCTGCTCGGCGCCGGGCAGCTGGCCATAGACCACCACGCCGGCGGCGAGCGGCGCGCCGCTGGCGGCGAGCTGCGCGACCAGGCCTCCGCCGAAACTGAAGCCGATCGCGCCGACGTGCTGCGCGCGCACCTGCGGCTGGCGGCGGGCCCAGGCCAGGGCGGCGGCGAAATCGCTCTGGTAGGCGCTGGTGTCGCGGCCCTTGAACCACGCCACCACGCGCTGCGCCGAGGCGCGCTGCGCGGCCGGCAGCGCCGCGATGGCCGCGGCGGGATCGGCCGCGCGCGCCAGCGGCAGGTGCGCCACCACCTCGGACTCGTGCAGCGCGCGGCGCGCGGCGTCGCGGCTGTAGAGGTCGGGGACGATCGCCACGTAGCCGGCCGCGGCGAAGCGGTGGGCCAGCCCGAGCAGGTGGCCGGTGACGCCCAGCCCCTCCTGGCCGATGATGACCGCGGGGTGCGGGCCGGCTCCCGCCGGGCTCGCCACCACCACCTGCAGCGGGCCCTGCGGGCCGGCCACCAGGTGGTGCGCCAGCGGCTGGCGCAGCGGCTGCGCCTGCAGCGGCTTCCAGGCGGCCCCGAGCAGTGCGCGCGCCGCGCTCACGACCTGGCCGGTGTGGTAGGCGAAGTGGCTGCCGAAGCGGCTGAGGCCCTCCGCGACGCTCAGGCGCTGGTCGCCGAGGCGCAGGTTCGCGCCGAGGTCGCTGTCGCGCAGCGCGGCGAGCTCGCCGCGCACCGTCGCCAGGGCGACGTTCCACTCCCCGCGCAGCACCGCCACCGGCTTGGTGCTGACCAGGTCGGCCTGGTGGTCGCGCCACGGGCGGTCGTTGCTGTCGACGACCAGGAAGTCGGCGAAGCGCGCGGTCAGGAACGACGAGATGTGCGTGACCAGCCCGGTGACGGTGGTCGCGCCGGGGAAGGGCGGGCGCAGCAGCGCCTCCTGGTCGAGCTGGGCGACGGCCTGCTCGAGGATGGCGACGTGGCGTTCGAATTCCTGGCGGAAGGCGGCGATGGTCATGGCGGGCCCGGGGCTGGCGCGGCCGCCACGCGCGTCGCGCGGCGGCCGGCTGGTGGATGAGGACGGCCGGTGGCCGGCCGGGTCCGCTGAGCGAACGGCATTCCAAGCGGCGGACGCTTCAGCGGGCGCTGCCGGAGCGCAGCGGGCTGCTGCGCAGCAGCGCGGCAGCACTGATCCTGCTGTTCCGGCAGCTGCGCCGGCGCGATGGGCGTGCGTCAGGCCGTGCGCGTCGCGCGGGCCAGGATCGCCACCGCCACCGTCAGCAGGCCCGCGGCCAGCACGAACAGCGGCGCGTAGCCCCACAGGTGGGCGAGCAGCCCGAGCGCCGCGACGCTGAGGAAGCCGAGCTTGTCGAACGCCCCGATCCAGGCCATGCGCGCCTCGCGGCCGGCGTCCCCGCGACCCAGCACCAGGGCGACGAAGGTGGGGAAGAACAGGCCGTGCGTGCAGCCGAAGGCGACCCCGAGCAGCGCGAGCTGGCCCGGTCCCATCACCGCCAGGGCCAGCAGCACCACCACGTAGCCGGCCCCCGACCAGCGCGCGACGCGCGCGCTGCCCAGGGAATCGATGAGGCGCCCCCCCGCCAGGCGCAGCACCGTGGCGGAGACGGTGAACGTCACCAGGAAGTCGCTGACGCGCGCGGCGCCGCGCGCCAGCGCCAACGGCTGGTGGAAGGTGAAGACCACGCCCGCGGCGAGGCCGAAGAGCAGCGACACCAGCAGCAGCGCGGCGGCGGGCCGGTGATTCGCCGCGCCAGCTCCGGCAGGCGCAGGCGCGGCGCCATCGGGCAGCCGCCAGCAGAGCAGCGCGGCGAGCAGCGCCAGCGCGCCCGCGCCGGCGAACACCACGTGCGGCCCGTGACGCGCCAGCAGCCACTCGGCGGCCGGCGGGCTGATGACGTTCGACAGCAGGCCCGCGGTCATGAAAAGCGCGATCGCGCTGGGCAGCCGGGCGCGCGGCACCAGGTCCGCCACCAGCACCGTGCCGTGCGCATAGAGCAGCGCCCCGGCCATCCCCTGCAGGCAGCGCGCCACGACCGCCAGCGGCCCCGGCTGATCCACCTCGATGAACAGCAGGCAGCCCAGTACCATCGCCAGGTTGGCGAGCAGCAGGCAGCGGCGGCGCCCGCACCAGCGCGTCAGCGCGCCGATCGCCGGCGCGGTCAGTACCGGCCCCAGGCCCACGCCGCCCATGATCAGCCCGATCCACACCGCGTCGGCGCGAAGCTGCTGGGTGAGGTACTTGGGCAGCATCAGGAACACCGCCGACGCCGACCAGAAGAGCACCTGGACGCACAGGAGCAGGCGGAAGCGCGGGATGGCCAGCAGGCGCTGCGGCGGGCCCGGTGCCAGCGCTGGCGCAGCCGCCATCGATGGCGTGGCGGGAGGAGCGGACGCGGCCACCGACCTGCCCGGGGCGGCGACGCTCGGCGCTCGGCTCACGAAGCCTTTCGTTCGTGAGCGGGTGCAGCCGCTGGCGCTCCCGCCGCCACCGCTTCGCTGCGCGGCTGGGTGATGCGGTTCACCTCCGCCAGCTCCTCCGCACTGAGGATCCAGGTCGCCGCGGAGTGGTTCTGGACCACCTGCTCGGCGGTGCTCGCGCCGGCGATGATGCTGGCCACGGCCGGCTGGGCGGCCAACCAGCTGATGGCGAGGTCGAGCAGGGCGTGGCCGCGTTCCGCCGCGAAGGCGCCCAGGCGGGCGGCGAGGCCGAGATCGCGCTCGGTGAGGTAGCGCTGCGCCAGGCTCGTCGCGCTGCTCAGGCGCGTCCCCGCGGGCGCCGGCTGGCCGGTGCGGTACTTGCCGGTGAGCAGGCCGTTGGCGAGCGGGAAGTAGGGCAGCAGCCCGATGTCGTAGGCGCGCAGCGCCGGGATCAGCTCGCGCTCGGCGTCGCGGCGCAGCAGGCTGTACTCGTCCTGGCTGGAGATGAAGCGCTCCACGCCCAGCTCGCGCGCCAGGAGCTGCGCCTCGACCACCTGCCACGCGGGCAGGTTGGAGGCGCCGACGTAGCGGACCTTGCCGGCGCGCAGCAGGTCGTCGAGCGCGCGCAGGGTCTCGGCGATGGGCGTGGCGGGATCCGGGCGGTGGAGCTGGTAGAGGTCGATCCAGTCGGTCTTCAGGCGGCGCAGGCTGGCCTCGACCGCGGTGACGATGTAGCCGCGCGAGGCGCCCCGCAGCGCGCCGTGGTCCATCGGGTTGCCGAACTTGGTCGCGAGCACGATGCGCTTGCGACGCTCGCCCAGCACCTCGCCGAGGATGGTCTCGCTGCCGCCCTTCTCGCCGTAGACGTCGGCGGTGTCGAACAGGGTGATGCCGACGTCGATGGCGCGGTCGATCACCGCGCGCGAGCGCTCGCGGTCGAGGCGGCCGCCGAAGTTGTTGCAGCCGAGCCCGATGATGGAGACCTGGAGTCCGGAGCGGCCGAGGGAGCGGTAGGGCATGGGTGGTCCAGGGCGGTGGGAGCGGGCCGGCGGCGCGAAGCGCCGTGCGTGCCAGCGCGCGACGCGGCTGCGCGCCGCGCGCCGCCGGGCGGAGGCCGCTCCGTGTTGCTGCGGCGGCAGTGGCGTTGCCGGCCTGTCGCGGGGACAGCAGGGCGGGCGAGCCGCGCGCTGCTGCCGCGAGCGCGGCGTGCGCGACGGCGCTGCCGGCGAGGGGGCGCAGGCGTCGAGCGGGATCTCCCGCCCGCTGTGGAACGCATCACACCAGCCGCACGCAGCGCACCAGTTCGAAGCCGCTGCGCGCCGCGTGCTTGCGGCCGCCGTCGTCGAGGAAGCCGTGCACGTGGTAGAAGCGCCGCGCCACCGAGTTGTGCGCCGCCACCCACAGGCTCACGGCGTTGAAGCCCGCGGCGCCGAGCTGCGCGAGGGTGCTCTCCAGCAGGGCCGAGCCGAGGCCGCGGCGCTGGCGCCCGGGCGCGACGTAGATGGCCGTGACCTCGCCGGTGCGGCGCGCGTCGCGGTCGGCGTCCCGGCACGCGCCGGCGTGCGCGAAGCCGAGCAGCGTCCCATCGGCGTCCTCGGCCAGGGTGAGCGGCAGGGCGCCCGCGGCGATCACCGACGACCACAGGCCGCGCCGGTGCGCCAGGCCCGGGTCGACTTCGGCACCGGAGGCCAGCCAGTGCGCGTGGGTGGCGCGCCAGGCCGCGTCGTGCAGGGCGGCGACCGCCAGGGCGTCACCAGGGGCGGCGCCGCGCAGCCGGACGGTCGGCGGGCTGGCGGTGGGACTCATGGCCGCGCCACGAACGCGGTCTTGAGCCCGGGATCGAAGCCGGCGGCGCTGGAGAAGGCGAGCGTGCCCGGGTCGCGGCGACCAGTGGTCAGGGCGACCTTGTAGCAGCCGCGCTCCCAGGCGTACGCGCAGGCGGAGTGCAGCAGGGCGGTGCCGAGGCCGCGCCGACGGTGCCGTGGGGCGGTGAACACGTTCTCGATCAGGCCGTGGGAACGCCCACCGTGCGTCAGGTTGGGGATGATGGCCATGGTCAGCGTGGCGACCAGGTCGCCGGCGACCTCGGCCCCCAGGTAGAGCAGGTCCAGGTCGGCGGTGATGCGCCCCCAAATGCGCGCCGCAGCGTCGTCGTCGACCGGCGTCTGGCCTGGGTGCAGGTGCTGGTAGACGGCGAGCAGGGCGGGCAGGTCATCACCGTGCAGACGCCGGATCATGCTCGCGGGCGGTGGCTGCCGCACGGATCCGGCGCTGGCCGGAACGGTGATCGCCACGGCGCCTCACCGCCCCGCAGCGCCACCGGCGGCCGCGACCGCGGCGGTCGCCGCGATGGCGATGCGGTCGAGGATCTCGGCCTCGGCGCCGCGGCGCTGCGGGTCCGCGGCGTACTGCGCCGCCACCAGCCTGCGCGCACCGGCGAGGTCGTTGGCGGCCTTGCCCTGCGCGATGGCGCGGCGCCCGTTCTCGGGCATCGGGCCCCAGTTGCCGGTCTCGACGAAGTCGGCGCTCAGGAACACCGCCTTAGGGATGGCCTCGCCACCGTTGGTCAGCAGGCGGGCGAAGACCGCGAGGTCCGTCTGGCGGGTGATGTAGCGCACCTCCACCGGTCCGCCGGCGTCGGCCAGCTTCTGCAGCACCGGGACGTGGCGGCGCACATCGCCGCACCAGGACTCGGCGATCGCGACCACGTGCACCGGCCTGCGCAGCGCGCGCAGGCGCTCGACCGACTCGGTGAGCGGGTGGAAACCACCATAGGAGCCGAGCAGTTCGGTGCGATGCTCCGGCTTCTCGGCGCCATCGAGCCAGGGACGCCAGGCGAGGCCGGCGGCGAACAGCGTGCGCCAGTCGATGAAGGGGAGGATGGGCGGTTGGGGCATGGTGCTGTCCCGAAGCGCGGATCGTGCCGGTGTTGCCGGCTCATTCCAGCCGTGCCGAATCGCGCATCTGCTGCCGAGGCGACAGCCATCCCCCCACACCTGCGTGGAGCGCAACTGGCGGACTTCAGCGCGCCTCCACCCGCGCCGGCGTGCCGCCGACCACGAAGCCGCCGCCGGAGACGTCGAGCACCGCTCCGGTCACGAACGAGGCCTCGTCCGAGAGCAGCCACAGGATCGGCCGCGCGACCTCGTCGGCGTCGGCGATGCGCTGGATGGGGATGGTCGCCGCGACCGCCGCGTGGCGCGCCGGGTCGTCGACCACCGCGCTGGTCATGTCGGTGCGCGTCATGCCCGGGCGCACCGCGTTGACGCGCACGCCCTGGGCGGCGACCTCCTTGGCCAGGCCGATGGTGAACACGTCCACCGCGGCCTTGGTCGCGGCGTAGGCGACGCTGCCCGGGCGTCCGCCGATGGTCGAGGCCATCGAGGACACCGTGACGATCGCGCCACCGCCGCCGCCACGCGTGGTCGACAGGCGGCGCACCGCGGCGCGCGCGGTCAGCATGGTGCCGAGCACGTTGGTCGCCAGCAGCTGCGCGAACACCTCCGGCGCGCTGTCGGCGATCGGGCCGTTGCGCCCGCCCACGCCGGCGCTCGCGACCACGCCGCGCAGCGCGAGGTCGGGGAAGGCCGTGGCGGCCTGGTCGAAGGCCCGCTCGACCTGATCGGCCTGGGCGACGTCGGCGCCCACCGCCACGGCCCGCCCGCCCGCGGCGTGGATGCCGGCGGCGACCCCCTCGGCCGCGTCGGCGCGGCGCTGGTAGCCGAGCGCCACCGCCCAACCGCGCGCCGCGGCCAGGCGCGCCACCGCCGCGCCGATGCCGCGGCCGCCGCCGGTGACCAGCAGGATGCCCGGGCCGCTCATCGCAGCGGGAACCCGCGCGCGCGCAGCACGTCCGCCAGGTGGTCGCGCCCGCGCAGCATCTCGGCCGAGCCGACGCGCTCGGCGACCTGCCGCGTCCACGGCGTGCTGGGCAGGCCCTGGCTGCGCGCGAAGGCGAGGGCCACCTGATCGAAGTCGGCCAGCGCCCGCGGGCGCCCGGCGCTGGCGTAGGTCTCGCGGTGCAGCACCTCCGCTTGCGGCAGGCGCGGCTTCACCGCCGCCGGCGCCTGGGGATCGGGGTGGCCGACGGCCAGGCCGAACACCGCGATGGCGCGC
The DNA here is from genome assembly GCA_963818245.1 of uncultured Planctomycetota bacterium. Lineage (GTDB taxonomy): Bacteria > Planctomycetota > UBA11346 > UBA11346 > UBA11346 > BOG-1363. The sequence goes on from CAWFSD010000072.1 coordinate 14,998, forward strand.
TGCGGCAGCCCGGCCAGTTCGGCGATCTCCTGCGGGCGGTTGCGCACCGCGCCCACGCAGCAGATGCCCAGGCCGAGCGCCTCGGCGGCGACGATGGTGTTCTGCGCCGCCAGGGTGGCGTCGAGCGCCGCGATCAGGAACAGCTCGAGGTAGTCGAGCCCGGTTCCCGGCAGGCCGTGCAGGCGGCTGGCGTCGTCCAGCCGCGAGAGGTCGGCGATGAAGAGCAGGAACAGCGGCGCCTGGCGGATGAACGCCTGGTCGCCGGCCAGCAGCGCGGCCCTGGCCTTGCGCTCCGGGTCCTGGATGGCGACCACGCTCCACGCCTGCAGGTTGGACGAGGTCGGCGCGCTCTGCGCCGCCGCGACCAGCAGCTCGAGCGTGCCTGGCGCCAGTTCGCGCTCGGCGTAGTGGCGCACCGAGCGGTGGGCGAGCACGCTGTCGAGCAGGGCGGCCTGCGGGTGGTCGGCGGGCAGGGCGGGCGCGGCGCCGCCATAGCGCTGGCGCAGCAAGTCCGCGAGCGCGGAGGGCGGGGGCATGGTCTGGGCGCTGGTGGCGGTCATGGGCTCTTCGCCGGGCTGGCGGTGGCAGGAGCAGGTCGCGGTGCGGCTGGCGACGGTTCCGGAAGGCAGCGCGCGCCGTGCCGACGCCTGCCGTGGCGGCGGGGGCGGCCGGCGGCGCGACCGCCTGCACGCGCGCGCCCACGGCGATGGTGCCTCCGGCGCCCAGCGGTCAGCCCGGCCGTGATCAGCACCTCGGCGCTGCAGTCGCTGGCGAGGGTGACCGCGAGCAGGTGCGCGCTCTCCTCGGCATCGACGAACGTGACGAGACGATGCGCGTGCGACCGCAGGCCATGCCGTCACCTGACGGCCGCGGGCGCCGCGGTCTCGGGCTTCCCCGCCGCGTCGCACGGCGTCCAGGTCCCCTCCAGCCCGAGGCGCTTGACCGCGTCCCGCTGGTACTTGGGCTCCAGCCAGGCGTCGACGTCGACGTCCTTGCGGATGAGCTTCAGCTCGAGCGAGGTCTTCACCGCGTCGCGGTAGCGCGCGTAGAAGAAGCCGTCGAGCAGCGGCGAGCAGCGGGTGCGCAGCGGGCTGTCGGCGAACTCGCGGGCGAAGGCCTCGACCGGGTAGCCGGACTTCGCCCACACCGCGAAGGTCTCGTCGCGGTGCGCGTCGTCGGCCTCGTAGGCGGCCTCCTTGACCGCCACGTCGACGACGCGCTGGACGATCGCCGGGTACTGGCGCTCGAAGTCCTCGGTGACCAGCAGGTGCGCCTGCAGGGACAGGCGCGGGTCGCGGCCGCGCGTGCCGTCGATGACGCGCACCACGCCGCGCGCCTCGAGGTCGAAGAGCGTCAGCCCCGAGCCCCACACCGCGTCGACGTCGTGGCTGGCGATCGCCACCGCCGCCGACGAGCCATCGAGGTTGATGGTGCGGAAATCCGCGTCGCCCAGGCCCAGGCTCTGCAGCATCTTGGCGATGCCCAGGGTGGCGTTGGTGCCGCGGTGGTAGGCGACGCGCTTGCCCAGCAGGTCGCGGATGCCCTGCGCGGGCGACCCCGCCGGCACCGCCAGGTAGACGTTGGAGCGCACCCCGGTGGCCAGGACGATGCGCGTCCGGATCCCGCTGGAGCGGCCCAGCACCGAGGGGAAGTCGCCCTGGTTGGAGAAGTCGAGCAGGCCGCCGGCGAGCGCCTCGTTCACCGCCGGCCCCGCGCCCTTGTGGAAGACCCACTCGACGCGGATGCCGTCGGCGCAGAACTCGGCCTCGAGCAGGCCCTTGGCGTGCACCGCGGCCAGCGGGCTGCTGCTGGCGAACGGCCGCCCGCCGACGCCGGCGCTGGCGAAGCCGATGCGGATCACCTCGGGCCGGTCGGCGGCGGGCAGGGCGCCGGGTACGGACGCGGCGAGCGCGATCAGCGCGAGGAGCATGAGGCGCATGGGGTCTTCCTGGGCGGGGCGGGAGCGGTGGCGGGATCAGATCTCGACGGTGAAGCCCAGCTCGACCTCGCTCGCCGGGACGCCGCCGCGCACGCCCCAGTCCACCCGCGGCGACTCGTGCAGCAGGATGTGCACATCGTCGCGCGGAACGCCCAGCCGCTCCAGGTTGTCGACCACGCCGCGGTAGAGCGCGCGCTTGGCCGCGTCGGAGCGGCCGCTGAACAGGTCGATGGTGACCAGGGTGTAGCGCTCGCCGCGCGCGGGGGGCGTCGCGAAATCCGCCGGGTCGTGCTCGATGACGCGCACCACGCGATCACCGGCCGGGACGCGCAGGTGCTCGACCACGGCGCTGTGCACCGCCTCGATCAGCGATGGCTTGAGCGCGGCGGCCCAGCCGCGGCGCACTTCGATGCGGACGTGCGGCATCAGCGGCTCCGACCAGGCTGCCTGGCGCTGGACTCCGGGCGCAGCTGCGCGCTCACGGCGTCCTTCCCCCAGCGCCGCCCGCGGCGGCCGCCTTGGTGCGGGCGAAGAACCAGTCGACCACCTCGTGGTCGGTCGACGCCGCGCGCTCGGCGGCCGCCCTGCTGGTCAGCGGCGCGGGCACGATGAACTGGTCGCCGGGCTGCCAGCCTTCGGGCGTGGCGAGCTTCTTCTCGACGTTGGCCTGCAGCGCGATCACCAGGCGCTTGATCTCCGCGACGCTGCGGCCGGTGGTCAGCGGGTAGTAGATGATCGCCTTGACGATCTGCTGCGGATCGATGACGAACACCGCGCGCACCGTGGCGGTGGTGCTGGCGCCCGGGTGGATCAGGCCGTACAGCTGCGCCACCTGGGTGCTGAGGTCGGCGATCAGCGGGAAGGCGATCGGCTGCTTGAAGTTCGCCTCCAGGTTGCGGATCCAGGCGATGTGGCTGTACACGCTGTCGATGGACAGGCCGATGAGCTGCACGTTCAGCGCGGCGAACTCCGGTTGCGCGCGCGCGAAGGCCAGGAACTCGGTCGAGCACACCGGCGTGAAGTCGGCCGGGTGGCTGAACAGCACCACCCACTTGCCCGCGTAGTCCGAGAGCTTGAGGTCGCCGTGGGTCGACGGCGCGGTGAACTGCGGCGCCGGATCGTTGATGCGCGGCAGCGACACGGTGGCGGCGGAGGCGGGCGTGATGGTCGGGGGGGCGGTGGTCATGGTGGTCGGGCCGGTGGTGCTGATGGTAGCTGGTGATGGAAAGGCCGCTCAGGCCGCGGTGGCGACGGCGAACAGCAGGCGGCGGTGGAGCACGATGCCGCCCCCGCTGCGCCGGCGCTCCAGCGCGGCGGCGAGCGCGCTGCGCGCGCGCTCGCGCACCGCGGCGGGGTGCTCGGCGAGGAAGTTGCCGAAGGCGCTCGACTCGGTGAAGTCGAAGACCGCCTGGACGTCGGGGAAGACGTCGGCGAAGGTGCGCAGGCGCAGGTCGTCGACCAGGAAGCCGGCCTCCTCGAGCTGCCCGGCGAGCTCGGCCGCGCTGACGCGGTGCGGCGTGCTGCCGCCAGGGCCGCCGGCCAGGCCGATCCCGGCCAGGACCTCGGCGAGCACGCCCTGGATGTCGTGCGGGCGCTCGCGCGACGCCACGCTGATGCCGATGCGCCCGCCGGCCTTCAGCACGCGCCGCGCCTCGCGCAGGGTCGGCGGCTTCTCCGGCAGCCAGTGGTAGACGCTGTTCAGCCAGGCGGCGTCGAAGCTGCCGGCGGCGAAGGCGCCGAGGTCGTCGCTGCGCCCGACCAGGACGCGGTGGTTGGGCGACGCGCGCCGCTCGGCCAGGGCGATGCGGTGCGGCAGCGGGTCGATGCCGGTGACCGACCCGGTCGCGCCCACCAGCCGGCGGCTGGCGTACTCGCCCAGGCGCCCGGTGCCGCAGCCGATGTCCAGGACGTGGTCGCCCGGGCGCAGCTGCAGCGACTCGAGCAGCAGCTTGCCGTGCTCGTACTGCTTGTCGCTGACCAGGTCGTAGCGTTCGGCGAGCTGCGGGGTGTCGAGGGCGAGGCTGGGCATTGGAGGTCCGGAGGGCGTGGGGAAGGGGAGAAAGGCAGAAGGGAGCGAGGGGAGCGGGGGAGCAGGGAGTGAGAAGCGAGAAGGGAGAAGGGAGAAGGATTCCGAGCTCAGGCGGTGACGACTTCCGCCTCGACGTCCGCGAAGTCGGCGAGCACCCCTTCGCGGATGCGCAGCAGCTCGACGTCGTCGCGCTTGCGCGGGTGCGGGCTCGCGACCGGCACCAGGCGCTTGATGCGGCCGGGGCGGGGCTTCATCACCACCACGCGGTCGCCCAGGAACACCGCCTCCTCGACGTCGTGGGTGACCAGGATCATGGTGATGCCCTCGACCTGCCAGATGCGCTGCAGCTCCTGCTGCAGCCGCGTGCGGTTGAGCGCGTCGAGCGCGCCGAAGGGCTCGTCGAGCAGCAGCACCTCGGGGCGGTTGACCAGCGCGCGGGCGATCGCGACGCGCTGCGACATGCCGCCTGAGAGCTGGTTGGGCAGGGCCTTCTCGAAGCCCTCCAGGCCGACCAGCGCGATGTGCTCGCGGATCGCGTCGCGCTTCAGCACGGCGCTGAGCGGCGAGTTCTGCAGCGCCAGGCCGATGTTCTGCTCGACGTTCAGCCACGGGAACAGGCGGTGCTCCTGGAAGACGATGCCGCGGTCGAGACCGGGTCCGGCGATGCGCTCGCCATCCAGGCGGATGTCGCCCTGGTAATCCCCGTCCAGCCCCATCACCAGGCGCAGCAGCGTCGACTTGCCGCAGCCGCTGGTGCCGACGACGCTGACGAACTCGCCGGGCGTGACCTCCAGCGACACGTCGTCCAGGACCTGGAACTCCTTGCCGCTGACGCGGTAGCTCTTGGAGACGTTGGCGATGCTGAGGGTGCCGGGCTTGGCCATGGGGGATTCCGATCGCGTCGGTGGAGCGGTGGGGGACTGCGGGTTCAGGCGTTGCCCGCGCGGGTGCGCCAGCGCAGCAGGCGGTTCTCGATGCGTCCCGCGGCGGCGTGGAAAGCGTAGCCGACCGCCGCGACCACCGCGACGCCGACGACGACCTGGTCCATCAGGAAGCGCTCGCGCCCATCGATCATGATGTTGCCGATGCCGGGCGCGGCGGCGAAGAAGTACTCGGCGCCGATGGTGCCCAGCCAGGAGTAGATCAGGCCGAGGCGCAGCCCGGTGATGATCTGCGGCGCGGCCGAGGGCAGGATGACGCGGCGGTAGACCTGCCAGCGGCTGAAGGCGAACACGCGCGCGACCTCGACGTGCTCGCGGCCGGCCGCGCGGATCCCCTCGTAGGTGCCCAGCAGCACCGGCGGCAGCGCGGCCAGGGCGATGAAAGCGACCTTGGCCGGCTCCTTCATGCCGAACCACACCGCGATCAGCGGGATCCACGCGAACAACGCGACCTGCTTGTAGGCGTGGAAGGTCGGCCCGACCAGGCGGTCGGCGACGCGCGAGGTGCCGAGCAGGGTGCCGAGCAGCAGCCCCGCGCTGGCGCCGACGGCGAAGCCGGTCAGGTCGCGGGCCAGGCTGCAGCCCAGGCCGACCCACAGCACGCGACCGCTGACGTGGTGCCAGGCGGTGTCCAGGACCGCCAGCGGGCCGACCAGGATGCGCGTATCCACCCAGTGGAATCCGGTCGCCGCCGTCCACAGCGCGAGCAGCGCCAGTGGCAGCGCGAAGGGGCGGTAGTCCGGCTTGCGGATGGTGGCCTGGGCGCCCGCCGCGCGGCGCAGCAGCGGCGTGGAGATGATCGGTTCGGCGACGGGCATGGGCGCTGGTCCTGGAAGAGCGTTGGCGGGGGCGTGCGGAGCCGGCGGTCAGAACGCGCTGCGACGCCAGCGCAGCAGGCGGGACTCGGCGAGCTGGAAGAGCAGATCGATGACCAGGCCGACCGCGCCGATCACCACGATGCTGGCCAGCACCTCGTCGAGCTTGAAGAGCTGGCGGGCGTTGACGAGCTGGTAGCCGATGCCCTCGCTGGAGGCGAGCAGTTCGACCGTGACCAGCGCCAGCCAGGCGTGGGTCAGGCCGTTGCGCAGCCCGTTGAACACGCTGGGCAGCGCCGCCGGCAGCACCACCCGCCGCACCACCTGGGCGCGGGTGAGGCGGAACACCGCGGCGACCTCGAAGTGGCTCTCGGGGATGTTGCGGATGCCCTGGTAGACGTTGACCGCCACCGGCACCAGCGCGGCCTTGACGATGATGATGATCTTGAGGGTCTCGCCGATGCCCACGAACATCATCAGCAGCGGGATCCAACCCAGCGCCGGGATCTGGGTGAAGACGTTGAAGCTGGGGTAGATGTAGGCGCGGAAGGCCGGCGACAGCGCCATCAGGGTGCCGAACGCGCCACCGATGAGGCTGGCGCCGAGGAAGCCGTAGAACACGCGCTGCAGGCTGACCCACAGGTTGGACGGCGTGTCGCCGGAGCGGATCAGCTCGATGAAGGTGTCGTAGACCACCGCCGGCGCCGGCAGGATCTGCGGCGAGATCCAGCCGCGCGCGGCGGTGAGCTGCCACAGCCCGAGCAGGGCGAGCGGCAGCAGCGCGCCGAGGGCGGCCTGGGCGGAGATGCGGCCGAGCCAGAGCGGCGCGTGAACCTGCGCGCGGGATCGCGCGCGCGTCTGCACCAGCAAGGTGGTGGGCAGCGTCAGGGTGTCGGCCTGGGGTGCAGGCGAGGTCGCGGGTGGGGACACGGTCGGCTCCATGCGCTGGGGCGGCGGGGAGGAGTGGATGACGGCGAGGCGCGAGACCGCATGCGGTCGTCGCGAGCGCTGAGCGGTCGCCATGCCAAGCGGACGGGGTGGAAATCGCGATTTCGAGCCCTCGGCTGTTGAACTGGCAGCAGCGGCGAGGCAGCGGGTGTTGCGGGGGGAGCTTGCGCAGGACCGCCTCCGGCGATCCTCGCCGGGCATGACCAGCACCAGGACCCGACCCGGGACCGCGCGCGCTGGCGCGCCTCTCGGAAGGCATGCGCGCCGGCGGCGCGCGGTCCCAGGACGGGCCCGGACGCCTCGCGTGGATTCAGTGGTGCAGCAACCGTCGGTGCTCCGGGTCAACGCGACCCCCGGTCAAGCGGAAGCGATCACCGCGCCCCCGCCGGCACCACCGCCGCCGGCACCTCGTCCGCCGCTTCCACCACCTGCGCCTCCGACGCGGCCGCGATCCTCCCCAACCCGCGCAGCGCGCGGTTGCGCCAGGCCACCACCCCGGTCACCGCCAGCGTCACCGCGCCACCCACCACCACCGACGGCACCAGTCCGAGCAGCCGCGCGGCCACGCCCGACTCGAACGCCCCGAGCTCGTTCGACGACCAGATGAACACCTGCTGCACCGCGGTGACCCGGCCGAGCAGCGCGGGCGGGGTCAGGACTTGAAGGAGCGCCCCGCGCACCAGCACACTCACGAAGTCGCACGCGCCGGACACGGCCAGGGCCAGCGCGGCGAGCGGGAACCACGGCGCCAGCGCGAAGCCGATCTGCGCCACCCCGAAGCACCCCACCGCCAGCAGCAGCGTGCGCCCGGCGTGGCGGAAGGGCGGGCGCCGCGCCAAAAGCAGCGCCATCGCCACCGCGCCCGCGGCCGGGGCGGCGCGCAGCACGCCCAACCCCTCCGGCCCGATGCGCCACACCTGGTCGGCGAAGATCGGCAGCAGGATGATGGCGTCGCCGAACAGCACACCCAGCAGGTCGAGCACCATCGCGCCGAACAGGATGCGGCTGCGCAGCACGTAGCGCACGCCGCCGGTCAGGCTGCGCAGCACCGGCTCGGGCGTGGCGCGCGGCGGCGGCGCGCGCCGGATCGCCGCCAGCCCGGCCAGCGCCGCGAGCAGCAGCAGCACCGCCACCCCGTAGGTGAAGGCCGCTCCCCACCCCAGCGCCACGCCGCCGGCGTAGATGAAGCCGCTGGCGCTGCGTCCCGCCACGGCCGCGAGCTGGAACAGCGACGAGCGCAGGCGCGTCGCCTGCTCCAGCAGCGGCCGCGGCACCAGCTCGGCCGCGAGCGCACCGCGCGCCGGCATCAGGAAGCTGCGCGCGAACCCCGCTGCCACCACCGCGGCGTAGATCGTCCAATGGTGGGCCATCGCCACCCCGCTGGCGGACAGCGCGGTCAGGGCCAGCGTGCACAGCGCCAGCGCCGACATCGCGACCAGCGCCACCCGGCGGCGGTCACAAATGTCGGCGACGTGGCCCGCGACCAGCACCGTCGAGACGAAGGGGACGACCCCCGCGAGGCCGATCAGCCCGAGCGAGAGCGGATCGTGCGTGGCCTCGTAGAGCTGCCAGCCCACCGCCACCGTCTGCAGCTCGTTGGCGAGCATGCTCGCGACCAGCGCGGCCAGGTACCAGCGGTACGCCGGCAGGCGCAGCGCGACCAGCATGCCGGCGCCGCCCGGCGGCGCGCCTGCGGCCGTCACGGCGCCGGGTTCGGCTGCTCGACGTGGATGCGCTCGATCTCCGCCAGCACCTCGTCATCCAGGCGCAGCTCCACCGCTCCCAGCACCGCCTGCAGCTGCACGACCGAGGTCGCGCCGATGATCGCGCTGGTGGTGAAGGGCTTGGCGAGCACGTACGCGATCGCCAGCTGCGCCGGGTCGATCCCGCGCGCGCGCGCCAGCCCCACGTAGCGCTCGCCGGCGGCCAGCGCCTGCGGATTCGAATAGCGCACGAAGCGCGTGAAGCGCTCCAGTCGTGATCCCGGCGGCCGCGCGCCGCCCGCGTACTTGCCGGTCAGCACGCCGAAGGCGAGCGGCGAGTAGGCGAGCAGCCCGACCTGCTCGCGGTGGCTGAACTCCGCCAGCCCGATCTCGTAGGTGCGGTTGAGCAGGCTGTAGGGGTTCTGGATGCTGGCGATGCGCGGCAGGCCGAGGCGCTCCGCCGCCTGCAGGAAGCGCGCCACGCCCCACGGCGTCTCGTTGGAGACGCCGAGGTGGCGGACCTTCCCCGCCTGCACGAACTCCGCCAGGACGGCCAGGGACTCCTCGATGGGGACGGTGTGCGCGTCCTCGATCCACGGGTAGGCGAGCCGGCCGAAGGTGTTGGTGCTGCGGTCGGGCCAATGCAGCTGGTAGAGGTCGACGTGGTCGGTGCGCAGGCGGCGCAGGCTCGTCTCCAGCGCCGCGGTGAGGCTCGCGCGGTCGTGGTTGGTCTCGCCACCACGCAGGTGGCGCGGCTGGTGCGCCTGGCGCACCGGGCCGGCGGCCTTGGTCGCGACCAGCACGCGCGCGCGGTTGCCGGGCTTCGCCAGCCAGGAGCCGAGGTACTCCTCCGTGCGCCCCTGGGTCTCGGCGCGCGGCGGCACCGGGTACATCTCGGCGGCGTCGACCAGGGTGACGCCGTGCGCGACGGCGAGGTCGAGCTGGGCGTGCGCCTCCGCCTCGGTGTTCTGCTCGCCCCAGGTCATGGTGCCGAGGGTGATGGCGCTGACCTGCTGGCCGGTCCGTCCAAGGGGGCGCTGCTGCATGGGAGGATGGTCCTGGGAATGGGGTGGTCCCCCGCTCTGCAGCTTTCATGCCATGGAGTGCAGGCCGTGCGAGGAGTGGGCGGTCGGGACTCGGCAGCCTGAAGAATGCGCGCGACCCGGCGCGAGCAGCATCCACCCCTGGCTGCCTGCCACTGCTTCCGGGGCAGCATCGGGGGGTGCAACCGGTTGCCGGACTGTTGCCGCATCACCACGGCACCTCCCCCACCACCCCCATTCATCCCAGTCCCACAGGCACTCGCCGCAATGCGACCGACTGCCTCACGAAGTGCCAATTCTGCGGACTCTCCTCGAGGGGGAGAGTGCGCAGAATTTCGCAGATTGCGCAAATTGCGCAGATTGGGACGGGAGCAGCCACGATCTGCGGAGGCTCTCATCCATGGGCAGGCCTGGGTTCTGGCAGCGGCGCCGTAGCGGCCCGGACCTCCTGAAACGATCGACCCGCTTCCCGATAATACGAACAATCCGGCCTTTCCCCTTTCCGCGTCGCTCGACAGGGTCCGCCACCCATTCCACCCCGACTTGCGATCTCCTCCCAGTCCCGGTACACTGGCTCGCTTCGCAATCGAATGCCCCCGTCAGCGGTTCCCGGCGAGCGCCGTATCACCGCGTCTGCCCAGCTCTTACGCCGCGCGCCTCCGACGCTCCCCCGTCACAGTCGCGCGACGCCCCCGTTCCACTCCTACTCGCGTTTCGAGCGACCCCCCGCTCGCGATGCCGCCCCCTGCCCGGAGCCCGAATCATGGCCGAAGCCCTGCCGCCCCGCCCGACTCCCCCCGCCCAGCCGCGCCCTGCGACCGCCGCCATCCCGGCCGCCGCCGCCGCGCCGGCCGCGGTCGGTGACAAGGAACTGGTCGCCCAGGCGCAGGAGGCCTTCGAACGCATCCGCGGCGAACTCGCCAAGGTCATCGTCGGGCAGGACACGGTGATCGAGGAACTCATCATCGCGATCTTCGCGCGCGGCCACTGCATGCTGGAAGGCGTGCCCGGCCTGGCCAAGACGCTGCTGATCTCGACCCTCGCCAAGACCCTGCACCTGTCCTTCAAGCGCATCCAGTTCACCCCCGACCTGATGCCCTCCGACATCGTCGGCACCGAGGTGCTGCAGGAGGACCCCGCCACCAAGGCGCGCGTGTTCAAGTTCCTGCGCGGCCCGATCTTCGCCAACATCGTCCTCGCCGACGAGATCAACCGCACCCCGCCCAAGACCCAGGCCGCGCTGCTCGAGGCGATGCAGGAGAAGAAGGTCTCGGTCGGCAACGACGAGTTCAAGCTCGACGCGCCGTTCTTCGTGCTCGCCACGCAGAACCCGATCGACCAGGAAGGCACCTACCCCCTCCCCGAGGCGCAGCTCGACCGCTTCCTCTTCAAGGTCTTCGTCGGCTACCCCAGCGACGAGGAGGAGCTGGAAGTCATGCGCCGCGTCGCCAGCCCGCAGATGGCCAGCAACGAGAAGGCCGTCCGCCAGGTGCTCGACGGCGCGCAGATCGTCGCCTTCCAGCAGCTGGTGCTGCGCGTGCCGGTCGCCGACCACGTCCTGCAGTACGCCAAGGCCCTGGTGCGCGCCACCCGCCCCGGCACCGAGGAAGCGCCTGATTTCATCAAGGAATGGATCTCGTGGGGCGCCGGCCCGCGCGCCAGCATCAACCTGATCCTGGCGGCCAAGGCGCGCGCCGTGATCCACGGCAACTTCCACGCCACCATCGAGGACATCGACGCCGTCGCCAAGCCGGTGCTGCGCCACCGCATCGCGTGCAGCTACACCGCGACGGCCGAGGACATCACCACCGACCACGTGGTCGAGCGGCTGATCGAGAGCATCCCCAAGCACGAGAAGCAGCCGGCCGTGGCGAAGGCGGCGAAGAAGGCCTGAGCGTTTCCGGCCGCGCCTTCCCGCCCGCCCCCTCCCGCCCGCCCACCTGAAACGCGCGAGACCGGACGCCCCCCGGGTCCGGCCATCCGAGGCCGCTGAATGTCCGCATACCTCGATCCGCAGATCCTGGCCAAGATCGGCCGCCTGGACCTCAAGGCCAAGTACGTGGTCGAGGGCTTCATCGCGGGCATGCACAAGAGCCCGTACAAGGGCTTCAGCGTCGAGTTCGCGCAGCACCGCGGCTACGTGCCGGGCGACGACCTCAAGCACCTCGACTGGCGCGTCTACGCCAAGAGCGAGCGCCTGTCGATCAAGCAGTACGAGGCCGAGACCAACCTGGTCACCACCATCCTGACCGACGCCAGCGCCTCGATGGCCTACGTCAGCCCGCGCGCCCGCGGCGCCAGCGCCAAGCTCGAGTACGCCAAGCTGATGACCGCCTCGCTCGCCTACCTGGTGCTGGGCCAGAGCGACGCCGTGTCGGTGGCGATCTTCGACCAGGAACTGCAGGAGTTCATCCCGCGCTCGACGCGCAAGGTGCACATCAACCGCATCTGCGCCGCGCTCGAGAACGCGACCCCGCAGAACAGGACCGGCGTCGGCCGCATCATGCACACCATGGCCGAGCGCGTGCGCCGCCGTGGCGTGTTCGTGGTGATCAGCGACCTCTTCGACAAGGTCGAGGACGTGCTCAGCGGCATCCAGCACCTGCGCCACGACGGCCACGAGGTCGTCCTGCTGCACCTGCTCGACCGCGACGAACTCGACTTCCCCTTCGAGGGCATGGTGCAGTTCAAGGGCCTCGAGCTCGGCGAGCAGGTGCTCTGCCACCCGCGCATGGTCAAGAAGGCCTACCTCGAGGAGCTGCACAAGTTCCTCACCAAGGTGAAGGCCGCCTGCACGCGCAACGGCGCCGACTACGTGCAGATCTCCACCGACACGCCGGTCGACGTCGCGCTGTCCGCCTACCTCGGCAGCCGTGAGCGCATGATGCTCAGCGGCGGGCGCGGGCCCGGCCGATGAGCTTCCTCAACGCCTTCCTGCTGGGTTTCGCCGCGCTCGCCGCGATCCCGATCATCATCCACCTGCTCAACCAGCGGCGCTTCAAGATCGTCGCCTGGGCGGCGATGGAGTTCCTGCTCGCCACGCTCGAGAAGAACTCGCGCCGCGTGCAGATGCGCGACCTCATCCTGATGCTGCTGCGCGCCGGCGCGCTGGCGCTGCTCGCCTTCGCCCTGGCCCGCCCGACCATCGCCCCCGGCGGCCTCAGCCTGATCGGCCAGCAGGGCGAGACCGCGGCGGTGGTGGTGCTCGACAACAGCCTGTCGATGGGCTACGAGACCGGCAACGCCACGCGCTTCGACCTCGCCAAGAAGAAGGCCAAGGAGATCATCGAGCACCTGCCGCGCGGCTCCGGCGTCGCCCTGGTGCTGATGAGCGACATCGCCCAGGACGAGATCCCCGAGCCCAGCCACGACCTCGACTTCGCCATCGCCGAGGTGCAGAAGGCCGCGCTCAGCGACGGCGGCACCGACGTCGCCGGCGGCATCGCGACCGCCTGGCGCATCCTCAAGGGCGCGCCCGCGGCGGCGAAGGAGATCTACCTGGTCAGCGACCTGCAGACCGCCGGCTGGCCGGCGCCCGACAGCGCGACCTGGGCCAAGCTGAACGACGAGCTCACCGCGGGCCGCCCGGGCGCGCGCCTGTTCGTCGCCGACGTCGGCGACGCCGGCACCGCCAACGTCAGCATCGACGCGCTGGTCGCCGAGGACGAGCAGGTCACCACCGAGAGCGACACCGCCTTCGTCGCCACCGTGCGCAGCCACGGCGGCGTCCCGGCGCGCGGCGTCCAGGTCGAGCTCCAGGTCGGCGACGGCGCGGGCGGCGAGCTGCGCACCGTCGCCAGCCAGGTGCTGGACCAGGTCGACGGCGTGCAGCAGGTGCGCCTCGAGACGCGCTTCGCCGAGGGCGGCGACCACCGCGTCGCGGTGCGCGCCGGCCTCGACCACCTGCCCGCCGACAACGCCCGCTACCTCGCGCTCGACGTCATCGACCGGGTCAAGGTGCTGATCGTGGACGGCAGCCCGGCCGAGCGCGGCCAGGGCTTCGGCGGCGAGGCCGACTTCCTCAAGGCCGCGCTCGCCCCGCGCGACAGCGACAACGAGGAGCACAAGGGCCTGATCGACGCCGACGTCAGCAGCGTCGCCGGCCTGGCCGAGCGCAACCTGCGCGACTACCAGGCGATCATCCTCGCCGACGTCGGCGACCTGTCGCCGGGCCTGGTCGACGGCCTCAAGGCCTTCGTGCGCGCCGAGGGGCGCGGCCTGATCATCTTCCTCGGCGACAACGTCCAGGCCGGGCGCTACAACCAGCTGCTCTACGACCAGGCCGGGCTGCTGCCCGGCCGGCTCGGCGAGCGCGTCATCGAGGCCAGCGAGGAGGCCGAGTCCAAGGACCACGGCTTCGGCATCGCCACCGAGCAGCTCAGCCACCCGGTGGTGAGCTTCTTCGCCGACAAGGAGACCCAGCCCTACCTCGCCCAGCCGCGCTTCCACAAGGCCTTCCCCATCGAGATCGCCGAGACCGACCTGGCGCCCAAGGCCGGCGCACCCGCGCACGACGCCGCCGCCGCCGCCGACCCGGCCAAGGCCGCCGCGGCGCCGGCCGCGCCGGCTGCAAAAGGTCCGCAGGGCGTGGTCAACGTCGTCGCGCGCTTCACCGGCGGCACCCCGGCGATCGCCGAGCGCATCGCCGGCCGCGGCCGCGTGCTGCTCTTCGCCTCGACCGCCAACCGCGCCTGGACCGACTTCCCGCTGCGCCCGGCCTTCCTGATGGTGGTGCGCCGCGCGGTCAGCCACGTCGCCCTCGGCCACCGCCCGGAGCAGACCGTCGCGGTGCACGAGCCGCTCGGCCTGTCCCTGGCCGCCAAGGACGCCGGCGCGACCGTGGCGGTGCGCGACCCGCGCGGCAACGCGCGCCAGGTCACCGCGCTGCTGACCACCGCCGGCGACCTCGCCCAGGCCGAGTTCGGCGACACGCACTACGCGGGCTTCTACCAGCTCACCCGCCCCGGAGGCGCCGCGCCGACCTGGTTCGCCGCCAATGCCCCGCGTGCGGAGAGCGAGCTCGAGGCCCTCGACGAGGCGGGCCTGCGCGCGCGCTATCCCAAGCTCGACTTCCAGTGGCTCGACGGCCACGCGGACGTGGCGGCCGCGATCGCCCAGAAGCGCGTCGGGCGCGAGATCTGGCCGCTGCTCTTCGCCCTGGCCCTGCTCTGCCTCGCCACCGAATCGTTCCTGGCCCTGCGCTGGGCGCCGCGAGGGGCATGACATGAAGTTCCTGCTCTGGCTGCTCTTCTTCCGGGACATCGGCGGCAAGGACGTCGAGATCGTGTGGCCGCCCAAGCTGCCGAACGCCGCGACGCCGCTGGCCAAGCTGCTGTTCCTGGCGCTGGCCGCCGCGCTCGTCGCCGCCATCGTCTACGTCTACCGCAAGGAGCCCGACTACGTGCTGCCGCGGCGCAAGCGCCAGCTCACCGGGCTGCGCGCGGCCGCCGGCCTGCTGCTGCTGTTCATGCTCACCGGCGCCTTCCTCGACGTCCTCCACCGCGAGGAGTCGAAGGGCACCCTGGTGGTGCTGGTCGACAGCTCGGCCTCGATGTCGATCGCCGACCGCCAGGGCGACGGCGCGGACGCGAAGGCGCTGCGCGCGGTGCTGGGCGCCGGCGCGCCGGCCGCGGACGCCGACCTCGACAAGCTCTCGCGCAGCGAGCTGGTCAAGCGCGCGCTCGCCAACCAGGACCTCGGCTTCCTCAAGGGCCTGCAGGGCAAGTTCAAGCTCGAGGCCTACACCTTCGGCCAGGCCGCGCAGCTCGCGCCGCTGGAGCTCGGCGCCAGCGACGCCAGCGGCGGCCCGCTCGCCAGCCTGCCCGCGCCGGTCGAGACCGCCACCCAGCTCGGCGGCGCCCTGCGCGACACCGCGCGCCGCCTCAAGGGGCGCAAGGTCGACGGCGTGCTGGTGCTCACCGACGGCGGCTGGAACCGCGGCGAGGAGCCGCTGATCGCCGCCCAGGACCTCGGCGTGCCGGTGTTCCCGATCGGCGTCGGCGCGCCGCAGACGCGCGACATCGCCATCCCCTTCATCTCCGCCGACGACGTGGTCTTCAAGGGCGACAGCTTCCCGCTGACGGTGCGCGTGCGCCAGCGCGGCTACACCGGGCAGACCGTGCGCCTGGTGGTCAAGCAGGTCGACGAGGCGAGCAAGACGGAGGAGATCGTCGGCGAGCAGCAGATCGAGTTCGACGACCAGGGCGAGCGCACCCACGTCATCGAGATCGCGCCCAAGAAGGCCGGCACCTTCACCTTCGTCGCCGAGATCGAGCCCCTGAAGGACGAGCTCAGCGCCGACAACAACCGCAAGCAGAAGCCCGGCGTCACCGTGGTCGACAAGAAGATCCGCGTGCTGCTGGTCGAGGACGCGCCCCGCTGGGAGATGCGCTTCCTGACCTCGATCCTGGAGGCCGACACCCAGCGCATCGATCCCTCGTTCGTCATCCGCCAGCTCGACGAGCGCGTCGCCGCCGGCGACCAGCGCTACAAGCGCGAGTTCCCGCGCACGCTGCCCGAGCTGCGCGCCTACGACGTGATGGTGCTGGGCGACATCGGCGGCGACTCGTTCACCAAGGACGAGCTCAAGAACCTCTCCGATTACGTCCAGAAGGAGGGCGGCGGCCTGCTGCTGGTGGCCGGGCGCAACCACCTGCCCGACACCTACGCCGGCACCCCCATCGAGGACCTGCTGCCCATCGAGTTCGACCCGCAGGCGCCGTTCGCGGTCGAGGACGAGCTGCAGCGCAGCATCCGCACCGCCTTCCGCCCGGTGCTGACCGCCGAGGGCAAGCGCGCCGCGGTGCTGCGCTTCGCCGCCGACAGCCACGAGAACGAGCTGCTGTGGGAGAAGGCCGAGCCGCTCTACTGGTGCGTGCCCGCGCGCCGCCTGAAGCCCGGCGCCAGCGCCCTGCTGGTGCAGCCCGGCGGCGGCCGCACCGGCCAGGAGGCCGGCACCCCGGTCATCGCCCAGGAGCGCTACGGCAAGGGCCAGGTGCTGTACGTCGGCAGCGACGAGACCTGGCGCTGGCGCTTCAAGCCGGGCGCGCAGTACCAGCGCCGCATGTGGTCGCAGATGATCAGCTCGCTGTCGATGGCGCACCTGCTCGGCAAGGCCAACCGCGTGGCGATCGAGACCGACCGCAGCGAGTACGCCGTCGGCGACAAGGCCGAGTTGATCGCGCGCATCCTCGACAAGGACTTCAACAAGCTGGTCGCCGACAACGTCACCGCGGTGGTCGACCGCGGCGGCCTGGGCAAGGACAACGTGGTGCTGACCGCGGTGAAGGACCAGCCCGGCATGTTCAAGGGCGAGTACACGCCCGCCGCCGAGGGCGACTACAGCATCGCCATCCAGGGCGAGGAGGACGAGGCCGAGCGCGCCTTCAAGGCGGTGGTGCCGCGCATCGAGTTCGACGACCCCGGCATGCGCGCCGAGCTCCTCCAGCAGCTCGCCGGCGCCACGAACGGCACCTACCAGCCGCTCTCCGGCCTGGCCGCCATGGCCGACGTCCTCAAGGAGCAGAAGCACGTCCTCGAACCGCGCCGCGAGGAGCGCACCCTGTGGAACGCCCCCGGCCTGCTGGTGCTGATCGCCATGCTGCTCGGCCTCGAGTGGTTCCTGCGCAAGCGGGCGGACCTGCTATGATCAGGGCGATCCTTCAGAGGGATAGAACCGCCAAGACGCCAAGGCGCCAAGGCTCGAAGGACAGCCGCGTCGCCGAAACTTCGCGCGTCACCGCGCGCGTCAGAGGTCTTTTTCAGAAGGATCGAATCGCCAAGACGCCAAGGCGCCAAGGCTCGATAGACAGCCGCGTCGCGGAAACTTCGCGCGTCACCGCGCGCGTCAGAGGTCTTTTTCAGAAGGATCGAATCGCCAAGACGCCAAGGCGCCAAGGCGTGAAGGACAGGCGCCTCGCCGGAACATGGGCGGCCGCCGTGACGGTAGGAGGTCCTGTGCGCCTGGTCCCTGGAACCTTGGCGCCTTGGCGCCTTGGCGGTTCTATCCTTCCCGGGCTGTCCCTCCCGCGAGCCTTGGCGTCTTGGCGCCTTGGCGGTTCTATCCTCTCGGCTGTCAGGAGGACCGCATGAGTTCAGACATCCTCCTCCAGAAGCTCGACGCCGTGCGGCGGCGGCAGCGCGCGGTCGCGGTCGGCGCGGGCGCGTGCAAGAGCCTGCTCGCCGCGCTCGCGCTGATCGCCGCGTTCTTCCTGCTCGACTGGCTGGTGCTCAGCCGCTCGGCCGGCGAGGGCGGCGGCGACCGCGCGGCGCGCGCCGTGCTGCTGCTCGGCATCCTCGGCACCCTCGGCTGGGTGGTGTGGACGACGATCATCGCCGAACTGCGCCGCGTCGCCGACGACGACGAGGTCGCGCTGCGCGTCGAGAAGGGCCACCCCGAGCTGCGCGGCCGCCTGATCTCGACCATCCAGCTGGCGCGCACGCCCAGCGCGGCGGCCTCGAGCGAGCTGATCGCCGCGCTGGAGGAGGACACCCTCAGCTTCACCGGCGGCCTGTCGTTCACCGACATCATCGACGTGCAGCTGCTCAAGCGCATCGCCCTGGCCGCCGGTGGCCTGCTGCTGCTGTCCATCGCGCTCGGTGCGTGGCGCTCGGACTTCGCCAAGGCGGTGCTCGCGCGCCTCGCGCTCTCCGAGCGCCAGTACCCGACCGCGGCGCGCTTCGTCTCGGTCACCCCCGGCGGGGTGGTGGCCAAGGGCGATCCCCAGACCATCACCGTGACCCTCGATCCCGCGGGCGTGCTGCCCGACAGCGCCAGCGCGGCGGTGCGCAGCGCCGGTGGGCAGACCACCCAGCTGGTGCTGGTGCGCGCCAAGGGTGCCGATGGCAAGGACGGCAAGCCGGTCGCCTACGTCGGTACCCTCGAGCACGTCCTGGAAGACGTCGAGTTCCGCCCGGCGGCCCACGACGCGCTGTGGCCGCGCTGGGAGAAGCTCACCGTGCTGCAGCGCCCGGCGATCAAGACCCTGGCCCTGGTCAGCCACTTCCCCGCCTACCTCGGCCGTGGCGACGAGACCTCGTCGATCGGCGACATCCGCGCGCCGGCCGGCACCCTGGTGCGCCTGACCGCGACCCTGACCAAGAAGGTCAAGAGCGCGCGCATCGTCACGCGCGACAACCAGGCGGCGAAGGCGCCGTTGGAGATGACCCTCGACGACGCGCGCACCACCGCGACCTTCGGCCTGACCGTGAACGAGGCCGGCTACTACAAGATCCTGCTGCGCTGCGTCGACGACCTCGACAACTCCAGCCCGGTCGAGTACTCGATCGACGCGGTCAAGGACCGCGCGCCGACCGTGCGCATCTCGTTCCCGGCCCAGGACAAGACGGTCACGCGCTTCGCGCACTGGCCGGTGCGCTTCAGCGGCCGCGACGATTACGGCATCGCGCGCGCCGCGCTCAAGTACCGCGTCCTGAGCGCGCCGGTGGACGGCGCCGCCCCGGCCGAGGCCGACACCGCGCCGGACGCCGCGGACGCCCCGCCGGCGCAGAGCCTGGCCCTGGAGGGGCTGATCACCGCCAAGAACCAGAAGGAGGCGAGCGGCGAGGTCAATTTCGACCTGCGCCCGCTGAATCTGCAGCCCGGCCAGCGCGTGGTCTATTGGATCGACTACGAGGACAACCGCGAGCCGGACGCAAACCACGGCAAGAGCCAGACCTACACCTTCAATGTCGTCGACGTCGCGGTCCTGCAGGAGATGCTCGACCGCGACCGCAACGCGGTCCTGGAGGGCATCCAGACCATCCGCGACAAGGAAAAGGACACCCGCGACGGGGTCGACCAGATCCGCCGCGACCTGCCCACGAATGCACAGCCAAACGTCCCGGCGCAGGGTAAGTAACAGATGCTGCCGCAACCCGTTGCCGTGAATACGAGACCCGTCCACCCTGCGCGCGAGGTGTCCATGATCCGTTCCAGCACGAGCCGTACCCTCCTCGCCCTGGCGCTGTTCGGCGCCGGCGCCGCCCAGGTCCAGATCCAGGCGCAGGAAGGCCAGCCGGTCGGCCGCGCCGTGCGCCTCGAGGAGAACCGCCAGAAGGGCGTCGGCACCCTGTCCGGCGGCACCGCCCGCGAGCTGCAGACGCTGATCCAGGAATACCAGTTCAACGGCGTCGGCCAGGAGAACCAGCTGGCGGTGATGGGCCGGCTCTCGACCGCGCTCGGCAAGCTGACCGACGCCGCCACCGCCAACGGCAGCGACCCGAGCGTGCCCTACGTGGTCCAGCACCTGACCACCGCGCGCGAGCTGCAGGACCTCGCCGAGATCCGCAAGGAGCTGCTCGCCGCCTCGACCGGCCAGGACAAGATCGTCAAGCACCTCGCCGACCTGATCGCCGAGATGCAGAAGGAGTTCGGCCGCGTCGGCGTGAAGAGCGACCTCAAGGAGATCGCCCAGGAGCAGGCCAAGCTCAAGGCCACCGCCGAGAAGCTCGGCGACGCGACCCTCGGCAAGAAGGCCGAGGACCTGACCCCCGAGCAGAAGGCCGACCTCGAGAAGGTCGCGCAGCAGCAGAACGCGCTCGAGCAGACCACCCAGGCCGCCATCGACAGCCTCAAGGACCAGGCCAAGGAGATCGCCAAGACCGATCCCGCCCAGGCCAAGGCCGTCGACGACGCGGTCAAGGCGCTCGAGCAGGCCAAGGTCCAGGACGCCATGCAGCAGGCGGCCGACAACGCCGCCGACAACAAGCTCGCCCAGGCCGAGGAGCAGCAGCAGAAGGCGCTCGACGCGCTCAACAACGCGCAGGCCAAGCTCGACCAGGCGCAGGACAGCCCGCTCGCCAAGCTCGAAGACCAGCTGAACAAGCTGAACGACGCGGTGCAGCAGCAGCAGGACCTGCTCGACAAGACCAACGCCCTCGACGCCAACAGCCAGCAGCAGGACTTCAACCAGCTGCAGAAGCAGCAGGCCGACCTGCAGGGCCAGCTCGCCCAGGCCGAAGCGCCGCTGCAGAAGGCCGAGCAGGCCCAGCGAGATGCGATCCAGAAGCAGCAGGAGGCCCAGCAGGCGCAGCAGAGCGCCGACCAGGCCCAGCAGCAGAAGGCCCCGGACGCCGCGCAGAAGCAGGACGCCGCGCAGCAGGCGCAGCAGGCCGCCGACCAGGCCGAGCAGCAGGCGCAGCAGGCCGCGGCGGACGCCGGGGCGCCGCCCGACGCGCAGGCCGCGCAGGCCGAAGCCGCCGCCGACCAGGCGGCCGCCGACCAGGCGCAGAAGGACGGCCAGGGCGCCGCGGCCGAGAAGGACCAGGGCCAGGCGCTGGCGGCGATGCAGAAGGCGCTCGGCGACCTGAAGGCCGCCGACGCCGCGCAGGCCATGCAGCAGGCCCAGGCCGACCTCGGCGCCATGGCGCAGAAGCCCGCCGCCGGCGACATGCAGCAGGCGCTGAGCGCCCTCCAGGCGCAGCAGGCGGCGATGCAGGCGCAGCTCGCCAAGATGACCGGGCAGCCCGCGCCCGGCAACGAGCCGCCGCACCAGGTCACCCAGGACAAGTCGATCCAGGTCAAGGACCCGAAGGAGGCGACCGAGCTGGGCGCCAGCCTGAAGTACGGCGACAAGAAGGCCCCCGGCGCCGAAGCCGCGTGGCAGGTCGGGCTCGCCCCGCAGGAGCGCGCCACGCTCGCCAACGCCGGCAAGGAGCGCTTCCCCGCGCGCTACGAGCAGCAGCTCGCCCTCTACTACCAGAACCTCGCCGCCCCCAAGTAGGCCTCCGGGCCCCAGGGATCCCATGCCTGCACCTTCGCCCGCAGCCCGCCTGCGGACCGCCACCCTCTGCGCCCTCGCGTGCACCGCGCTCGCCGCCGGCGTCGGCGCCTGGGCCCTCGAGACCGCCGATGCGGCCGAGATGTCGCCAGCCGCGGCCGCGGCGAGCAAGAAGGGCCTCGCCTACCTCGCCGCCAGCCAGCGCGAGGACGGTTCGTGGCCCGGCCAGTACGGCGCGAGCGACGGCATCGTCGCGGCGTGCTGCCTGTCCTTCCTCAGCGCGGGCCAGGTGCCCGACCGCGGCGAGTACGGCGTCAACACCGCGCGCTGCATCCAGTTCCTGATCAAGACCGCGCAGCCCAACGGCCTGCTCTACCGCCAGACCATGCCCGGCGCGCCGATGTACCACCACGGCCTGGCCGCGCTGTGCCTGGCCGAGGCCTGGGGCATGACCCAGGACAAGTCGATCCGCGACGTGGTGAAGCGCGCCGTCGAGCTGATCGTCTCGACCCAGAACCAGAAGGGCGGCTGGCGCTACCAGCCGCGCGTCGCCGACGACGACCTCTCGGTCACGGTGATGATGCTGATGGCGCTGCGCGCCGCCAAGGACGCCGGCATCTTCGTGCCCAAGGACGTCATCGACTCCGGCATCGAGTACGTGAAGCGCTGCCACAACGGCAAGGCCGAGGGCAAGGACGGCGGCTTCGCCTACACCCCCGGCGGCGAGTCCGGCTTCGCGCGCACCGGCGCCGGCGTGCTGTCGCTGCAGGTCGCCGGCAACTACCGCGCGAAGGAGGTCAGCGAGGGCGTCGAGTACCTGATCAGCTTCAAGCCGGTCGGCACCAAGGACCCCGGGCAGGAGCACTACTTCTACGGCCAGTACTACGCCGCCATGGGCATCTACCAGTCGCAGAGCGCGGGCGAGTGGGGCCGCCGCGCGTGGAACGCCTGGTACCCCGCGGTGACCAAGGAGCTGCTCGGCAGCCAGCAGAGCGACGGCCACTGGAACGGCGGTTTCGAGCAGTACCCGACGGCGATGGCGCTGCTGGTGCTGAACATCCCCTACCGCTACCTGCCGATCTACCAGCGCTGAGGGTGGGCATGATGGACTCGGGAACGTGGACCTTGGCCTTAAAGAGGTCTAGCCGCACACTGACGGTCATCGCCGCAGAGACGCAGAGCTGCAGAGAGGGCCGCAGAGGACAGCCATCCGGGGCGGAGGCGCTGCCCCGGGCGGTCATCGCCGCAGAGGCGCAGAGCTGCGGAGAGGGCCGCGGAGGGGAGCACGCAGGACGCGCAGCGTGCACGATCCACACGAGCTCCCATCGTTCCTCCCTCTTCTCTGCGGCCCTCTCTGCAGCTCTGCGTCTCTGCGGCAATAACCGCTGGGTGGCAAGAATCGCCTTGGCCTTGCTTGCCCTGGGCCCGGCGGTCGCTGCCGCGGAGGGTGGCGCCGAGGCCGAGGTCCTGACCGCCGCCGGCGCCGTCCTGCACGGCGCGCCGCGCATCGCGAACGGGACGCTGAGCGTCGGCGGGGCGAGCGTGCCGGTCGAGCAGATCGTCGCGCTGCGCTTCGCGGGGCGCGCGCCGGCGGGCACGCTCGACCAGGGGCTGGTGCTGCAGGACGGCGAAGTGCTCGGCGGCGTGGTGCGCAGCGTGCAGGCCGACCAGCTGGTGTTCGCGGCCGACCAGCTGGGCGCGGTGACGCTGCCGCTGGCGCGCGCGCAGCTGCTGGTGCTCGCGGCGCAGCCGCTGACCGCGCTCGGGACGCTGCCCGGCGCGGGTGACGCGGGCGCGGGCGCGCCGGGCGCGGTGCTCGGCAACGGCGACCAGGTCGCAGGCGCGCTGGCCTTCGTCAACGACCAGGCCGTGGGCATCAACAACGGCCGCCGCATCGTCGAGATCGCGCGCGCGCGCGCCGCGCAGGTGCGCCTGGCGCGCGTCGCCGCACCACCGGCCGCGGCCGGCGCGCTGCAGCGGCTGCGCCTGGTCGGCGGCGACCTGCTCGCCGGCAAGGTCGTCGCCCTCGACGGCGAGCGCTGCGAGCTGGCCACCACCTGGGGCGGCACGGTGAAGGTCCCCGCCGCGCTCATCACGGCGCTGTGGAGCGAGGGCGGCCCGCTCACCGCGCTTGGTGCGTTGGCGCCGCAGGCCGCTGAGCAGACCGGCGAGTTCGACGAGACCTTCCCGTACCGCGTGGACCGCGCCGTCGACGGCGGCGGCCTGCGCGTCGGCGCCGCCCGCGCCGAGCGCGGCCTGGGCTGCCACGCGCGCAGCGCGCTCACCTGGACGCTCGACGGCGGACGCAGCGCGCTGGTCGCCGAGATCGGCGTCGACGCCGCGGTCGGCGCGCGCGGCGCGGCGGTGTTCCGCATCGTCGTCGACGGCAAGCCGGTGCGCGAACTGCAGGCGCGTGGCGGCCAGGCCGCGCAGGTGGTGGCGGTGCCCCTCGCCGGGGCCAAGTCGCTGCAGCTGATCGTCGACTTTCCTGCCGGCGCCGCCGCCGGCAGCCACGGCGACTGGTGCTGGCCGGTGCTGGTCACCGGCGTCGCGCCGGCCGCCGCCCCGAGCCCGGCCCAGCCGTGAACTCGGGACTTTAACCGCCAAGACGCCAAGGCGCCAATAACAGCCGGAGCAAATTGTGGATTTCCCGCACGCGCAGCGCCCTTCATCGCCCGGCCTCCAGCCCGCCCCGGCCTCTCAGCTCGGCGTGTCTCCCCTTGGCGTCCTGGCGTCTTGGCGGTTAGGATCGCCGTGCTCGCGCGTGATCGCTGCGGTCCTGCTCGCCGGGAGCGTCACCGTCGCCGGCCACGCCGCCGAGCTCGCGTGGCCAGCGGACGCCGACGGCGCGGCGCTGCCGGCCGGCTGGGAGTTCGCGCACTCGCCGGCGGCCAAGGACGCGGCCACGAACTTCGCGCACGGCAGCCTGGTGCTGCGCGGCGACACCGCGCACTACGCGCATCTGGTGCGCGCGCTCGGCGGCGTCGACGGCACCGACCAGGCGCCGCTGCGCGTCGAGTGCCGCATCGCCACCACCAGCGAGGGCGAGCTGGGCGGGCCGCCCACCGCGATCGCCCTGTACTGGGGCCCCGGCAACGCCATCGCGGTCGGCCTGGGCGGGTGGAGCCAGTGGGTGGAGCGCTGGGAGCCGCAGCGCCGGCGCGGCTGGGGCATGTGGCAGGCCGGCGCCGAGCACGGCAGCGGCCAGACCGAGACCGGCCTGTTCTCGGGGGCCGCGCCCTCGTGGTTCCGCCTGGTCGTCGCGACCCGCGACGTCAGCGCCTACGCCAGCACCGACGGCGTGCACTGGCAGGCCCTGGGCAGCTGCGAGCGCGGGCCCGGCCGCTTCGCGGGCCCGCCCGCCCAGCTCCTCGTCGGCCGCGGCTGGATCGGCGACCGCCCCGAGCAGCAGCAGCCGCTGCTCGCCAACGACCTCGGCGACCCCAACCAGGCGCAGACCACCGCGTGGACGGTCTCGGACCTGACCGTCACCACCGCCGTGCCGGCGCTGCCGGCGGTCGCGGACTACCACAAGCCGAAGAGCTGGGACGAGGCGCGCGAAGCGCAGCTCGCGGCCTCGCAGATCCGCCGCTGGTCCCTGCTCGGCCCCCTCGCGCCGTCCGACAAGCCCTACGGTCCGGAGAAGGCGGTCGACCCCGAGGCGGCCTTCCGCCTGGTCGACGGCAGCACCGGCCATTGGCAGGTGCGCCAACTCGATGAGAGCGCCGGCCCGACCATCAACTTCAAGAGCCTGCTGAAGGTCACCGGCGAGAACCAGGTCTGCTACGCCACCGCGACCATCGTCGCCGACGCCGACCGCGAGGAGCGCCTGCTCTTCGACGGCACGCGCCGCATCTGGGTCTACATCGACGGCCACCCGGTCGCCAACGGCCAGCGCGACCAGCCCGACGTCCAGCCCGACCGCCTGGCGGCGACCGTGCCCCTGCACCGCGGCGACAACCAGCTGGTGGTCAAGGTCGCCGCGCACAACTGGGACCTGGCGAGCATGTTCACGCTGCGCCACGAGCCGGCCGCGCTGCCGGCGCGCATCGCCTGGCTGGCGCGCGTCGCCGCCGACCTGCCGGAGGACGCCGAGAACGCCGCCGCCGCCGTGCAGGAGTGCGCGCGCCTGTGGGAGGCCCAAGGCCTGCTGCGCCAGGCCGCGGAATCCCTGGGCGCGCTGCTCGACAAGGAGGGTGCGGGGGCCGCCCAGGTCGACGCCGCGTGCTTCGAGCGCGCGCGCCTGCACCGCCTGCTGCGCGACCGCGACGCGGTGATCGCCGACGTGCAGGAACTGGCCAAGCGCCGCCTCGCGGCCAAGGGCGGCGATGGCCTCGAGGCGCGCCTGACCGTGGCGCAGCTGTGGGACCAGATGGGCTTCCCCGAAAAGGGCCTGGAAGCGCTCGACCAGCAGGCGGCGCCGGCGCCGGGGGCGCAGGCGGCCGGCGCCTCCACCGAAGTCGTCATCGCCGCCGGCCTGGCGCGCGCGCGCCTGCACCAGGTGCTCAAGCAGGACGACAAGGTCCCCGCCGACCTGCGCGCCATCGCCGCGCAGCTCGCCGGCGCCGGCGACGGCGAGCGCGCCTTCGACTTCAGCGTGCAGGCGCTCGCCATCGACCTCGCCGCGGGGCGCGACGGCGACGCCGCCGCGCTGCTCGCCGCGGCCGCGGCCGCGCCTCACGACGGTGCGGCGCGCGTGGCGCGCGTGCAGGGCGTGCTGGCCGGCGCCAGCGAGGCGCGCGGCGACCAGGCGGGCCGCCTCGCCCACCTCCAGGAGGTGCTCGCCAACCGCCGCACCGTCGAATCGGGGTGGGAGAGCCTGCACGTCGAACTGGCTGAGGCCCTCCTCGCCGGCGCCGCCGCCGAACCGGCGCAGCGCCAGGCCATCGAGCACTACCGCCGCGCCTTGGCGCTGTGCGCCGCCCCCACCGAGGCCGGCGTCCAGAAGCGACGCGCCGCCGCGGACCAGGCGCTCGCCGACGGGCACGTGGCGGAGGCGCTGCAGGCGCTGCGCTCGGCGTATGCGCGCGCCTGCCTGGCCGAGAGCGCCGCCGGCGCGCGCATGCTGGCGCGCGCCGACGGCGCCGCCGCCCCCGCCCCGGGCACCGGGCGCAACCTGCTGCTCGCGCCGCTGATCCGCGACTTCGCGGTGATCGGCCCGTTCGACGACCAGGACTACAAGTGCTACGACAAGCCGCCGGTGGTCGGCAGCGGCAAGCGCGGCCGCGTCGACGTCGGACACGACGTGCAGGGCGTGAAGTGGCTGCACCCCGGCCTGGACGCCTACCAGGACGGCGTGCTCGACCTGCAGCGGCTCTTCAACCACAACGACTGCGTGGCCTTCGCCTACCGCGAGATCGACGCGCTGGCGCCGGGCGACGCCGAGCTGAGCTGCGGCGCCGACGACGGCCTGGTGCTGTGGTTCAACGGCAAGAAGGTGCACGAGGACCGCCAGGCCCGCGCCGTGAAGCCCGGCGACATCGTCGTGCCGGTGCACCTCGAGGCCGGCGCCAACACCCTGCTGGCGATGATCCAGCAGGGCAACGGCGACTGGGGCGTGACCATCAGCATCACCAGCGCCGGCGCGCAGGCGATCGATCTGGCGCAGGTGCTCGGCCTGCTCGAGCGCTCCGCCGACGCGCGCCCCGCGGTGGCCGCGGCCTGCGCCGAGATGGTCTCCGCGGCGCTGAAGGCCGGCCAGGCCGACGAGGCCGTGGCCCTGGCGCGCCTGCTCGCGCGCGCCTTCCCCGAGCGCCCCGAAGTGCAGCTCTCCGCCATCGACCGCCTGCTCGCCGCGCCCGAACGCCCCGCGGACAGCGAGGCGGAAGCGGCCGCCCCGCGCCTCGGACCCGAGCTGGTCGAGTGGCTCGAGGGCTACGGCGAGCGCCGCGGCTTCGCCGGCAAGGACGCGTTCCTCGCCGGGTTCCGCCCGCGCGCCGCCGCCGGCCTGCGCGCGCTCGGCGACTTCGCGGGCGCCGCCGCGGTGCTGCGGCGCATCCAGGTCACCGCCTTCGACGGTGACGCGCAGACGCGCGTGCTCGCCGAGCTCGGCGAGCTCTACCGCATCGCCGGCTACCCGCGCACCGCCGCCGACTACCTGCGCCGCGCCAGCGAGCGGCCGATCGGCGACGAGGGGCTGCGCAAGCAGGTCCACGACGGGCTGTTCCTGGTGCGCGGCGCCAAGGGCGACAACGCCGCCTTCGAGGCCTCGCTCGACGCCGCGACCATGGTCCAGACCGCCGACCGCGCCATCGCCGCCGGCGACCTCGAGCGCGGCCTGCGCGCCTACCAGCGCGCGCTCGACGGCCACGCGGCCGAACTGGTGAAGCTCGACGGCGGGATCGTGGTCGGCGTCGCCGAGTACATCGCCGACCGCCTCCACGGCCTCGGCGCCGACGCCACCGCGGCCTACCGCAAGCTCTACGATTCCCGCGCCAAGGACCTCTTCCAGCTGGCGCGCGCCGCGGCTGACGCGGGACTGCTCGCGCAGGTCGCGCGCACCTACCCCGGCAGCAGCGTGGCCGGGGACGCGCTGGTCGCCGCGGGCGACCTGCTCAGCGACGCCGGCAGCCCGCGCCGCGCCGCGGCGCTGCTGGCGCAGGCCCTGGCCACGCGCCCGGCCGACGCCGCGGCCGCGCCGCTGGTCGCCAAGCTCGCCCAGGCCTGCCTGCAGGCTGGCGACTGGGCCGGCGCGCGCGCCGCGCTCGCGCGCCTCGCCGCGCCCCCCTGCGCCGGCGCCACCCTCACCGTGCGCGGCGCCCAGCAGTCCGCCGCGGACCTCGCCGCCACGCTCCAGCGCACCCTGAGCGCGGGCGAGCAGCCCGGCCAGGTCGCGTGGCCGACCGTCGGTGGCGGCCCGCTGCGCCGCGGCGCCAGCGGCGCGGCGCCGCAGCCCGCCGGCGTGCGCAGCGCCACCGTGCTGCCGGTGCACCCGGCCGAGCAGATGGCCGCCGACCGCTTCGCGCCGGCGCCGTGGCAGCAGCTGATGATGCACGCCGCCAGCGACGGGCGCACCGCCTGGCTGCACACCCTCGACGAGACCTTCGCCATCGACCTGGCCAGCGGCGCGCTGCGCTGGCGCTCGCCCAGCGCCTTCCCGGGCCTGCGCCGCGGCCTGCGCCAGGACGCCTTCGCCGGCCTGCCCGAGACCATGACCACGGTCGCCGACGGTCGCGTCTACGCGCGCACCCTGCACCGCAGCGGCGCCGGAGCCGCTTCCGGCGCGGCCTACGCGGTCGAGGCGCGCGACGCCGCCAGCGGCGCGCTGCGCTGGTCGAGCGAGAGCGAGCCCGGCACCGCCACCGCCAGCGCGGTGAGCTCGCCGGCGGTCTCGTCCGGTGTGGTCGTCGCGGTCTTCCAGCAGCGCGATGAGCGCTCGCGCAGCTTCGTCGCCGCCTTCGCCGCGGCCGACGGCCGCCTGCTGTGGCGCACCCCGCTCGCCTTCGGCCTGGCCAGCCTGACCCTGACCAGCCAGCAGGAGATCTACCTGGGCGACCACCTCGCCGCGCCGGCGATCGCCGGCGGCGACGTCTACCTGGCCACCGACGCGGGCAGCGTGGTCGACCTCGACCTGGGCGACGGCACGGTGCGCTGGGCCGCCACCTACCCGCGCGCGCTGCTCGACGGCGTGGCCAGCCGCAGCGCGGTGCGCCAGCTCGCCGGGCGCGCGGCGAGCCGCGTGGTGATCGGCGACGAGCTGCTCTACGTCGCCCCGCGCGACAGCCTGGCGGTGCTGGCGATCGCGCGCGCCAACGGGGCGGTGCGCTGGAAGCAGGAGCTCTCCGACGCGCGCGCCGTGGTCGGGCTGAGCGGCGCCGGCGCGGCCGCCAGCCTGGTCCTCGAGGGCCGCGGGGTGGAGTGCCTGGGCGCGGCCGGTGGCGAGCGCCGCTGGCGCTGGACGCCGGCCGGCGAGGACCAGCTCTACGGCCTGGCCGCCATCGGCGGCGCCAGCATCTACGTGCCGACGCGCGGGGCGCTGGTGCGCCTGTCCGCCGAGGACGGCCGGGCGCAGGCCAGCGACGCGTGGGCGAAGTTCGGGCTCGACGCGCCGATCGGGAACCTGGTGCTGCTCGACGGCGCGGTGCTGGGCACCGGGCCCGACCGCCTGGTCGCGTTGCAGGACAGGCCCGGCGCCGCACCGGCCGCGGTGATCGTGCCCGCGGACCTCGGCGACGCCGCGCTGCCGCTCAGCGGCCTGCCCGCCGCCGAGTTCGCCGCGCCGCTGGCGCAGCGCTGGCGCCTGGGCGACGGCGCGGGCGCGGTGGTGCGCCCCGGCGACGCCGAGGCCGGTGACCTCTACCTCGACCTGGGCGACCGCCTGGTGCGCATGGACGCGGACGCCGGGAAGATCCTGTGGCAGGCGCCGATGGCGCCGGGCCTGCTGCGCTCCGAGGTCGCCGACGGCCGCCTGCTGACCGTGCACCCGCGCAGCCTCGCCGCCTTCGACCTGGCCTCCGGCCGCCTGCTGTGGTCGCACGCCCTGCCCTACGACGATCCCGGGTTCTTCGTCGAGGCCGAGAACCGCGAGGACCGCCGGCCGTACGGCCAGGTCGCCGTCGGCGGCGGGCTGGTCGCGGTGTGGAGCCGCACGCGCCGCCACGTCGAATTGCTGAACCCGGTCGACGGCGCCGCCGCCGGGGGCGTGGACCTGCCCGTCGAGCCGCGCTGGGTCGGCCTGAGCGCCGCCGGCGAGGTCGTCGCCGTGCTGATGCGCGGCGACCACGGCGCCATCGAGGGCCGCGACGCGCGCAGCGGCGCGCAGACCTGGCGCCTCGACCTGCCGCTGACCGAGCGCAACCCGCGGCGCTTCGCCAGCATCCTCTCCGGCGACCGCAAGACCGTGTACCTGTGCGCCGACCGCACTCTGGCCGCGGTCGACCTCGCCCAGCACAAGCTCGCGTGGAGCGTGCCCACCAGCGGCGGCGAGGACATCGGCCTGCACCTCGACGGCGGCCTGCTGGTGATCGCCGCGCACCAGGGCGACAGCTGGCGCAACCAGGCCGTGGACCCCGCGGCCGGCAAGACCGTGTTCGACGGCGAGGTCTACAAGGGCTGGCGACCGTACCTGGCGGACTCGTTCCGCTTCGTCGGCGACCGCGCGATCGGCATGAACGACCAGCGCGGCGGCGGCCACCCCACCGTGGTCTGCCGCAGCCTGTCCGGCAACAAGGAGCTGTGGAGCGCCGACCTGGGCGACGCCTGGCACCACCGCTGCGTCGGCTTCCAGGCGGCCGGGAGATACCTGGCGGTGCTCGAGCACCCGGTGGACGACCTGCGCCTGCGCTACCTGCTGCTCGACCTCGAGACCGGCCGGCCCGCCGGCAGCGGCCTGCTGCCCGGCACCGACGTCGCGCAGCGCGAGACCGCGATGCCCACCGCCTTCGTCGCCGGCCAGCTGGTCTACGCGGCGCGCGAGGGCGTGTGCGCGGTCGGCGGCCTGCCGCCGCCCCCGGCCGGGCGCCTGGCGCTCGAGGCCGCGCTCGACCAGGTGCGCGCCACCGCGGGCCAGCCCGGTCCCGCGCACGAGGGCGCCAGCGAGTTCACCGCGCTCTACCGCCCCGACACCCGCCCCGCGCTGTTCACGCGCTCGGGCCGGCGCATCGACGGCCAGCTCGACGACTGGTCCGGCGACGAGGCCATCGCGCTCGGCGACGCGTTCGATGTGCGCGGCGCCCCCGGCGGCGCCTGGAACGGCGCCCAGGACCTCAGCGCGAAAGCGCGCGTGGCCTGGGACCGCCGCTTCGTCTACCTCGCGGTCGAGACCAATGACGACCGCCACGAGCCGCCGGCGCCGGGTGGCAGCCCGCTCGATGGCGACAGCGTGGTGGTCGGCATCGACCCGCAGGGCACGAGCGCCGGCGAGCAGCCGCCGCTGGCGCTGGCGCTGTCGCTGGTCGACGGGCGCACGCGCGTCACGCAGCTCTCCGGCGCGGCCCTGCCGCTGCCGGACGCCACCGACGAGGCCGGCAAGGGCGACGAGGACCGCGTCGCGGCGCGCGCCGTGCGGCGCGCGAGCGGCTGCACCTACGAGCTCGCCATCCCGTGGGCCGCGCTGCGCGCCAATCCCACCGAGCGGCCGGGGTACCGGCTGGGGATGGGGCTGGGCGTGGCGGTGGTCGACTGGGACGGCGGCAAGCCGGAGGCGGCCCTGGAGTGGGGCTACGGGCTGGTGCGCGGCATCGCGGCGAACCGCATGGCGCGCATCCAGTTCGTCGACCTGACGCCCGAGCGCATCGCCGGTTACCGCAAGTTCATCGCGCTGATGCCGACCCACGAGTTCGCGTGGCGCTTCGTCGAGCGCATCGCCGCGACCCACATCGGGCCCGCGGGCCTGCCCGGCCGCGTCGGCGAGATCGAGGGCTACATCGCCGCCAACCCCGCCGGGGTGCACACCGCCACCGCCATCGCGGAGCTCGAGCGCCTCTACCGCAGCGGCGGCTCGGCCGAGCCCGGCGAGCAGGCCGCGCGCTTCGCGCTCAAGGCCGGCGTGGCGCAGCGCCTGGCCGGCGACGCGGTCGGACCGGGCGCCGCGACCGGCAACCAGGGCCGCGCCATCCGCCAGTGGGTGCGCATCGATCCCGCGCACCCGGCCGACGAGCTGATGGTGGAGGTGCGTTCGACCACCGAGGACTGGCGGCGCGCGCTGTGGGGCCAGGACCTGCTGCCGTGGGGGGAGCCGGGCACGGCGCAGCGCTGGCCGCGCGGGCCGCTGCCGAAGTCCGGCGAGTGGGTGGCGCTGATCGTGCCGCTGGGCGCGCTGCGCCTCGACGGCCACCTCATCGACAGCCTCGGCTTCGCCTCGTACGGCGGCAACGTCGCGTGGGGACGCACCGAGTTCCTCGAGGACGGCAAGGTCCAGGTGATCATGGACGGCGACCTGCCCAAGGGCGCCAACTGGGGCGGCGGCGTGACCTGGACCGACCAGCCGGCGCAGGACGGCAAGCGCAGCCACGGCGTGGGCCTGCAGGCCGCCGAGAGCGAGCACCGCCTGGGCAACGGGGGCATCCAGATCGACCTGCGCGCCAAGGCGCCGCCGCCGACCGCCCCGGCGGCCGAGCGCCTGCGGGACGACGTCGCGGCGGCCAAGCTGATCCCCGAGACCGAGGAGGCCCTGGACCTGCTGCGCGAGGCCGAAGGCCAGTTCAACGGCCAGCCCGAGGACCAGCGCACCGAGCACACCATCGCCATGTACGCCGACTTCCTCAAGTCCGACCCCGCCAACCAGCAGGCGGCGCGCGTGCTGACCGCGGTGCGCTTCCTGATCGAGGGCTGGAACGACAACCGCAAGGTCCCGCCGAAGCGCGCCGAAGCGCTGGCGCGCTGCGAGGCGCTGATGGACCAGGTCAAGCTCGGCCGCGAGCCGCGCCGCCAGTTCTACGGCGAGCTGGCCCCGCCGCTCGCGGAGTGGAAGGTGGTCGGCTTCTTCGATGCGCCCAAGGGCGCCCAGCCGCTGCAGGAGGCGCTGCCGCCCGAGCGCGGCGCGGTCGACCTCGACGCGCACTACCCCACCCTGCGCGGCGGCGAGCTCGGCTGGAGCGACGCGCGCGCCGACGCCAACGCCCTCAACCCCGCCGCGCGCCTGCGCGACAAGGAGCACCGCCGCGGCGCGGTCGCCTACGCCTACACCCGCCTCGAGGCGCCGGCCTCGGCCGAGGCGGCGCTGTTCCTGGGCCTGCGCGGGCAGGCGCTGGTGTGGATCAACGGCAAGCGCGTCGGCGCGCTGCTGACCGGCGAGGGCACCCTGCAGCGCGACACCTTCGCGCTGCCGTGCAAGCTGCTCAAGGGGACCAACGAGATCCTCATCAAGCTCGCCGGCGGCGAGGGCGGCGTGCCGCTGCTGACCGCGCGCATCGCCGACCTCAACGGCAAGCCGCTCGAGGGCCTGGTCCCGCGCCTGCCGCCGACCCTGGTGGCGGCGAGCGCCGGCAACCCGACCGCGGTGACGGTGGAGTTCTCCGGCCCGCTCGACCCGGCGAGCGCCGAGGACGCGGCCAGCTACGCCGTCGACCACGGCGTGACCGTGGCCAAGGCCGCGCTGGTCGGCAAGGAGCGGCGCAGCGTGGCGCTGACGCTCTCGCCGCTGGCGCCGGACACCGAGTACGCGCTGACCGTGAACAACGTGAAGAACGCCACCGGCACCGCCGTGCGCGCCGGCGCGCGCACGCGCTTCCACCTGCTGCCCAGCGGCGTCGGCACGGGCCTCAAGGCCGAGTTCTTCAGCGGCCACGAGCTCAAGGACCTGCTGACCACGCGCACCGACGAGACCGTCGACTTCGAGTGGGGCGACGGCGAGCAGCCCGACCCCGCGGTGCCGCCGGTCAACTGGAGCGCGCGCTGGAGCGGCCAGGTCATGCCGCTGTTCACCGACACCTGGACCTTCACCACCCTGTCGGACGACGGCGCGCGCCTGTGGATCGACGGCAAGCTGGTGGTCGACGCCTGGCACGACCAGGCGCCGACCGAAACGACCGGGACCATCGCGCTGGAAGCCGGCAGGCGCTACGACCTCAAGCTCGAGTACTACCAGGGGGGCGCATCGGCGGCGATCAAGCTGATGTGGCAGTGCTCGCGGCAGGATCGCGAGGTCATCTCCAAGGCGCAGCTCTTCCCGGGCCCGCCCCCGGCCGATGCTCCGGCCGAGAAGGCGAAGCACCACAAGGAGGCGAAGTAGGCGGCGGCCAGCCTGTCGGCGCGAATTCCTGGAACGTTCTGGAACAAGGCGCAGTTCAAGTAGATTGGGTATGGTGCCCTGCCCGTCTGCCGTGCGCGCGACCGGTCCCGCCCTCAACGGCGGGCCTGTTCGCGTGGTAGAAATGCGATGTCAGCCTCCGGGATAGGCCTCCTCTCCCGACCCGATCCCCCTCCCGTCCACCACCGAGAGCACCCACATGACCCGCACGCTGTCCGTCCTCCTCCTGGCCGCCTCCACCTGGACCGCGGCCTCGGCCGCCGACCCGGCGCCGCTCAAGGTGCTGCTGCTGACCGGCGGCTGCTGCCACGACTACCCGCACCAGAAGGACATCCTCAAGCTCGGCCTGGAGCAGCGCGCCAACCTGGTCGTCACCCAGATCCACGTCGACGACCACAGCACCAAGCCGCCGCTGCCGATCTACGGCAACCCGGACTACGCCAAGGGCTACGACCTGGTCATCCACGACGAGTGCGCCGCCGACATCAGCGACCCGGCGGTCATCGCCGGCGTGCTCAAGCCGCACAAGGACGGCATCCCGGCGGTCAACCTGCACTGCGCCATGCACTGCTACCGCTTCGGCGACTTCGGCAAGCCGGTGACGGCCGGCGCGCCCAACGCGGCCTGGTACGAGTACATGGGCCTGCAGTCGACCGGCCACGGCGCGCAGAAGCCCATCGCCATCACCTTCGTCGACGCCGAGAATCCCATCGTCAAGGGCCTCGCCAACTGGACGACCGTGAACGAGGAGCTCTACAACAACGTGCAGATCCTCGGCGGGCACGCGCTGGCGAAGGGCAAGCAGGGCGAGACCGAGACCGTGGTCGTCTGGACGCACGAGTACGGCGACAAGAAGACCCGCGTCTTCAGCACCACCATCGGCCACAACAACGAGACCGTGGCCGACGCCAAGCTACCTGGACCTGGTGACGCGCGGCGCGCTGTGGGCCACCGGCCACCTGGGCGACGATGGCAAGGCGGCGGCCGGTTACGGCAAGTGAGCGGTCGGACGGCGCGGGCGGGATGGGCCGGCGCGTGCCGGGCCTGACCGCCGCGGCGTCCCGGGCCTTCAGCGCAGGCGGCGCGCACCCGATGGCGGTGCGCGCCGCTTGTGCGTTCTGCGCGCTGCTGGTGGCACCGCTCGCTGGCGCCGAAGACGGCCTGACCTTCACCGAGGAGGCGATCACCGTCACCGCCACCTCCGTGCGCGCGCCGCTGCACGCGCGCTTCCCCTACCGCAACGGCGGGAGCACGGCGGTGGCCATCACCGCGGTCGAGGGCAACTGCGACTGCGTGAGCGCGGCGCCCCCCGACGCCGCGTGCGCGCCCGGCCAGGGCGGGGACCTCGACGTGGTCTTCGATCCCCACGGGCTGGGCGGGCTGCACGAGGTGCAGCTGCGCGCCCGCCTCGATTCGGGCCGCGTGGTGCCGCTGCGCCTGCGCGTGGTCCTGCCGCCCGCCACCGTGCTCGACCAGACCATCGTGGTGTGGGCGCTGGGCGGGGATCCGGCGACGCGCACCGTCGACGTGCGCTGCCACGGCGCGCTCGCCGCGGCGCGCTCGAACGATCCCGCCTTCATCGTGGCGGTACGGCCGGTCGAGGCCGGGGCCCACTACCTGCTGGACATCACGCCGCGCTCGACGGCGACGCGCGCGCTCGCCACCATCAGCCTCGAAGTGCTGCCCGAAGGGGACACGTCGCTGTTCGCGGCGGTCGGGGGGGATTTGGGCAAGTAGCCCGGGTGGTCTTCGCGGCAGGGGCGAGAGGAGGGAAGCGCCAAGGCGCCAGGGCTCGAGCTATTTCGGCTGAAATCTGCGAAACTCCCAATCTCCCCAATCTCCCCAAATCTGCGGATTCTTCTGCGGGTCTTCCGAAGAAGAATCCGCAGAATTTGGGGAGATTTGGGGAGATTCAACCGGGGTTGATCACATCCACGGCGGTGATTGTGGGTAATGGGCATGGCGTCGGCCCTGGGAACCCGTGTCATCTTGAAGGATTCGGAGCCCGCGGAGCGGGCGGCACCGGGCCGGCGTTTGAACCGGGCGAGCGGTGTGAGCTGCCCGATGGCGATCCACCGAACGTCATCCCCGGCTCGTCACGCAAAGACGTGAATGGCTCCGGGTCGCACGGGTCTCGCCTGTGTCGCCCACTCCGTGGGCTCAAACGCCCTCATATCCCTCGACCCAGGGCTCACGCCCTGGGCTACGATGTGTCGCCCGCTGCGCGGGCTTTCGCATGGACACCAGACGGGACCGATCGGCAACCGGGTGGCCGCCGCGGCACCTTCGTCCCGGAGCCTGCGATCGGGCTTTTCGACTCCCGATGGCTGCCGAACGGATAGCGGATCGATAACCTCACGACCTTGGCGCCATCTCCGCCGCGATGCGTCAGGGAAAACGATTTCGCGACCTTCGCCGAACTGCCGGGCAGGGACGGATTTGCCGGAAAACTGTGCGTGGATTGCCACGCCCCAACGCCCTCTTCCCGCCCGGGTAAGGCCTGCGGTATACTACCCACCCGGAGTCGCCATGCCCTTGCCCGCGCGCTGCGCCCAGATCGCCCTCCTCGCCTCCGCGCTCGCGGCTGCGGCCGACCTGCACGCGGCGGAGGACGGCTACGTCTACGGCGGCGACCAGACCTGGGCGTTCCAGTATCCGGCGGACGGCGTGCGCGACGGCGCGCTGCTCGACCTGAGGTCGCTCAACGAGAAGGTCGCCGGCGAGAAGGGCGTGGTCACCATGACGCCCACCGGCGGCTTCGCCGACGGCGCCGGCAGGCCGCTGCGCTTCTGGGCGATCAACGCCCAGTTCAACTTCGAGAAGCCCGAGGAGTACGACACCTCGGCGCGCTTCCTCGCCAAGATGGGCGTCAACCTCGCGCGCCTGCACAGCGACATCTCGCCCAAGGACGCGAAGAGCCCGCTGGAGGAGCCCGACCTGAAGGAGATCGACCGCATCTGGCGCGAGGTCGCGGCGCTCAAGAAGCAGGGCATCTACAGCTGCATCTCGCCGTTCTGGCGCATGAAGCTGCAGGCCTCCTACGGCATCGAGGGCTACAACGGCGACGGCGAGAGCTGGGGCGTCCAGTACTTCAACCCCAAGGTGCGCGCGGGCATCAAGGCGTGGCTGACCAGGCTGTACGGCGAGAAGAACCCCTACACCGGCCTGCGCCTCGCCGACGATCCCGCGGTCGCGGTGATCCAGACGCAGAACGAGGACAGCCTCTTCTTCTGGACCTTCCAGGGCATCAAGGCCCCGCAGATGAAGCTGCTCGGCGCGCAGTTCGCCGCGTGGGCGAAGAAGAAGTACGGCGACCTCGACAAGGCCAAGGCGGCGTGGGGCGGCGAAGGCGCCGCGGGCGACGACTTCCCGGGCGGCGTGGCCGGGATCATGCCGACCTGGGCGGTCAACAACGCGCCGGCCGGCAAGGCCAACCGCGCCGCCGACCAGGTCGAGTTCCTGGCCCGCACGCAGTACGACTACTACAAGGACATCCACGACCACTACCGCGCGCTGGGCTGCAAGCAGCTCATCAACGCCAGCAACTGGCAGACCGCCGACGCCATCCGCCTGGGCGACGTCGAGCGCTGGACCTACACCGCCGACGAGGTCATCGCGGTCAACAAGTACTACGGCGGCAAGCACGACGGCGACAGCAACGGCTGGCGCATCGACCCCGGTCACACCTTCACCAACGAGACCGGCGTGCGCGACCTGCGCAGCCTGCCGACCAACCTCAAGCAGGTCGCCGGCCACGCGATGATGATCACCGAGTCGTCGTGGGTGAACCCCAACCGCTACCAGACGGAAGGCCCCTTCCTGATGGCGGCCTACCAGGCGCTGACCGGCGTCGACTGCTTCTTCTGGTTCGCGCAGAGCTCCCCGACCTACGACGAGGGCCTGGCGCTCGGGCTGCCCTGGCTGCACATCCAGAACCAGAACCCGCTCAGCAAGTGGAGCTGCTCGATCCCCGCGCTGATGGGCGCCTTCCCGGCGAACGCCCTGGCCTTCCGCCGCGGCGACGTCGCCCAGGGCAAGCCGGTGGTGCACGAAGCGCGCTCGCTGGCGAGCATGTGGAAGCGCGAGTACCCGGTCATCGCCGAGGCCGTCGAGTTCGACCCCAACCGCCGCGAGGGAGGCGAGGCCCAGGCCCAGGCCGAGAAGGCCAAGCTCACCGGCGGCGTCGACCCCCTCGCCTTCCTGGTCGGCCCGGTCGAGGTCGACTACGGCGCGGACGCGGCCAAGACCGTGATCTCGCCGGAACTCACCAAGCACATCGACGCGGCGAAGAAGACCGTGACCAGCGTCACCGGCGAGATCAGCATGGACTACGGCCGCGGCGTGTGCGTGGTCGACACCGCGCGCTCCAAGGGCGTGTGCGGTTTCCTCAAGGAGGCCGGCGGCGGCTTCGCGCTCACCGACCTGACGGTCACCAGCGGCAACCGCTACGCGACGATCAACGTCGTGGCCCTGGACGACCAGCCGCTGAAGACCTCGAAGAAGGTGCTGATCCAGGTCGGCACCATCTCGCGGCCGACCGGGTGGGACACCAAGGACGACGGCAAGGGCGTCGAGACGATCGTCAACGTCGGGCACAAGCCCTGGCAGGTGGTGAAGGGCGACGTCAGCATCGTCCTGGCCAACGCGGGCCTGGCCAAGGCGGTCGCGCTCGACCCCGCCGGATTCCCCACCGCGCAAGCCGTGACCGCGGCGCAGGCGGGCGGGAAGCTCAGCGTCACCGTGCCGGTGGACGCGCTGTACGTGGTGCTGACGCCCTGAGGACGCGGCGCGGCGGGTGGCGGCACCTCCGGCTGCGCCACCTGCGGGGCCCGACTGGAGCGTCGTGCGCCTGCGACCTCGGCTTCTTTGCTCGGAGCCGGGCGGCGCCCTGCTCGGCGCCGGCATGTGGAGCCTGGTGCTGGGCGAGGCGGCGGCGGCGCTCGGTTCGCTGGCGCTGCTCATCCACCTGCACCCCGGTCCGGCGCCGGGCCCCTTCCGCCTGGGGAGGCCCCTGGCGCGCAAGCTGCTCGCGGCGTTGGGCGTGTGCCTGCTGGTGGCCATCGAACTCAACTGCACGACGGTGGCGATCGGCCGGCTGTGCAGCCCCGCCGACGCCGGCAGCTACGCCTTCGCCTACCGCATCGCCGCGCAGTTGACCGTGCTGCTGCTGCCGCTGATCGCGCTGGAGGCGATCCCGCGCCTGCTCGCCGCGCGCGACCGGCGCGCGGATTTCCACGCGGTGTCGCGCCGCGAGATCGGCCGCCTGCTGCGCTTCGCCGCTCCGGTGGTCGCGGTGCTGGCGCTGGCCGCCCCGCCGGTGATCACCTGGGTCTGGCACGACACCTGGCGCGCGGCCGCCGAGCAGTGCGGCGGCGTATCGCTGCTCATCGGCGCCGTCGTCGGCGTGTATGGCCGGGCATCGCAGCGCGTCATCGCCTGGGTCATGGCGGTCGGCGCGGGGGTCCTCATCTCCTCCGTCGCGTTCGAGCTGATGAACGAGGCCTTCAAGCGTGGTGGGTTCGACGCGGCATCGATCGGCCTCGCGGCCGGCGCGCTCTGCTACTATGCCGCTGACGCGCTGGTGTCGAAGTCCGGCGGCAAGCACCGCAAGCGGTCCAACGGCAAGCAGGCCGATGGATCAGGCATGGCGATCACCATCGGGGCGCTGATGGACGGGATCCCCGAGTCCGTGGCCATCGGGGTGTCGCTGATCGGGGGTGGCCACGTCGGGGTGGCGATGGTCGTGGCCGTGTTCCTCAGCAACATTCCCGAAGGCCTGTCAGCGGCCGTGGGACTGAAGAAGGCCGGGCGCTCGGCGCTGATGATCATGGGCATGTGGACGGCGGTGGTGGTCATCTCGGCGCTCGCCTCCATGGCCGGCTACGCCTTCCTCGCAGGGGCCTCCGGCGACCTGCTCGCGGGCATCCAGGCCTTCGCCGCGGGCGCGATCCTGACCATGCTCGCCAGCACGATGATGCCCGAGGCCTTCGAAGAGGGTGGCGCGACCGTCGGCGTCGTCACCACCTTCGGATTCCTCGCCGCGTTCGTGCTCTCCAAGCTCGAAGGCTGAGGTGAGCGCCGGTCCTGGACTCCTCCCACACGCTTCTCCCTACCTTGAGATGAGAATCCCGGGGACAGGCCTCCTGGAGCGTTCATGAAGGCCATCCGCTTCGTCCCGCTGGTCCTCGCCGCCCTCCTGGCGGTGGTCCCGGTCCAGACGCTCGAGGAACGCCGCAGCGGAAACCGCGTCATCGTCCTGGTCGCCACGGCGACGTCGCGGAACATCATCCGCATCAGCGATGATCTCTCCCTCGAGTTCCGCGGACTCGACATGAAGGAGGGCAGGCGCTTTTGCGCCCCAGGCGAATCCAGCACATCTGGGACACACCCATCTTTCAGCGAATCGGCGCAAACCAGGGCAGGCGATTCCATCACATTGAAGACGCGCCGAGGCCTCCTTTGGGCTTGCGGGGTCCTTTGAATAAGGATCATCACGTGTGACGAGAAGGCCATGGCGAGACGGTCGGCACGATCCTCCCACGCGAAACTCCGGTCGGCCCTGGCCGGGCTGGAAGGATTGCGTCTGACTATTTGGCGTCGGGCTGCGGGCATGCTCAATCTCCAATTCGGACCCATACGGATTATCGAACGAGGGTCGATCGGCAGCTATGGCCTGCACATCGACTGCCCCTGGCGGATTTCACGCAAGGGATCGATCCTCACCGGATCCAGCGATCTTTTCAAGCCGAAGAGGGAGACGAAGGCCTTCGATTGGCAGAAGTGGCATGACGAGGCCCGTTGGCAGGGCAATCTCATGGAATCGATAATGGGACACCTGCTTAAGGGATATGATCCGCGGACGAAATCGATCACCAATGCGACGCGCGGGTTTATCGTGCGCGGGATCGAGGTTTCGGCGCACGGGGATCTGCGGATCGACCTTTCCGGCGGGTATCGCATCGACGTCTTCATCAATGGTTCGCGCGATGAATTCTACCGGCTGCTGGACTTCGAACGCGACAAGCATCACCTGCTCTGCAAGTGATGGACGAGGCGATCAAGGACGGGCACCAGGTGCCTCACACCTGAATCTCAGCGCATTTGGGACAGGCGACTTCAGGCTCCTCGCCTTCCCGCAGCGCCCAGCTCAAGGACCGGTCTTCACCTCGCTGCAGTCATGGAGTTCCACCCCCACCTGGCCGCCGTCCGTGGACGTATTCCCCGCGATCGTCAGCCCCCGGACGCACTTGGCGAAGATGCCGGCGCCGGTGAAGGTGTTGCCCTCGATGCGGATGTTCTCGTGCACCGGCTCGTCGATCCGGATCGACCGGTTCTGCGGATTGATGGTGACGCCGCACTCCGTGAAGGTGTTGCCGCGCAGGGTCAGGTCGCGGATCGGACCGGACTCGAACCAGCCTTCGGCATCGTCCTCGATCGAGATCGCCTGCATGTGGCAGCGGTGGAAGGTGCAGCGCTCGACCAGGACCTTGCCCCGGGTGGTGAGCAGCAGGCCGCGGCAGGAGTCCACGTCCACGTGGCAGTCGCGCACCGTCACCGCCGGGTACCAGGTGAGGTTGTCGATCACGTCCCCCGGCCCGAACGCGGGGGCCGCGCCGTCGAGGGTCAGCACCCAGTCCTTGTCGGACTTCCTGTCGACGGCGGTGACATGGCGCCGGGGGTTCCCTGGCAGCTCGCGCAGGGTCGAGTGGTTGA
The DNA here is from genome assembly GCA_963818245.1 of uncultured Planctomycetota bacterium. Classification (GTDB taxonomy): domain Bacteria; phylum Planctomycetota; class UBA11346; order UBA11346; family UBA11346; genus BOG-1363. Next base: position 56,537 of record CAWFSD010000072.1, read on the forward strand.
TCACCGCCACCTCGTCCCCCGGCTGGAAGGCGGCGAAGCCGAAGGTCTGGGGGTTGGCGAAGCGCACCATCAGCTGGTCGGCGCCGCCTTTCCCGCTTATCTGCAGGTGGGTGCCGTGCACGTTCAGCATGTCGTCCTGCAGCCCGGACACGTGGCAGCCGTCGATCAGGATGTCCCCGCGGCAGCCCGAGAAGTGGAAGCAGTCGGCCCAGCACGGGCAGCTGCGCATGGTCCCCGGCGGCGGGACGACGTCGACGCGCAGGAAGGTCAGGTTCTCGGTGAACTGGCTGACGATGCCCATGTTGGTGAGCGCGTGGAAACGGCAGTCGCGGACCGTGATGTCCTTGCTGCGGGTGTTGTGGCACCCCACCAGATCGCGGGTTATGAGGCGCATCTGCCACTGGTTCGCAGCGGTCAGGCCGCTCGCACCGGCGCCGAAATCGAACTCGACCAGGCGTTCGCCGACCGCCCTGGCGGTGGCCAGCTCCTGACCCTTGGCGGTCCAGCCCTTGGGAGTGCCGGTGCGCGCGGTGCGCCCCTCGGCGAGCTGCGCCTCCTGGCAGAGCAGCTCGCCGATGCCCCAATCGCCGGTCCACAGGAACCTTCCGCCAGCGATCTCGTAGGTGGAGGCCTCGGCGACGCGGATGATCGCACCGTGCTCCGTCACCTGCTCGACGCGGAACTCGGAGACCGTGGGGCGCTGCAGGTCGAAGGTCAGGTCGGCATAGGTGATGCCGGTCGCATGATCATTGATGAACAGCGCCATGCGCCCGGCGCACACGATCCGCGTCTGCGGCCCGGTGGCGGCGGCGTCCGCACCCTGCAGCAGCAGGTGGTGCGCGCCGTCGATGAGGATGGCGATGGGCTTGGTCCTGGCCGGCTCGTCGCAGGCGTTCGAGATGAAGTAGGTGCGGCGGACCGCCTGGTCGTAGCCGAAGACGTGGGTGCCGGCCGCGAAGGCGATGACCACCGGCCTGGCTGCGGTCCCGCCGCCAGACGGCTTGAGCGACACGGGGTGGAGACCGGGAGCGACCTCCACGCGATCACCGGGCGCCAGCCGCAGCGCGTTGAGCCTGGCGAACGAGCGCCACGCGGTCGTGGCCGCGGTGCCGGCACGGGTGTCGTCGCCCGCGGTGGGATCGATGAAATACACGGTCTTGCCCGGGGACGGGACCAGGGTCTCGGGCGCCGGATACAGCGCGGCGGGCTCGTACGGCTGCCGCGGGTCCACGGTCCGGGCCGCGCCCGCGAGGGTCTCCGCCGCCACGGCGGAGGTCGCCGCCAGGAGCAGGAGCAGCATGGCGCCGACCGTGCCGGGTCGCCGCCGGCGCGGAACCCGCCCGGTCAGCACCGCATGCGCACACGCACGAGGTCGCCGGGCCGAGGAGCTGATGGATCGGCCGTCGCTCATGGTGAGGATCCCCGCACGAGTGGATTGATCCGTCGGCCGACTTCAAGATCCATTGATGCTGTGTCTGGATCCCACGCGGGCCTGGAAATGTCCATCCGCCAGGTGAATCAGGCGAGAAGATCCCCATTCCCTCCGGTGCTCACTTCTGCGGCGGATCCATGCGCGGCAATGGTGCGTGCAGCGCATCCACTGCGTCGCGTCACGACTCCCGGACAGAACTCTCTTCCCTGCTGCGCCCCCCTGAGGACAGGCACCCGCTTCATCTTCATCCCCTGCCAGCGATAGGCGCGACCGAGAATCCATCGGCGCACTTCGAGATCCCTCTGGCAGGTCGACAGGGGACTGGCATCGTGGAATCCATGCATCCGAGAGGACAAGAGAACGCCATGCCAAGCCGAGATCGGAGAATGCCATCGGTCATGCGCGAACTTCACAAACTCGATTGTGACTATCTGGATGGCGAAGGGATCGACTTCGAACCCTACCCGGAATTTCTTTCAGGAGAGGAGACCCGCTCCTGGATCCAGGCCTGGACAGGGAACAAGGCGATCGATGGCAGCGAATTCCTCGTCTTCGGCCAGGATGGCACCGGTGGCTACGCCGCCTTCTGGTGTATCCGGCCGAACGCGTCCATCCTGGACCAGCCGATCTGTTTCCTGGGTTCCGAAGGGGAGCTCGGAATGGTTGCGCAGAACTTCGCGGCCTATGTGTGGCTTCTTGCAGGAGGATTCGGTCCCAGTGAGGCCGCCGACCATCGCGCGGGGGAGCGCCTAGCCAACCAGGATTTCACCGCCTTCGCGCTCGCGCATGCACCGGGCGGGAGGAAGGCGGCCTGTGATATAGTCGCGGCTGCTCGCGCAGAATTCCCCGCCTTTGAGGAATTCGTGCGCTCCCTCTGCCGTTAGAGTGTCCCGCGATCCAGGAAAGCGGGAGCATCCGCAGTGGATCGGGGACCGCCGGCTTTTGCGATGAGGATCCCGCGCTGGTCCTCTTGGAAACACTCATGAAAATCATCCTCATGTTCCTGGTGATCCTCGCCGTCCCCCTCCCGGCGGTGGTCGCGGTCCAGACGCTCGAGGAACGCGTCAGCGGGGACCGCGTCATCGTCCTGGTCGCCACGGCGACGTCGCGGAACGTCATCCGCATCAGCGACGATCTCTCCCTGGAACTCCTCGAACTCGGCGTGAAGGAGGTCATCTCGCCCGTGGGCGAGGTCGCCTTGGCGCACAGTGGACCGGTCTACATGCTGCGCTCCTACGCCGTGAACGAGGTCCATTTCCAGCTCTACCCGTATGATCCGGGAAAGGAGTACATCATCTCCCTGGACCAGCGGCCGAGCCACATGCGTGACGTGTTCTTCTCGTTCGCGGATTATTGGGAGAAGCCCGTTCTGGCGGATGCGGTCACGGTCGCGGCACTGGAGAAGCTGGCGCAATCGAAACCCTGAGCGCCGCGGTGGAACGGAAATCTCGGCCAGGCACCCAAAAGGTCGTTTCCGCTCCGCGACGTCGATGCCGGCCAGACCGTCGGCGCGCAGAGCCGCGACTGGGGCATGCACATCGCCCTGATCCACGAGATCCCAGGCCCGGCGCCCGCGCCGCAGTGAACGGATGCGCTCCGTCGCCACCCTTCTGGGAACCATGAGCAAGACAGGACTCACGCGCACGAACGGCACCGCGCGCCGGAACGCGGCGCGCGGTGGCGAGTGGCCTCGACTCACTTGGTGCTGGACGGCCCCTGGTCGCCGGCACCGGGAGCGCGACTGCTGGTGTTGCCCCCCGCGGCCGGAGCCTGGTTCGGATACGCGCTGGTGGCTCCGCCGTTGGACCCACTGCTGCGGGTATGATCGCACCCGGTCACGGTGAGGGCGAGAGCGCCGATCGAGAAGGTCGCAGTCAGAAGGATGGATGCACGTCGCATAGGGGTCCCGGGTTCAGGTGTTGGCCGACGCCGCCATGGACATGGCGGTCGTGACGATGACCAGTCTTCGCTCACCGCGTGCCAAACCATTCGTCTCAGGCGGGGGCCACGCAGGCGCGCGAACGCACTCGCCTTAGAGAGACCGCGGGTGCGCAGGACGCCAGCACCGCGTTCGTCCCACGCTTCCAACCGGGCTCGGCAGCGAGAGCGCCACTGCACTTCGCCATGCCGCATGATCGGGAACAGCGGACTCCGGCGGACGTCCCCCCGCGAGCGAGTGCCGCGGCGGTGCACCGTCCTGGCCGGCTTGGCACCCTGGTATGAGCGTTTCATCAGACGAGGCCGCTCGCACTCGCGGATCGCGCTGCACCGTGGGAGACGCGCGAGGCGGGTGCAGCGGCGACTTCCCGCGACCTGCCGCAGCAGGGCTTCACCATCCCTTCACCGACAGCATCGCACGGCCTTGACCGAACGATCGAGTCTCGCCGGACAACCCAGGAACTCTCCATGCCCATCTCTCGCCGACTGTCCTCCGCCCTGCCCATGCTCCTCCTCTCGCCAACGCTGATGGCGGCGACGGTCGCCGACGGGCACATCCAGCACGTGCTGCTGTTCAGCGTCGACGGACTGCATGAGGTGGACCTGGCCAATTTCGTGGCCGCGCATCCGACCAGCGCGCTGGCGCGCCTGAGCGCGATGGGTACGACCTACACGCACGCGTCGTGCTCGAGCCCGTCGGATTCCTTCCCGGGCCTCGGTGCGCTGGTCACCGGGGCGAAGCCGGCCGATCTCGGCCTGTGGTACGACGACGCCTGGGATCGCAGCCTGTTCGCACCGGGCAGCACCGTGCGCGGAGTGGAGACCAACCTCAGCGAGAGCCTGGACTGGGACAACAGCTACATCGACGGCGGCGCCAAGCACTTCGGCAAGACCACGATGATCGATCCCTCGCACCTGCCGGTCGATGCCGCGGGCCACCCCGTGTTCCCGCACCAGCTGCTGCGCACCAACACCATCTTCGAGGTCGCCAAGTCCGCCGGCCTGCGCACCGCCTGGACCGACAAGCACCCCGCGTACGAGTGGGTGAACGGCCCCTCCGGCACCGGTGTCGACGACCTCTTCACGCCGGAGATCAACTCGTTCCTGGATGCGGACGGCAATCCGCTGGTCGACACCCTCGGCGCGCCGCTGCCGATCCCTGGCCCGGCGAGCGCGATCGGACAGGGCGACATCACGTCGAGCGTCGCCGCCACCACGTGGTACGATGGCGTGAAGGTCGCGGCGATCCTCAACCAGATCCAGGGCAAGAGCAGCTCCGGAGCGGCCGGGGCCGGCGTGCCGGCGATTTTCGGGATGAACTTCCAGAGCGTCAGCGTCGGGCAGAAGGTCGCCAACGACCCGCTCGCCTCGAGCGGCCCGCGCGGCGGCTACGCGGATGCGGCCGGGACCCCGAACGCCCCCCTCGCCACCGCCCTGGCCTTCGTCGACACCTCGCTCGGCCAGGTGGTCGCGGGACTGCAGACCGCGGGGATCCTCGACTCGACGCTGATCATCGTCACCGCCAAGCACGGTCAGGCGCCGATCGACCCGGCGACCCTCCGCATGCTGAAGCCGATCCCCGCGCTGGGCATCACCGAGAGCGTCCAGGATCCGGTCCCGCAGGACGCTGGAGGCGCGTTCTTCATCGCCACCACCAGCAGCGGGATCCCGGTCGACTTCGCCATCGAGGACGATGCCTCGCTGATCTGGCTCCATGACCAGTCCCAGACCGCGGCCGCGGTGACGGCGCTGCAGGCGGTCGCTGGCCCGTGCCACATCCAGAGCATCCTGTCCGGCGCGGACCTGAAGGCGCAGTTCTCCGATCCGCTGACCGACGCGCGCGTCCCCGACATCATCATCCAGCCGATCCCGGGCACGGTCTACGCCGGCATCAAGAAGAAGCGGGCGGAGCACGGCGGCTCCAGCGAGGACGACACCCACGTCGCGTTGCTGGTGGCGAACGCCAGGCTCGCCGCGTCGACCGTCACCGACCCGGTCAGCACCCGTCAGGTCGCCCCGACCATCGTCAAGGCCATCGGCCTGGATCCGCACGCCCTGCAGGCGGTGCAGAAGGGCGATGCGGCCGTTCTGGGTGGGCTGGGCACCGACGGCGCGGCCCCGCCGCAGCGCATCGGCGACCTCTCGGCGACGGCGGTGTCCACCACTGGCGTCCGCCTCGCCTGGACGTCGCCGGTCGATGGCAGCCCAGCGGGCAGGGCCGCCGCCTATGACGTGCGCGTCGCGACCAGCCCCATCACCGCTGACTCCTTCGCGGCCGCGACTCCCGTGACCGGCGCGCCCGTCCCGGCGTCCGCCGGAGTGGTCGATCAGTTCACGGCGTCCGGGTTGCAGGCCGGCACCACCTACTTCTTCGCGGTGAAGGGCACGGATTCCGGCTTGGCAGCGGGGATGATGTCGAATGTCGCCACCGCGACCACCGCGACCGCGTCGGGGGATGGCGGTTCGTCCTCCTCCAAGGGCTGCGGCCATGGCAGCGGACTGGCAGCCTTCCTGATCACCGCGCTGTTCGGCCTGCTCGCCTACCTCAACCTCGGAGCGCGCAGGAAGTGAGCGCAGGTATCGGCCCCCTGCAGCGCGCGGCCTCGCGCGTTTGCAGGGTCGAAGGGCGCGCTGGTGGATCGATGCTCGGTCTGCGCTGCGGGGGTGCGCGTCGTGAACAGGTGGCTCGCGCCGGACGGCCAAGCCAGAGGACGATATCGGCGCGCAACGAAGGGGCGCGTCCCCCCGGCC